>CAZEEP010000007.1:1528-57278 GCA_964511295.1 uncultured Prevotella sp.
GGAATTATTGTATTCCATTCTATGAGGCGTGCGGCTCGTGAGGGCGGCGCGCCTTGTGTTCCCGACGGCGGGCAATGAGAAGAACGCGCGCATACGGCAGGGCCTGCGGCGGCTTGCCGGGTGTTCGCCGCCGTTGCCGTGTTTCGGCGGCAGGGTGTCCGCCTCTGACGGGCGGCTGGGGCAGGGGGCTGAAAGGTTTTCTTTTACAATGGGGCAAAAAAAGCGTGCCCGGAGAGCCGTCGTGACAGCTTTCCGGGCACGCCTTGCGGGGGGAGGGGCGCGGACGGGGGAGTGGGGCGGCTGCCGCCGCGCCGGGGTGCGTGGGTGGTGGCGGACGCTTAGTCCTCGCCCACCTTTATCGCCTTGTAGTCGGTCTTGCCCGAGGGCCACGTGCCTGTGATGAACAGCACCGGGGTCTTGCTCAGCGACGCTTCCTTGACGGCGTTCTGCAGGTCGGCGATTTCCTTCATGGGCTTGTCGTTGGCGGTGAGGATGATGAAGCCGTCGCTTATGCCGCCCTTCTTGAAGGCTCCGTCCTTGACGTTCTTCACCTGCAGGCCGTAGCTGATGCCGAGCTGCTTCTTGAGGTCGTTGTCCACGGGCATGACGTTGGCTCCGAGCACTGCCATGTCGGCTGTCTTGACCACTCGCGTGGTGCCCTGCTGGTTCTTCAGGGTGACGGTCTTCGACATCTTCTTCTTCTCGCGCAGCCATGTGATGGTGGCCTTGTCGCCCGGTCGCTTGTTGTTGATGATCTGCTGCAGCTCGGCCATCTTCTCGACCTTCTTGCCGTCAATTTCTATGATGACGTCGCCCTCTTTCAGCGCGGCGGCCGCCCCTGCTCCGTTGTCCTCGACCTTTGCCACGTACACGCCTGTGTTGGTGCCGTAGTCGGGCACGTCCTTGCCCTGGCTCTTGAGGTTGTCAATCTGGTTGTGCAGGTCGCCGCCGCGTATGCCGAGGTATGCGCGCTGCACGGTGCCGTACTGCTTGAGGTCGTCCACGACCTTGTTCATGATGGCCGTGGGTATGGCGAAGCCGTAGCCGCTGTAGGAGCCAGTCTCGGAGTAGAGCATGGCGTTGATGCCGACGAGCTCGCCGCGCGTGTTGACCAGCGCGCCGCCCGAGTTGCCGCGGTTGATGGCGGCGTCGGTCTGTATGAAGCTCTCCACGCCGTTGGCTCCTATGGAGCGCGCCTTGGCTGAGACGATGCCCGCCGTGACGGTGTTGCTCAGGCCGAAGGGATTGCCCACGGCTATCACCCATTCGCCCACTTGCAGCCTGTCGCTGTCGCCTATGGGCAGGGTGGGCAGGCTCTTGCCGTCAATCTTTATGAGGGCGAGGTCGGTGCTCGGGTCCGTGCCTATTATCTTGGCGTTGAACTCGCGGTTGTCCTCGAGGGTGACTGTCAGTTCGTCAGCGCCGCTGACGACGTGGTTGTTGGTCACGATGTAGCCGTCGCCGCTGATGATGACTCCGGAGCCCTGGCCCTCCTTCTTCGGGGTCTGCACCTGCCGTCTCTGCCTGCCGCCGTTGCCCTGCCCTGGGTTGCCGAAGAAGCCGAACGGGTCGGAGAAGAAGTCGCTGAACGGGTCGCTCTGCACCTCCACGGTCTGCGTCTTCGAGTTTTGCACGGTCTTCACGCTTACCACTGCCGGCAGGGCTTTCTTCGATGCGTATGTAAGGTCGACCGGCTGCCCTGCCTGCTCCACGGCCTCGGTGGAGGTGGAGGCGTTTGCCCTGTAGAATGCGCCGGCGGAGAATGTGACCGAAAGTATGCACACTGCCGCAACGGCATAGTTTGAAATCTTTTTCATGCTTATTTGCTTTAAATGTTTATGTTTCCTTGTTCTTCTGTCTGCGTTGTCGTTTGTCGCTCTTTCTGCTTGCAAATATAGGAGCAAAAATCGTAATCGGGACATTTTGTCACTTAGGTTTATTCGTATTTAACATTTCAATTTTAACACTTAACGGCTCTTAAGCCGTCGCGGACGGTATTTTACATTCATTTAATAATGCCCGAAAAAACAGGCCGCACGGTGTTCGGACAACGCGCCGTGGGCAAAGACGGCAAAACCCCGTAAGACCCCACCCCCCAGCCCAAAGCCTCTCACCCCAAAAGCCCCCTCCCTTTTCCGCCATCCTCCTTTCCGCCATCCTCCTTTCCGTCCCCTTCCTTTCCGTCCCCTCCCTTTCCGCCTCCCCCTACCTTTTGGGGAGGGGCTGGGGGAGAGGCGTTGGGGCAGGGTGGGGAGGCTTCGTCAGCCACGGGAAGCTGCCCGTTGTTTTAAAAGGGCCTTGCGGGTCCTTGTAGGATGAAATAGTGGCGGGTCATTTCTTTCATCATTAAAAAACTTGCAAAAACTTAATCATAATGTTCTTGTTTCCAAAATATTTTATTACTTTTGCAACCTATGCAGGTCAGTGCCCCGGCCTGTCGCCGGCATCCGCGGAGGGTGCGGGAGGAAAGTCCGGGCAGCACAAGGCGCTCCACTTCTGAAAATGGAAGCTGTTGGTGACAGCAGGTGTAGGTAGAAGAAAACAACCGCCGCGGCGGAAACTGTCGGCGCCCGAGGGCGTCGGCGTGTCCGCCGGGGCAAGGGTGAGAAGGTGGTGTAAGAGACCACCGGGCGGCGGGTGATCGCCGTGCCGTACCGTCTGGAGGCTGCAAGTTCATGTAAACCATCGTCATGCCAGGGTTGCCTGCCCGATGTCCCTTAGAGGACAACGATGGAGGGTGGAACGCTGGAGCCGCAGGGTGACTTGCGGTGTAGATAAATGACAAGGCTCCTTCCCGTCAAAAGGAGGGATACAGAACCCGGCTTATCAGGGCACTGACCTGCCTTTTTTTTAAAAAAATGAGACCCCGCCGGGCTTCAACGCCTCCCCCCCCCCGGCCCCTCCCCGGAAGGGAGGGTGGCGCAATGGGGAGGATGACGACCTCGCCAAGGAGCCCGAAAAGGATGGGGGCAGGCTGTGAGCCTTGCGGGCTCGGACGGGCATTTGCGGATAACCATAAATAAGATAGCGAGTCAATGAATGATATAAACGATACGTTTTCCGGCAACCGGCAACCCCACCCTTTTGGAGAGGGGCGGGGGGAGAGGCTTAGGCTTGGCGGGGCAGGCTACGCCATCCTGAACGACTACGAGCACCTCATCGTGCGCGGCATCGTGCGTCATGCCGACGAGGCGGGATTCCCACGGCTCGGGGAGGCTGGCGTGGAGAAAAAGGAGTTGGAAGACTATCTGTATGAGTACCAGCGCATCTTGGACAGCCCGGGCTCGCAGAAAGCACAGCTCACCAAGTATGGCATGGTGGCTATAGTTCCCGTCATAGTGCTGAGTGCCTTCCCCGAGAGCATGCTGCCGTGGGGCAAGTGGTCGCTTTACGTGGGGATAGCCGCCGGACTGGTCTTGGCGTTGCTGCTCAAGGGCATGTCCGCGCTGTCGGTCAAGTGGCGGCTGAGGCGGCTGAGGGCAGCCAACGCACGCCTTGCCGCGTATGCCGACAGGGTGGAGCAATACATGAAAGACAACAGACTGGCATAAAGATAAAGAATCCTACTAACAACAATATGGAAAACCAGAAGTTACCCGATTTCATGAAGTATGAGGACAGCTACACTTCAGACGGATTTGTCGACAAGATTTCGCGCATCGCCAAGCGTGCAGGCGCGAAGCTCGTCTACGTGGCCCTCATTTTATACTACATCTTGCAGAGCGACAGGGTGTCGCTCAAGGACAAGGCGGTCATCGTCGGCGCCCTGGGCTATCTCATCAGCCCCCTGGACGTAATACCTGACACCATACCCATAGCCGGGCTGGGCGACGACCTCGCCGTGCTCGTGTATGTGCTCGGCAAGGTGTGGACGGAAGTGCCCGCGGACGTGAAGGCGAAGGCCCGCGCCAAGCTTGCCAAATGGTTTGACGATGACGAGATGGAGGAAGCCGACGACGTTCTTGACGGTAGCGCGGGGCGGCCCTGATGTCTGAAAACAGAAAAATCATACATGTAGACATGGACGCGTTCTTCGCCGCGGTGGAGCAGCGCGACCATCCCGAACTGAGGGGCAAGCCTGTAGCCGTGGGCCATGACGGGCCGAGGGGAGTGGTGTCCACGGCGAGCTACGAGGCGCGCAGGTTCGGAGTCCGCTCGGCTATGGCTGTGGCTACGGCGAAACGCTATTGCCCGCAGCTCATCGTCGTGCCGGGCGACCGCCGCCGCTACAGCGAGGTGTCGGCGCAGGTGCACGCCATCTTCCAGGACTATACCGACAAGATAGAGCCAGTGTCGATAGACGAGGCTTTCCTCGACGTCACCGCCAACAAGAAAGGCATCTCCTCGGCAGAGGCAATAGCCGAGGAGATACGCTCGCGCATAAGGAGCGAGCTCCGCCTTACGGCTTCGGCAGGAATATCCTATAACAAGTTCCTCGCCAAGATAGCCAGCGACTACCGCAAGCCCGACGGACAGTTCGCCGTAAGCCCAGAGCAGGCTCCCGACTTCATAGCCGGCCTGCCCGTGGAGAAAATCTGGGGCGTGGGCCCTAAGACCAAGGAAACCATGCACAAGATAGGCGTCTACACCGGAGCCGACCTGCGCAAGGTGTCGCTGCGACATCTCAAAGAGGTGTTCGGGAAGACGGGGGAGACGTTTTATCACTTTGCGAGGGGCATGGACGACCGCCCGGTGGAGGTGTCGTGGGAAAGGAAGTCGGTGGGCTGCGAGCAGACCATGGAGGAAGACATGACCATGCAGTCGCAGCTGATCATTGCGCTTTACCACATAGTGCTCGAACTGGAAAGGCGGATTAGGAAAAGCAACTTCGAGGGCAAGACGCTCACGCTGAAGATAAAGTACGCCGACTTCAAGACCGTAAGCCGCAGCCTCACTTCGGGCAAGGCGCTCGCCGGCAAGGACGACATACTGCCGCTGGCTAAACAGCTGCTTAAGAAGATAGAGTTCTCTGCCGCCCGTCCGGTGAGGCTGGTAGGCGTTTCGGTGAGCAATCCTCCTGCCGCGGAGGCGGAGAAGCCGCGCTGGGTGCAAGGCAGGCTCGATTTCGGCGACGGTTTTTGGGATTGAAATTTGCATGGCCGAGGCTGAAAAACATCAAATTGCTTGGTCGGTTGGGAAAATATCATTATCTTTGTACGCCGATGAAAAATGAAACGACGACCACTGCCGGCAAAACCGCCGCCGTGCGCAAGACCGCGCGCAGGCGCGAGTTCGGGAAAGGGAAGAAGCGCGACGTAAAGCGCAACATTCCTTCCGACCTCATTCCCATAGAGAATGAGACATGGCTGTTGCAGCCCATTGCCGTGACGATGATGCGGCACGACTACTCACTCATACAGATACGCATCCTGGTGAGCATCGTCGAGAACATGCAGCGCAAGCTTCACGAGATACTGAACAAGAGCAGGATGGAGCCGACGATTTTCACCCCCGCCGAGCTTGACGACGACGGGCGGCTGGAGGTGAAAGCCTATTTCAAGACCCTTGGCGTAGACCCCAATCACTATCCGCAGCTCAGGGAAAGCCTGAAGCTGCTGGCGTCGGTTCCGGTGGAGATACCTTACAAGACCTCCGACGGGCGCAGCTACCTCAAGGTGACGAACCTTTGCGACGTCTACATACCAGGCGAGGACGAGCGCATATACGAGAAATACGCTATCCTGAAGATAGACAGGCAGGTGGCGCAGCGCCTCGTGTCCCTCGACCTTGGCTACCATCGCCTAGGCAAGCAGATCGTCTTCGCCTGCCGCAACAGGTACACGCAGCGCGTCTACATGTTCATAGAGAGCTGGCTCAACAAGGGCGTGACGGTCATCAAGACGCTCGAGTTCCGCAAGATGCTCCGCCTGGAAAACCGCTACAGCAAGTTCAGCGACTTCTGCCGCCGTGTGCTCGAGCCGGCGAAGGAAGAACTGCAAACGCTCTCGGAAAACGGCTTCTGCGACTGCTATTTCGACTATGAAAAGCGTTATGACCACGGGCAGCGGGGCGGCGAGCCCGACGAGCTGGTGTTTCATATCTTCAAGCCGAAGAACCAGATAAACAGCAACCTGCAAAGGATAACGGACATGCAGCGACAGCAGTTTGCCGACATGCTCACGCGCTATTTCGGCTTCGACGTGGCTATGGCCGAGAAGATGAGCCTCCGCATCAATGCCGACAACTATCAGAGCGCCGTGTCGAAGCTTGTTGACCTGCGCAACCGCATGGGACACGACCTCACCATCCACGACCGAGCCGCTTACACCTATGCGGCGCTGGACAACCTGTTCAGGGGGGTGACTATAGTGAAAAGAAATTAAAACGATATTTGACATATGAGATCACGCACATCAGATTGGTTTGAGACAAAGATACGCTACGCGAAGACGCAGGAGGACGGCTCGCAGAAAAACGTCACCGAGCAATACGTAGTAGACGCGCTCAGCTTTACCGAGGCCGAAGGAGCCATCCTTGAGGAAATGAAGGTTTACATCTCGGGCGACTACAAAATTACGGACATAAAGCCGGCGGCTTACCACGAGATATTCTTTTCCGACAGGGACAATGACGACAAGTGGTACAAAGCAAAGCTGCAATTCATAACCATCGACGAGAAAACGGAAAAGGAGAAGCGCTCCACGGTCACTTACCTCGTGCAGGCCGCCACGCTGCCCTCTGCCGTGAAGCATGTGGAGGAGGTCATGGGCGGAACCATGATTGACTATGTAATATCGAGCATCGCCGAAACGCAGATAATGGACGTGTTCGAACACGACTCCAATCCCGACAAGCACAAGCAGAAGGCCGAAGACGATGTGCCTGAATACATGCGCGGAGAAAAGAAAGCGGAGGAGATGTAAAGATGGAGGTGGATGTCGCTAAAAACTTGAAAACGGTGCTTGGCAACTTGCCCGGGGGCGTGAGGCTTGTCGCCATCAGCAAGTTTCATCCCTACGAAAGTGTCCGGGCGGCTTACGATGCCGGCCAGCGCGTCTTTGGCGAAAGCCACGAGCAGGAGCTTAAAAAGAAAGCCGAGACCTTGCCGAAAGACATCGAATGGCACTTCATAGGCCACCTGCAAACCAACAAGGTGAAGTATATAGCCCCTTATATCAGCATGATAGAGGCGGTGGACACCATGAAGCTCATGAAGGAGATAGACAAGCAGGCGGCGAAGAACGGCCGAGTCATCGACATCCTTTTAGAGCTGCATATAGCCGAGGAGGAAACAAAATACGGCTTTACGCCCGACGCCTGCCGTGAGATGCTGAAAGAGGGCGAGTGGCGGAGCTTGAGCCACGTCCGCATCTGCGGCTTGATGATGATGGCAAGCAATGTTCCCGACGAGGCGCAGATACGATCGGAGATGACCGCGGCGTGGGATTTCTTCAACGAGGTGAAGCAAGACTACTTTGCCGGCGCGCCTTACTTCAAGGAGCGGTCGTGGGGCATGAGCCACGATTACAGGATTGCCGTTGGGTGCCATTCCACGATGGTGCGCGTCGGCACCGCCATATTCGGGCAGAGAGTGTATTAGCAGCCTCGCCACCTCATTTGAATAGATAATAATTATAGTTTAAAATAAAGCCGGTATTCCCCATGAACATATCCCGTCTCCCTCTCCTTGGGAGAAGGGGTTAAGGGGGTGAGGCTGTTTTTTTATTTGTTATGGCAAACGGTAAAGTAGATGTCCTGCTCGGCTTGCAGTGGGGCGACGAAGGAAAAGGTAAGGTCGTGGATGTCCTTACGCCTAATTATGACGTTGTGGCGCGCTTCCAGGGAGGCCCCAATGCAGGTCATACCCTTGAGTTTGAAGGGCAGAAATACGTTCTTCGCAGTATCCCTTCCGGCATTTTCCAGGGTGGGAAAGTAAACATTGTCGGCAATGGCGTAGTGCTTGCTCCCGACCTCTTTATGGACGAGGCGAAGGATTTGGAGAAAAGCGGCCATGAGCTGCACACGCGCCTGCATATATCCAAGAAAGCCCACCTCATAATGCCCACGCACCGCATCCTTGACCGTGCTATAGAGGCTGCGAAAGGAAAAAACAAAGTCGGCACAACCGGCAAGGGCATTGGCCCTACCTATACCGACAAGGTGAGCCGCAACGGGTTGCGCGTCGGCGACATTCTCGACGGTTTCGAGGCTAAGTACGAAGCCCACAAGCAGCAGCATCTGGCTACGCTCAAGGCTCTTGGCTGGACTGATTTCACGGGCTTTGAAGAAACTGAGAAGAAGTGGATGGAAGGCGTGGACTACCTGCGCAGGTTCCCTATCGTAGACAGCGAGATAGAAATCAACAGGCACCTTCGCGATGGCAGGAGCATCCTGTGCGAAGGCGCGCAGGGCACGATGCTTGACGTAGACTTCGGCAGCTATCCGTTTGTCACCTCGAGCAACACCGTCTGTGCAGGAGCATGCACAGGCCTTGGCATCGGCCCTAACAAGATCGGCAATGTCTACGGCATCATGAAAGCATACTGCACGCGCGTCGGCGCAGGGCCGTTCCCGACGGAACTGTTCGACGAGGACGGCAAGACCCTTCGTGACCTCGGCCATGAGTATGGCGCAGTGACGGGACGCGAGCGCCGTTGCGGCTGGATTGACCTCGTGCAGCTGCGCTACAGCATCATGGTCAACGGCGTTACTGAGCTCATCATGATGAAAAGCGACGTGCTCGACGGCTTCGACACCATCAAGGCTTGCGTTGCCTATAAGCTGCCCGACGGCACCGTCACACGCGACTTCCCCTATGAGATTGACAACGTCGAGCCGGTGTACAAAGAGATAAAGGGCTGGAAGACTGACATGACGGGCTTCACTTCCCCCGACCAGTTCCCGCAGGAATTCAAGGACTACATCAGTTTCCTTGAAGACGAGCTTGAGACCCGCATCGGCATAATTTCGATTGGCCCGGACCGTGAACAGACAATAGTATTATAAGTAAATGAGCAACAACAAACCATCCATCCCCAAGGGCACACGCGATTTCGGGCCCGAGGAGATGGCAAAGAGAAACTATATTTTCAATACCATAAAGGACGTTTATGCCCTTTATGGTTTCCAGCAGATTGAGACGCCGGCTATGGAGACGCTCCACACGCTTCTTGGCAAATATGGCGACGAGGGCGACAAGCTCTTGTTCAAAATCCTCAATTCGGGCGATTACCTCAAGGGTGTCGGCGATGACGAGCTGCAAGGGCGCGACACGCTGAAGCTTCAAACCAAGCTTTGCGAAAAGGGATTGCGCTATGACCTCACCGTGCCGTTCGCGCGCTACGTCGTCATGCACCGTGACGAGCTGCAACTGCCCTTCAAGCGTTATCAGATACAGCCCGTTTGGCGCGCCGACCGTCCGCAGAAGGGACGCTACCGCGAGTTCTATCAGTGTGACGCCGACGTGGTTGGCTCAAACTCGCTGCTCAACGAGGTGGAGCTCATGCAGATTGTGGACACGGTCTTCACCAAGTTCGGCGTGCGCGTCTGCATAAAGATCAACAACCGCAAGATTCTTTCGGGCATTGCAGAGATGATAGGCGAGGCCGACAAGATTGTGGACATCACCGTGGCTATAGACAAGCTCGACAAGATTGGGCTTGACAATGTGAACGAGGAGCTTCGCCGCGACGGACTGCCCGAAGAAGCCATCGAGAAGCTGCAGCCGATCATCACGCTGCAAGGTACCAATGACGAGAAGCTCAGCGTCATTGCCGGCGTGCTGAAGGATTCGGAGACAGGCATGAAGGGCGTTGAGGAAACAAAGTTCATACTTGACAACCTGGAGGGCGTTGGCTTGAACAACGAGATAGAGCTCGACCTTACTCTTGCCCGCGGCTTGAACTATTACACAGGCGCAATCTTCGAGGTGAAGGCTCTGGACACGCCTATGGGAAGCATCACCGGTGGCGGACGCTATGATAATCTCACGGGAATATTCGGCATGCCCGGGCTCTCGGGAGTGGGCGTCAGCTTCGGCGCCGACCGCATTTACGATGTCCTTAACGCGCTTGACCTTTATCCGAAGGAGGCTGTCACCGCCACGCAGCTGCTGTTTATCAACTTTGGCGAAAAGGAGACGGCTTACTGCATGCCGATTGCCGCTGCCGCGCGCAAGGCAGGCATCCGCACGGAAATCTATCCCGACAAGGCGAAGATGAAAAAGCAGATGAGCTATGCCAACGCCAAGAACATTGCCTTTGTGGCTCTTGCCGGAGACGACGAGATTGCACAAGGGAAGGTCACTTTGAAAAACATGGCTACGGGCGAGCAGAAGCTTGTCACGGCAGATGAACTGGTAGAGGAACTCTTGGGATAAGAGCCGGGGCAGGCATGACAATGAAAACGTAGAATTGGAGAAATTGCACTCGTCTGTTGTAATTTTTCCAATTTTATTTTGTCGTTACTATTCTTTTCGTTACCTTTGCAGATGAAAATACAAAAACAAGTAACAACAAGATGACAAACACTCAGGAGCTGGCTCGCAAGCGGCTTGAAGATAACGGGTTGCGGCCTTCTGCGCAGCGTGTGGCTATAATGTCCTTTCTGCTTTCCAACTGCACCCATCCCACGGTTGAAGACGTTTACCAAGGCGTAGTCACGCAGATACGGACCCTCAGCCGAACCACCGTTTACAACACGCTTCGCCTTTTTGCCGACCATCACGCGGCTCAGATGATAACCATCGACGACCATCGTGTGTGCTACGACGGCGACATACATCCGCATGTGCATTTTTTCTGCAAGCAGTGCGGCAGGGTTCATGACCTCATGGACGTGAAAGCGCCCGCTCACAGGAAACCGTTTAAAGTGGGCGGAAACCTCGTGGACGAAACGCAGCTGTATTATAAAGGTGTTTGTAATGAATGCTTGAACAAGGCTGAAAAAACAGTTGCCACCGCTTAGGGGCAACTGTTTTTTCAGTGTTTGGCTTCCCGTCGGTCAGTGTGTTGCTTTCCACCAGGCAGTCTTTTCGCGCCCTTTCATAGCCACGCTGTTCCTGCTGGGGTCTGATATTGTCATGCCGGAAAAACGTTTTATCCCAATGAATTTGACATCTCCAAGAGGATAAAGGTTTGAGATGATGCTGTCCGTGTGCGCCGACGACTTCACGGCTTGCGCCAGCAGAGAGTTGAAGTCATTCAGAGCGTCGGTGTTCTTGCACAGGCGGGCCACATAGTCGCCCAGGTCATAGAATATGGGCGTGTCGAAGCCGTCGAGAACCTGGAGGCTGTCTGTAAGACTGCTGTCGAAGGTGTTGCTGCCGTTTATCTTTTTCATTTCCTCAGCCAGCCTGTCAAGCTTGCGGCAGTCGATGGCTGAAAGCGTGCCGTAGGGATACTGGTATTTGGAATAGAAAGCGTAGAACGCCGACACGGCATTGGCATAAGCAGGTGTTGCCGAGGCCAGCGAAGCCCACATGGTATGGTAAGGCATTCCCAGTGCCAAGACCTCTGAGGTGGAGGCTATGAGGTGGTTGGTCACGTCTTTCAGCTCGTAAGCGGTCTCCACGTTCGCCATGTAGCAATCGTCGAACAGTATGTATTGCATCTTCATCCCCGCGCCCCTTATTCCGTCAGCCAGCGTGGTTATGTTCGTTTGGTAGCCGTCGTCCTGCACGCTTCCGTAGAATCGCGTCGTCGGGTAAGCCACGCCTTTCCCGTTTGTGCCTTTCGCCGTGGCAGGTGGCGTGGCGAAAGGAAGCCATTTGGAGCGGTAAGGATAGTTTTCCCAGTCTTCCTTGAAAGTCCAGCCTGTACCGTGACAGCCTATTATCATGGCGTAGTTCAGGGCAAAAGCCGAGCCTTGAACGTCGTTCAGAATCTCCGCTATACCCTCTGCCGTGGTGTAGAGATTGCCGCCGTACCGCTTTATCATCTTGTGGTCAATGGTCTTGTTCTCGTATGTAATCTCATACAGCCGCGAGCTGTCTGCCGACGTGCTCAGGAACACCACCACTCTGCCGCTCATGGAGCTTGTCTTCTTGATGGCGCTCTCTATGCTGTCAAGGTTTTGCCGGAAGTAGCTGTAGAGCCCCTCGCCGGACCTTGAGCCCGACCACGGCATGAAGACCACTACGGTCTGCTTGTTTATGTCGTTGACATCTTCCGATTCCTCCGTGGTACAGGAGAAAAAGGTAAGACAAGCGGCGAACAAGAGCGTAAGCCTCATCCAAGCCCCCTCCTTAAGGGAGGCTTGGATGGGAAAACGGGCAATCAGCTTTTTTATATTCATGGAAAATGATGCTTGCTTTATTATTTTGTCCTCTCCTTAGGAGAGGCATTGACGGTGAGGCTCAGCCTGTTTACTTCTTCTCCTTCAATGCCTTGAGGCTCTCCTTCAGTGAGGCAATCTTTTCTTCGGCGTCGCTTTTCTTCTTGCGCTCCTTTGCCACCACTGCCTCCGGGGCATGGGCCACGAAGTTGGCGTTGCCAAGCTTCTTCTCCACGCCTGCAAGGAATCCTTCGAGGTGCTGTAGCTCCTTCTCCTGCTTCTCTATCTCGGCGTCCACGTCGATAAGGTCGCCCACGGGCACGGCAAACTCGTCAGTCCCCACCATGAAGGCAGAAGCGTCGGCTGCCTTCTCCTTGGCGGTGCCGAACGCCTTCAGGTTTGCCATCTTCGATATGATGTCGGCATAGTCCTCATAGTGGTTCTCGCCGATGGCTTGCAGCTCGAGGGCGTTCTTCGGGGCTATGTTCTTGTCGTTGCGCACGGCGCGCACGCCTGCCACAATCTGTTTCACGTTCTCGATGTCGGCGCAGAGCTTGCGGTCGGCATCGGCAGGAGCGTCTATCTTCAGCCGAGCCACCATGATGCTTTCGCCGTCCTTGCGCTCGCGGATGTACTGCCACAGTTCCTCGGTTATGAACGGCATGAACGGATGCAGCATCTTCATCAGAGTGTCGAAGAAGCTCAGCGTTGCGTCCATCGTAGCCTTGTCTATGGGCTGTTGCTCGCCGTTCTCGTAAGCAGGCTTCACCATCTCCAGATACCAGGCAGAGAACTCGTCCCAGAACAGGCGGTAGATGGTCATCAGAGCCTCCGATATGCGGTAGGTCTTGAACTGCGTGTCCATCACCTCGTTGGCTTCCTTCAGCTTAGCCTCGAACCACTCCACGGCCTGCTTGTTGCTCTCGGTTTGCTCGGTGTCGGCAACCTTCCAGCCCTTCACCAGGCGGAACGCGTTCCAAATCTTGTTGTTGAAGTTGCGGCCTTGCTCGCAGAGGGTCTCGTCGAAGAGAATGTCGTTGCCCGCAGGCGCTGAAAGCATCATGCCCATGCGCACGCCGTCGGCTCCGTATTTTTCTATCAGGGCGATAGGGTCGGGCGAGTTGCCGAGGCTCTTGGACATTTTCCTGCCGAGCTTGTCGCGCACGATGCCCGTGAAGTAGACATGGCGGAAAGGCATTTTGCCGCGGTACTCGTAGCCTGCCATGATCATGCGTGCCACCCAGAAGAAGATGATGTCCGGGCCGGTCACCAGGTCGGCAGTGGGGTAATAGTATTTTATCTCCTCGTTGTCAGGGTCGAGGATGCCGTTGAACAGCGACACCGGCCACAGCCACGACGAGAACCACGTGTCGAGGCAGTCGCTTTCCTGTTCGAGGTCGGCGGCGGCCAGTGCCGGGTTCTTCTCCTGTGCGAGCTTCAGAGCCTCCCCGGCAGTCTCTGCCACCACGAAGTCTCTCTTGCCGTCAGTGGTCTTGTAGTAATAGGCCGGAATGCGGTGGCCCCACCACAGCTGGCGGCTTATGCACCAGTCCTTTATGTTCTCCAGCCAGTACTTGTAGGTGTTTTTGTATTTCTTCGGGAAGAACTCTATCTCGTCGTCCATCACGGGGTTGAGCGCCAGGTCGGCGAAGTGCTTCATCTTCAGGAACCACTGCGTAGAGAGCTTCGGCTCTATTGGCACGTTGGTGCGCTCGGAGAAGCCCACCTTGTTGTCATAATCCTCTATCTTCTCCATCAGTCCCTCTGCCTGCAAGTCCTCGGCAATCTTCTTGCGAACGTCCATGCGGTCCATGCCCACGTACATGCCTGCGGCTTCGGAGATGGTGCCGTTGTCGTTGAAAATGTCGATGGTCTCCAAGTGGTGCTTCAGTCCGAGCATGTGGTCGTTCACGTCGTGGGCAGGGGTCACCTTCAGGCAGCCCGTGCCGAACTGTATGTCCACGTAGCCGTCCTCGATGACGGGAATCTCGCGTCCCACCTGCGGCACTATCACGTGCAGCCCTTTCAGCCACGTGTTCTTCACGTCCTCGGGGTTTATGCACATAGCCGTGTCGCCCATGATTGTCTCCGGACGCGTGGTGGCAACGACGGCATAGTAGCCCTTCGCGTCTTTGTGCATCACGTTGCCCTCGTCCTTGCGTTCAACCTTTGCCTGGTCTTCGGGGGCTACGTAATACTTTAGATGGTAAAGCTTTGAGTGCTCGTCTTTGTAGACGACCTCCTCGTCGGAAAGAGCTGTCTGAGCCTGCGGGTCCCAGTTCACCATGCGCACGCCGCGGTAGATGAGGCCCTTGCGATACAGGTCGGCGAACACGTGGATGACGCTTCTGGAGCGGGTCTCGTCCATGGTGAACGAGGTGCGGTCCCAGTCGCACGAGCATCCCAACCTGCGCAGCTGCTTCAGGATGATGCCGCCGTGCTCCCGTGTCCAGTCCCATGCGTGCTCCAGGAACTGCTCACGCGTGAGGTCGGTCTTCTTTATGCCCTGCTTGGCAAGCTTGCCCACCACCTTTGCCTCGGTGGCAATGGAGGCGTGGTCGGTGCCCGGCACCCAGCAGGCGTTCTTGCCCTCCATGCGTGCGCGGCGCACCAGGATGTCCTGAATGGTGTTGTTGAGCATGTGTCCCATGTGCAAAACGCCGGTCACGTTGGGCGGAGGGATTACTATCGTGTAAGGCTCGCGCCCGTCGGGCTTTGATGAGAACAGCTTGTTGTCAAGCCAGTACTGATACCATTTCGACTCTACCTCTTTCGGGTCATACTTACTTGCTAATTCCATGTATCTTTTTCTTTTTATCTTTCTGATTTCTATATTAAAACGCTGCAAAATTAATAATTTTCAATCTAAAATCACTACCTTTGCAGCAAAAAGATTGGATATGCACACAAGAGAGGAAAAACTTAAGGCTTTCGGGCGGCTGCTCGACGTGCAGGAGCGGCTGCGCAAAGAGTGCCCGTGGGACCGCAAGCAGACCTTCGAAAGCCTGAGGCCCAACACCATAGAGGAGGTTTTCGAGCTTTGCGACACCCTGATGAAGGACGACCGCAAGGAGATTTGCAAGGAGCTGGGCGATGTCATCGAGCACGTGGTGCTGTACAGCGTGATGGGGGAGGAGACCGGCGACTTCGACATTGCCGACGTCTGCAACCACCAGGCCGACAAGCTCATGTTCCGCCACGACTTCATCGACTGGAGCCTTCCGCCCGAGCCCTCAAAGGACGGCGGCGAAACGCCGGCGTGGACGGTCAGCGACCCCAACCTTGAGATTGACGAGAAAGGACACGTAAACTATAAAGGCTCCGATGTGCCTGTGGCTCAGGCAGTGCCGTCTTCTTTGCAGGATGGCGGTGGCGACGCCGCCAAGGTGGAGTCGACATGGGAACAGCGCAAGCGGCTCGAGCGAGACGGCAACAAGACGGTGCTCAGCGGCGTGCCCGATTCGCTGCCCTCGCTCATAAAGGCTTACCGCATACAGGACAAGGCGCGCAACGTAGGCTTCGACTGGGAGAAGAAGGAAGACGTATGGGCGAAGGTGCGTGAGGAGCTGGACGAGCTGGAGGCGGAGCTAAGGAAAGGCGACGAAAAACGGTCGACGGAGGAGCTGGGCGACTATCTTTTCAGCATCATCAACGCCGCGCGCCTCTACCGCCTCAATCCCGACAACGCCCTTGAGCACACCAACCGCAAGTTCATCGACCGTTTCACCTACATCGAGAAAAAGGCGAAGGCCCTGGGCAAGCCCCTCAAGTCTCTCACCCTCGAGGAGATGGACAGATATTGGGAGGAGGCAAAGCAGGTGCCCGGCTCATAGCCGCCGCTGCCGCCGTTGCGTACGCTTCGGCATTGCCGAAGCCCCCGCCCCCTGTTGCCGAAGCCCTCGCCCCCCGTTGTAGCTCTATCTAAAACATAATAAAAATGAAGAAGCTGTTTTTCTTTTTTTGCGCCATAGCTTTCATGGCATTTTCTTTTTCCGCCTGCCACGACAAGCAGCCGAAGGAGCCTGCCGCCCCTGAAATGGAGGCCGATGCCGCCACGCCCGATTCTACCATCTACGGTGTTTGCGGCGACGGCACGTCGATGCACTCCCTTGAACTCATAACCGATGCAGGCGACACATTGCAGTATCTGTTTGGCGAGGGCGACGACAGTCCCGTAGTAGGAGGACTGCTTGCAGGCGACCGCCTTGCCGTGGTAGACGGGCCTGTGGTAGACGGCGGCAAGACCGCAAGGAAAATCATCAACCTCACAACCCTCATTGGCAAGTGGACAAGCCTTGACAAGAACTTCGAGATAGAGGAGGGCGGAGTGGTGCAGTCGAGCGTTGAGGCGGAGAAGAACCCCTGGACAAGCTGGAAAATACTTAACGGCAAGCTCCTTCTCAACCGCGACACTTTCGACATCGACAACCTCGGCAGCGACTCGCTCGCTTTGGAAAACAACGTAGGCATCTTCGTGTATAAGAGGGTGAAGTAGCGGTCTCCCCTATTGTGAAGCATCGGTTTCCCCTATATAAAAAATGACAATCCGCCTTTGGGCATTTGTGGATATTCATAAATAATAGAGTATAGCTTTCCTACGCAGGCTTTGCGTAAGGGTCACGCAGGCTGTGCGTAGCGGCCACACAGGCTTTACGTAGCGGTCACGCAGGCTTTGCGTAGCAACCTCAACAGTAGCATCAATTGCAAATGGAACCTTTCAATGTTCATATTCTCGGTTGCGGCAGCGCGCTGCCCACGCTGAAGCATTCGGCATCGTCGCAGGTGGTTGAGCTTCGCGGCAAGTTCTTCATGATAGATTGCGGCGAGGGCACGCAGATGCAGCTGCGGCGTTCGCGCGTGGGCTTCACGAAGATACAGGCGGCGTTCATCACCCACCTGCACGGCGACCACTGCTTTGGGCTCATTGGCATGATTTCCACCTTTGGCATGCTCGGCCGCACTGCCACGCTCCATGTCTATGCCCCGGCAGAGTTCGGGCCGTTGCTCAGCGAGCAGTTGGAAATGTTTTGCAATGGGCTGGAGTTTAAGGTGGAGTTCCATGCCGTAGACACCACCAGGCAGCAGGTGGTGTTCGAGGACCGCAGCCTGACGGTGGAGACCGTGCCGCTCGACCACCGCATAGCCTGCTGCGGGTATATCTTCCGCGAGAAGCCCACGCTGCCGCACATCCGCCGTGACATGATCGACTTTTACGGCATCCCCATAAGCCAGATTGGCAACATCAAGAACGGTGCCGACTGGACCACGCCCGACGGCGACATCGTGCCCAACGACCGCCTCACCAGCCCTGCCGACCCGCCACGCTCCTACGCCTATTGCGCCGACACACGCTATATGCCCTGTCTCTACAAGGCAGTACAGGGCGTGAACCTGCTTTACCACGACTCCACCTATGACAGCTCATGCGCCGGGCGCGCCCGTCTCTATTATCACTCCACATCGCAGCAGGCGGCAATGGTTGCGCGCGACGCCCATGTCGGGAAACTGCTTCTCGGGCACTTCAGCGCGCGCTATGACAACGAGGCTAACATCCTGAGGGAGGCAAGGAAAATATTCCCCAATACAATGCTGGCAAGGGAAGGCCTCGTGGTAAGTGTGTGATCAGGAAAGCGGGTGTATCAAAATTCTATAGAAACTCTCGGCAAGTGTGAGAGAGTCTGAATTTTGATACACCAACCTTTTGTTGAGAAAGCCGGTGGGGGAAAAACATTGCCGAAAAATGACACTGTCTTTGACCACTGTTTAGCTTCTTGTAGAGGAGCGGAGCATCCTGAGAACCTCCTGTGGGGGATTGCCCCTCGGCTTATTGGCTTCGCCCCTCGGCTGCTTCCTCATAGTGGCGCATGAGCCATTGGTTCTGCTCGTCTATGCTTATGTGGCTGTTGTCCAAGAGTATGGCGTCGTCGGCCTTGCGCAGGGGCGATGTCTCGCGGTGCGTGTCTATGTAGTCGCGTTGCTCCACGTTCTTCAGTATGTCTTCATAGTCCGCCTCCATGCCTTTGCCTTTGAGCTCGTCGTATCGGCGGCGTGCGCGCACTTCGGGCGATGCCGTGACGAAAATCTTAAGCTCGGCATTGGGAAAGACAGCGGTGCCAATGTCTCTGCCGTCCATCACGATGCCTTTCTCCTTGCCCATAGCCTGCTGCCGGGCTACCATTGCCTCGCGCACGAAGGGTATGGCGGCAATGGGGCTGACATGGCTGCTCACCTCCATGCCGCGTATCTCGCTTTCCACCGGCTCGCCGTTGAGGTAGGTGTCGGGCCGCCCCGTGGCGGCGTTGAGCCTGAAGCCCACGTTCACCTGAGGCATGAGCTGCCTTAGCTCGTCCTGCTTCACGCTCCCGTCTTCGTTGAACAGGCGGTGGCGCAGGGCAAAGAGCGTTACCGCGCGGTACATCGCCCCGGTGTCTACATAAACATATCCTATGCGGCGCGCAAGGTCTTTTGCCATCGTGCTCTTGCCGCACGAAGAATAGCCGTCGATGGCGATAGTGATTTTTCTCATAGTGTATATCCTAAACTTATGACCACGCTCGAGCTTGACACATGGTATTTGCCGTAGCTTGCGCCAACCTTCAGGCGGCTTAGCGTTAGCCCGGCGCCGAGCGACATGCCTGCCCCGTGGCTGCTTGCCTTGCCGTCGGAGCCGTTGACCTTCATCTCGTTGCCGCGGCGGAAGTTATAGCCGCCGCCAATCCAGAAGTTGTCGCCAAGCAGCACGTCGCCGCCAATCACGAGATGGTTTATTGCTTTGTATTTAGGGTGGTTGAGGTCGACGATGGTGGCGTGAAGGCGGAAAGGAGTGTTGGCAAACCGCTTCGACACGCCTATCTGCATGTCGAAAGGCATCTTGCCATATTCTTCGTCGTATGCCTTCAGCTCGCCGCCGAGGTTCTTCATCACAAAGGACAGCGACCATTCGCTGTCGGGGTCATAATAGTTTACGCCCAGGTCCACGCCCACGCCTATTGAGTTATAGTCGGCTATATAAGACGTTATGAACTTTGCCGCAATGCCGCCGGCGAGCCTGTCGGTGAGCATGTAGGAGAAATATCCGGCTATGGCAATGTCCTTGGCAGAGAAAGTGCCCGTTTGCACGTTGTTCTCGTCAACCTCCTTCATCTCGCCATAGTCGAGAAACTGAGCCGACACTGCCCACGATGCGCGCTCCCTCACCACGCGGTTGAAGCTCGCGCTCGCGGTGTTGGCACCCGACATGTAGTTCATGTAGTTGAGGTTGATGGTCTTGTCGGAAACAGAGCTCAGCAGGGCGGGGTTGCCGAACATAAGGGCTTCGTCGTCGTCGATGACCGTCACGTTGTCGCCGCCGAGAGCTGCCGCATGTGCGCTGACGGGCAACCTGAGGAAGTTGTATTCCGTCTGGCTGTCGTTCTGCGCGCTCATCGACGTGCACCAAATGGCCATAGTCAGGGCGAAAAGAAGCTTTTTCATTTAATTTGCCTAATTATTCGGCAAAGATACTGCTTTTTTGAGGAAATGCAGTAAATTTGCAAATGGATTTGTGCTTATATAACGCAACACACCAACAGAAATTGTGAAATGGAGATAAAGAAAAGCGATAGGGCTAATTTGGATTTGCACCGCCCGACGGGCTTCCTGCTCGGGCTGGTCATTGCGCTTGCCTTATTGTTTGCGGCTTTCGAATACAATTCGCGTCCGAATAGTATAGACGAGGACGACTCTATGCTCGACGACCTTACCGAAGACCTTGCTATGGCTCCGGACTATAAAGACATGGTGTCGGCGGCTCCGGCCCCGGCTTCAAAGGCTGTGACGCAGAACGTGAAGGAGGCGGACAACGTGGAGGACGCGGGCAAGCTGGCTTCGGTGACAAGCAAGCTGCTCGTAGGCGAGGGCGAAGGCGTGGCGGGGGATGCCAATGTGGTTGAGGCTTTGCCGCAGGTCACGCAGGCGTCCGAAGACACGGTCGTATTGCGCACCGTGGAGAAGCTGCCTGAATTTCCGGGAGGCATAGTGTCGTTCATGAAATGGCTCACCCGCAACTTGAACTATCCCCCGCAAGCACAGCAGCAGAAGATACAGGGCAAGGTCATAGTCTCGTTCATCGTCAACAAGGACGGCTCCATTGCCAGCCCCACTGTCGTGAAGTCTGTCGACCCCCTGCTTGACCGCGAGGCATTGAGGGTGATAAGGATTATGCCGCGGTGGAAGCCGGGCATTGAGGACGGCAAGCCCTGCCGCACCATGTTCGCCGTTCCCGTGAACTTCGTGCTCTAAGCCGAAGAAGCTCTTGCTCAGGATGTATTCGTCTCGTGTTTAGGCTGTATGCGCCTCGTGCTCAGGCAGTACGTGCCTCGTGCTCCGGATGTATGTTGTCGGTATTTAAGTCAGTTGTGTACGCTCCTGCATTGCAGGAGCCAAAAATAAAAAAAATATGGAAACCTCGGAACAACTTTTGCAGAAGGTGAACGCTTTCCTTGCCGCCATTCCCGATGAGCGCAAGCCGGCGAGCCTATATGAACCCGTGAAGTACGTCTTGTCGATGGGCGGCAAGCGCATACGCCCCGTGCTGATGCTGCTTGCTTACAATCTCTATAAGGACGACCCGGAAAGCATACTCATGCAGGCGGTGGGGCTGGAGACTTACCACAACTATACGCTCCTGCACGATGACCTCATGGACAATGCCGACCTGCGCCGCGGCAACGAGACGGTGCACCGCAAGTGGAACGCCAACCAGGCTATACTCTCCGGCGACTCCATGCTCGTGCTGGCTTACGAGCGCATGATGACCGGATGCCCTGCCGGCAGACTGAAGGACGTGCTTGGGCTGTTCACGGAGACGGCGTTGCAGATAGGCGAGGGGCAGCAGTATGACATAGACTTCGAGACACGCACCGACGTGACCGAGGACGAATATATCGAGATGATCCGCCTTAAGACAAGCGTGCTGCTTGCCTGCGCCCTGAAGACGGGAGCCATACTTGCCGACGCGCCTGCCAGTGACGCTGACAACCTTTATAAGTTTGGCGAACGGATGGGGCTGGCGTTCCAGCTGCAAGACGACTATCTTGATGTCTATGGCGACGAAAAGGTCTTTGGCAAGGCGATAGGAGGGGACATAACGTCGAACAAGAAAACGTTTATGCTCATCAATGCTTTCATTCACGCCAATGACGCGCAGCGCAACGAGCTGATGCGCTGGGTCACGGCAAGCTCTTTCGACCGTGCCGAGAAGGTGGCTGCCGTGACGAGGCTTTACAATGACATAGGCATTGGCGAGCTTGCGCAGCGGAAGATTGCTTGCTATTTTGCCGAAAGTCTCAAATATCTCAATGCGGTCAGCGTGCCCGATGAGCGCAAGCAGCAGCTTCGTGCCTATGCGGAGAAGATGCTGCACCGCAATTATTAAGATGCAGGCAAAATGGCATGCATCATAAAATCATTGTAAATGGACTGTCAATTCATTGATACTCACGCCCATTTGGACGGCGAGGAGTTTAGGGAAGACCTGCCGGAGGTCATACGGCGCGCAAAGGATGCAGGCGTGAAGGCTGTCTTCATGCCCGGCATTGACGCGTCGTCGGTAGAAAGCGTCATGCGTGTCTGCAACCAATACCCTGGCTATTGCTTCCCTATGATAGGCTTGCAGCCGGAGGAAGTGCGAACTGACTATAAAGAGGTTCTCGGCATGATGAAAAGAGTGCTGGATGATGACATTAGTAATCGCGGCTCTCAGCTTTCACCTCTCAGCACTCGACCTGGTTATATTGCCGTCGGCGAGTGCGGACTTGATTTCTATTGGAGCCGTGAATACGAGAAAGAGCAGCTTGCCGCCTTTGAGGAGCAAGTGCAGTGGTCGGTAGAGACGCGATTGCCGCTCATGATACACTGCCGAAAGGCGCAAAACGAATTGCTGAATATATTAAAGCGGTACGAGAAGGAGTTGCCGGGTGGCGTGTTCCACTGTTTCACGGGCAACCGGAAGGAGGCGGAGGAATATCTCCGTTTTGACAGGTTCGTGCTCGGCATAGGCGGTGTGTCTACGTTCAAGAGCAGCCATCTGCGTGAAGACCTGCCTGCGGCAGTGCCTCTCAGGCGTATAGTGCTTGAGACCGACAGCCCTTACATGGCTCCCGTGCCTAATCGTGGCAAGCGCAACGAGAGCGGTTTCGTGAAGCTTGTGCTCCAGAATCTCGCACGTTGCTATAATGTGACTGAGGAGGAGGTGGCCTGCCGGACTAACGAGAACGTCTGCAGGGTGTTCCCCCTCTACCGTTGACTTAAGATAAGAAAGCAAACGGGAAGATAACGGGTGAGGACTTGTCTTTTTTCTCTACTGTTGATTTAAGGTCTTTGCAGGGCGGTGCTGCCTGCCCTTAACCATAAGCCTCTAAGCCCTGTATCTTCCTTGCCGTCCCTGTCTGCCTGACCACCTCTGTCTTGCCGCCTCCTGCTTTTGGGCGGATATTCATTAATGCCTTAAGTGGGAGTATGTTTTAAAGAAATTTAAATTTGACAATATATTTTTCATAATTGACAATAAAGCCTTACCTTTGCACTGCATTTGCGAAGGCATGTACAAGGGCAAGGCTCTTATATTTGCGAAAGCAAGGGTAAGACACTATGAGGAGAGATGCTCGAGTGGCTGAAGAGGCACGCCTGGAAAGCGTGTAACCGTCCAAAGCGGTTCCGGGGTTCGAATCCCCGTCTCTCCGCAGAAAAGGAGATGATTATCTTCTTACTACTCTATACATGAAGAGGTTTTGGTTGGGGACTTCGTTTGTTGCAGGTGTAAATCCACATTTTTTATAAAAAGGTATAGCAGAATAATTTTTCTCATTTAAAGCTCTGACTATCACATATTCTCCTTTAAAGTCTTTGTTTTGAGATACTTTTTGCATTATGCTTTCAATGATAGAAGATCCAATGTATTCATGTTGTCTATTTTCCCTAATAGCGAAATAAGTAATTTCCGTGGCTTCATAGACAATTTTTAACCAGTAGTAATCATCTTGAGATTTTGGAACTTCTTGTGGGGCTGGCTTTTTCCCCGTCTAACATATTCCTTTTTGCAGACTCTGATAATGTTAGGTTGCTCGTTTCCAAACAAAACATTCCTATGACTTCATCATTATCTTTTTACAACAAACAGCTTACAGTTGCCCATGTCAAGATAGTCTTGAAGCTCATTGTGAATGAAGGTGTCAACAGTATCATTTCCACAATAAAAAGAAGAGAGAACACTAACATTGTGTGCCCTCTCTATTATTAATTTATGACTGTTCGCTTTGTTAATTCCAGATAATGTCATACTTGCTTCTTATGCTTTGTGAACGTTCTTCTGTCTTCTTGTCACGGTCTGTCAAAATACCTTTTTTAATCCGCAAAAGAGCTTCACGCATCTCTGTAGCATACTGTCCTTCTACTACAGGGAGTTCTTTGCTGTCAATGCCTAACATGGTCTATAAGTATATGTTGTTGCAAAGATAAGTAAAAGACTTAATATTTATAATTAATTTATTTATGGATTAACTACTTTTGATATTATTCCATTGTTTAATCATGTATGAATGTTTGTCAACAAAAGTTTCTTCTATGTGCTGCCTTTGTCAGAACTTCCATTTCACTTGCAGTTCAAGGTCTGTCTGGGTGGAAGAATCAATCTGTTGCAAGCCTGAAGATATTTGGGCGCGGTCGAAGTAATGGGTGGAGCCAAGCTTGGCAATGACTATAAGGCTATCGCTGATTGTGGCTCTGGCGTTGAGCGTTGACCTCATGCCGTGTCCTGAGAAAGCGTGGAAGTAGAAGTTGTAGAGCATGCCAGGCTCGTAAGTGTAGACGCGCGACGAGTAGTCGTCGGTGTGGAAATAACCCACGGAGGCTCTTGCGTAAAACCAACGCCATTTCCATGACGCGTTTTCCGAGAGCATATAGCCGAAGCTGTTGGCTATGTCTTTGCAACAGCTTATGTCTGCTTGCGTCTTCAGGCTCCAAGTGTCGTTGCTGTAGCTTGCCGTGATGCGTCCGCGATGGTTGTATTGCTTTATTAGTCGGTTGCTTCCGTCGTTGTCAACCTCTTTCATCTTCAGTCTGTATCTGAGCAGGAAAGCCCATTTGCCTGCGGCATAATCGAGCTGCGCGAAGTTGTCCCAACGGTGGGACGACTGCGACACTCCATATTTGGGCCAGGCGAAATAAGAAATGTCGGTGTAGAACATTAGCGAGGCATTGTGCCAAGGCAACCATTTGCCGCCTACGAAAATGCCGCTCTCGTCGTTGGCCTGTCCGCCTTCGGCAAAGCTCTCAGAGTGGAGCGAGAAATATTGGTATGGGTAATATCTCTGCAAAGCCATCATCGTCAATGCAGAGTTGAGCTGATAGCTGATGGTGTTTATTGTCGCCACGCTGTTTCTGTTGTCGGTTGCCGTTTCGCCGCTAATGTTGAGCTTGTTGCTTGTATACCCGTAGTCTACGCTAAGGTTCCAGAAGCTGGAGCCGTCGGGATACCAGTGCCTGTATCTCTGTCCGTTATCCATTTTCAAGGTTCTGTTGAACGATGAATAGAAGCCGGTGGCTCCTATGTGAAAGCCACTGTTGAAGTAGTTTATGTTGCCTCCGGCAAGAGTCTCGGCAGTGTTTCTGCGTCTTGCCATTTCGCTTTGCGTGCGGTGGTAGCCTGTTTCGAGAATTGTGGCAACGGTGGTAGAATCTTTGTTGAGCGTGGCATCAATTTTCCTGTATGAAACAAAAGGCGTTATGTCGAGCCCGTTGGCAACGTTTATTGTTGCCGCGGCTCCTTGCAGATATTTTGCTTCTGAGCGGCTGCTATGTCCGAAGACGTGGTTTACGCTGTTCCAGATATTGGAAAGCGAGGCAAGCTTGCCGAAGCCAACGCTTGTGTTCATCACGAGTCCCATGCCGAAGCGCAGCCTGTATCGCCCTATGGCGAGAGCCTTCAGCCGGCGCATGTCTCGCAAGAGAATGTAGGCACTGTAGTAGTCGTAGCCTGCCGGATTCTTCCCGGCAAAGAAAGGCTCGCCGGCATCCTGCGATGCTGTGAATCCTGCCTTGACACGTTGTCCGTAGTTGAAAGTATAGCGTAGCCAGTGCTTGTATTTGTAACCTAAATACCCGTTCTTGTCCCCTTTGCGGTCGTAGAACGGAAGGTTGAAGTCGGCAACAAGCTCGTTCTTGCCATGTTTGAGCACGTTGCGCAGAGAAGGTATCGTGTCAGAAGGCATTGCCGGGGAGAACGTGATGAATTGTTGCAGGAGGTTGATGGTTTGACGGTCAAGCGACGGCACAAGGTATAGCTCCATAGGCGTTTCGAGTCTCTTTGCCTTGTCGCGGTATTCGATAATGTCCATAACCTGTTGTTTCGTGAGGAAAGGCAATTGCTCCAGGGCTTCGCGTGAGCAGGTGTTGATGTCTAATTTGCTTTCAGCCAATTCGCTAAGGTCGTCATACAGCATTTCAAGCCTGCCATTGTCAATGTCTTCCTCCTCGCCCATTTGTTCAATGTATTTCTCCCATGTCTTGTCATCTTGTGCGCAGGCATGGCCATAAAACGACATTGCCAGCAGAAGTACGATGACTTTTGCTGGCAATGTCATAAGCTTGCTTTGACTCATAAGCTATGGTTTTAAAGTAAATGATTATCATCTTGGCATGGATTTTCAAAACACTTTGCCGAAAACGATGTTGATGAAAGTCTTCATGAGTATTTTCGTGTCAAACCACCACGACCTGTGCTCAAGGTAATATAGGTCGAGGTCAAGCCGCCGCAACATCTTGTCCATCGTGTCAGTATATCCGTTGTATAGCGTGGCATAGCTCGTCACTCCCGGCCTTATCTGGTAAAGGAAGACGTAGCGTGGATCATGCTCCATAATCTTGTCAATATAATATTTCCTTTCCGGCCTCGGTCCTATGAACGCCATGTCACCTTTTAGGACATTCCAAAGCTGTGGCAGCTCGTCAAGGTGATGCTTCCTTAAAATGGCTCCTACAGTAGTCAGCCTTGGGTCATTTGGAGTCTCCAATAGCTTAGGAATCCCGTTGCACTCCGCATCCTTTCTCATCGTGCGGAATTTATAAATCATGAAAGGCTTGCCATAAAGCCCAATGCGTTCTTGCTTATATATAACTGGTAAGCCATCCTCAAGTCGAATTGCCAAGGCGCAAATTGCCATTAGTGGAGAAAAGAGAACAAGACAAAAAAATGAAAGTATGAAATCCGTTAGCCTTTTCATGCGTTAACTTAATGCAACTTTGCGCCTGTTCATGACAAGGTTAATTACAGTATTGGCCACTAAATACGCTATTATGTCTATTATGAAAATTAAGGATATTGATGTAGTATCGGGAAGTACGGCATTGCCTACAATCAGCAATAGTTGTAATGATACGATTGTAATTAAAGCCTGATGCTGGCTAAGCCCACAAGCCATCAGCTTGTGATGTATATGATTTTTGTCTGGATGGAAAGGAGACTGGCCATGAATGATGCGGTAAAAGAACACTCTTACTACGTCGAAACACGGTATTGCAAGAAATGTCCACGACCACATAATCCGAGATGGGTCATAGGGCTTGTCTGGTGTGTTCATGCAATATTTTATTGCAAGAAACCCAAGAATAAATCCAAGGCTCAGGCTTCCTGAGTCTCCCATAAATATCTTGCGCTTCTTTTCAATGCTTCCGAACATATTATAGTAAAGGTAGGAGAACAAAACTCCTATCAGTGATATTATCATTATGCAGTAGTATGACATATCTTCTTTTAGGAAGCAAGTAAAGAATCCTGCCAGTGCTATTATTGTCAAAGAAGCAGCCAATCCATCAATGCCGTCAATCAGGTTTATCGCATTGCAAGTGAAAACCATAACCAATATGGTGAGAGGGGTTGCAACCATAAATGGAATATCATAAATGCCAAACAGTCCGTAAAGATTGTTTATATAAAGTCCTGACAATGGCATTATGGCTGCCGCTATAATTTCAATGGAGAACTTGACGGTAGCGTTAAGCCCTATAAGGTCGTCTATAATGCCAACGAAATATATTATGAACAGGCTTATGCAGAAGTACAATGACCACAGGCTGACATGCATAGCCTTGCCACTGTTATAACTCATTATGAACAATACGATAACGGAGACCGTCAACATGCTTGGAACAAAGGATATGCCGCCTAAACGTGGAATCGGATTTTTGTGTATTTTCCTATAGTCAGGTTTGTCATATAGCTTTTTATCAAGGCAAAAGTGTATTATGATAGGTATGAATATGAAACCACATACAATACTCATCAAAAAACCGCCTATGTATAGAACAATATCTTGCATGAATCTATATTTTTAAATATGCAATTCTTTAACGCAAGGCAAATGATTATATTGTATATTTTTTTATTAATTCTTGCTTGAAACCATTCTGAACTCTGTTGCTTTGTAAAGATATTTTAATGCTATTATTAAACAGTTTGTGTAAATTCCATTCTCACGGCAGGCTTTTACGTCTTCCTTAAGCAATGTAATACGGCTGTTTATGTTTCTTGTGCTTGCTCCGCCAGAACGCATTGTTACGAAATCTTGTGGGAGGTAGTAATAAGAAATCCTGTATTTATGAAACAGGCGCACCATCATTTCAAAGTCGGAGCCTATTTTGTAATCAGTCTTGTACAATCCTGCTTTTTCGTAGACATCTCTTTTGAGATAAAAAGAAGGATGAGCAGGCATAAAGCCAAACCTTAGCCAAAAAGGCTTGAAATGTTTTGAGGAGTAATATCTTACAGTCGTTTTCAAGTCACAGTTTTTTACGAAATGAATGTCACCATACACGGCATCCACCTTCTTTTCTTCCATAGCTTTCACCATGTTTTCAATCACGTGTTCGTCTGTAAAGAAATCATCAGAATTAAGAGTGCCGACGACATCTCCTGTAGACATCAGTATCCCTTTGTTCATGCCGTCATAGATACCTTTATCTTTTTCAGTTATCCATTTCATCCGTCCACAAAACTTAGGTTCATATTCCTTAAGTATGTCCACAGTGCCGTCCGTGGAGCCTCCGTCCTTCACAATATACTCTATGTCATGATATGTTTGGCGCAGTACAGAGTCTATTGTGTCTCGTATGGTATTGGCAGAGTTGAAACTTGCTGTGACTATAGAGACTTTCATGCTAATTTACAATACTTTTCCATAAAGTTTGATGTAATCAAGGTATCTGTTTTCTTTTTGGAAATTGTTTACAATATGTTGTCGGCAATTTTCTGTGGAATTAGGCATTCCGCTTTCACAGATGTCTTGTATGCGTTTGCATGCAGTAGTAATGTCCTTTTGTTTGACAATGAAGCCTGTGTTGCCATCTGAAATTGTCTCCGGACAGCCGCCTGTCTTATAGCTTACTACCATAGTTCCACAGCTTTGTGCCTCTAAGTTCACCATAGACAATGTTTCTTCCATCGTAGGGTTGAAAAAAACATCAGCGGCAGAATAGATAGCTGAAAGCTCGTCCACACCATTGGTGTGTTTTATACCTTTTATGCCAGATGGTAGGTTGTTTATTTGTTTTTGAGATAGTCCTACAAGCAGAAGGTCATATTCTAAAGGAAGGTCAGTACGAAGCTTGAAAAAGTCTTGTAAGCCCTTACGTTCATCCCAAACCGATGCTACTCCTATTATCAAGTGTTTTCCATGCAGCTCATATTTCTTGTTAATAATCTTTCGTGCATTTGCTCGTGGCCTGAAAGCCTTAATATCAACCCCGTTATGGATGCAATGTATAGGATATTTGTTTAAGAACGATTCTTTTAGATAGTTACCGAGCCAATTAGATACAGGTACAAGGGTAAGGTTGTCTGGAAATGTAAACCAATATTTTTTTTCGAAATAATTCTTTTCCGAGCGGTCAAACAGATAGCTTGCGGGATATTGCTTGCGGTTAGGACAATCATGGCATCCTTTACGCCAGTGGTAGCAATTGGCAAGCTCAAAGTGAGGGCAATGCCCTGTAAAAGCCCAACAGTCATGCAGTGTCCATACAACGGGATGATTATATTCTTTCAAAAACTTGAACAGAATTGGATAATTGAGGTAATACCCGTGGATGTTGTGCAGATGGATTATGTCGGGCTGTATTTCTTTGATATATCTTACAAGATTTCTTGTAGCATGTCTCGACATTAGTCCTTGATTGTCAAATATTCGCGTTGACAACGCATGTGCATATTCATCAAGCCTGTTCCCTATATGATATAGGTGTGATTGGCTTTGGTTACACCATCGACCGTATGCTATATGGCTCTCCCAACCTTGGGCAATGGCCATGTTACCTATCTGTTCGGCAATGCGTCCATGAGAACCCCAGTTGGCTGTTATGTTTATCTGAAGAAGCTTTGGCATCAGTACTGCTTATTGTAGTTTGGGAAATTTTGATATGTCCCGAACGTTTCTTAATTTTCTCCACATACTTTCTTTAATGTATTTATTTGATAATGGATATTCCATTTAGAGTCAATAGAGACAAAGGCTTCCTGTCTTGCTCTTTCTCTGCTTTGCTGTGAAATGGAACACCAATGTTTTATCTTGCCGGCTAAGTCATTTATGTCATTTTGATTAAAGAATTCTCCTGTTTTACCAGGTGATATGGCTTCAAATTCAGGCATTTGGTATTTAAAGTTATTATGAGTTATGGCAGGACATCCAAACGTAAGTGAATGAATGGCTGTCAAGCCTATGTTTCCAGGCGAGACGCATACTGATGCGTTGTAGAATAGTTCGCCAAGGAGGTTGTCGTCATAGCATGGTCCGTACATCCATAACTGTTTGCCAAGCCCTTTACTTTCAGCATATTTGTCAATCTCAACGCCTTCAGAATCTTTTCCTACTATTACAATATTGACATAAAAGTCTTGCTCTTGCAACAATTTTACGGCATCTATAAGTTGATCCAGCTTCTTGATTTTCTGTATCCTGCCACAATAGATGACGGTGGGGAAGTTATTGTGAAAATGTGATGAATAGATATCTGTTTCTTTTAGTCGTCTTCTGATTTCAAGTTCGTGGTCGGAATCCATTGAGTTTGCAATGCAGAACATTTTCTTTCTGTCGAAGCCCTCCTTTGTCATTAAGTCAATGGCATATTCGTTATAAATCATTAACTTACTGAACAAAGAGAAATAAATCTTCTTTATGTTTTTCTTTATCCAGCCTTCTCTGCCGTAGAAGCCGTGTGACCATGAAATGGTTTGCTTGCCTAATAACTTGGCAATTAACAAAATGACCCAAGAGGACAGACAATAGGGCTCGCCAGTTAAGATGTAATATTCATATTTCTTAAAGACAAGCCTTACCGAACCTTTTTGCCAATAAAAATGGTGGAAGAACACGTTGTGTAGGATGCCTTTGTATCCTGTCAATTCATCATAATTAAATGTCTTTATTGGCTTTTCTGTATGGTCGCCTATGTAGAAGTCGCCGCATATCTGCTCATCAATTAATCTAAAAATAGGCTTGCGATAATGAGAACCTATGTTAGTGATAATGCAGAGTTGGGTATCTTTAAGATGTTGCATTTTTTCCTAAAAGTAACGGATTATTTGACATAACTATAAAAATCAACAGAATAAAAAGACCATTCGATAATAAGGTGGTAAAGAAAGATGTATTTAGTAAGTAAGCTGTAGTAGGAAGGAATAAAATAAATAAATCTTCAGTTTTATATCTATATGTAACTGATTTTAAAATCTCAAGGAATATGAAAAATATTATTCCAATAATAATGATGCCAATAAGCCCCCATGCTGCATAACCATCCGTTAATAAAAATGTGGCATTGGCATTTTGCGAGTTATATGCGACTATTTGACCTAATGGCTCATTATATGGGTAACCATTAGTAATGAAATTGATAATATTAATATGTGAATAGTGAGTGAATGGATTTCCATTGATAAAGAAATTGAAATATATTTGAGTAAGCCAACCTGTGACACAGACAGTTCTAAGGATTATGATAGCGGATATGGTAAAAAGTATTTTGTTATCTTGTAAAGGTAATAATATAAGAGAAGATATTACAAAGAATATAATGATGTAAGAATGTAAATAGTGTGAAATGAGTTGCATGTTAGATTTTATAAGAAAGTAAAGCCCCATTAGTGCAAACGGCATTAAGAAAGTTAGCTTTTGCATATCAACCATGAATAAAATTATATAACCGCCTAAGACTAATAAAGCTTTTAGCCATTTTTTTTGTTTTAGATAGCATATTAGCAAAAATGGATAGAAAGCTCCAAATAGCCACCCACGTAGATAACTAAATATATTTCTCACGCCCATATCTTCGGCATTTTGAGCTCTTAATTCATACATTATGTTTTCTTGGGTGAATATATTAGCAAAATGCATCCTTTGATAATTTGCTAATACGAATACTATGGTTAAAGCGATAGTTACTATTTCCAGCCATTTAAATTGTATTTCTGGAATAATTCGTATGTCTTTTAAAAGTTTTCGCCTTTTTCCCATACTTATATAAATACTAAAAAACACACATGTGACTATTGTATAAAACAATTTGTCTTGTATAGGTAATTTCCATAATACAAAAATGGCGTGAACAAATGGAATATAAGCAAAAATGTATAAGAATAGTGTTATGAAGGATGAAACATTGCTGATATGTTTGTAAAATACAAAAGGAATGATGGATAAGAAAAGCCAAGTTGACTTTGTGCCTATGGACATAGGCATATATTCTATTTCACCTAAATATGCAAACAGTCCATATACAAAGGTATAAAATAAATAATCATAGATGAACAAATAGGCTATGATACATATTATCTTGCCTATATCGCTGTCAGAGTCAAATAAGAATTTTATATTTTTTTTCATAGAATTAAAAGTCTTATTGCCAGAATGAGTATTGCCATACTCCACAAAGGTATATAGCTTTTACAAATGGAAAAAGAAATATTAGCTAATGAAGCTATTTTTACAAATAACAGTATTTTACTTATAAAACATGCTATTGAGAATAGAAATAAAATGATATATAAATTTTTAGTAATATGGCAACTGATTATAATAGTTCCAATTCCGCATGTGAAATACAATATGTCATATAGGAGCATGGTGTTTTGAATATTGAGGTATCGGAAGAGTGGCAATAATGGTTGGGTTAGGATTGTAGGAAATGACCATAGTGCAAGACATAGTGCTATGATTCCTGCCGTAGTCCATTTGTTACCAAGAAATAGGACTATGATATAATCCCCACCACAAGCAATGAAAGCTAAAGGCAATATTGAGATGATAGCAAGAATTTTAAAGATTCTTATAGTTGTAACTTTTGTGAACTCTTCGTTACGCTCTTTGCATAGCTCTTGATAGTAAACTTTTCCAATTGCAGATCCGATAAAACTCATTGGCATGAGTAGTAATTGGAATATAATAGATAAACATCCAATTTCTGCTTTGTTGAAGTATAGGGAGAGTATTATAACTGGAAGGTTGAAAGCAGCAAAAGATAATAGACTTGAAGGTGCGTCAAAAAGAGGAAACTTTTTATATCTCCTTATGACATATTTTATATTTGTTGTTTTTGAGTTGTCACTAAGACTTATTTTCTTCAAACTGATAATGAGAAAGAAAGAAGAAAGCAATAAAGAAGCGGTTGTGCCGAGAATAAGTCCGTTGAAGAATGTTATGCCACTTATTGCGAATATTATCCTAAAAGTAGCTTGGGCTCCTCCTTGAATTATATTATTTATGGAAAGTGATGAGTATTTTTCGTACCTATTACATAGATTATATCCCAAAGTATAAATGATATGAAAAAAAAGGTAAGCGTATAAAAGACCAGGATTGGGAAAACTTTCAAAAAAATGAATTCTATATTTTTTACCTACACAGAAACACAAAACAACAATTCCAATCATCAAAATAGCTGTGAGGCTGCATATTTTAGCTACTACTTTTACCTCTCTTTCTTCGGCTTTTACCAAAGCATTTTCGAAGCCTCCAAACATAGCAATACATAGTACTGACACGAATGAAGAAAATATTCCCCATTCACCAAAATCTTGTGGGAGATATAATCTTGAAAGAATCGGTGTTACGATGATGGGTAATAAAAACATTATTATATTACTTATCGACATTTTCAAGGAATTTCTGAATAATGGCAAGTTGATATTTCTTTTTACTTCATTTATCAAATTCATATCCTTTTGATGATGGTACGTAATACATTGTTATACCCTTTTTACCCAAATTGATCATCTTCTTAAGGCAGGCCTTTGTTTCATAACATTGTATTAGTAGATTGGAAATTTTCTTTCTTTTGTATTCTTGATTGTTAAAATGTTTTGTCAGTTTTTTTTCTCTGGTTCTTCTTTCCAAATTTCCTTCAATGCAAGAGTAGTTATGAATGTTATGATTTGAATCATAGTATTTATATGTATGTTTTTGAGTGAAAAATTGTCTCCAATATGGATAATCTTTGTACAATAAGGCTTCTACGCAATGGTCGAAAGTTCCGATGTAATGTAAAGGCAAGCCTAATGTAAAGTTTAATGCATTTAGTTCGGTCATTCTGAACCAAGGAGATTTTTCATCCCAACAGTTCAAGCTTTTTGGGTGATCTTTTGTAAGCCATATTGCATTCTTTCCCCATGCACATACAGAGTGTTGAATATTAATGCTTCTTATTACAGATGGGTATTTTCGGAATGTCTCGGCAAGAAACCCTGCTTTCGTAGGTTCTGTTATAGGATTAAAGATGTAATTGTCTTCATGTGTGTGCGTTTGATCAGGAAACGCTGGCATCAACAAAGTTCCTTCTTTACCAATAACCTCTATTATCTTTTCAATTAACTCTTTTGCGGTACCTGTATAATTATAGAACTCTTTCATGGAGCAATGGATACATATAGTAGAACCCTGTTTCATACCCATTTCTTGCATAATTGATATAATATCATTTGCAGTATATTTGTGATGATATATTAGCTTTCCTATTTTCTTGTGCACATTTTTTCTAAATAGTGATATATCTTTTATTCCTGTTATCGATTTAACTTTTTTGCCGAGATATGTCAGTATGCTTTTTTCTTTCATTATGCAAATATTTTCACTATATCTTTGCGAAGGATAATGGTTGAAAGTAAAATTACTACTAATAGTGTAATGGCAAATGCTGGTATTACTCTTTTTGGTCCGGCTGGTTTTATTGGTACATCTGCACCTTTAATTAAAGTAAAAACAGGAGTCTTTTCTTGTATCTTTGCATTAGCTTGTTGAAGTTGAATATTTAGAGATGAATATTCATTATATTTTAATTGCATGTCATTTTCCATGTCTTCCAATTTCGATCTTATGCTCTGTAGTAATACATCTTTGTTTGCATCAGAGTAACTGCTATAATTAATTCTTGCTTTTTCATATTTGTTTTTGGCTTGTGTAGCCAGTTTTTTATAATATGCATAATCTGCTTTGGCTTTATTTGTTCGGTAATTTGTGATAAACTTTTTAAGAATTGCAGTTACAGAGTCTGCAAGAATTTTGCAAACTAATGGATCTTGATCTGTTGTTGTGATAGTAATGACTCCATTTTTAGAGTTGACACTGATTTTTATATTATCTCTCACTTCAGATATCATTTTATTCTGTTTTTTTGTAAGAGAATATGGATTCTTTATACTCCATATTTTTTCCTTGTCTTTTTTGCCAAATAGATTACTCCACCATGGATATTGTTGATGCTTTTGTAGATAGTTAGAATAACTGCAAGAGATTTCTTTATTAATAGTTGTTATAGGTGTATTTAATATGTTGGCAACGAACTTATTATCCTCCATCAACTCTGGATATAGTAATGGTGTTATGGCATCTGTAGATTGGATATCCGAAATATCTATGCCCAAACTTGATGCGATACTACTCATCGCACCACCAGCCCCATTTGAATTGCCTATTTCTGGAGCTAATTTTGTAGATGTAGAGTAGAATCTGGGATAAGAGGCCATAGTTAAGTAAGAAAATATAAAAACTATGGGTATAGCGATAATAAATATAATCTTGTGTTTTCCAAGCTTACTGCTTATGGATCTAAGATTAATGGTTAATTCCTGAGTATTATTCTCTTTTGATATCATTTTAGTAAAATGGGTGAATTAAAAGTTCTAATAGATAAGTATGTTAGAATTTCTCTGCGTTTATTTGGTTGACATTATCTTTCATGAATCTGAATTTGTTATCTTGTTATTTGTTGTTGTTTCTTTCTTGTTGCTTTTCGACCATTCATTCGTCTATGGTGCGTGTGTCTTTGTTAAAACTTACACCTACTTTTACAACCTGCCTGTTGGCTGTCATATAAGGTTCTGCATATCCATTGTTATTGATTTGACTTAGGACTTCTTTTGCGCACGTTCCAACCTTTAGTTCTATGACGTATATGGCATTTGGTATGAATACGAATACGTCTGCTCTTCCCCTTGCTGTTTTTACCTGTGTTCGTACATACGCATTGAGCATGGAGAATATTAAGTAGAGGGTATATTCGTAGAAGCCTTCTGCAGTGGCGGCTTCAGCAAGTTTTTTCTTGAATCCTTCTACGTATGGTATGCCTGCAAGATATGCTTGTATGTGGCTCATTGCAAGATCTATATTGTCATTTTTCAATGCTTGCCAGAATTTTACTGCGAACCCAGCCTGTACGTCTGAGCTTTTCAAACCTGTGTATGCAGGTAAGAGCCCGCTGGCGTATCCTGTCCTTATTTCTTGATTTGGTATAGATAAAGTGTAAATTTCAGTATCTTGGTCGTAGTCCTTTATTGTCAGGTAGCCAATTTGGTAGAGCAGTGGAAGTGCGTCTTCCATGTTCTCTGTTGGTTGGTCGAACGCGCATGAAGTGACGTGCAAATTGTCAAATGACGTTATGTCTGTATTGAAATGCTGCATTTGTTGTATGAGAAAAGTCGGTGTTCCTGTGGCAAACCACCAGTTGCTGACTTTTCGCATAAGGAAGGCACTGAGCAGACTGAAGGGGTTATAAACTTCAGGTGACCATTCAGAGAAATGGTAGCCGTCATAACGCAGCTTTAGCCTGGTGTGCATGTCTTCTGCCGACTTTCTATAAACTTTTGCCAGCATCTCCACGTCTGGCCAAAGCGTTGTGCACAGTTCTTGTTCCGTGATTCCACATATTGCAGAGAACGTTGGATCAAGGGTCACGTTGACCATATTGTTTATTGTGGAGAAGATGCTTAATTGTGAGAATTTGGTGATACCTGTGATGAAACAGAACTTGACGATTGCCTCGTGTGCTTTTAGTGGTTGGTAAAATTCTTGCATTACCTTTCGCATTCCGTCAAGGAGGTCTTTTTCGTTCAATGTGTCAAGTAGTGGAGCGTCGTATTCGTCTACGAGTATTACCACTTGCTTTCCATGTTGTTTGTATGCGCGCCTTATTATACTGGATAGCAGTTTGCCAGGTGTGGTTTCGTTGTCTTCCTTGCCGTAGGTTTTCACTAATGGCGACAGAAGCCACATGAGCGTGTCCTTTAAGTCGTATGGAGAGTCTTGCCCTTTCGCCATGCTTAAATCAAGGTGGATAACAGGATGTTGTTTCCATTCCTTTTCCTTTTTCATGATTTTAAGTCCGGTGAACAAATCCCTTTCGCCATTGAAATAAGCTTCAAGCGTGGAGGTGAGTTGTGATTTGCCGAATCTGCGTGGACTGCTCATGAAAATGTATTTGGCATAATGTGCCAAATCCCAAACTTGCTCGGTTTTGTCGATGTAAGTGTAACCGTTGCGGACGATTTCAGAGAAGGTTTGTATTCCGACTGGATATTTGTTGAATCCTTGCTCCATCTTGTTGTCTCAATGTACTACAAAACTTCCTCGCTATAGGCATAAAGTGCTTGTTTATAGCGAGTTGTGAGGTCTGTATGTGGTTAGTGGCAAAGTGGGCGATTAAAAATCGTCCACTTTGCTCCATTTTACTACTTCGTCAGATTGGCGATGGTTGCAATCATTGTCGCAATGGAAGTCATGCTGGTGCCAAGGCTCAGTATTTCACCAGTGGTCATCTTGCGGTTCAGTTTGCTTGGTATAACAATCTCGCATCCTGGCTGTATGCGTGCGCCACTGCTTACCTTTGCCACCATGCCGTTCATGTATATTATGTAGGCGTGGCTCTTTCTGGCGCTCTTGGAGAAGCCGCCGGCAGCATTGATATAATACTTTGCGCTCTTGCTTTTTTGGTATGTCACGGTATTGGGGTATAGCACCGCGCCGTTCACTTTGACCGTTGCCGTGTATTGTGGCAATATGAGGCGGTCGCCTTCACGAAGCACTACATTTGCGTCGCTGTTGGGATTTGCGATAGCCTTGTCGAGCTCTATGCCTACTGGGTAATAGTTTGGAACTTCAAACTTCTCCAATTGCGTGGCAGAGGTTTGTTGCCCAACCTGTTGAAGGTTGTTGTTTTGCGAGCTTGCGGCAAGTTGCAATAGCTGTTGTTGCATTTCTTCCTGCTGCATTTGCAAGGCAGCCTCCATGCGTTTGCGCTCGGTCGCGTTGGTTCGCCGTTCAAGCCGTGCGCCTTTGATGTACGCCATGTCAGTTGTTCCCCCGGCGGCTTTAAGGAGTTCGCTTAAGCGCATACTTCTATGTGCAAGGGTATAGGTTCCCGGGAAAATGACCTCTCCTTCAATATAAACGCTTTTTTGTTCGGAATAAGATGGGTCACGGCGTACATAGACCTCATCGAACGGTTTTAGCACGAATCCTTGCTCGCCATCAACGACGAAGCCGTCCTTTAAAGCGAAGCTATATGTTTTGGCTATAACGCTATCAGAATCCATAGCCTTGGGATTGCCTACGCGACGCGCAACGTCTACCTTTACAGTAGAAGCCTTGTCTGTAAGGCCACCGGCTTGCAACACGAAGTCTTCAAGGGTTTCGTTGTCCGCATACTTGTATATTCCGGGATACATGACTTCGCCTTGTATGGTTATGGTTTGCTCGTTCATAACCGTTTGCTTGGTAGGTATGAACAACACGTCGTTCTCCTTTAGTGGAATGTCGGCGACGCTACCGTCCATTATTCCTTTTATGTCGACAGGTATTACTTTAAGTGTCCGGTCTTCCTTCATTCGGTGCATCACGGCACGTGCTGTGAAAGCTTCTTCTGTCAGTCCTTCGGCGTGTTGCACAAGAGTGCGCACGGAGTTGACTCCGTCACCAAGCTGGTACATGCCCGGGCGGAATACGGCACCCTTAACCTCTACTGTGTTTTCGTAGCGTTGAAGTATGGAGTCTACGCTTACCGAGTCGCCGTCCATTACACGGAAAGAACTCATGTCAAATTCTTCTACGTTGAACACAGCGTATTCGCGCCCTGTCTTTCGGTTCACGCGCACCGCCTTTTTATAGGCATCGCCTGTGAAGCCGCCGGCATAACGCAGCAATGTCTCCACGCTCTCGTTTTTCTTCATTTCATAAAACATCGGGCGTTTCACTTTGCCAGAGATGTTTACAAGGCAATCGTATGGGCCTACGATGATAACGTCGCCGTCGTGCAGCCTGACGTTTCCTGTCATTTTGCCATTGAGAATATAGTCGTATATATCGCAGATGCTTACGAGGCGGTTGTTCCTATAAATCTTTATGTTGCGCAATGTTCCCAAAGAGTTGGTTCCTCCAGCCATGTAAAGCGCGTTGAAAACGGTGGCGAAGGCTGAAAGCGTGTATGTGCCGGGAGTTATCACCTCGCCCATTACGTTTACTGACACGGTGCGTGTCTGTCCGAGTGAGAGATTGATACGTGACGACTGGTAGCGTGAACCGAGCGTAGAGCGCAACCTTGACTTGGCTGCCGCTACGGTCAATCCGCCAACGTGTATCGGGCCATAGCCTTCTATAACAATGTCGCCGTCGGGTGACACTGTGCATTCTACTGACTTTTGAGAAGCCCCGTAAATGTCTACGGATACATGGTCGCCTGCACCAAGAACGTAGTTTTGTGGCGTGGCAATGTTCATCACGGGGTCAAAACTAAGGTTCTTGTTTGAGAATATGTCGCGGCCGAAGACTTTTTTGCCTTTATATGTGTTGTCAACTTTTATAGTGTCGTTGCTGATGGCATTGACGTTTTCAACCATGTTGAGGAAATCCTCGTCGTCTTCGTTATAGCTTTCGCTCCATCCTGCATTGCTTTGCAGGCGTTGCGTTGTCGTCACATTGCGGCGTTGATTCATTGTGGCAGTTTCAGCACTGCTGTTGGTGCGCAAGCGTGATGTCGGCGTTGAGGTTTTGCCTATGGTTACTCCTCCGCCTTTCATATCTTTTTCGAGTGAATCCCTTACGCGCCTTATCTGCGTGATGTTTACTCCGTTTTGCATGAGATGGGTCACAATTTGTGCTTGTGAGGTTCCTTTGGCTGCTTCCTTTTGTATGTAGGAAGCAACTTGAGAGTCGGTCATTGACGACTGTGCCAGCACGGATGCAGGCATCAGTGACATTAAGATAATAATTATAGTGACTACTTTCTTCATCTCTTTTATTTGTTGTCAGCTTTTACTGACGTTCACTAATATTAAACTAATATATTTCCTTTTTATTGTCTAAAATGAAAAGTTTAGTTTATTTTTCTTCTTTTTCTTTGCTCCGTCGGGATTTTGAAGTAACTTTGTCAATGATTTCATATACTAAGGAAGTAGTTGTTTTTGTAAAATAAAGAGCAGATGAAAACTTTTATAGCCCGTTTTACAATAGTGGTTGTGCTGATATTGGCATTAGGCATAAACATGCAGGCTCAGAATGCCAAGTCGCAAGACACAACGGCAGTAAGCGATTCGGCAGCTGCTGCCGATGATGAGGCTGCATTCGACAGCATTGGCAGTGATGCCGTGGCAGGTGACACGTCAGTTGCCGATGTAGCTCCGACAGAACATCAAGGTATATACAAGTCGTTGAAGACAAAGTTTATAGAAGGCAATGCCGGCTTCATGTCTTTTGTGGCCCTTGCCCTTGTCCTTGGTCTTGCTTTTTGCATAGAGCGCATTATATACCTGAGCCTTTCTGAAATCAATGCCAAGAAGTTCATGGCAGACCTTGACTCAAAGATGCAGGCTGGCGACATAGAAGGTGCAAAGGCTCAGTGCCGTGAAACCAGAGGACCTGTGGCTTCTATTTGCTATCAAGGTCTGGCTCGCATTGGTGAGAGCATAGACAACATAGAGCGCAGCGTCGAGAGCTATGGCACAGTGCAGATTGCCAATCTTGAGAGGGGATGCTCGTGGATAACTCTTTTCATTGCAATGGCTCCGTCGCTTGGCTTCCTTGGCACCGTGGTAGGAATGGTGATGGCTTTCGACCAAATACAGACGGCTGGCGATATAAGCCCTACCATTGTGGCGGCAGGTATGAAAGTTGCCCTCATTACCACGATCTTCGGCATTATCGTGGCACTTATTCTCCAGCTCTTTTACAACTATATCCTCTCAAAGATTGACCATCTCACTTCTCAGATGGAAGAATCGTCCATAGCTTTGTTGGACACGATAAACCAATTGAAAGCTTCTTCTGCTTCATCTAAGGGAGGGAAAATGGATTACATAAAGGGTAATTCTTGATAGACGTTATAATATGGCAGATATTGATTTAAACAATATAAAATCACGCAGCCGTAATGGTGGCATTCGGAGTGGCGCGAAGGGGCTTCCTTTCTATATTCTGGTCGGAATCATAGTCTTGGTATTTGCCATGTTTTGGCTCATAGGTTATAACCGTACATACGATGAGGACCCAAATTTCAATGCTCCTCTTTTCACTGACCTGCTACTCATAACCGCCATGCTCTTGCTCATAGGAGCCGTTGCGGTAGCTGCATGGTCAGTGGTAAAGTCGCTTAAAGTGTCTGGCAGGGGCGAGAGGGTGAGCAACAACATTCCTGTCAGGAAAATCGGTACTATAGTGGCTGTAGGCACATTTGCCGTCATGCTTCTCACATTCATTTTGGGTTCCTCAGAGCCAATGACCATCAACGGTTCGACTTATGGCGACAAATTGGGACTTAAGCTGTCTGACATGTTTATAAGCACATCCCTGCTGATGATAGCGGCTGCCATAGTAGCTGTACTCTATGGGTCTACTAAATATATTCGCAAACCATGATTGTACGTCGCAAGGAACATAAGGTACCTGGCCTTAATACCACGTCAACAGCTGATATCTCCTTCATGCTGCTGATATTCTTCCTTGTCACGACCAATATGGATGTTGACAAGGGACTGACAAGGCAACTGCCTCCTGTCAACAAACAGGAACAACAAGAATCGTTTGTGGCTAAAGGCACTACGCTGTCAATAAGCATTACTGCTGACAATAAGCTTCTTGTAGACGACAAGCCGTTTGCAGTGGCTAAGCTTAGGAAACGTGTTGAGGCTTTTGTCTCGCAGGTGGGCAAGCGGCATCTAATAACGCTCAGTGCCGACCCTGTGGCGAGTTATGATGTCTACTTTCATGTACAGAACGAGTTGGTGGCGGCTTATAATGCCATGCGTGACCGGACGGCGCAACGGCTGTATGGTCGTAAGTATGCATCGTTGTCGCAGCTGCAAAAAGACAAGGTTAGGGACGAGTGTCCTCAACGCATAGCCGAGCAATATAACGGCTCTGGGGAAGGAGGTTCAAAATGACAATGTTCAGGCGCAGGCAGCGTGAAGTGCCGGGACTTAACACGTCTTCTTTGCCCGACCTTATCTTCACGGTGCTTTTTTTCTTCATGATTGTAACCAACATGCAGAAGGTGGCTGTCAAGGTACAGTATCGTGCGCCGCAAGGCACTGAGCTGACAAGGCTTACGAAAAAAACTGCTGTCACATATATATATATTGGCAAGCCTGCGGCAGACTTACGCAGGGTTTATGGTAACGGCACACGGATCCAGCTGAATGACAAGTTTGCTTCTCCAGCCGATGTTGCCGATTATGTGTCGGCAGAGCGTAAACGCATGTCACCTGAAGACCAGCAGCAAATGACAGTTTCAATAAAGGCAGACCGAGGCACGCACATGGGCATAATAACCGATGTCAAGCAGTCGTTGCGCCAAGCGAAGGCTTACCGCATAAACTATTCGGCTGTTGAAAGGCATTGAATATGGCCGGAAGGCAGGTAGTTACAGCAACTTTTTGGACAAGGATGATAATTTAAAAGAAAATTACGTGAAAAACGTTGTAATTTAAAAGGAATATTTGTAACTTTGTGTCCATATTAATAAAACAATATGGCACGACAAACATTAGATGCTTTAGACAAGAAAATTCTGAAACTTATTCAGAATGACGCACGCATTCCTTTCCTTGAGGTTGCACGTGCATGTAACGTTAGTGGGGCCGCCATTCACCAGCGTATTCAGAAACTTACGTCAGTTGGCATTCTCAAAGGCTCGCAGTTTATCATTGAACCTGAGAAAATAGGCTATGAGACATGCGCCTACGTGGGGCTTTACCTTAAAGACCCTGAGAAGTTCGACTCCGTGGTTGACAAGCTGAGGCAAATACCTGAGGTAACGGAGTGTCACTACACCACCGGTGGTTACGACATGTTCATCAAGATCTATGCTCGCAACAACCACCATCTTCTCAACATCATTCATGACAAGCTGCAACCGCTTGGGTTGTCACGTAGCGAAACGATTGTCAGCTTCAATGCAGTCATTGACAGGCAATTGCCAATAGATGATGTTGCCGAAGAAGAAAATGTCGAAGAAGACGCTGACGAATCCGATTTGGTTTAAAATCCATTTATGTTTACGGCGCAAAGGAAAGTCCTTTGCGCCGTAAACATAAATGGATATCCTTTTAAACTTTTCTTGATACGCCCTTAAACTGGTTAAGGTTATGCGTCATTTTCTTGTTAGTGTGATGAAAGAAAAACCAGGGTGTTCTTCTTTCTTTGTTTCCTGCCAATCTTTTATTTCAAATTTTGGAAAGAAGGTGTCGGCGAACTTTGGATTTTCGTCAACAAGGGTTATATAAAGCCTTTTTGCAAGCGGCAATGCTTGGCGATAAATGCTTTCTCCGCCAATAATGAATACGTCACTTTCGCCTTTACAATTTCTCAAGGCTTTCTCAAGAGACGGAAATATTTCACAATTCTCAAAGGTATGGACTTTTTGGCTTAGTACAATGTTTCGCCGTCCGGGAAGTGCTCCGTTGGGCAAAGACTCGAATGTGCGCCTTCCCATGATGATAGTGTGTCCGAGAGTTATCTGCTTGAAGCGCGCCAAGTCTTCGGGCAGATGCCAAGGCAAATGCCCATTGTAGCCAATGGAGTGGTTTGGCGACATTGCCACAATGATGTTTATAGATAGTTGGGTCGGCATTGTGTCCCTCTTTTATTGTGCCCTCAGGCTATCCAACCCGGCAATGCCTTTGTCATTGTACACAGTGTAGAAGTAGTCTTTTATGTCTGCGTCTATGTCTGCAATACTTCGCTTGCCTGTGATATAAGGCCTTATAGCCATTGCTATTCCGAAGCACGCCACAACAATGGCAAGACCGATAATCAGGTTTACCATTTCGCTTTCTATGAGCTTTGCGTTCATAAAACCTACGCCTGCAACAAGCGGAATAATGAACAGCAACCAGTCGCCTGCCGTGTTCATCTTGCCGTTGTTCTTGCGTTCTTCCCTAAGCACTGGTGGAGCTGCCTCTATTAGTGATTGCTCGTGAGCTTTCCAATAGTCTTCAAATTCTTTGCTGTATTTCTTCCGGTCGGGCATAATGAGTGTTTTTCTTTAATTACTTGGGCAAAGATAAGTAAAAAATGAGTAACTTTGCAAAGTTAAGGAAAGAAAGTGAGTTACTAATATGCAAAATCAGTTTTCGCGTACCCAACTGTTACTTGGCAAACCTGCCATAGACACTTTAAACGGTTCTCGTGTTGCAGTGTTTGGTGTTGGTGGTGTAGGAGGATATGCAGTGGAAGTGCTGGCACGTAGTGGGGTAGGAGCCCTTGACATTGTCGATGACGACCGTGTGTGCCTTACCAATGTCAACAGGCAAATTATTGCCACGTTGTCAAGCGTGGGAAAACATAAGGTTGACGTGGCTGAGGAACGCATTCATGATATAAATCCACGCTGTCATGTCCGCAAATACCAGACTTTCTACTTGCCGGATAAAGCCGATGAATTTGACATCTCCAATTATGATTATGTGGTTGACTGTATAGATACGGTTACGGCAAAGCTTGACCTTATACAGCGTTGCCATGACATGGGCATACCCGTAATATCTTGTATGGGTGCCGCCTATAAGCTTGATGCTACGCAGATACAGGTCACGGATATATGGAAAACAATCAATGACCCACTTGCCAAAGTCATCCGGAAAAAGTTGCGCAAGACCAATGTCAAGCACTTGAAGGTTGTCTACAGTCCGGAATTGCCATTGGAAAGCATCGATCAGCCGGACATCAGCTGCCGTTACCATTGCATTTGTCCTGCTAAGGACATGCGTGCGTGCACAGAACGCCACACCATACCGAGTAGCAATGCATGGGTGCCTGCTACGGCAGGACTCATTTGCGGAGGCGAGGTGGTTAAAGATCTTATAAGTCGTGCCCACACTATGCGCATAGACCTTGCCAATGACCCTGACAACAGATATGCCAAGGAAGCTGCGGAGAAGAAGGAGGCTTACATGGAAGATTACCGTAGGCGTGTGGCAAAAAAGAGATAGAAAACTAAAGTTGCAGTCGCTGTAAATGCTTTTGATGATGGCAGGGTGCTGAAGACAGAAGGCGGTCGTGAGGCGATGAAGGCTGCAGGAGCAATTAATCTGCAATAAAACTGTTTACAGCTTCACAAACGTATGCCACTTCTGTGTCTGTCATTGTTTGGTTGCAAGGCAGACTCAGTTCTTGTGCGTGTATGGCTTCTGTTGCAGGAAGCGAAAGACCGTGAAGCTCTTTATAGCACTCTTGCTTGTGTGGGGGAATGGGATAGTGTATCACAGTGCCAACGCCTTTGCCTTTTAGATATTCTTGCATTGCGTCGCGGTGGAAGCAGAGTATTGGGAAAATATGGTAGTTGCATTGCAGGTCATTGCCATTGCTCATTTCCCATTCCATCTTTCCAGGCATCATCAAAATGTCTTTATTGTTGATGTGCGAATAATAATAGTAGGCTATTTCACGACGACGAGCATTGTCTTCGTCAATGTATTTCAGCTTCACGCTTAGGATGGCGGCCTGTATTTCATCCAATCGGCTATTCTTGCCTTTGTGGGGAAAAACATATTTGCGGCTTGAGCCATAATTGCCTAATGCTTGCACTGTATCTGCCAAGAGCTTGTCGTTGGTGGTTACGGCTCCACAGTCTCCCAATGCCCCCATGTTCTTTCCTGGGTAAAAAGAATGTGCTGCGGCATCGCCCAAACAGCCTGTCCTTTGTGGTGTTATATCATTCTCTGTATGGGTGGAGATGGATGTGGTGCGGCTTCCCACAGCTTGGGCATTGTCTTCAATAAGCTTAAGGTGCCATTTGTCGCATATTTCTTGTATGCTCTGTGTCCATGAATTGCGTCCATACATGTGTACGAGAAGTATGGCGCGAGTCTTATGTGTTATGGCTTCCTCTATCAGAGTCTCATTTATCTCAAGGTTGTTTATCCAAGGTTCTACAAGCACAGGCTTAAGTCCGTTCTCTGATATTGAAAGAATAGAAGCTATGTAGGCATTTGCCGGAACTATTACCTCGTCGCCGTCATGCAATATTCCCAGTTCCTTGTAGGCACGGAAAATTAGTGTTAGTGCATCAAGCCCGTTGCCGCATCCTACGCAATATTTAGTTCCAATATATTTGGCATAGTCTGATTCAAAGCGTTTGGTAGCTTCTCCCTGAAGATACCAGCCGCTTTCGATGATTCTTTTCACTGCATCCTCTATTTCCTCGAGGTGCATATCAGTCACTTTCTTTAAAGATAAATAAGGTATGTCCATTATGACTTATATGCTATATTATAATTCATACTCATACCAATCGTAACATACTCCACGTCCGCCAAAGCCTTCTTTTTGAAAGATTAGTCCACGGTTTAGCTCTCGCCCGTGGTTTTCATTGGATGTGCCAAAGTCAAAGTAAGGAACAGGCTTGAAGTCATTCAACACGTTTCTGAACAACAGGTCAAGCGCATGTAGACGTTTCCCCTTGTCGTTTGCTGAAATATATTGAGTGTGAACTACTTGGGGGGTGATATAGATTAAGCTTCCTGCTATTACTTCTCCTTCGTGTTTTGCTACATACAGTTTTATGTTTTGCGTGAATGCCGACTGCAATTTCTGAATTTCGCGTAGTGTATGCACGGGCTTGGCATTGTGGTTTTCTATAAGGTTCTCATTAAGAACTGCCCAAAATGCAGGTAATGCACTGTCGTCTTGCTCTATCTTGATACATGATGATGCTGCCTTGTTCGCATCATATATGCGTCCATAGCGCCATTTCAAAGGTTCTCTCATGTTTATGGCAGACGATATGTAGCGTACTGTAAGTTTTGCGTTGCACGTATTTGTAAGTGCATAAAGATCTTCTTCTGACGGTTGCCTTTGATAAATCCATGGCATAGGCTTGTACACTACTTTATGCAAGCCGTTTTTTTTAAGATGCCCATTCATCTGAAGGAATATGTCAATAGTGTCGGCCGTCGTAACTTTGTTGTTGGTGAGCAATCCTCCATAGGTAAGGCCTTGGTGTGACCATAACGTGTCTCCGTCAATATTGGCAGGCAAAACGGCAAGGAGCTGGTTACCACGGTATACCATCAGTGAATAGTCAGTGAAGCGGTCGTGGTGATAGTCCATGTAGTCTCGCTTGAAAAGGAATGTTCCTTGTCTTGATGTTTCTACAAATTCATTCCATTTCTCCTTGTCGTTTTCAGAATACTTCCTTATTTCAAACATTCAAGGTATTTTATGTAATCGTCATAATTGCGAATGTAATCATCTTCCTCGAAAGGAAACTCCGCCAATACCAAGCATACTGCACCAGACGAGAAATCGTCTAATGTACGCCATATATTAGTGTCAACCAGCAGACCTTGGTAAGGATGGTTTAGCAGAAATGATTTCTTTGTCTTGCCGTTGTCAAGCGTTACGGTGAAGGCTCCGCTCACTGCTATTATAAATTCTCTGCAATGCTTATGCGCATGTCCTCCCCTGTGTTCACCTCCAGGCACGTCATAAACCCAATAGACTCGGCGTATGGAGAAAGGCAAGTTCGTTCCTTCCGCGACAGTTAGATTGCCGCGAGGGTCAATTATTTTTGACAAAGTGATTATTTCTCCTAAACCGTTATTCATGTCGTTAATGTTTGCTGCTAAACCTTGTCCCTTTATTTTTCCATGTATGGATCTGTGTCAAGAACTGTTTTTGCAAGCCGTTTTGTTTTGTTGCGAAGGTTAGTCATGTCGCTTCCAAGGTCTTCATAACAAAGCACTACGCCCATGCGACGTCCTGTGTGACCAACTGGTTTCCCAAAGATGCGGATGCGGGAACGGTCTTCTTTGTATACATCGATGAGATTATAGTTAAGCGGTGTATTGCTGTCTGTAGGTGACAGCACAACTGCAGACGCTCCATAGTGTTCAAGATGGATGGCAGGTATCGGCAATCCCATTATTGCGCGGAAATGAAGTTCAAATTCTGAGAGATTGGTGCAATGGCTGAGCGTTACCATGCCTGTGTCATGAGGTCGTGGGCTTAGCTCTGAGAAGATCACTTCACCCTGTTTCGTAAGGAAAAATTCTACGCCCCATATTCCGTAGCCTGTCAAGGCTTTGGTTACCTCGTCTGCCATGTGTTGGGCGGCCTTCAAGGCTTCGTCGCTTATCTCATACGGCATCCAGCTTTCACGATAATCGCCGCCTTTCTGCACATGGCCGATGGGCGGGCAGAATATTGTAGGTGCATTCTTCTGGGTAATGGTAAGGAGTGTAAACTCTGATTGAAAGTCTATGAATTCTTCTATTATCACTTCCTTTACGTCACCGCGTCCTTCTTCCATAGCGTCATGGAAAGCCTTTTGCAATTCGTCGTCATTGTGGACATAGCTTTGGCCGTGACCACTTGACGACATTAGTGGCTTTACCACACATGGGAAGCCTATTTCGTCAGCAGCCTTCTTGAACTCATCGAATGTTTTAGCATAAAAGTATTTTGCAGTGCGCAGCCCAAGCTTTTTTGATGCAAGGTCGCGTATGGCACGCCTGTTCATCGTATAGTTGACAGCCTTTGCAGAAGGCACCACTTGTATACCTTGCTTTTCAAAGTCGAAAAGCCTTTCAGTACGTATTGCCTCTATTTCAGGCACAATGATGTTTGGCTTGTGTTTGTTTACAACTGCGCTTAACGCATCTCCGTCAAGCATGGAGAACACTTCGTGCTCATCTGCGACTTGCATGGCTGGAGCATTGTCGTATTTGTCACATGCGATGACGTATTGTCCGGCGCGTTTTGCGGCTATGGTGAGTTCTTTTCCCAGTTCGCCTGAACCTAATAATAATATTTTTTTCATTGTTTAAATCCTATCTTTCTTTGTACGGCAGGTCTCATTTGTCTCATCATCATTTGCCACTCCGGTGTTATGGAAAGGCGATGAAGGTCTTTCGCCACTATTTCCTCAATAGCGGAAGCAGGCACATTGTATTTTTTTGCAAGTTTTTCGGTTGGCACTATGGGCGTTTCGAAAAGGCCATAATAAGCATCAATGATGTCTTTGTCAATGGGGCCGAGCATTGTCAATAGTACATTCAAATTAGCTTTGTCTGCTTTATTAACGAGCAATGCAGAACTGTGTGCCAGCTGCAAATACAAGTGCAGTTGTGTTGAGAACCTGTCCATTTGTTGATTTTCTTCTTATATCAGCTGCCCGTGACGGTCATCGCCATACATTATGTCATAGTATTTCTGATAATCGCCCGACGTGACTTCTTTTATCCACTGCTGGTTTTCGAGGTTCCATTCTATGGTTTTCACTATGCCTTCAGCAAACATGGTCTCAGGATACCAACCAAGTTCATTTTTAATCTTTGTTGGATCTATGGCATAACGTGCATCATGGCCAAGTCGGTCTGCCACATGTTCTATGAGGTCATTGTTTATCCAGCTTATGTCAATGTCGCCATTACTGTCAATAATTTGTTTTTTCAACAACTTGCGCAGGTTCTTGTCGGTCTCCATCTTGTCGTGGATTGTCTTTATCGTGAGCTTTACGATGTTGATATTGCGCATCTCGTTATGCCCACCTACATTGTAAACCTCGCCGGCTTTCCCCTCACGTATCACGAGGTCAATAGCCTTGCAATGGTCTTCAACATAAAGCCAGTCCCTTACGTTCAGCCCTGCGCCATATACAGGAAGCTTTTTTCCTGCAAGAATATTGTTTATAATAAGTGGTATAAGCTTCTCTGGGAAATGGTAAGGGCCATAGTTGTTGGAGCATCGGGTGGTGCTTACCGGCATGTGGTAGGTGTCGCGGTATGCCTGCACAAAGAAGTCGGCACTTGCCTTGCTTGCAGAATACGGGCTATGTGGGCAAAGCGGCGTGGTCTCTGTGAAGTAACCTGTTTCGCCAAGGGCACCATAAACCTCGTCTGTAGAAACTTGGTGGAAGCGTTTCCCTTTTTTCCATGTTGGATAGCCCTGTGCGTCCTTGCCAGTGACCCACGCTTTGCGTGTTGCATCCATGAGATTTTGGGTTCCAAGAATGTTTACTGATAGAAACAGCTGCGGATCTTCAATTGAGCGGTCTACGTGGCTCTCTGCCGCAAAATTCACTACGTAGTCGATGTCGTTTTCTGCAAAGATGTTGTCCACAAGCTTGCGGTCGCGTATGTCACCTTTGATGAAGAAGCAACGCTTGTTGTCAATGTCTTCCTTTATAGTGCCGAGGTTTCCGGCATAGGTTAAGGCATCGAGGACTATGACTTTGATTTCAGTATTGACATATTTTTTATGCAGCAGATACTTGATGAAATTGGAGCCTATGAAGCCAGCGGCTCCTGTCACGAGGTATGTTTTCATGCTCTTAGATTGTTATTTTAAAGCGTTTCCTGATGAAATCAGCGATAAATTTCTCGGTTTCGTCAATTCCAAGTATGCTGGAGTTGATGCAGAGGTCATAGCTTTCAGAGTGTCCCCATTTCTTGCCCGTATAATAGTTGTAATACGACGCACGCTCATCCTCTTTCGAACGTATGTACTTTCGTGCAGTAGCACGGTCGAAGTTGTGGCGTTTGCAAACCCGTTGTATACGGTGGTCAATGTTTGCAGTAATGAATACACTTACAGTGTTTTTGCAATCGCGTAGGATATAGTCGGCAGTGCGACCTACAAACACGCAGCTTCCACCTTCAGCGGCCTTCCTGATGGCATCGCTTTGGAATTGGTATAGTGAGTCTTGCGAGAAGTTGTTTTTGTAGAAATTGTTCTCACCCAGCAGTGGCGCATGAATGTGGAAGATGGACTTCAGAAAACCTTTTTGCTCATCGTTTTGCTCAAAGAACTTCTCGTTGAATCCGCTTTCTTTGGCGGCAAGGTTAAGGATTTCCTTGTCGTAAAACTTACAGCTGAATTCATCGGCGAGTTTCTTGGCTATGATGCGTCCACCGGAGCCTATTTGGCGACCTATGTTTATTATTATATTGTTATTATCCATTGTCTTGAGCTTTAGCCTGTCCTTCTTTTATTTGTTTTCTGAACTTACGTATGTATGTCACCATTATTACAGCTGTCACTATTGAAGCCGTGAAGTCGGACGCAGGCATGGAGTACCATACTCCGTCGACACCAAAGAACAAAGGCAACGTATAGAGCAACGGCAAAAGGAATATCAACTGTCGTGAGAGCGATAGGAAAATGCTTATCTTGACTTTTCCTATGCACTGGAAGAAGTTTGTCACCACCATTTGGAAGCCGATGATAGGGTATACAAGCATGTTGATTCTTATAGCCTTTATTGACATTTGTATGAGTGTGGCATCGGTGGTGAAGATGCGTGCCAAATAGTAAGGGAATGCCATGGCTATGATCCAGCCCACAGTCATTATGATGGTGGCTGTTATCATGGCAAGGTTTAGCACACGCAGTAGTCGGTCTATCTTCTGTGCGCCGAAGTTATACCCTGCTATGGGTTGCATTCCCTGGTTGAGGCCAATGACAAACATTACGAATATGGTGCCTATGGCTGAGGCTATGCCATAGGAGCCTACAGAGAGGTCACCGCCATACCGTACAAACTGGTTGTTCATGAAAATGACGATTATGCAGGTGCATACGTTCATTAGGAAAGGCGATATGCCGATGGCTATTATGTTTTTCACAAGGCTTGCCTTCAGCCGGTATATGCCTTTCTTAAGGTGTAGCAGTTCGTTTTTGTTTGTGAACAGCCTTATTTGATATATGAGGGCCATGCTTTGCGAGAGTATTGTGGCAAGGGCGGCACCACGGATGCCCCATCCCCACCAAAGGATGAACACAATGTCAAGCAATATGTTCATCGCCACTGTGAAAATAGTGGCGTTCATGGCTTGCCGTGGTTTGCTGGCGGCACGCAGCACGGCATTCATGCCGAAATACATGTGGGTTATGGGGTTGCCTATCAATATGACCTGCATGAAGTCGCGGGCGTAAGGGATGGTTTCCTTGCTTGCGCCGAAGAAATAGAGTATGGGGTCAAGGAATATGAGGCAGATTGCGGCAAAGAGAAAGCCGATGAGCAAGTTGAGCGTCACTGTGTTGCCAAGCAATTGCTCGGCAGTCTTATAGTCTTTCTGCCCGAGTTTTACCGATATGGCAGTTGATGCTCCCACGCCTATGGCAGCCCCGAACGCGCCCGACAAATTCATGAACGGAAAAGTGATGGCAAGGCCGGATATGGCAAGCGGACCTACCACTTGGCCGATGAAGGCGCGGTCTATGATGTTGTAAAGCGACGAGGCCACTTGGGCTATGATTGCCGGCATGGCATACTGCGCAAGGAGCTTGCCTACAGGCTGGGTTCCTAACGCCAATGTTGCTTTCTTGTTATTGAAATCTTCTGGCATGGTGCAAAAGTAACAAAAATATTTGGGCTTTTGCGTTTTTCGGCTTACTTTTGCAAAAATATTTATATTTTGCCATTTGCAGGCATCTGAAAGTTATGCAGGAAAGACACTCACTCACCCTTTTTGAACTGAACTCAATGGTTCGAGATGTCATTGAGACTACCATCGACCGTGCCTATTGGGTGGAGGCTGAGCTGTCGGAAACCCGTGAGGTGCGTGGGCACTGCTATATGGAATTAATCCAGAAAGATATATTCTCTGCCACTCCTGTGGCACGGGCGGCGGCTAAATGCTGGCGTACGACGTGGCTCAGACTCAAGCCAAAGTTTGAGCGCGCCACCGGGCAGCAGCTTCATCCTGGCATGAAGGTCATGTTGCTTGTTACTGCCAACTTCCATGAAGCTTATGGCTTTTCTTGGATAGTGCAAGACATTGACCCAACCTATACCCTTGGAGACATGGCTCGCAAGCGGCTCGAGATAATAAAACAGCTGAAAGACGAGGGCGTGTTTGACTTGCAAAAGGAACTCAAAATACCCATGTTTGCCCAGCGTGTGGCTGTTATTTCAAGCGAGAATGCCGCTGGATATGGCGATTTTTGCAATCAACTTCTTAACAACGATTATGGCTTTTTCTTCAAGGCAGAACTATTCCCTGCCATCATGCAGGGCGAGCAGGTGGAAGCTACTGTCATAAATGCCTTGAATGATATATATGGCCGACTGGGAGATTTCGACGTTGTGGTCATCATTCGTGGTGGCGGAGCTACTGTTGACATGAGCGGCTTCGACACACTTGCTTTGGCAGAGAATGTGGCTAATTTCCCTTTGCCAATCATCACGGGCATTGGCCATGAGCGCGATGAGAGTGTGCTCGACATGGTTTCCAACACTCGTGTGAAGACACCTACGGCTGCTGCGGCGTTCCTTGTTGACAATCTTGTGCAGGTGTGGAGTGCCATAGCTGATTGCCAAAACCGAATATTAAACAATGTGAGCCATCGCATGGATATGGAGCAGTCGCAGTTGCGCCGTCTCTCTGAACGTATACCCACATTGTTCTCGCTGGTAAAGGAGAGGCAAAGCGCACGGCTTGACCGTATGCAGACTCTGATCGTTGCAAGGGTAAAAGAACACGTGGCTCAGGCAAGGCATCACCTTGATATATTGCACAATAACATTGTTCCATTGACCGACCGCATAATGATGAATGAGAAAAACCGGCTGGCACAATTGAAGCTTCGTGCTGATGCCCTTGACCCCCAACGCTTGCTGAAACGTGGATATAGCATCACGCTTTTCAAAGAGAAGGTGGTAAAAGATGCGTCAAAGTTAAGGGATGGCGACGTGATAGAGACAATCCTGAATAAAGGTAAGATTAATTCTACAATTAATACGGCTTGAACCGTTCTGCGGCAAAGCTTTAATCGCAGTGCGATTAAAGCTTTTGCCGCAATGCCATAACAGTTTTATCGCAATGCGATGAAACTTTTGTCGCGTTACGATTGCTGCATAATCGCAAATAGGGTGATACAAAAGAAAACCATTAATAAAATGATAGCAAACGGAATATTATGTCAGAACAACTTAAATATGAAGAGGCTGTTCACCAGCTGGAAGCTATAGTAGAGAAGCTGGAAAACAACGAAATGGATATAGATGAACTGTCCGCCCAACTGAAGAAAGCTCAGCAGTTGATAAAGCTTTGCAAGAATAAGTTGACGAAAACGGATGCGGAAATCAAGAAAATATTAGAGAAGGAATAAATTCTCCAGCATTTTATTGCAATTGATAATTATTATTGCTAATTTTGCACCGATTTATAAGGAGGGGTGAGATGACAGTTAAAAGGATAATTAATAAAGCTATATTATTATGAAAGATTTAGATTGGGGGAATTTGACTTTCGGTTACCGCAAGACTGATTACAACGTTCGTTGTTATTATCATGACGGCAAATGGGGAGAGATTGAAGTCTGCTCCGAAGAATACATAAACATGCACATGGCGGCAACATGCTTGCACTATGGCCAGGAGGCTTTTGAGGGCTTGAAGGCCTACCGCTGCCCTGACGGCAAGGTGCGCATTTTCCGTGTTAAGGACAATGCAGCGCGCTTGCAAAGCACCTGTGACGGCATAGTGATGCCGAAAGTTTCTACAGAGATGTTCGAGGAAATGGTGAAAAAAGTAGTGCGCCTTAATCAGGAGTGGATACCTACTTATGAGAGTGGCGCAACCCTTTACATACGCCCGCTTCTGCTTGGCATAACGCCGCAGGTTGGCGTTCATCCCGCCAATGACTACCTGTTCCTCATCTTCGTCACCCCTGTAGGGCCATACTTTAAGGGTGGCTTTGCGTGCAATAAGTATGCCATCGTGCGCCAGTGGGATCGCTCGGCTCCTCTTGGGACGGGCGTATACAAGGTGGGAGGCAACTATGCGGCATCTCTGCGTGCCCACATGTATGCTGCCGAGAGAGGCTACGATTCTGAATTCTACCTTGATGCAAAGGAAAAGAAATATGTTGATGAGTGTGGTGCTGCCAACTTCTTCGGTATCAAAAACAATACTTACGTCACGCCAAAGAGCACGAGCATTTTGCCTTCAATCACCAACAGGAGTCTCATGCAGTTGGCTGAGGATTTAGGTTTGAAGGTAGAGCGTCGTCAGATTCCGGAAGAAGAACTCGGCACGTTTGAGGAGGCTGGAGCCTGCGGCACCGCCGCCGTCATATCGCCAATAAGTGAGCTTGACGACCTTGACACGGGTAAGAAATACCGTTTTGGCGACAAGCCGGGACCTTGGTCTACAAAGCTTTACAACACTCTGCGCGACATTCAGTATGGTACGATAGAGGATAAGCACGGGTGGACAACCGTGGTAATTGACTAAAAAAACATGACAGCCTCCTACGTGGGGCTGTTTTTTGTTTTATAATCCCTTAGCCTGTGATTTGAGAAAAATCATGTTGGCAAGTGCCAAGATTTTCCCCATTTATCATTACCTTTGCACTAAAAATAAGCATTATGGGAAAAGGCAAGCTGGCGAAATTCGCTGAAATGGAGACTTTCAAGAACGTATTCCAATATCCGTTCTCTGTCATTAGTGATGTGCCGTTCGATATGAAAGGGCATTGGCGTGAGCAGTATTTTCACAATTCCAACCCTATTGTGTTGGAGCTTGGCTGTGGCAAAGGTGAATATACAGTGGGTTTGGCAAGGCTGTTCCCACAAGTCAACTTTATAGGTGTAGACATAAAGGGTGCTCGCATGTGGACGGGGGCAAAGCTTGCCTTGGAACAAGGGTTACAAAACGTGGCATTCCTAAGGACAAACATTGAGATTATAGACTGGTTCTTTGACAAAGACGAAGTGCAGGAAATATGGCTGACGTTCTCAGACCCACA
>CAZEEP010000007.1:57378-60068 GCA_964511295.1 uncultured Prevotella sp.
GGTTCTTTGACAAAGACGAAGTGCAGGAAATATGGCTGACGTTCTCAGACCCACAGCAGAAAAATGTACGAAAAAGGCTCACTTCCACCTATTTCATGGAGCGTTATCGCCACTTTCTTGTTGACGGTGGCATAATACATCTCAAGACAGACTCTAATTTCCTTTTCACTTATACAAAGTATATGGTAGCGGAAAACCACCTGCCTCTTGACTTTTCCGCAGATGACCTTTACCATGAAACACCGGCTGTGCTGCAAGGTTCGCCTATTCTCACCATACAGACTTATTATGAGCACATGTGGATGGAGCGTGGGTTAAACATTCGCTACATGCGCTTCCACCTGCCACATGAAGGCAAACTTGTGGAGCCTGATGTAGACATTCCAAAGGACGGGTATCGAAGCTACCACAGGAATGAGTGAAGCTTTTAAGCTTCATTTAGCGTGGCATGATATAGAAATGTCGGTCGGTGTCTTTGTCAATCATCCATTGGTCAAACAGCATGTGGTCGCTCAAAGACTTGATTGTCAGAGTGTGACTGCCTGAAGACAGGGACACCGGCAACGTTATGAGCAGCTGCCCGCGAAGCACTCCCTGTGCCCAACGGTTGGATGAGGTTGAGCCGTCATTGACGATGACAGTCGTCGGCGAACCTCCGTCTATGCTTACAGTGCATTGAGAGGATCTTCCGTCTGGTGAGAATGTGGGCACAAAGGCAAGGCGTAAAACTCCCCCTACGATGTCGGTATGGAAACTATATGTCAAAGAGTCGCCTTTCTGCAACTCTATTGCCTTGAGCGAATGGCCTATTAGGTCAAGCCTTTGCACTTCCTTGGCAGCAGAGGTATACTCAAAAGCGTTTCTGACTATACAACCGTCATTTGACAATGGCGCATATACAGGTTCTGGATTATAATATTTCTCAACTTCTGCCACGCTTACAGTGTCGGTAAGCTTGGGCTTTCCAAAAACTGCCAAGCCTCGTGGGGCTGCATCAATGGGTTTGTTCCAGTATAGTTTGGCAACAATGTCATTGTACAGTTTTGTCAACTCTTGCATTTTCCAGTAGGCTTTCATGCTTCGTGCTGCCGATTCCAAGGCTTCGTCGTCATGATGGAAACTCGCCGGCCTGCCGATGAGACGGGACTCCTGGGCTTGCAAAGTCTTTTCAGCCATAAGGGCTGAGCTTAAGACTGCATATTTAATATTTACGAAATATGCATTCCTACGTGTGTCTTCTATCAGACTTTCCGCATCGCTTATTTTTTTGCAAACATCCCTATAATCATTTATGTAGCGTTCAAGTTCATTGCCAAATTCTTCAGCGTTAAAATCAGTATTGTTCACTCCTCCGTCTCCATTCCTGTTGTTCTTCGACTGTGCCGTCTGCATACTGAAATCCATAAATTCAGGCCTCCGTATGCCGGTGAGTTGGTAATATTTAGCTAAAGGTTTAATAAGGCGGTCGGCTGCATTGTCTCCGAAAGTTTTTCCAAGCCATGATTTTAGGTGAGCGCGTATGCCGTTGGCACTGACGGTGTTGATATTCCAGGCCATGTCCATAAACAGGCTTAACTTGTAAGCAGCTATGTTTGGATTATTAAGAGCTACCAACCACAGTTGTTTTGCCCCGTGGTTGTATGCTGTAAGCATTTCGTTGTAAAGCAAACCTGGTTGCGTTGTTGAAAGCCAAAGGTGATTATGTGGAAGCCCTGAGCGGTTTAAATGATACACACATCCGCCATAACGGTCTTCGTCGTTGCCGTTTGTTGGCAATACATAACCATATCCGTCGTCGTGCCACGTTATGTTTACAGTCATAGCCTCTTTCTTGTGCCCATGCAGGCGAAGGGAATTACCTTCGTGTGGCGTTGCAATATCAATGCCGAATGAGTCGGCCAAGGCTCGTAGTTCTTTCGTTATATGGGAGTTTGTATCGCCAGAGTCAAATCCAGGGCAGAAAATGTTTGCCCTCATTTGAAACATCATTTCAAAAAGCTTGTGGTAGTCATCTTGTTTGAGCCTGACGTTATCCATCGATATTCCACGGAATTCTACTGACGGAGCCTGCGTGTCCTCAAACTTATCGTCAATAGTTCCATCCATGTTTGCAAGTTGCATCAATCCGTAGGCAGTGCCCCTGCCATTGCTTCCGGCGATTATTAATTTACCCTTCCTTATGCCAATCCAATAAGCATCTTTCTTGGCTATGAAGTTCATTATAGGCACACGCATCGCTCCCAATGCTTTCATCTCCTTGTTTGAAGCCTGGTCGAGTTGGTATATAACAATATTGCCAGAGGCTGTTTTCTTTACGTTTTTGCCTTTGCGTGCCATTATGTCGGCTGCAAAAAGCTGTGCAGCCTTGTCTACGACAGCACTATAACTCTTTTGTATACTATAGGTTATGTCTTCTCCGTCTGTCCAACTTGAGGATTGGGCATGAGTGCCAAATGGCAGAAAGGCGAGTGCGGCTGCCAATAAAATATGGTGTAACTTCATTGATAATCTAATAAATCTATAGGGACAAAGTTATTAAAAACTGTATTCAAAAGGAAAATATTTAGTTTTTATTTGTATTTTAGCTGATTATTTTCTACTTTTGCTATTCATTATAACAAAACATAGCATATGACACTTTATCCAAAGCTTATTCGCGACATACTTGCCACAGTCATTTATCCTGGCAC
>CAZEEP010000007.1:60168-143057 GCA_964511295.1 uncultured Prevotella sp.
AAGGGAGGAGTGGGGAAGAGCACAGTTTCTGCCAACCTTGCCATAGCTTTGGCTCGCCTTGGCTATAAGGTAGGAATACTTGACACCGACATTTTCGGCCCCTCGTTGCCAAAAATGTTTGGGGTGGAAAATGAACGTCCATACGGCATAGAAAAAGACGGCAGGCAGCTTATTGAGCCTATTGAGAAATATGGAGTAAAACTTCTGTCTATAGGTTTCTTTGTTAATCCCGACACTGCCACCCTATGGCGTGGGGGCATGGCTACAGCTGCGCTGAAGCAACTCATAGCCGATGCAGACTGGGGGCAGCTTGATTACTTCATCCTTGATACACCTCCTGGTACGTCAGACATCCATCTTACCTTGTTGCAGACGCTTGCCATAACGGGGGCGGTAATTGTTTCTACACCTCAAAAGGTTGCTCTTGCTGATGCGCGCAAGGGTATTGATATGTACACTAACGATAAAGTTAATGTACCAATCCTCGGGCTTGTAGAGAACATGGCATGGTTTACGCCGGCAGAATTGCCAAATAACAAGTATTATATCTTTGGCAAGGACGGCTGCAAAAATCTCGCTAAGGAAATGAATGTGCCTTTGCTTGCCCAAATTCCTATTGTACAGGGTATATGTGACAGTGGTGACAATGGCGAACCTGCTGCTTTGCATGCTGATACCGCAACAGGACAAGCATTCATAAACCTTGCCCAGGCTGTGGTGACACGTGTTAATCTCCGCAACAAGGAATTGCCAAAAACGCACATTGTAAAGGTCTGCAACAATCCAGAGTAGCAAGACGACAAAGAGAATATCCCGCGATAAGAGTATAGATGAAGGAGTGCATTAAATGCTTTAAAGTGTTATGCTTGCTTACAAGCCTTGTCTTGCTTGTAGCAGGCTGCGGAGCCGAGCGCAACATGAAGCGCGGCGAAAAGCATTTGGCTATCGGCGAATATTACGATGCGGCGGCAGAATTTAAGCAAGCCTATCAGAAAACACCTGCAAAGGAACGTGACCGTCGTGGGCAGATTGCCAAGAAAATGGCATTCTGTTATGGAAAAAGCTTGCAGACGGCAAAGGCAATAGCTGCTTATCGTAATGTTATACGTTATCATCAAGATGATGCCAACGATCATCTTGCTCTTGCGGGACAACTTATGAAGAACGGCAGCTATAAGGATGCCGCACAAGAATACAAATTAGTCCTTGACTCAATGCCTGACAATAGTATTGCCAAGGATGGGTTGGCAGCTGCAAACAATGCTCCGCACATAAAAGAACTTGGAAGCCGCTATACTGTAAAAAGAATGGATGTCCTCAATTCGCGTAGGGCAGACTTTTCCCCAATGCTTACAGGAGACAATTATGATGAGATTTATTTCACGTCAACTCGCAATGATGCAGAGGGGGATGAGCTTAGCGGTATAACTGGCACTAAGCCTGGCGACATATTCGTCTCTAAGAAAGATGACAAAGGAAAATGGACAAAGCCAGAAGCCGTAACAGGCGGCTTGAACACTGCTTATGACGAAGGGGCTTGCTGCTTTTCTACAGACGGGCGTGAAATGTATCTTACACAGTGTGTCACCGACCCGTCATTTCCTCGTTATGCCCAGATCGTAAAGTCGAACCGCTCAGATGCGGCATGGGGGAAAGCTACAGAAGTTAAGCTTACCAACGATACGCTTTCGAGTTATGCCCATCCTGCAATCTCACCTGACGGGGGATGGCTTTACTTCACGTCTGATATGCCGGGTGGCAAGGGCGGGCTTGATATTTGGCGGGTCCGAATTACCACGGCAGGATTTGGCGGGGTGGAAAACTTAGGTGAGCCGATAAACACTGCTGGTGATGAGGCTTTCCCTACGTTTCGTCCAAATGGAGACCTTTATTTTTCAAGCACCGGTCATCCTGGACTTGGCGGTTATGATATTTTCATAGCCAAGGTTGGCAAAGACCGACGCTACCATCTTTCACATCCCGGTTACCCCCTTAATTCACAAGGGGATGACTTTGGCATGACCTTTGAAGGTGCTTACAACCGTGGCTTCTTCTCGTCAAATCGTGGAGATGGCAAGGGTTGGGATCATATTTATTCGTTTGACAATCCAGAGATTATACAGACCGTAAAGGGATGGGTCTACGAGATGGACGGCTATGAACTTCCGGCTGCGCAAGTATATTGTGTGGGTGATGACGGCACAAACGAAAAGCTAAGCGTTCGCAGTGACGGTTCGTTTACTAAAGTGATGGAACCTGGCGTGAGCTATCTCTTTATGGCTACTTGCAAAGGTTATCTTAACCATAAGGAAGAAGTGAAAGCTGAGCAGAATCCGAAAGAAAGTCGTGATACAACCCTGCAATTCGCGCTTGCAAATATATCTGCTCCTACGCTCATAGACAATATCTTCTACGATTTCGACAAGGCGACGCTTCGCGATAGCAGTAAGACCGCGCTTGACAAACTTGTGGCTATACTCAATGAAAATCCGAACATAACCATAGAACTTGCTGCCCACACCGATTACAAAGGTTCGACAGCTTACAACCAGCGATTGTCACAACGACGGGCTGAATCGGTAATCAATTATCTTATTGCCCACGGCATTGCAGTCGACAGACTTACGCCAAAAGGCTATGGCAAAGAAAGTCCGCGGAAGGTGAAAAAGAAACTTACCGAGAAATATCCTTGGCTTAAAGAGGGCGATGTGCTGACGGAAGAATTTATAAAACAGCTTAAAGACCCCAAGCAGCAGGAAATATGCAATCAGCTTAACCGCCGCACCGAGTTTTCTGTGCTAAGGACAACGTATGGTTTGTTTGACAAAAATGGCAATTTGAAACAACTGCCCAAAACCAAGCCGCAGAAGCAAACGGATAATGACGATTATATCATAGTGGAATAAAGATGAATTTGCCCGAGGAATTTGAAGCATACACCGGACATTTGTTTGGCAACGAACTTTATGAAAGATTCAGGCAAGCCATAGGCGAAGAATCGCCGGTAAGCATTCGCCTGAATCCATTCAAGGCTTATGATTTAGAAGCTGATGAAGCATTGGAAATTGATGGTTTAAAAAATAATCCTCAGTTTCCAATGCTTGATTCTCATATAGAAGATGTTCCTTGGTGCAGATTTGGCCGTTATCTTAATGCACGGCCTGCCTTCACTTTCGACCCATTGCTTCATGCCGGTCTCTACTATGTACAGGAGGCTTCGTCGATGTTTGTCGGTGAGGTCGTGAGGCAGCTTATCCACGAGCCTGTGCAGATGCTTGACCTTTGTGCTGCGCCGGGAGGTAAGACTACGGCTTTGAGGTCGGCATTGCCCGATGGAAGCCTGCTTTTTGCCAATGAGCCAATAAAGACTCGGGCGAGCATTCTTAAGGAGAATGTAATTAAACTTGGGCATCCCGATGTTATTGTTACGAATAACTACCCTAAAGAATATAAAAAAAGCAAGCTCTCCTTTGATGCAATACTTGCAGACGTGCCGTGTTCCGGCGAAGGCATGTTCCGCAAGGATGCCAATGCTATAGCCGAGTGGAGCGTGAATAATGTAGAGAAATGCCGGCAGCTGCAACGCTCCATCATTGAGGATGTTTGGCCTTGTTTGCGACCGGGTGGCTTGCTCATTTACTCCACCTGCACTTTTAATGCCCATGAAAATGAGGAAAACGTAGACTGGATAGCTAAGAACTTGGGGGCGGACTTTGTCAGAATTGAGATAAAACCAGAATGGAATATCACTGGTGCATTGGTAGGCTCTAATCATGTTTGCAGGTTTATTCCAGGCGTGTCAAGGGGTGAAGGGCTTTTTATGGCTGTTTTGCGCAAGCATGGCAACTGTGGTGTTCAAGAAACAAAAGAGGGGCATAAAGATAAATCTCAAATCTCAAATCTCAAATCTTTTGCTACATGGCTTGATGGCTCATTCTCTTTTTTCATGGATAAAGATTTCATAAGAGCTGTCCCGACAAGATGGAGTGGGGTATATAATAATGTGAAAAGCAAGCTGCATGTCATTCACGCAGGAGTGGGAATGGGCATGGTTAAAGGAAAAGACGTTATTCCTGATGTATCTTTGGCCCAAAGCATTGCTTTGCGTAAAGATGCTTTCCCCATTGTGGAGCTTGCCTATGACGATGCCATAAAATATCTTCGCAAAGAAACCATCAGTCTTGTATCGTCGGTGCAGAAAGGTTTTACCATTGTTACTTATGGAGGCTGGCCACTCGGTTTTGTGAAGAATCTTGGCAATCGAGCCAACAATCTATATCCGCAGGAGTGGAAGATAAGAAGCTCGCATGTGCCGGATGCTTTTACACATACATCAAGTCACTCATAATCATATTGCTGATATTGATGCCTTCACGTGACAGGCTTACATGCCCGTCACGAAGTATTAGTAGGTCATGGCGGATGTAGTCTTCTGCGTTTCGCAAAAGGTATTCCCTGTGTTTATTATCAAGCTTCATGATGTTTATGCCCTCACGTGTGCGCAGGGCTGTCGTTACGATGTCGTCGTAGTGGGTGTCTGAATCTATCTTTTCTTCCTTGTAAGGCAGATTACCATTCCCTATTTCATCGATATATTTCTTGATATCGTCTGGATTCCAGTGGCGCGTGCCATTATAATAAGAATGTGCCCCGGCACCGAGCCCAATGTATGGCGTGTCGAGCCAATAGCTGCTGTTGTGGCGGCTTCTCCATTGGCTTTTGTCATCCATATTGGATAAGTAAGGCGTGCGGTCTTTATCTATGCGGGCGAAGTTGCTTATCTCATAATGTTCATAATTGGCGGCTGTGAGCATGTCTATGAGAGTGGAATACATGGCTATGCTCAAATCATCGTCTGCCTCCTTCACTTTGCCCTGCCTGAGAAGGCGGTAAAGTGGAGTTCCTTCTTCATACATCAGTCCATAGGCAGAGATGTGCTCAGGGTTTAGACCAACGGCATGGTTTATGTCTTGTTTCCAATCGTCAAGAGTCTCATTCGGGAAGCCGAACATTAAGTCTATACTGATATTTTTTATGCCATCGTTTCTTAATGTTTCCACAGCATCATCCACTTCTTTAGCGTTGTGGCGGCGATGCAGAAAACTTAGCCTTTGGTCGGAAAACGTTTGTGCGCCCATGCTAACGCGGTTTACCGGCAGGTCGTGCAGGAAGCCGGGGCGTATGTCGTCTGGGTTGCATTCCATTGTCACCTCGGCATTGTCGCTTACATCGTATGTTTTATAAATATGTGAGAACAACTTGGATAGTTCCTCGTGGGTCAGCTGGCTTGGCGTGCCGCCGCCAAGATATATGGTAGTCAGCTTTGGTTTATAAGCCAACATGTCCATTTCTCGGCATACAGCATCAATATACCTTTCACGCAACGACAGCAACGTAGTGGAATAAAATCCGCAATATATGCACCGAGAAGCGCAAAAGGGAATGTGTATGTAAAGGCCTGCCTTGTTTTCCATATCTTTTTTGATTGCTTGTGGCAAAAAGTGCTAAGCCCTGCAAAGTTACTCACTTTATCTGTAACAGCATCACGTTATATTGGAAAAAGTGCCTTGCGAAAGGAGGAACTATAGGTGTACTTTTTATTTGAAAATTATGAAATAATTCAACAAAAAGTAAAAAATATGGACAAAGCGAAAGTGGTGTTCCAGAAGCAGGCAGTACTTGTTTTAGAAGTGCGAAAGTGTTGATGCGACATCGTTACGCCGTTTATGTATCATTATTACGGCGGCTATAACCACTTTATGCGGCGTAAAAGAGACATTATTACGCCGCATAAAGTGGTTATAGCCGCCGTAAATAAGATTGATATAAAGCCATGAAAAATGAAACAAATTCTTATATTGTTGATTTATAGTTATTTGCGAGAATTTATATAATTACGCTGTATGAAAAAAGGATTGACATTTTTGAAACGAGGCTGCTCACAGAGGGGGTGTTGAAAAATATTTTTTTACAAAAATGAAACGGTTCTACCCTATGCTATGGAGGCATTCAAAGTGACTGATATACTAATTTGTTTTAAAAAAATCACTTTTTTGGTCATTTCCTTTGCAGCAATAATTTTTTTGTTTAACTTTAACAACGATTCGGAGCTTTGAATCCGAAAATGGCAGGTAGCCTGCCCCATGAACTTAAAAACTCATGGCTTAAAAACTAATATTTACTAACACATAAAAGCTTTTGATATGAGAGTATATCAAACAAACGAGATTAAGAACATCGCGCTCATTGGCGCCAAAGGTAGCGGCAAGACCACGCTTGCCGAAAGTATGCTTTTCGAGGCTGGAATCATCAAGCGTCGTGGAACGGTGGAGCAGAAGAACACCGTCAGTGATTTCATGCCGGTGGAGCTGAACCTTGGATATTCTGTTTTCCCGACAGTGTTCCATGTAGAGTGGAATAACAAGAAGCTCAACATCATTGACTGCCCTGGTTCTGATGACTTCGTTGGAGGAGCTATAACGGCTCTCAATGTTACCGATCAGGCGGTAATCCTTATCAATGGCCAATATGGTCCTGAGGTTGGCACACAAAACAACTTCCGCTACACGGAGAAGCTGAAGAAGCCGGTTATTTTCCTCATCAATCAGCTTGATTCAGACAAGTGCGATTTCGATAACATAATAGAGCAGATGCAGGAAATCTATGGCTCAAAGTGTGTCCAGATTCAGTATCCTCTTTCCACGGGTCCTGATTTCAACAGCCTCATAGACGTTCTCATAATGAAGAAGCTAACATGGGGACCTGACGGAGGCGAGCCGAAGCGTGAGGATATTCCTGCCGAGGAGATGGACAAGGCTCTGGAGCTTCACCGTGCTCTTGTGGAGGCTGCTGCTGAAAATGACGATTCTTTGATGGAAAAGTTCTTTGAGGACGAGAACAGCCTGACGGAAGACGAGTTGCGCCTTGGCATACGCAAGGGATTGATTAATCGTGACATGTTCCCGATATTCTGTGTAGATGCAGTCAAGGACATGGGCGTGCAGAGATTGATGGAATTCCTTGGCAACGTAGTGCCTTTTGTGAGTGATATGCCTGCTTACCGTGATACTCGTGGTGAGGAAGTGCCTGCTGACATTAATGGTCCGGAGAGCCTTTATTTCTTCAAGACCGGTTTGGAACCGCACATTGGCGAAGTGAGCTATTTCAAGGTGATGAGTGGCAAGGTGAAGGCTGGTGACGACCTGACCAATGCCGACAGAGCCTCTAAGGAGCGTCTGGGAACCATATATGCTTGTGCTGGTTCAAACCGTATACCTGTAGACGAGCTTAATGCCGGTGACATAGGATGTACGGTTAAGCTGAAGGATGTTAAAACGGGCAACACGCTTGATGACAAGGATCACGACAATATTAAGTTCGACTTCGTTAAGTATCCGCGCCAGAAATATTCACGTGCCATCAAGGCTAAGAATCCGCAAGATCTTGAGAAGGTTATGGCTGCATTGACAAAAATGCGCCAAGAAGATCCTACTTGGGTGGTAGAGCAGAGTAAGGAACTCCGCCAGACTATTGTTCACGGACAAGGGGAATTCCACCTGCGCGTTCTGAAGTGGCGTTTGGAGAATAACGAGAAGTTGCAGGTGGAGTATGAGGAGCCACGCGTGCCTTATCGTGAGACAATTACCAAGAAGGCGCGCGCCACTTACCGCCATAAGAAGCAGAGCGGTGGCGCTGGTCAGTTTGGTGAGGTCGCTCTCATCATTGAGCCATACGCAGATGGTATGCCTGACCCAACTGTGTATAAGTTTGATGGTCAGGAGTTCAAGATGAACATCAAGTCGAAGGAGGAGAAAGATTTGCCGTGGGGCGGTAAGCTTCAGTTCATCAACTCTGTTGTTGGTGGAGCCATTGACCTTCGTTTCATGCCAGCCATTTTGAAAGGCGTGATGGATTGCATGGAGCGTGGTCCTTTGACAGGCAGCTATGCACGTGACGTACGAGTGGTTGTCTACGATGGTAAGATGCACCCTGTAGACTCTAATGAGCTTTCGTTCACTCTTGCTGCCCGCCATGCTTTCTCTGATGCCTTCAAGGAGGCAGGGCCGAAGATTCTTGAACCCATCTATGATCTTGAGGTGTATGTGCCAGGTGACTACATGGGTGATGTAATGAGTGACTTGCAGGGTCGTAGGGCAATCATCATGGGTATGGACTCGGAAGCTGGCTACCAGAAGCTGTCGGCTAAGATTCCTTATAAGGAACTTGCCAATTACAGTGTGGCTCTGAGCTCATTGACTGGAGGCCGTGCTTCGTTCAATGCTAAGTTTGCAAGCTATGAGCTTGTTCCTGGAGACCTCCAGACAAAGCTTATTGCTGAGCATGAGCAAGAACAGAAGGACGACGAATAGAATTATCCTCTTGCATGATTATATTTCCCCATTGCCTCAAAGGCTATGGGGATTTTTATTTAGTTACATATAATAAACTAAAAAGCCGTATTATGTTAATTTTGGAAAAACATCATCTTTTCCTTAACATTCAAATGTTAATCAATTAAGTTAATTGCTATCTTTGCGGCATGAAGAAGAAAACAATATGGACGATAGCCGTAATCATGGGCGCGTCCTTTGTCATATTGCTTGGTTTGCAGCTGAAATACATTCAGGAGATGGCGAACATGAAGAAAGAACAGTTTGACGAAAGTGTCAATCGAGCTCTTTATCAAGCTTCACGCAATTTGGAGCTGAACGAGACCCTTCGCTATCTTGAAAAGGATGTCAGTGAGTCACAAAGGAGAAAAGGTGGCAAGGTGTCTAACGGGAAAATTGATGACAATACCGACAGCCTTGGCCTCCACCAATATTCAGGCAAGCGTGGCTCCGACTATGTTACGTTCCGTCTAAAGACCGTGAGCAACAATCCTGTAAAAGTGCCCAAGGCAATGATTTTGCGGAATGACCGCAATTCCAACAATGAGGCGAGCAAGTCACTTCAAGAGATAGTGAAGAACAGGTATGTTTACCAGAAAGCTTTACTTGATGAGGTGGTGATGAATATGCTTTATTCGGCTTCAGACAAGCCTTTAAAGGAACGAGTGAACTTTAAGATACTTGATCAGGACCTTAAGGCTGAGCTTATAAATAATGGCATCAACATACCGTATCATTTCACGGTGACCACACAAGACGGTCGTGAGGTGTATCGTTGCCCTGACTATACTGACGAGGGTTCTGAATATACTTACACTCAGATACTTTTCCGTAATGATCCAGCATCAAAGATGGGCGTGGTAAGGGTTCATTTCCCTGACATCAACAGCTATATCTTTTCCGGCGTACGCTTCATGATACCGAGTGTGGTCTTCACTTTGATATTGCTCATCACATTTGTCTTTACGATAGTAGTGGTGTTCCGCCAGAAGCGTTACAATGAAATCAAGAACGACTTCATCAATAACATGACGCATGAACTAAAGACCCCTATTGCAAGTATCTCGCTTGCGGCACAGATGCTCAACGATGAAAGCGTGGCAAAGAGTGAGAAAATGATGAAGCATCTTGTTGGAGTGGTTACAGATGAGACCAAGCGACTGCGTTTCCTTGTGGAGAAAGTGTTGCAAATGTCAATGTTCGACCGCAAGAAGTCATCTTTCAAAAAGAAGATGCTTGATCTTAATGAGATGGTGGAAACTATTGCCAACTCTTTTTCTTTGCGAGTGGAACATACTGGTGGAAAGATTTATGTTGACGTAGGAGCTGTAGATTCTGCTATATACGTGGATGAGGTGAACTTCCAGAATGTTATATTCAACCTTATGGACAATGCCGTGAAATATTGCAAGCCGGACAAGCCTCTTGACATTTATTTGAAGACGTGGAATGATGACAAGTGGCTTTATCTCTCATTACGTGACACTGGTTTGGGCATGAAAAAGGATGACTTGAAGAAAATCTTTGAAAAGTTCTACCGTGTACACACAGGCAACGTGCATGATGTCAAAGGCTTTGGGCTTGGTTTGGCTTATGTCAAGAAGGTGGTTGACTTGCATGATGGCGACATAAAAGTTGACAGTGAGCGTGGCAAGGGCACTACTTTCACCATAAAGTTGCCTGTGATAAAGGACGAGTAATGCAATAGTTTGTAAGGTATAACACACCATTAATAAGAATAATATAAACAATTTAAAGTCTAATACTATGGAAGAGAAGACAAAAATCTTGTTGTGTGAGGATGACGAGAACCTCGGTACGTTGCTTTGCGAATATCTTATTGCCAAGGGGTTCGACGCTGTGCTTTGCCCTGACGGCGAGGTTGGCTACCGCGAGTTTCAGAAAGACAAGTTTGACATCTGCATCCTCGATGTGATGATGCCAAAGAAGGATGGTTTCACTTTGGCTTCCGAAATTCGTCAAATCAATTCTCAGGTGCCAATAATCTTCCTTACGGCACGTGCTCAGAAGGAGGATGTGCTTGAAGGCTTTGACAAGGGTGCTGACGATTACATCACCAAACCTTTCTCTATGGAAGAACTGGTTAAGAGGGTTGAGGCCATCCTGCGTCGTGTGCGTGGCAAGCGTACGCACGAGAGCACTAAGTATAAGATCGGGCGTTACAGCTTCGATACGCAGAAGCAGTTGCTCACCATAGGCGACAAGCAGACAAAGCTAACAACGAAGGAGAATGAGCTTCTGTCATTGCTCTGCTCTCATGCTAATGAGATACTGAAACGCAATGATGCCCTGCGCACCATCTGGATTGATGACAACTATTTCAATGCGCGCTCAATGGATGTGTATATCACTAAACTGCGCAAGCATCTCAAGGATGATGACCAAGTGGAGATAATCAATATCCACGGCCAGGGTTATAAGCTCATTATACCGGACGAGGAGTAAAAGTTGAATTTATAGCTTAAGAAAACAGAGAAGTGAAAGCAGGGGATGGTTTTTCTCCCAGCTTTCACTTCTCTGTTTTAATTTGTTTAAGTGCAGAATTTGCGAGCCTTTCGTATACCATGCCGAGGTCGGCGAAACGTGTTAAAGCGTTCATTGCAGCATGTCTTACACCCATTGATGGCGAGAGGAGGGCTGTTATGGCTTGGTCGATAAACTCGTTGATACCTCGCTCGTTAGGCTCCATTCCTTTCATAAAAAGTCGGCCAATGATGTCGTAAGCGCAAATTTGCCTCGTTACATCATCTGACGCCATCCAACGGTATGCCAATTTGGGCGCATAGCTTACGTTTTGCAGGAGGTTGAAAGCCACCATTTCTGCCAGTTCTTGCGTGTGGGTCTGTTCTATCCAGATGTCAGCCACTTCTTCCGGCATTTGGTCTGCAGGCATCAGAAGAGTAGCTAAAATTTTACACTCGCGTATGTCTTCTTTCCATAATGCTACAGCAAGATGATAGTCTGGCGTAAGCTCTTTTGCCATCTGTTTGAGTTGTATGAAGGGCACTCCCCAATTGAGCTTATAGTCAAGGCCTTTTTCACGCATTGATTGTGAGGCTGGGCCATTCATGGAAAGACGGAAGCTACGCTTCAGCCCTTGTATGGTTTCTTTTATTTCCTGTTCAGGCATCGTTTTTTATGTATGGTTTGTTATGTCTTGCGTTTACGCCGTAGGCTTTTATGTTGATTGATTATAGTCTGGTTTACAGGAAGCCATATTCCTTGGAATAGCGTAGCATTTGGTGCTTGTAGCTCTCTGTATAGTCAATCTTAACGTCCACTATATTACCGTTTTCATCGGTAACTGGTTTCATCCACGGATTTATGAAGCCCTTGTATGGGGCTATGCCCAGCTTTTCATAGCGCTGCAGCACCTCGTGGTGAATGTCTTGGTCAACCTTCACACCGTATGTTTCCACAAGATTGCGTGCTCCATCATAATCGCCTTCGCTCTTTATGCGCTGAACCTCGGCAAGCAACTTGCCGAACAGTAGGCGCAATGCCGGGTAGTCGTTTATTTTAACAAAAGTCTTGCCGTTAATTTGGGTGAGCTCCACTACGCCATTGCCATTGTCCAAGCACCAATGGGCTATAAGCGCACGGTTGCGCATGTGGGCTTCTTCTATTTGATGTCCTGGTTTTATACGCACGAGCTGTGTGAGCAGTCCGTTCATCATGTAGTGGTAATACTGGCTTTTGTAAGCTTCGCCGTCAGGCACGAGCCCAAGTTCGATGAGCTTTGGATCGGCAAGATAATACAAACCAAACAAGTCGGCCCGTGCTTCTTCATTGGTACTGCCGTATGCTTTCAAGGCATCTGCTGAAACGCCTGGCAACAGTTGCCCGCTTCCGTGGCCGAGGCATTCGTGCAGGTCTGTATGAAGATCATCGCAAAGGTCACCATACTTATCGATTATAGCGAGCGTATCGTTGTCGATTACAAACTCCTCGTTGAACCCATTTCCATGCGCAGCCTTGTTATAGGCATCTGTAAGGTTACCGATGGTGACGCTTTTAGAGCCATAGCGTGCGCGTATCCAGTCAGCATTTGGCAGGTTTATTCCGATGGCAGTCGATGGATATTCTTCGCCGCCAAGCATGGCAGCGCGTACCACGTGGGCTGACACACCTTTCACTTTCGTTTTTTTGAATCGTGGGTCTACGGGGGAGTGGTCTTCAAACCATTGTGCGTTTTCGGCTATTGTCTGTGTGCGGTGTGTGGCCTCATTGTCGCGATATTCCACTATGCCCTCCCATGTACCTTTCAATCCGAGAGGGTCACCATAAACCTCTATAAATCCGTTTATAAAGTCTATGTCGCCGTCTTTCTCTTTCAGCCATTCGATGTTGTATTTGTCGAAAGTGCGTAAGTCTCCAGTTTTGTAATAGTCTGTCAGCAAACCAATTAGCTTCCTTTGTCGTTCGTTTTCAGCAACGTTGGCAGCTTTATCGAGCCAATAGACAATTTGCTTTATGGCTCTATCATACAGCCCTCCGACAACATATTTTTGCTCCACTATGCTTCCATCTGCCTTTTTTGTAAGCTTTGAGTTGAGCCCCCACGATGGCTGGCAATCGCCGTCGGCAGGATTTCTCATTGCGGCATAAAAGCTTTCAGCCTCTTGCTGGCTCACGCCTTCATAGAGGTTGCATGCCGATGTCTTTACCAAGTCTTCACCGTCGTTCTGGTTTACTCGCTTTGGTAGAATTTCCGGGTCGAATATCACGGGGCACAGATCGTCGAGCATTTGTGCCACACCGCCATACTTGTTTTTGGGAAGAAGCTCAGGGCTTATTGAGCATACGCTTTTCCTAAGCCACTTTTCTGAAAACTCAGGTTTGAATTTCTCGCAGCCATAATGATGATATATGCCGTTTGAAAACCATACTCGCTTCAAGTATTCTTCCATTTTGGCATATTCTTCCGGCTCGGCTTCGGTGTTAGCATATACAAGAACAGCCTCGAGCATTTTCCTGATGTCGAGGTTGTATCTGCCATACTGGTCGGTCGTGATGTCGCGTCCTGCCAGTGTGGCTTTTGAAAGGCAATAGATGTACGCCTTTTGCTTTGGGCTTAGTTTGTCAAAGCCCTCAAGTTTATAGCGCAACATCTGTAAGTCGGCAAATTTCTCGTCGGCGTATCTGAATGTTGTTTTGTCCATTTGTGTTAATGCTGTCTCTGCGTCTCCAAGGATATGCCTATATTGCCAAGGTCTTTGGCTTGTTTTTCGAACCTGGCCTCCGGCCTCTCCTTTTCGGTTTTTCCACCAATGACGGATGCTCTTTTAGATGCCTTATTCTATAGTCTCTTGGCGTAATGCCGTTAATCTTATAAAAAGACGCATAGAATGACTGTCGGTTAGAGAAGCCCACCATGTCGGATATGTCCTCCATGTTAAGTTCCTGATAACGTCTATCCACTAAAAGCGACATGGCTTCCTGGATGCGGTACTTGTTTACATACGACGTGTAGTTCATGTGGAACCTCACGTTTACTACAGCAGAGATATACCTTGTATTCGTATTTAAATCATCAGCCAATTGCTTTGCTGAGTAATTTTTTTCCTTGTACTTTTTCTTAATGATGATGATGTCGTTAATCTTTTGTTCCAATTCATCCATCAATTTCGGGCTTACAAGTGAACGGTAACTGGCTTCTTTCTCTTTCTTGTGCGTAATGTTGTATTTAGCCATATATTCAATAAAGCTCTAAAAATGCTTTTTACTAATCGGTTTTGCAAAAATATTAAAAATAATTGATAATTAGGTGTTCGTGTTGTCTTTTTATATTTACAATTGTGGAATATTAACTTATTTTGGCGAATTTTCTTTTAAATAGGGGCGTTTAGGTTGCAATGCTGGCATTATGCGGCAAAAGTTGCATCGCTTTGCGATTAATGTTTTGTCGTCTTGCGGTTAAAGCTTTATCGCAATGCGTCTATGGTTTTGTCGCGATATGGCAATGGCAAGACCAATGACAGTCAGTAGTTTTCCTTTCGTTTTTCATTCCTTACGAAGCCTGCGGCTCCAATCAGCATGAGTGCCAACGGCAGCAAAAGCAGTAAATTGTTGTTTGTCCATCCTGTGATATAGAATATGGCAAGCAAAGTCGTCCCCGTGTATACAAGTGGCAGCCCGGCGTGGTTGGCGCATGCTATGCTTGCCCTTTTTAATGCTTTCGTAAGCTTTGTGATTTCGGCTTTCATTTCCTTATATCTTTCGTTAATCGGCTGCAAAAGTACAAATAAAATGGTTCTGCGGCATGTAATAAAAGTTAAAAAACGGGTGGCGGCGGTCAGTTTGTTCCGTGGTTTATAAGAATTTAACTACCTTTGCACTCGCATTTTTGCAAAACAACATTTTCAATTCATTCAAAGTAGTATGAATCAATACGAAACCGTTTTCATTTTGACTCCCGTTTTGTCTGATGAACAGATGAAGGAAACGGCCGGTAAATTCAAGAAGCTGCTCACCGACAACGGTGCTGAGATTCTGAACGAAGAGGCCTGGGGACTTAAGAAGATGGCTTACGCCATTGAGAAGAAATCGACAGGCTTCTATTGCCTGTTTGAGTTCAAGGCAGAGCCATCAGTTATCAACACTCTCGAGACCGGCTTCCGCCGTGACGAGAAAGTTATTCGTTTCATGACAGTGAAGCTCGACAAGTACGCTGTGGCTTATGCAGAGAAGCGTCGCGCAAAGCTGGGTAAAAAAATGGAGGCTTAATTATGGCAGAGCAGAGAAACACCAATTCTGAAATTCGTTATTTGACAGCTCCTTCCATTGACACCAAGAGGAAGAAGTATTGCCGTTTCAAGAAAAGTGGCATCAAGTATATTGACTACAAGGATCCTGAGTTCCTGAAGAAGTTCCTCAACGAGCAGGGCAAGATTCTCCCACGTCGTATCACCGGTACTTCGCTGAAGTATCAGCGTCGTGTGGCTCAGGCAGTGAAGCGTGCCCGCCAGGTTGCCTTGCTTCCATTCGTAACCGATTTGATGAAATAAAGAAGGAGGCTAAGACATGGAAATTATACTGAAAGAAGATATTATCGGTCTTGGATACAAGAACGATATTGTGAATGTAAAGAACGGTTATGGCCGCAACTATCTCATCCCTACCGGTAAGGGCGTCATAGCTTCTGCAAGCGCACGCAAGGTTCTTGCCGAGAACCTGAAGCAGCAGGCAAGCAAGCTTGCAGCCAAGAAGGCTGAGGCTGAGAAGCGCGCTGAGCAACTGCAGAATGTGGTTGTAACAGTGGCTGCCAAGGTTGCTGTTACAGGTCATCTTTATGGATCGGTCGGTCTGGCTAAGGTTGCCGAGGAGCTCGCAAAGCAGGGCATTGAGGTTGACCGCAAGATAATCACCATGAGGGAAGCTCGCAAGGTTGGCGAGTATGAGGCTGTCGTGCACTTCCATCACGATGTAGAGGTGAAAGTTCCCGTGAAGGTGGTTGCTGAAAACAAGGTAGAGAATCTTGCCGCTGAAGCACCTGCAACGGAGGCTCCTGCAGAGGAGGCTTCGAAGGCAGAAACAGAAACACCTGTTGCTGAGTAATAAAGAAAGCAAATTTTAGCACAGTAAAGCAAATCAATACGAAAATCCCTTTCATCCGCGTGGTGATTGGGATTTTTTTGTGTACCTTTGCATAAGAGTATTAAAATCAGAATAAAGATGAAAGCATTTGTATTCCCCGGACAGGGCTCGCAGTATGTGGGCATGGGCAAAGACCTGTATGAGAGCAACGCATTGGCAAAACAACTCTATGATAAAGCCGACGAAACACTCGGATTCAAGATAACCGACATCATGTTTGCCGGCACCGACGAGCAACTCAAGGAGACAAAGGTCACCCAGCCTGCTGTGTTTCTCGACAGTGTTATCTCAGCTCTTTGCCTTGGCGACGACTTCAAGCCGGCAATGGTTGCGGGTCACTCGCTCGGCGAGTTTTCTGCCCTCGTGGCTGCCGGAGCGTTGAGCTTTGAGGACGGCTTGAAGCTTGTTGCCGCCCGTGCCAATGCCATGCAGAAAGCTTGTGAGAAGAACCCTGGCACTATGGCTGCAATAATCGGCTTGTCCGACGAGAAGATAGAAGAAGTGTGCGCTGAAATCCGCAATGAAGGCAAGGTGGTGGTTGCTGCCAACTACAACTGCCCGGGCCAGCTTGTAATATCCGGCGACAATGATGCCATAGCAGAGGCTTGCGAGAAGCTTGCCGCAGCAGGCGCAAAGCGTGCCTTGCCATTGAATGTAGGCGGAGCTTTCCATTCGCCGCTGATGCAGCCTGCTAAGGAAGAATTGCAGGAGGCGATAGAGAAGACTACGTTCTCTGCTCCCAAGTGCCCGGTTTATCAGAATGTGGACGCAAAGCCACACACTGACCCCAAGGAAATACAGGATAACCTCATTGCTCAGCTCACGAGTCCGGTACGTTGGACAAAGAGCGTGCAGGAAATGATAGCCGACGGTGCCGACGACTTTACGGAGTGCGGGCCGGGCAAGGCGTTGCAAGGAATGATTCGCCGTATAGACAAGACCATACCTGCACACGGAATAGCCTAAACTTTCAAATGAACAAGAAGATAACGATTTATCAAGTTCTTCCCCGTCTTTTCGGTAATAAGAATACAACCGACAAGAATGACGGGACTATTGCCGAGAATGGGAGTGGCAAAATGAACGACTTTGATGCCGTCCGCCTGCGCCACATTCACGACATGGGGTTTACGCATATTTGGTATACAGGAATTGTCAGGCATGCCACTACTACCAATTATACGCAGTATGGCATACCTCGGCAGCACCCGTCTATAGTAAAAGGAAAGGCTGGCTCGCCGTATGCCATTACCGATTATTATGATGTAGACCCTGACATTGCGGTGGACATAGAGCGCCGCATGGAAGAATTTGAAAGTCTTGTCAAACGCACACACCTGGCTGGGATGAAGGTCATAATGGACTTTGTTCCCAACCATGTGGCGCGTGAGTATCATTCCATAGCCAAGCCGGACGGGGTGCGTGACCTTGGCGAGGACGATGACGATACCAAGCATTTCGACCCTCAGAACAATTTCTATTATTGCCCCGGCCAGCAGTTTGTACCTCCTGTGGCTCCTAAGCCGGGAGAGGAAGCTTATATAGAAAGACCGGCCAAGTGTACAGGCAATGACAAGTTCAACGCAACGCCAGGTATGTACGACTGGTACGAGACGATAAAGCTCAATTATGGCGTAGACTATTGTGACTTTGGCGGTAGAAGTTGCCACTTCAATCCCATTCCCAATACTTGGAAGAAGATGACAGACATTCTTCTTTTCTGGGCTGGCAAGGGCATAGACGGCTTCAGGTGCGACATGGCAGAGATGGTGCCGCACGAGTTTTGGTCTTATGCCACAGGCATTGTCAAGGAGCGTTTCCCAAAGCTTGTTTTCATCGGCGAGGTGTATGACCCCAACCAGTATCGTGTTTACATCAGGTCAGGCTTCGATTATCTTTATGACAAGGTAGGCATGTACGACTGCCTTCGTGACGTGGTTTGCGAGCGTCGCCCTGCCAACAGTATTACATATAGCTGGCAGAGCACTAACGACATCAAGGATCATATGCTATATTTCCTTGAGAACCATGACGAACAGCGCATAGCGAGCGATTTCTTTTGTGGTGACGGGCGCAAGGCCATACCTGCCGCCATCGTTGCCATGATGTTGCAAACCAATCCTTTCATGCTTTACAGCGGGCAGGAGTTTGGTGAGCGTGGCATGGACGAGGAAGGCTATTCCGGTAGGGACGGGCGAACTACAATATTCGACTATTGGACAGTTGACAGTGTAAGGCGTGGCTACTTCACGCCTCACGGGCTTTCTGCCGATGAAAGTTCGCTGATGAAGCTGTATCGGTCGTTGCTGCGTATTGTCAATAATGAAAAGGCAATATACGAGGGCGAGTGCTTCGACCTTATGTATGTCAACACTCAGACGTGGCATTTCAATCCGCGCTCTCAGTATGCTTTCTTGCGCAAGAAAGACGACGAGGTCTTGCTCATAGTGGTAAACTTCTCACGCCCTATGGTAAAGGCATCGGTCATTATTCCCACACACGCCTTTGACTTTCTCGGCTTGCCGGAGAGGGACATCCCTGCCGTCGACTTGCTTACGGGTGATACGACTATGGTTCACTTGAAGAAAGACGAGACAACGGAGGTGGTGTTGCAACCATACAGCGGAACAATACTTAAGTTTAGCATAAAGATGAAAGAGGAAAGCAGCGTGTTCAATGAGCACAACAAGGAAGAATTTCCGCCGGCGCATACTGCTGAGCATTTGCTCAATCAGGTAATGATTCGAATGTTTGGTTGTGAACGTTCTTCGAATGCGCATATAGAGCGCAAGAAGAGCAAGATAAGTTATCGGCTTGACCATAAGCCTACGCGAAAGGAGGAAAAGGCAATAGAAGACGAGATGAACCGTCTTATAGACGCTGACCTTACTGTGACTTATGAGACAGTGGATCGTGATCATGTTCCAGAGGGCGTAAGCCTCGACCGTCTGCCCAAGGATGCGTCTGAGAAGATACGGCTTGTGCGCATTGGCGATTTCGATGTCTGCCCGTGTGTTGGCAAGCATGTCCGTTCAACCTCGCAGATAGGCAAGTTTGTTATGCTTGGCACCAATTGGGACGAGCCGACGCATACTTTCCGCATAAGGTTCAAGGTAGTGCCTTAGCCTCACCCCTTAATCCTCTCTCCAAAGGAGAGGTGAAGTTGGTTACTGAGGTAAACAATAAAAAAGCCCGTAAGTGAGAAGCTTACGGGCTTTTTCATTGTTGGATGCCTTTTATGAATTATAATTCTAAGTTATAGTTCTTTCTTGCCTATTTGTTTATCTGTGTAATTAGCCTCTCCTCTCCAAGGGAGAGAGGATTACGGGGTGAGGCTATCCATTTCTTCCTTCATGTCAATGAACTGCCCCTTTGCGTCATAAAATTCATATTGCAAAAAGGCGAGCTTTTGTGAAGGAATGATGTGGACACCGAAGCCGTACTTCATTTGCCACTTGCGTTTCAGGCTTACGATACCTTGGTTGATGTAAGCTGCAACATAAGGATGTACGTGTAAATATAACTTTCTGATGCCTATCTTGTTTATGAGTTGGTCAATCTTTCCTTCCAATTGGTCAGTGAACAAAATGCTTGACTTGATTTTGCCGGTGCCGTTGCATGTCGGGCAGGCTTCTTCTACATTTACGTCCATAGCAGGGCGCACGCGCTGCCTTGTGATTTGCATAAGCCCGAATTTGCTCAGTGGCAGAATGTTGTGGCGTGCCCTGTCTTTCTGCATGTTTTTGCACATGCGTTCGTAAAGCATCTGCCTGTCTTCTGCGAGGTTCATGTCAATGAAGTCCACTACGATGATTCCTCCCATATCACGTAGCCTGAGCTGGCGGGCGAGTTCGTCGGCCGCACCAAGATTGGTGTCCAATGCAGTTGCCTCTTGCCCGTTCTGGTTTTTTGAACGGTTTCCGCTGTTTACATCCACAACGTGCATAGCTTCGGTGTGCTCAATGATAAGGTAAGCCCCGTGAGCATAGTTCACGGTCTTGCCGAAGCTCGCTTTAATCTGTTTAGTGATGTTGAAGTTGTCAAAGATTGGCACATTTCCTGTATAGAGCTTTACTATACCAGCCTTTTCCGGGGCGATTAGTGTCACATATTGTTTTACTTCTTTGCACACTTCTTCATCGTTGACATAAATGTTCTCGTATGTCGGATTAAAGAGGTCGCGCAACAAGGCGACGGCTCTGCCTGTTTCCTCATATACGAGTTGTGGCAGCTTTTGTGCTTTCTGTACTTTTTTCAGTGCGTTTTGCCAACGCTCAACAAGTATTTTCAGTTCAGCGTCCAATTCTGCCACACGTTTGCCCTCGGCCACTGTGCGCACTATGACGCCACAGTTCTTGGGCTTGATGCTGTGGATGAGCTGTTTAAGTCTTGACCTTTCTTCTCCGCTTTTAATCTTTGACGACACCGAGACCTTGTCTCCGAAAGGAATGAGCACGAGGAAACGTCCTGCAAAACTAAGTTCGCTTGTCAGGCGCGGGCCTTTCGTTGATATGGGTTCCTTTACTATTTGTACAAGCACCTCTTGGCCTACGGTCAGGGTTTGCTGCACGCTGCCGTCTTTTTGCAGGTCCGGCAGCTTGCTCGCTTTCTCAAAGGGAAAGAGCTTCTTGCGGTCGCTTTGTACCTGCTTAAGATATTTGGCGTAGGAGTTGAATTGATTTCCCAAATCAAGATAATGCAAGAAAGCGTCGCGCTCATAGCCCACATCGACAAAGCAGGCGTTCAGCCCTGGCATGAGCTTTTTCACCTTTGCGATGTAGATGTTGCCTACGGAGAAGTTGGCAGAGCGTTGCTCGTTTTGGTATTCCACCAACCGTTTGTCTTCGAGCAACGCAATGGAAATCTCTTTCGGCTTGACGTCGATAACTACTTCACTTGTCATTTCTCATTTGTTTAGCATTCTGAAAAAGGGGCACGCCTGTAAGGCACGCCCCCTCTAAGAACTGCCCTTAGGGCTTACTTGCTCTTATGGCGGTTCTTGCGCAGTCTCTTTTTACGCTTATGCGTAGCCATCTTGTGGCCTTTCTTTTTCTTACCGTTTGGCATAGCTAATTTTTTTTAATGTTGTTGATAATATTACTTGTTTTTTTATTCGTTTCTCATCTCGTCGATGAACGCCTTGGCTGGCTTGAAGGCAGGTATGTCGTGCGCGCCGATTGTAATGGTAGTGTTCTTGCCAATGTCACGGGCGGTTTTCGCTGCCCTGTGCTTGATGATGAAACTGCCAAAGCCACGAAGGTAGACGTTCTCTTTCTTTTCAAGCATAGCGTTCTTCACGTTTGCCATGAAGCTCTCCACTACTACAGTCACTTCTTTTTTTTGTAGGCCTGTCTGCTCAGTGATTTCGTTGATGATATCAGCTTTTGTCATTTGTTATAAATATCTTACGTTTATATCTTGTTTATTTACAATGCTTTTTACGGAAGTGCAAAGTTACAACTTTCCTCTGTGATAATGAAATTTATTGGCTCTTTTTTCAAGATAATTATATGGAAGGCAGGTTTTTCTCTATTTTTTTCTGTAATATTTTAGTCAAAGCCATGCCTCGCCGTGTATGTTTTATGAGGTCGTCGTGTATTCCGTTTAGCTGGTTGAAGAGGTCGGCTGCGGTAGTTTGTATGGCGTTAGGCCGGCGTACGTCGCGTCTGTCGTCAGGATTTATGACCACCTTTATCCCCCCCGCTTCTACGTGTATGTCGATGTCGGCGCCGGTCATCACCGGTTCGCCGTCGTAGTGTATAGGCCCGGCTTGCGAGCGGTGTATGCTGAGATGTTTCGTGCGCATCGACTTTATGCGCGAGCTCTTGTTGAGAGTCTTGCTGAACATGTCGATGGCTATCTGCGGCGCCTCTATCAAGTCGAAAGGCTCCATTATGACCACGTCCAACATGCCGTCGCTCATGCTTGCCTGTGGCGCAATGTAGGCGTTGTTGCCATATTGCGACGCGTTGGCGCATGAGATTAGGAAGGCCTTGAACCTCTCGGTGCTTTCGTCCACGCTTATCTCGTAGGTCTCCGGCTTATAGCTGAGGCCTTTTTCAAGAATTTGCTGTACGTAGGTTATAGGGCCGCGCTTGCCTGCCTCGGCAAACTTGAAGCTGATGAATGCGTCAAAGCCCATGCCACACGTGCAGAAGAAGTCGTGCTCGTTTATTACTCCATAATCGAGGCTTTTCACCACACATTTGTTTATAATGTCGATGCTTTTCTTTATGTTAAGGGGAATGAGCAAATGGCGCGCAAGCCCATTGCCTGATCCACAGGGGATTATGGCCATTGCCGTATCCGTGTGGATGAGTCCGCGCCCGACCTCGTTCACGGTGCCGTCGCCGCCTATTGCCACCACCACGTCGTAGCCGTCGGCAGCCGCCTGTCGCGCCAGTTCGGTGGCGTGCCCGGGGCGTTCGGTTTTCGCTATTCGGTAGTCGAACGAATCCTTGTCCATATATTTTTCAATAGCTTCAGGTACGCCTGCCTTGCTCACGGTTCCTGATATGGGATTTATGACAAAGAGTATTTTCTTCTTCATGTGTGTTTCTTTTCTTCCGCAAAAATAGTTTTTTTTATTCGTATTTTAACCCTAAATGCATTATTTTTTTAGTATTTTATTCATTTCTTCTGTTTTTTGTGTTGGGAATAAGTCTTTTTTTGTAACTTTGCAGTCCAGATATATAATTGTAGTAATTTCTACACCTATTATAAAAATGGGACAGTTAACAGAAAGATATAAGCATTATCGTGTACCTCAGAAGTACATGGAAGAAGACGTTTACCCTTATTTTCGTGAGATAACGAGCAAGCAGGGACCGGAAGTCATGATGGACGGCCGCAAGATTTTAATGTTTGGCAGCAATGCCTACACCGGTCTTACTGGTGACCAGCGTATCATAGACGCAGGTAAGGCAGCCCTTGACAAGTATGGCCCTGGCTGTGCGGGAAGCCGTTTCCTCAATGGTACGCTTGACATCCATGTGCAACTTGAAAAGGAGCTTGCCGCATTTGAGCATAAAGATGATGCTTTGTGCTTTTCTACAGGTTTCTCGGTAAACTCCGGCGTGATACCGGCTGTGGTTGGACGTGGCGATTACCTTATCTGCGACGACCGCGACCATGCGTCAATCGTTGACGGCAGACGCTTGAGCTTCGCCACTCAGCTCCATTACAAGCACAACGACATGGTAGACCTTGAGCGCATTCTCGAGAGGCTTCCGTATGAAGCTGTAAAGCTCATAGTCGTTGACGGAGTCTTCTCTATGGAGGGCGATTTGGCAAAGTTGCCCGAGATAGTGGAACTTAAGCACAAGTACAATTGCTCCATCATGGTAGACGAGGCTCATGGCGTTGGCGTTTTTGGTGACGAGGGGCGTGGCGTTTGCCATCATTTTGGTTTGCAGGATGAAGTCGACCTCATCATGGGCACGTTCTCAAAGAGCCTTGCCTCTATCGGCGGTTTCATTGCATCTGATTGGGATACAATAAATTATCTTCGTCATACAACTCGCACCTATATCTTCTCGGCGAGCGACTCTCCAGCCGCTACGGCTTGCGCGCTTGAAGCTCTGCACATCATTGAAAACGAACCGGAACGCCGCGAGCGTCTGTGGGACGTAACCAATTACGCATTGAAGCGTTTCCGTGAGGAAGGCTTCGAGATTGGTGACACCGAGAGTCCGATTATCCCGCTCTATGTCCGCGACGATACCAAGACTTTCAAGGTTACGGCACTCGCTTTCGAAGCTGGCGTTTTCATCAATCCTGTCATCCCTCCGGCATGTGCCCCGCAAGACACGCTTGTGCGCTTTGCGCTTATGGCGACTCATACCAAGGAGCAGGTGGAGCGTGCGGTGAAGGCTCTGAAGAAGATTTTCGTGGAAGAGGGCATCATAAAATAAAGACTTTAGAATTTTCCCCAACATAACGCTTTAGGCGTTCAGGCAATTGCGGCGTAAAGGTATGGTGGCTGAAACTTGGTCACAATCTTTTATGCCGCAATCGTTTTATGCCGCTAAGGCAGGGATGAATTTTAAATGCTTGTTGGGCACGTACGCCGTATGTAGGCCGCACGTACGCCGTCTGTGAATTGCATATACGCCGTACGAGGGTAATACGCACGGCGTGCGTATGTGGCATGTACGCCGTACGTTCGCAGCGTGAACGTCATTAAATGTTCTTTTTGAATTTATACAAGTGTTTATCTTGATTTAGAATACTATGGACGGATATAAACAGCAAAGGTTCCCGTTTGCTACCAAACGCTATGTGCAAACGCTTGATTTGAAGGACGATGCAGAGGCTATACGCGAATATCGCAGGCTTCACTCAGAGCAGTTTTCGTGGAAAGAAATTCGGGACGGCATACGCGAGGTTGGCATTCTGGAGATGGAAATATACATCAGCGGCAACCATCTCGTCATGATAGTGGATGCGGCTGAGGACTTCGATTGGGACAATGCTATGGCTCGCCTTGCAACATTGCCTCGCCAGGCCGAATGGGAAGACACGGTTGGGAAATATCAGAAAAGCCAGCCGGGGGCGACAAGTGACGAGAAATGGACTATGATGGAACGTATGTTCCACCTATACAAGTAGCCGGGTCGTGGTGCGTGGGTTTATGCCAGACTGTGCTTTCGCCGATTAAAAACTCGGCGAAAGGCCTTGTAAAGTGAGAAAAATTGTTTAAATTTGCAATCGTATCACACAAAAGTAAGCAATGACAGAGGAATATCAGCTAAGGGTCTTGCCGGAAGTGGCTTGGTCAGAGCAGAATATCATGCAATATCTTGCCAGTGAAAAGGGATTGGATGCACGCACGGTGACGCATGTACGCGTTCTTCGGCGAAGCATTGACGCCCGTCAGCGTACTATCTATGTCAACCTGAAGGTACGGGCATATATCAACGAGATGCCGATGGATGACGAGTACGTGCACACTGACTATCCCGATGTCTCAGACAAGCCGCAGGTCATTGTCGTGGGCGAGGGGCCTGGCGGGCTTTTCGCCTCGCTTCGCCTTATTGAGCTTGGCTTCCGTCCGATAATACTCGAAAGGGGCAAGGACGTGCGCGAGCGAAAGAAAGACATGGCTCTGATAACGAAGACTCAGAAGGTAGACCCCGAGAGCAACTACTGTTTCGGCGAGGGTGGCGCCGGTGCCTATAGCGACGGCAAACTTTACACGCGCAGCAAAAAGCGTGGAAACATAGAGAAGGTACTGAATGTGTTTTGCCAGCACGGTGCGTCTACGTCTATACTTGCCGATGTTCATCCGCATATCGGGACTGACAAGTTGCCGAAAGTGATAGAGAACATGCGCTTGCAGATACAGCAGAGTGGGGGAGAGGTGCATTTCCTGACGAAGATGGTTGGCCTCGAACTGACAGATTCCGCCCCGGGCCTTTCACCTTCAGGGAAGGGAGAGGCTGCGCCAAAGATTGTTGGTGTAAGGGCCGTGAACCTTGTTACCGGTAGGGAAGAAACTTATCACGGACCGGTGATATTGGCAACAGGCCATAGCGCAAGGGATGTTTACAGATACCTTGCGAGTGCCGGCATAGAGATTGAGCCGAAGGGCATTGCTGTGGGCGTACGCCTGGAGCATCCTGCCGAACTTGTCGACCGAATACAATATCATAATCGCAACGGACGTGGCAAGTATTTGCCAGCCGCAGAATATTCGTTTGTGACGCAGGTAGATGGCCGTGGCGTATACTCTTTTTGCATGTGCCCGGGTGGCTTCGTCATTCCTGCGGCTACGGAACCGGAGCAGATAGTAGTCAACGGCATGTCGCCGAGCAATCGAGGCACGAAATGGTCGAACAGCGGAATGGTTGTTGAAATCAGACCTGAAGACCTTGAAAAGGAAGGTATGGCATCTCCTCTCCTTGACGGAGGGGAGCCTGTGGACGGGTCTAAATCTCTGTCCGTCATGTACTTTCAAGAGCAATTGGAAAAAGCTTGTTGGCAGCAGGGCAACATGCGGCAAACGGCACCTGCGCAACGGATGGCTGACTTCGTGAACAACAGGCTCAGCTATGACTTGCCCAAGAGCAGTTATGCGCCCGGGCTGATAAGCAGTCCTTTGCATTTCTGGATGCCCAAGCCCATAGTCAGTCGTTTGCAGGAAGGCTTCAAGTTCTTTGGCAAGCATGCCCACGGGTTCTTGACTAATGAAGCGGCACTGATAGCCGTTGAGACGCGCACGTCAAGCCCGGTGCGTATTCTTCGCGACCGCGACACCTTGCAGCATGTCCGCGTGGAAGGTCTTTTCCCTTGTGGCGAAGGTGCCGGTTATGCAGGCGGCATTGTGTCGGCAGGGGTTGACGGGGAACGGTGTGCTGAGGCTTGTGCCGAATATTTACGTAAAATATAAATCATAACTATATAAATACGCATAGGTATGAAACAAACTAAGATAGTATGCTCCATCAGTGACCGCAGATGCGATGTTGATTTTATAAGAGGCTTGTTCAATGCCGGAATGAACGTGGTGAGGATGAACACTGCCCACGCCACGCCTGATGGCATACGCAATATAATAAGGAACACACGGACGGTGTCGCCCCATATAGGCATACTTATAGACACTAAAGGCCCTGAAGTGAGAACGACGAATGTTGCTGAACCTATCAGCTATAAGGCTGGTGATGTGGTGAAGATATTCGGCAGGCCGGAAATGGATACTTCGCACGACATTATAAACGTTTCCTTTGCTGACTTTGCGCGTGACGTGAAAAAAGGCGATGACATTCTTTTTGACGATGGAGCCATTGCCATGAAGGTGCAGGACATTGTGGGGCCTACGGTTTATGCGGTGGTGCAAAATGATGGTGTGCTCGGTGCTCGCAAGAGTGTCAATGTCCCAGGCGAGCACATTGACTTACCGGCTCTCACGGAGAAGGACAAGCGTTTCATACAGCTTGCCATCGACGAGGATGTTGACTTTATTGCGCATAGCTTCGTGCGGTCTGCCGATGATGTTCATGCGGTGCAGGAAATCCTTGACTCACGCCATTCTAACATCAAGATAATATCGAAAATAGAGAACCAGGAGGGTGTTGACAATATTGACGAAATCATAAAGGTGAGCTATGGCATCATGATAGCTCGCGGAGATCTTGGGATAGAGGTTCCCGTGGAGCGCATTCCTGGCATCCAGCGAATGATAATACGCAAATGTGTTGAACACCACAAGCCTGTGATTGTTGCCACGCAGATGCTGCACACGATGATTAACAATCCACGTCCTACGCGTGCAGAGGTAACGGATATAGCCAATGCAATCTATAGCAACACCGATGCCTTGATGCTTAGCGGCGAGACGGCTTCGGGCAAATACCCGCTTGAGGCTGTGCGCACGATGGCGAAGATTGCGGAGCAGGCAGAGCAAGATAGGCATAATTTTTCGTCAATCTATAATGTTCCTCTTAATGAATGCTGTTCACAGCGTGAGTTTCTTGCCCATGCGGCCATTGAGTCAACGCGCACGCTTGGCGTTGAGGGCATCATCACGGCATCCAAGTCGGGTTACACAGTCCGTTGCCTTGCCACTTATCGTGGACCGAAGCCTATCCTTGCCATCTGCTATAATGAAAAGACGCAGCGTTGGCTGAACCTGTCGTATGGAGTCATCGCTGTTTATCAGAAGAAAGATTCCACTCCCGATGCCATCTTCGAGGCTGCTTTGCGTATGCTCCGTCAAAAAGGTTACTTGAGCAACGAAGACAAAGTGGCTTATCTCTCTGGCTCAATGGATAGTGTCGGCGCAGGTACCACTTACCTTGAAATCAATACGGTTGGCGATGTGTTCGACCGCAAGTACAAGTTCCACTTGCTGCCGCATCAGGCGACAGTGTAATCTATGACTTTGTTTATAAAGGCATAATAAAAGATTGACATAAAGTCCTATTATCCACGTTTAGGCATAGGGCTCATTAATATAGTAGCGACGCTGTCCTCAGCGTCGCGAACTATTTGAGTCTTACCCTTCCGCCTCGTGTTCCTCTTGGTTGGATGGTGGCTGCGGTTCTATGGTCAAGACTTCGTCATAGGCGAGGCAACAAAGATAAATGTATCATAGAACTTGAAAGTTTGTCGGTGCTTTACTTGTCTGCTTGATACATATATCTGTCAGTATCTGCTTCATCTCCTCTACTGCTTTTGCTTTTCTTGCCTTTGCCGCTTTAAGTCTTTCCTGTGGGGTCAATGGTGTATTAAGTTGTGCTTCCATAAATTTATTTTATTTTTGGCAAATATAGCACATATTTTCCAATCCCGCAACTCTTTCGCCGAGTTTCTTTCTCACACGGATTATAAAGATTATAAGGATTAGGGCTCGCCAACAGATAATCACGGAGGTTCACCGGACATTGTGGAGATGTCATCTCGGCGTAGTTTCGGACAATTTTGACAACTTAGACCACTCTTGACAACTCCATCTTATCCTTCTGCCTCGTATTCCTCACGACTAATCGGAGTCTGCAGGTCTACAACTTGGGCTTCGTCGTAGGTGAGGCAGTAGAGATTGTTTATTCCATCGGCTTTATCATTCTATTCATGAATTCACGCTCAGTCTGAGTGATATTATAGAAGCCACACAGCTCTTCGTCTATATCGTCAATGTTTCTATCCCAGTGAATATTACTATTAGGCGTAAAATCTTGCAAAGGAACTTTTGCCCATTCATTTGGAGTAAGATGTTGCGTTGTCTTCAATGTTCCAAGCAAAGTTCGTAAGAATTTTGTCTTTATATATTTGATAACAGATTCCGCTTCATATGGAGTTTCAAATTTGCCGATACTTATAAAAGTTTCGGTATTCCCTACATAGGGCTCACCAATGAAAGGAGAATTCAACACTTCGCCAAAAGTTCCATTACTATTACCACTTGACATAAATACCTTATAATAATCAAGATTGTCGACTGGACGTATATAGTCACGGCGGACATATTTATAAACACGTTCGCCACCAATTCGTCCAAGAATGCGGATGTAGTCCTTGCCATCGTTAGGCTTCTCATCAAAGAACACCTGTGGCAGACGCTCGAAGATATTAGTCGACACATCATAAGGATGTCCTTCGCTAAGCTTGCCAAGAGCCTCAGGATGCTCTCTATGCATTAGCTCTGTAAAACGATAAGCTGTTCTTGTGACAACGATTTTACTCATTGGCTTAAAGTCTGAACGTCCAGTCACCTTGTTGAGGATAGAGCCAAGCTCTGGGTAACGTATAAATTCGCCAACTGGTTCATGTTTTTCTCCTTTTGTGTCACGAAGAGTAATGGCAACACCACCTTTAATATCGGTATCACTGAAAATGTCGTTGCTGGTTTCTTTGTATCCGACAACACTGATATATGGGTCACTCAGCATTTTCTGGTTCCATTGCTTGGGAGTACTGCCAGCATTTGTCAGGAACCTTGCTGGGTGTATCATTTCAACCGTTCCTGTTAAATTGTAAGAAATATCCATGAACCTATTATAGATAGGTCCGTTGAAAGTCTTCTGCTCTCCGACAGCATTGTCTTGGTATGGTGGATTACTTATGATTACATTTGGTTTTAACTCTTGGAGCATTTCTGTTAACTTATCTTTCTTATCCGACCTCAGCAAGTCGTATGTTGTGTAATCTCTCATGACATTATTTGTTGGCATTCCTAGCAAGGAATAGACTTTTCGTGTAAACTCGTAAGTAAGTGGAGATGTCGGCAGCGAGTAAACGCTGTTCTTGATTTTGTCTCCGTAAATGTTATATAAAGCACTGGCAAACTCTCCTTGTTTTGCGGCTATGTCAAGGATCTTGGTTCCTTTCTTTATCCTTCCTTTGGGGAGTTTGTTTATCATAAATTCAGCGACGTCAGACGGAGTTATTATTTCCGATGTAGAAAGCCTTCCAAACTTTTTCATCGCACGTTCAGCCCGTTCTACTGGCTTTACACTCTTGTCACGTGAAAGCTGGTTCATGTTTGAAATCTTGTAATCCAAATCTCTAAGTACAAAAGGATTTGCCTTTGATTGAATTACTTTCAGAATATCTGTATTAATGCCCACATGCTCTGCTATGCGCCTATTGTCTTGATTTACATCTATTATATGCAAGACATCTTCAAGGGAGTTGACCTTGTTATTAGTCAGAAAAGCGAAGAAAAGGATGAGTGAGTAATAAGTCTTTAACTTTTTCTCCAGTTCTACATATTCTTTCTTATCGTCATCTTCATGGTTTGGAGTGTTATCAATATTATCATGATTGTCTTCGCCCTTATTACCAATCCCAGGAACGTCAAGGCTGTCACCTTCCCCTTTATACGCCTTATCCCTCAAGCCTTTCTTTGAGTCTATAGGCATTAAAGGTCTTAAGGCACTTAATATTTCATTATTTACAAGCAACTCTCCATCGGCAGGAATATCCGTTGCTTCGTCCATGATACTCTTTGACGCAGAATATTCCCTTACCTTGTCTAATATGTTGTTTGGTTCAACCTCGCACATCTTGTCTTTATTGATAGTTATAATTGGGGAGATGCGAAGTTCTTCGGCAATGCGCGTGGCAAGCTTGCTGTTGCCACGCTTTTCTTTATTGACGTTGTAAATTTGAGACTTTGCTTCCTGCATGCGGAACATCCTTCCCGGTTCGAAGTCTACAAGCAGAGTCTGAGGCTTCATGTTGTATTTAACGACATTACCTTTAGAATCTTTCAATTCCTTGATATACTGGTTCTGCAAGCGGAAAGTCGCCTGATCATATTCTTGTGGGGATGCAGTGTCTTTAAGATAAATCATGGTGTCCCATTCTGGTACTGTCGTTCCCGTAAGCATGCGGTTAACGGTAAGCGTTAGTGTCTTTTCGCCATTCCGTTCGCAGTCAGTTATCTTATTGGTGACATCAGTAGTCCCGGGGAATTTGTCTTCATCATCTACTCCCGCAATGTTAATAATCTCATATTGACCAAGGTTCTTGAATAATGTTTTATTCTTGTTTATCAATGTCTCCATGGCATCGCATGAAGCACGATATGGTAATACGCATACGATGTGGTGGCACATCTTGCCTTCCTTGATTTTGTCATAGTCAAGGAAACTAAACAAGTTCTTGTCTTCTTTAGAACCGTCTATTGCCATCAATAGGTCGAGAACTTCCGGCTCATGAATAAATTTCAGATGCCTCCCATCATCGGTCTTCAATGTAGACTTAGGGCGTAGAAGTTCGTTAAGTGCATACTCTACGCCACTCTTCCTCAAGACCTCCATCTTACGCATGGAAGATTTGCTGACATTGAAAGCAAACCTTATCATTTGAGGAAAACCAAAATATGGATTATCCCATTCATTGCAATCGTCGTTGTTAAGATGTTCTGCATCCCATTTGTCCTTGTCACGAACTATATCCGAGAATTGGTAGAAAGCGATAATGTCATCTTTCTGAAACTCACTGCCCATTAATATACGATATGGAGTTCCGGAAAGGTGTAAACGAACTTTTGCATTAAGGTGCTTAAACTCTTCATTATTGTCGTAGTCTTCAGCATTTTCTATATATTTGGTTTCGTTGGCTTTCTCCTTCTTCTGTTTTTTACTAAAGTTGAGAACCTTGCCATATTCTTCGGCACGAGCACCATAGTGGGTCTCGTCAACAATGAGCATATCCCAAACGCGTCGGAATATAAACCTGTGCTTTCTCTTGATTTGGCTGCCACTAAGGTCTTGCAATGTCAGAAAAACGACAGCACGATGGCCTTTTGCGATGACTTCGCTGACTTTATCGTTATCACGTGAAAGCTCATCGCTATCAATAAACTCAAAGCCTTCAAAGTTCTTGATGCTTTCAGTTGTCTTTTTCCAAGCGTCTTTAACGTCTGCTTTGCCAGATACGACAAGTATAGCTTTATACCGTGCATCCGATTTGGCGCAACTCAATGCTGTAAAGGTCTTGCCAAAGCGCATCACCGCATACATTAGCAGGTTTGTACGCCCTTTCTTGACAGCTTTCTTGAAATTGTCTACTGCCTCTTGTTGATTTGGACGAAGCTGGTATGGCTTGTTTCCACGCTTGTAAGTATAAGTTATAGGAGTCGGACGCTGGTCAAAAGTATAGAACTGATATTTTCCATCGTTTGACGCAAACGACTGTTTTATATCTTCTATAGCCTCTGCCACATCACTTTTTGATGTCTCTCTAAAGAATTCCTTTGAATAATATGGGAGTTCAGGGATGTCGGTCTCTTGCAATCGATGCTTGTGCTTGTTATGCTCTAGATAATAATGGATTGCAAAATCACGGAAATAGGTCTCTTTGCACACCTTGGCAACAGCCTCGTAATGCTCTTTAAGGTCAGGAAAATATTTGCGCCATTCCTGGAGACGTTGCTCTATCGGACGATAGGTGTCACCGACTTTCAAATAATTAGGCACAGTCTCTGTGGAGAAAGCGTAGATTTGCGGTTCCACTCTTCCTATTATATATTTGTCGATGACAGATGTTTCCATATTTATTTTCTATTCTTATTTGCCAATAGATGGAAGGGAACTGCTTCTCCTGTCTTCCACGATTTTATTAATACAGGTATGCCGTTGTGACTGTGGTAGTCATTTTTCTGGCATCCAGGGCATGGTTGTAAAATATCTTCCCCTAAAGCATTTGTTGTTTTTACATCATGACAAGTACACGGTACGACAAATTTTAAGCCGTCCATCTGTGCAACGTTCCAGGAGATGATATTGGCAATCTCCTTTATCGATTCTTCAGGTGGCTCCTCTTTGAACTTGATAGTGTAATAATCTATAAATGTATAAAGAAGGTTCTCACGTGCAAGTAGCAAGCTGTCTCCTTGCCATTCATTAGCAAGGGTATTTTGATAGGCAGCTCGCGCACTTTCAAGCCATTCCTCTTTACCCTCGGCATTTTCATTGATAACACGAAGTTTGCGGTCGAGAAATCCTATACGGTCTCTTACTGGTATTGGGGTGCCTGTTGTCGTATCATATCTGCTGACGATGAACGGAGCTTCGCCGCAACAGTATTCCATCTCGCGAACCTTTATATAGTCCTTCCAAGACTTTCCTTCTGGAAATTCAACTGTATTTGGATTCATAATCCAATGCTTTTTGTCATCAACCTCTTCATTGAAGACATCTCTACGTCCAAAATATATGTTGTCAATATTGTTATTCATGACATTACAGACCCATGAAGGAGTAAATATTTCAGCTTTATTCTTTACGCGGTTTTTCTGCAATGCCTTATCTTTCATGATTCTAGGCACGATGACGTTACTTTTCTCACCAGTTATTGCCCCAACACTTATTTCATCGAAGAATTGATAGCCGTCTCCTTTCTTTTCGTAATCATGAGTTGCCCAAAATATATGATGCATCTGACCGTCATTTTTATATGCGGTCACAGAAAAATCAGTAAGAAGAATTTCTAATATATCCTCTCCCAAACCATTCTGAATGTTATCTTCATGTTTATCGACAGCTTTTGCCATGTTTGCAAATGTATAAAGAATTTCTGAGATAGGTTGGCTTTTAAAAGAAAAAGTTGAGAAAAATTATTTGATTTATTTGAACAACCAATTCATAAACTCTGCAATTGTAAGAACATCAACAGTGGGAAAGCCTCCATCTTCTGCCTCATTAAAGTGCTTGTCGTTGGAGACTATACAGATTGCATTTGATGCTATTGCGCAATCTACAAATTTATTGTCGTCAGAGTCTATATGTATTTTATGAAAGTGAAAGGAGGCTTCATGCAATTTCACAAATTTCCTTTTCTAGAAAGAGAGGCTATGAGGCAGTTTGTGTCAAGTACAACTTTAATTGTTTTCATAGGAAGTGCGCAAATGTTCTTTTAGAATTTCTTCATTCTTTTCGTCATCCCATTTGCCTTCATCCCAAAGCTTATCCATCTCTTTGTCAATATTTGCTGCAAAATAAGAAGTGAGGGCTGTCTTTAAATTATCAAGTTGCCTTTTCTCTGTAGCATAAGAGAACATCTTTAGAAGATGTAACTGTGTTGAATTTAATGAAGTTGAAGTTGTTTGCATAGTTTTCCTCATTTATATTATGTACTTTGCAAAGATAATCTGTTTCTTTTTACTGTGCAAGTTATATTCTGATTATTTTGATGATACATAGCCGACCAGCCTGTCGGTGCGTTCGCCTTGTCCACGATAATAGACGAGAGCCTGGTATTTGTTTTCGGTCTGGAAGAAGCTGCCTTCAGAGGGAACGGGATGGAAAGTGCCGTCTGCCTGTTTCATGAGGTATTGGTAGCTGTAGTAACCCTGCTTGAGCGGGACGGCGCATTCATACTGCTTGGCGGTTTCGTTCCACTGCATTTTGTATTGGGAGATGAAGCGGTCGTTGGTCCACTTGCCGTTAAGGTAGATTTCTTTTGGCTGGCCGGCTTGCCTTTCCTCGAAGGCTGAGGACGATGTTTTCAGGCTAAAGTGCACCACGACATAGTCTGACTCGGTGTCGTTGTTTACATTGTCAGAATTGCGGATAATGAATGTGCCATTGGCATCCTCGTCGTAGGTGTAGTTGGGGCGCGGCTCATCGGGCCATACCCAAGCCTGATAGTGCTTGCCGTCCCAGCCTACGCGCTCAAGACCTATCGTGGTGTGCGTAACGTCGAGAGTTTCAAACTTGCGGTATTCGTTCCCGGCAGGGAAGATGAGGTCGTGGCAGTGGCTCCATTCAAGCCCGTTGCTCTTGATATATTGTGCTTTAGGGTTGATTACGGCATTGTCCCACCTGCCGTTCTGCATCACTACGGTTTTAATCTGCTCTTGCGGAGCCGTTACGTTGATGTCGCCATAGCTGAGACGCATGCTTACTTGCTGATGGCTTTTGTTAATGTCGATGTCAGTATTTGCCGTGGCTTCTAAACCTATATTTATTCTTGGCTCTACAATCATGAAGCACGCCGTCAGCACCGGTTGGCTGTCTTCGTTTTCATTATAGACGGTCACGCGGTAGTTGCCGCTGATCTTCGGACGGCATTTCTCGTTTGGTATCTTGATATAATAATGTGTATACTGTTGGTTGGTTCCAACCGACTGTTCATTGTCGTCGATGGTGTTGCCGGACGCAAAGCCATCTACGTAGTCGCTTTCAAAGAGTTCTTCTGAAGTAGTCCAGTCTGCCTCGCAATGCTCTATTCGGTAGCAGTAGCGATGGTAGGTGTGGGACAGTTCGTCGAAGGAGATGTTTATTGCCTTGTCTCCACGAAGCTCGATGACCGGCAATGGAGCCGTCCAATCGTTATCGGCAACGACCTGCAATGAGGCGATGTTCGGCGCGAGTATCTCGTTGCGCTGAGCCATAGCCGCGATTGAGCTAAAGAAAGAGATCGCTATGCTAAAGAAGATGGAGAGGTGCTTCATGTTAGATTGGATTGATAAAAAATGCTTCGCCTTAAAGGGCGAAGCACAGAATATAGCGATAAATGCTTGTCCAATATAAGACCGAGTAATCGTTTATCACTGTAATTAAGTACTCCCCTCCTTTGGAGAGTGGGAGTAGGGGGTAAGCCTATTACTTTTCAATAGCAGCTACGCCAGGGAGCACCTTGCCCTCGATGGCCTCGAGCATTGCGCCACCACCTGTAGAAACATAGCTAACCTTGTCGGCAAGGCCGAACTTGTTGACAGCAGCAACAGAGTCGCCACCGCCAACGAGCGAGTAAGCGCCGTTCTCCTGTGTAGCCTTAGCTACAGCCTTGGCTATAGAGCCTGTGCCGTGAGAGAAGTTCTCGAACTCGAACACACCTACAGGACCGTTCCAAAGAATGGTTTTTGAGTTGAGGATGATGTCCTTCCAGATGGCTACGCTCTCGTAAGAGGCATCCATACCCTCCCAGTCCTCAGGAATGCTGTAGATAGGATATACGGCACGCGGAGCATCGTTGTCAAACTCCTTGGCGCATAGTGTAGCTACGGAGAGGCTGATGTTTACGCCCTTCTCCTTGGCTGCCTTCAAAACCTCCAAAGCCTCAGGAATGAGGTCGTCCTCGTGCAGTGACTTGCCAATTTGGCCGCCTTGAGCTTTGATGAAGGTGTATCCCATGCCGCCGCCGATGATGAGATTGTCAACCTTGTCGAGCAGGTTTTTGATGACACCGAGCTTGGAGCTTACCTTTGAGCCGCCGATGATGGCTGTGAAAGGATGCTGAGCGTTCTTCATGACGCTGTCAATGGCTGTAACCTCTTTCTCCATGAGGTAGCCAAGCATCTTGTGCTCCTTGTCGAAGTAGTCGGCGATGACAGCAGTGGAAGCGTGCTTGCGGTGGGCTGTGCCGAAAGCGTCGTTTACGTAAACGTCAGCATAGGAAGCGAGCTTCTTGGCGAAGTCTTTTTGGCGATCCTTCATCTCAGCTTTTGCGGCATCGTACTCAGGCGTGCCTTTCTCAACGCCTACGGGCTTGCCTTCCTCCTCTGGATAGTAGCGCAGGTTCTCAAGCAGCAGAGCCTCGCCCGGCTTCAGTGCAGCAGCCTCTGCGTCAGCCTTTGCGCAGTCGGGAGCGAACTTGACGTCCACGCCGAGAGCCTTGCTTACGTTAGGAACAATCTGCTTCAAGCTCAGCTTGGCAACAACCTTGCCCTTTGGCTTGCCCATGTGGCTCATCATGATGAGGGCACCGCCGTCAGCGAGAATCTTTTTCAGCGTAGGCAGGGCACCACGTATGCGGGTGTCGTCGGTCACGTTGCCATTCTCGTCCAATGGCACATTGAAATCTACTCGAACGATTGCCTTTTTGCCGGCAAAGTTGAATTCATTGATTTTCATCTTACCTAATTTTTTTATGGTTTTACCTTTTGTTCAAACTTGTGGGTGCAAAAGTACGAAAAAGAAGCGAATGGCGAAAGCCTTATGTTCTTAAACTATTTAAAAACCGCACTTCTTGCGTATGTCCTTTGGCACGGCGTTCTTGTTGACCATGAAGTCCATGGTGTTTGCCACGATGAAATTCTTAGTCATATACCAGATGCCCTTGTAGTCGCCAGTCTCGCCCCATGAGTTCTTGACCATGTAGTATTCTTTTCCGTTCTGGTCTTTTGCTATGCCGAAGATGAGCATTCCGTGGTCGTCGGTCAGCTCCCAGTTGTCGTAGCGCTCCTGTCGTTGCTTCTGAGTGGGTACTATTTCCGGTGCGTTCACGCCGAGAGAGTCGATGATGTTTTTCTTCTTTGCCGGAGCCAGCTTCAGCCAGCGTGCCATGTCGCTGCCTTCAAGGCTTGCAAGCTTCTGGTTGTCGTACATGTAAGCAAGTCCGGTGCGCGTGAAACCGTCTTCCGAAACGTCACCACCCCAAGCTACGGTGTAACCGTTCATGATGGCATTGTCGATGATTTTTGCGAGGTTCTCTATTGGCACGTTCCATGACAGTGGGTTGCGCCAGTTGTCTTGCACCTCTACTGCAAAAGCTGTCCAAAACGGGTGGTGTGTGTATGATGTGAAAGTTACATAGTCGTTGCAGGCCATGCTGTCAAGGCCTATGCTTGCTGCAAAGCTTTTCGGAGTGTAAGTCTTGCCTTGGTATGTGAATTGTGTTGGGCATTGTCCGAGGTAAGAATCAAGAATGCCTTGCAGTCCGTTCTTCCAGGCTGGCGAGAGTTTCTTGGCATCGCTTTTTGCCACTGCTTCCACGTATGGTGTCATTACCTTGAAGAACTCGTTAAAGTTGAATAGCGAGTCGCCATATTGGCTGCCTGTCTTAGGCATTGCGTCCTCAGGGCATATGCCGAAGTGCTGGATGACGTAAAGGGGATCGTAGCAACTGCCGCCTTGTGAGAATTGGCAGTCACCATGCAGTCGCACCACTTGTACGGCACGATCCATGTATGTCTTGTTGGCAACGAAAGCTTCGCAGAGGTCATAGGTCTTGCCTGTCTTTTTCAAAATTTCGGCCTCGAAAAAACTTAGGGTGCTGTAATCCCAGCAAGTGCCCGAACGGTTTTGGTTTTTTATGCTTGTGATTGGGTTTTGCTTTACTACTGTAAACACGGGCTTGTTTGGGTTTACGCTGTCTTTCTCGGTTGTTGCTGCACCTGCGTTAAGGGACAGCATGGCGGCAAAAGCCGCAAAGATGGTTTTCTTCGTCATATTGTAAATGTTTCTTTGTTTCGGTTACAAAATTACTATTTTTTATCCGCATGAGGAAAGGATTTGACGCTTTTTCTTGAGATGATTATAAAAAACTGGAAAAAGCGTTACCTTTGTGTAAATGGTATGGAAGAAAAACTAACTTTTTTGTAGTTTTATGACATGCTTCTGCGTCTAACATGTGAAAATTATAAAAAACAAAATGAAAACGAGCGACAAAGAACAACGATTTTCTCGGCTTGTCTATGACAACAAAAATATCATTTATACAGTGTGTTATATGTTTTCCAAAGACGCTGATGAGGTTAATGATTTATTTCAGGAGACATTGGTAAACATGTGGCGTGGATTTGAAAGTTTTGAGGGACGGAGCGATGCGAGGACATGGGTTTACAAAGTAGGGCTTAACACTTGTATAAGTGCTGACAGGAAAAAGAAGCGGCGCAAGACTGTTCCTCTTACGATGGATGTTAATTTGTTTGAGGACAATGATGCTGACACTCGGCAGGTGCGGATGCTTCGTGAGCGAATTTCCCGTTTGGGCTCTTTTGATCGTGCTATAGTCTTGCTATGGCTTGAGAACATGAGTTATGAGGAAATTGGGCTTATCGTTGGCATATCTGCCAAAAATGTGTCCGTGCGCCTTTATAGGATAAAAGAGCAATTGAAAAAAATGTCTAATGATTGAATATATTACAACTATGGAAACTAAGAATGACGAATTGGAAGTGATGCGTGAGCAATTGGTTTTGCTTAATAAGAAACTTGAAGACCAAACTCTTGTCAATGACCGGCTTGTGCGTGAGGCCATGAAAAGTAAAATGTCGTGGATAAAGAAGTATGTATGGGGGGAGGTGGTATTGGTTCCGTTTCTTATCTGTTTTCTGCTTGTTTTCCCATTCTATTCCATTGTGTCCTATGGTCCTGTTGTGTTCATGTCGGTGATGCTTGTAGTAGCAGTCGTGTCAGACTTCAAAATCAACATGATAGACGATAGGGCTTTCGTTGATGGAAATCTTGCGGAGACGGCCCAAAGGCTTATAAAGATGAAACGGCAGCGCATTGTTTATGAGATATTCATGTTGCCTTTCCTTGCAATATGGCTCATTTGGCTTTTCTATGACATTTATAATCATATCCCGGCAGAAGGAGTTATGCGTAGTGCATTGACAGGTGGATTGGTAGGAGCTGTTATAGGAGGTGTTGTTGGTACAATATGCGGTCTTCTTGTTCTCCGCAGGATGCAGCGAACCAATAGTGAAATTATTCAAGAAATACATGAACTTGTAGAAAATTGAAATTGGTTCTGTAAATTGAATATGGAACTGTAGTATTTATTGAGAACAATGGGCAATGTGGTCGTTAAAACCACGTTGCCTTTTTTCTTTAAAAATAGCATCCCATGAGATGAACGAAACCATTTTTATTTTTAGAGTGAAGTCTGTAAGCAATAATAATTCTGTTTTACTATTTTGTAACAAAACTGTTTCGACACGTAAATGCAACTTCCTTGTTGTAATTCTGTAATATACAACTTGTATTTTTGCCATCGAATTTCAACATATAAATTCAAAGATGGCAAAAAAACATGAAATTGTGGTGAGGGCACTTTGCCTTATGGCTGCTATGTTGGCGGTATCGGAGGCACAGGCTCAGAAGTTGAAGAACGATTCTGTTTATGAACTTGGTGATGTTGTTGTTACGGCATTGGGCATAAAGCGTGAGGAAAAAGCGTTGGGATTTGCCACGCAGACAGTCGGGGGAAAGGATATCACGGCTTCAATGCCAGTGAACTGGTCTTCTGCACTTCAAGGTAAGGTTGCAGGACTTAATGTTATAGGCTCTGGTGGTCCTTTGTCATCAACAAAGATTTCTCTTCGTGGAGATGTTTCGCTTAATCAGTCTGGCAACGCAGCGCTGATAGTTGTGGATGGTGTTCCTATGTCTTCGCCGATGAATAACCCAGGGCAGGCGTATGGTGCCGGTGACAATGCTGAAGGCAGTGTTGATTATGGTAATGGTTTTTCTGACTTGAATCCAGACGACATTGAAAGTGTACAGGTCCTAAAGGGGGCAAGTGCGGCGGCTCTTTATGGGTCGCGTGCGGCCAATGGTGTTGTGATGGTTACGACTAAAAATGGTGCCCAGACTCGGAATGGCTGGGGAGTGACTTATAGTTTCAACCAAGTATGGGATAGGCGTGGTCATATGCCAGATTACCAGTATTCTTTTGGTCAAGGGTTGCCTTCGTATGTTGGTAAGGAGGGGACGGAATATGCAGGACAGCTTTATTATTCATACGGAAAATCTCCAGATGGAAACGTCAGCACGTCTGGTACCAGTAGCGCATACGGTGCGCCTTTTTCCGGTCAAATGTATTACCAATATGATCCGGAGCTTGAAGGGAGAGGCAATGAAGCTACTCTTTGGAGAGCTTATAAGGACAACCATGAGATTTTCCAGACAGGTTATTCTATGACTAATACCATATCATTGGAAGGGAAATATAAGCAGGGAAACATGCGTGCGGCCCTGACATACAGTGATAATGAATGGATATTGCCTAATAGTGGATTTCAGCGAGTTACTGCTTCGGTGAACGCCCAACAGCGTATTTCGTCTCGCACAAGGCTCAATTTCCGTACAAGTTATACTTACAGGAAGGTGGATAATGCCCCAACTTTAAGCTATAATAGTAATTCGCTGTCATATTTCTTGATTTTCATGAATCCGAATTTCAACCTTGATTGGTTTAAGCCACGATGGTATAAGGGGCAGGAGAACATAAATCAGATTCGGCCATTCTCAAGTTACCTGCCCAATCCTTATGTGTTGCTCTATGATTCAGACAATCCCTCTGTAAAACATAGTCTTGTATCAACGCTCTCGGCTAACGTAACGTTAAACCGTAACTTTGATTTACTTGTGCGTTCTGGCATTCAGTGGACTTCACAGCAACAAGAACAAAAACGTCCGATGAGCGACAAAGTCTATCCTAATGGCTTCTATAAGACACAGAACATCATGGATTATGAGGTAAACAGTGATGCTTTGTTGTCTTATCATACCAGTTTCGACTTCGGACTTCATCTTAATGCTTCTGCTGGTGGAAATATGATGTATTCATACTACAGTTCATTGTCTGCTAAGGTTATAGGCTTGAATACGCCAGCAGTCTATATGCTTTCTAATGGAGTTTCTTCCCCCATCGTGACTCCTGTATTGCGCAGAAAGCGTGTAAACAGCCTTTACTTTACGGCGAACCTTGCTTATCAGGATAAGCTTTTTCTTGACATTACAGGACGTAATGACTGGTCTTCTACGCTACCAAGGCAAAACCGTTCATTCTTTTACCCGTCTGTGAGTCTTAGTGGTATTGTTAATCAATGGGTTAAGTTGCCTTCTGTAATAAACTTGCTAAAATTGCGTGCCTCGTGGGCGCAGGTTGGTAATGACACGGATCCTTATAAGACATCACAATACTTTACTACAAGTGATTTTGCAGGTTCGCTTGAGATGCCATCAACGCTTTTTAATGGAGACTTTAAGCCGGAAATATCCACAAGTTGGGAATTTGGATTCGATTATCGTATGTTTCATGGTAGGGTTGGGCTTGATTTGACTTACTATTATAATAGAACAAAGAATCAGATCTTGAATGCGCCTTTTGATCCCACAACAGGATACACCCGTGGCACTATTAATTCTGGTTGTGTGCGAAATCAAGGATGGGAGGTGGAACTTTCTGCTACTCCTGTTAAGACGCGCGACTGGGAATGGACAACAAGCTTCACTTGGAGTACGAATGATAATAAGATTCTGTCGCTTTCTGAATATGCTGACAAGCAGCAAGTTATGGGTAATTATGTGAGTGGCAATGTTTCTATAATTGGCACAGTTGGTGGTACAACAGCTGATCTTTGGGGATATAAGTTAAAACGTAATGACAAAGGAGAAGTTATCATTGGCAAGAATGGGCTTCCTGAGCGTCCTGATCAAATAGAATGTATTGGCAGTGCTTATGCCGATTGGAAAGGCGGTTTCTGCACTTCATTGCGTTACAAGAATATTACTTTGAGCATGCAATGGGATGGTCAGTATGGAGGATTGATTTATTCGCAGTCGCATCATAAGATGATGGAGCAAGGTCATATTTCTGCATCTCTCAATGGACGCTTGCCTGGAACTCCTTTCTACATGGATGTTTCCAATCCTGATATAGCCAAGCAAATTACTGATGCAGGCTATCCGCTTTTGGACGGTGTTTATATGATAGCTCCAGGTGTGGTTGATAATGGGGATGACACGTACAGTCCGAACACAACGATAACGACAGTGGAAAAATACAATAAGGAGACCTATCGTATCGCCAATGTGGAGACTAATAGTTTTGACGCTTCCTATCTGAAGCTTCGCAATGTGAGGTTAGATTTTCAATTGCCTGGCAAATGGCTTTCCGGAACTTTTATCAGTAAGGCAAGTGTCGGAGTTTATGCCAATAATCTTTTATGTATTACCGACTATCCTCTCTTTGATCCAGAACAGGTTTCTCTTGATGGGAATAACATGGTGACAGGTGTTGAGGTCGGAACGCTACCTTCAACACGCAGCTTCGGTATTAATGCAAAAGTAACATTTTAAACGAAAAACGATAATGAAAAACAAGCTTGTGCTTTTCGTGACCTCTTTAGTTGTCTTGTCCATTGGACTGGTTTCATGCGAGTCTATGGATGAAACAAATATTGACCCAACTCACATGAGTCAGGCGACCGCTGGCAGTTTCCTGAACCCGACTTTGTATGGGATGGCTACTTACAATTGGAACAGGTATAATTCTTGGACTTTCCCAATAATGCAGAGTATCGTATCAACCAGTTCCACTTCGGGCATAGGATGGTTTCATATTACTGATGATGCTGGTTCTGGAACTTGGACAACCTATTATAAGTGGCTTAACAATGCCAAGAGCATTTACAGTTATGGTCTTCAGGCTGGGAAGAAAAACTACCAAGCCATTGGACTGACGTTACAGGCGTGGATGTTTGAGACGATGGCTGAGGCTTTTGGAAATATTCCTGTTGATGAGGCTTGCATGGGTGATAGTGGAGTTTATAATCCTCGTTTTAATAGTCAGTCAGAAGCTTTCGTTAAGGTTATTGACAATCTGGAGCGTGCAAATGCTCTTTTCACGCCATCTGAGGGATTGACATACAATTCAAATGGAGACATGCTTTATTGTAGCAGTAATGCGGACAAGGAAGGCATTGAAAACTGGCGAAGGTTTGCCAATTCTTTGCGATTGCGTTGTTTGCTTAGGATTCTTGATGTCCCTGGTATAAATGCGCGTGATGAAATACGGAAAATGATGGCTGATCCACTTGCGTATCCTATTATCGAGAATAATGGGCAAAGCGCAAATGTGCATGTTTCAGGAATAGCCCCGGAAGAGCAACCTATGTCTCGACCGTCCGACTTGACATCCTATCGTGTCTATTCTGAGTTCTTTATAGAGAAGCTAAAGGAATGGAACGATCCTAGACTTGCCATTTGGGCAACGAAAACCGTTAATAATGGGGTGAAAGATTATTATGGTTTGCAGAGTGGATATGCCGTCTTGCCAAATATTGAGGCGTCACAGCCTGTGGCAGCGGCAATAGCCCAAGCTCCTATGGATTTGCAAATACTGACGTTCTCTGAAGTGGAGTTTATCAAAGCCGAACTTGCTTTACGTGGAATTATTGACGGGGATGCGAAGGCTTTTTATGAGAATGGCGTCCGTGCCTCAATAGAGCAGTGGGGTGGTGAGTTGTCGGAAGGTTATTTTGATAACCCCAAGGCTGCTTTTGATGGCACGTTGGAGAGAATTATTGAGCAAAAGTTTTATGCCTTGTTTTTTATAGACTACCAGCAATGGTTCGAGTATAATCGCACTGGTTATCCGCAAGTTCCTATTGGCCCAGGCGTTGACAAAGGTGATGAGATGCCACGCAGGTTCAAATATCCCACCATCTTGCAGCGGACAAATAAGGAAAACTACGATTTGGCAAAGGAGGCAATGGGTGGTGATGAATTAAATATCAAACTTATTTGGCAAAAATAAATGAAGACAATGAAAAGAACGGTATTAGTGTTATTTGCACAGATTTTGGCTTTAACCATTTGTGCCCGGGAGCAAATATTGGATGGTGTGCAAACATTGGCAATGGTCACAGACAAAAACGATAATCTCTCCTTGGCTGCTGCGGAGCCTGCCTTTACATTTGAGGTGTGGGGTGAAATTCCAAATGCAGAACCTGATGTGCCGGAGAAGCATGAGCTTGGCACTGAGATTACCCGTAAATGGAACACCTTTCTAAAAAACTATACCCGCGAATACAGTGTCAGTGTTGGATTGACTGACAGCGGTTATGAGTTCCTGAAACCTGCTGTGTTCAATGCCGTGAAGCGTGCCAACCGATATGTTAAGAAATGTATTAGAAAAGGTGATATGTCACGTGAAAATGCAGTAGCTGTTATGGGGCATGTGCTTGACTGTGCCAATACCATTATTTTTGAGAATGATACGGAAAAGTTTGAGGAGGCTGCGTCGCGTGCGATGACAGGAAAGGATGCTGTCGGGCTTTTTGAATCGGTAAAGTTGATTCAAAGATAAAGACAGACTGATGTTTTTTATCATTGTGTTTATGGTCTGCGTATAATGCGTTCTGGCATTGGTGATAAAAAGCTTAGTAGAGGTTGATTACAAGTCCTTATATTGAAACAATCCCCTGTCAGGAAGGGTTGCACCTTTCTTGGCAGAGGACTGTTTTATGTGTTTCCTGTTTATGAGTTTTATTGTGCCATAAATTCTTCCACATCTTTTGGGTGATATGGTATTAGGTCTTTGCCGATGAAGCGGCAACCCTCTTTCGTAATCAACACGTCATCTTCAAGGCGGATGCCTCCAAAGTCCTTATATGTCTCAAGTTTGTCGAAGTTGAGGAAGTCTTTGCAGTGTCCGCTTGCTTTCCAATCGTCTATGAGTGCCGGGATAAAATAAATTCCCGGTTCGTCGGTGACAACGAAGCCTTCTTCCAAACGGCGTCCCATACGTAGGCAGTTTGTGCCAAATTGGTCAAGCCTCGGGCGTGTCTCCTTGTCGAATCCAACGTTTATTTGGTCGAGGTTTTCCATGTCGTGGACATCCATCCCCATCATGTGCCCAAGCCCGTGGGGCAGGAACATGGCGTGTGCTCCGGCTTTGACAGCCTCTTCCGTGTCACCTTTGGCAAGTCCGAGTTCTTTCAGGCGGTCGAACATCAGTCGGCACACGGCGAAATGCACGTCCATGTATTTTACGCCAGGCTTTGCAACCTCCAGTACATAGTCGTGGCAAGCTTCCACGATGGAGTATATTTCAAGTTGTCGCTGCGTGAATTTGCCGTTGACGGGATATGTACGAGTGTTGTCCGAGCAATAGTGTTCTATTGTCTCGGCACCGGCATCACACAGGGCGAGCCTTCCGCTTTCGAGCACTGCCATTGACGGGTTGCCATGCATAATCTCTCCGTGCTGTGAGAATATGGTGGGGAAACTTGTCATAGAGCCGTATGAGTGTGCAATGCCGTCAATCTGTCCTCCGACATATTTTTCTGTCAAGCCGGGTTTCGTCAGACGCATGCCTGTAGTGTGCATCTTGTAACCGATGATTGCCGCACGCTCCAGTTCCTCAATTTCCTCGTTGCTTTTTGTGGAGCGCATTTTCACTACAGCGTTTATCAACGCCATTGATGCGCTTTCTTTTTGCTGGTTGGGGTGGATGCCGAGTAAGTCGAAAATCTGAATCTTTATGTCGGCACGGTATGGTGGCAAGAAATGTACAGTGCGGTTTTGGCGCAGTGCTTCGTTGCAGATAGTCTTGAGCGACTTCAATGGCGAAGATGTTCCCACGCCAACTTGCTCTGCCATGTCGTGGACGCTGTCCACGGAACCATACCATACAATGTCCTCAATGTCAATGTCGTCTCCTACAAGGGTCTCGTTGTCGTTGTCAATGTCAATTACGCCCACGAGACCATCGCGTTTCTGTCCGAAAAAGTACAGGAACGATGAGTCTTGGCGGAATGGATAATAAGCGTTGTTGGGGAAGTTTGCTGGCGACTCGTTGTTGCCGAAGAGAATTATTATACCGCTTCCTACGAGTTTCTTTAATTCGCTCCTGCGGCTGATGTAGGTTTCTTTACTGAACATGATAATGATTTTTGGGTTCCTTTTCTTTGCAAAGTTACTAAACATTGGCTGAAAAGTGCGGTTTTTGCAAAAAAAATATGGGAAAAAGCAAACTTTATCGTTTTGCGGATAAAGTTTACTCGCCATGCGGCAACGGTTTGATCGCATGGTGTTTAAAGTTTTGTCGTTTTGCGATTAAACTTTAAACGCCCTGTGAAGCCGCTTGCCTGTGGCAGCATATGTTGTCTCGTTCGGCTTGGATTTACCTTATTCAAAATGAGTAAGGATATATTCTATGATCTCTGGCATAAGTCGGCGTGGTGAGCGTGGGGGAACCACCGAGTCCATGCTCCATCAGGTTGTGGAACGACAACTGGGGTGACTGCAATTCGCGCAGGAGGGTGTAGCGCGCGTAGGTAGTAGGTTCGCGATGTGTGAGCCTGTGACTGTAGTGTTCCTGCGAGATGAAATATTCGTTGTCGTCAACCGATTCGCGCCATGTCTACAGAGAAGTTCTGCCATTTAATTTGTTTATTTCTTCTTTGGTCAATCCTGTTGCTTTCATTATTGTTTCAGTGGGGATGTTTAGGGCAAGAAGGTTCTTTGCTATATCCGTTTTACTTTGTTTTATCCCTTCCTTCATACCTTGTTCAATCCCTTGGCGGAGCCCTTGCCTTATGGCGGAGGAAATATATGTGCGTTCGGTGCTTACCACATCCCAAAAATGGTCGTAGGAGTTCATTTGTGTGTCATCGTATGCAGATTCTTCCACGAGGTCAAGTGCCTTGCGGGTTTCAGGGTTCTCAAGCAGTGCATCGGGTGCTTCCCGTGTTTTCTCGTCAATCTCAGTAAGGAAGCGAAGCCAAAGAACCATCATCTTCTTGTCGTTGAAGTTATGAGGCTTAAACTTTGGAAGTTCAATGAATATCAAGTGCATATCCTCTATCACTTGGTCATTGTACTTTATGTCAACAATTCCGTAATCGTGATAATAGTCATCAGTGTCATTGCGGAACACGTCGTTTACGAGGTTCAGCGAGTACACTGGCTGCAATTCAGAATAGTCTCCACCCTTATCGAGCTGCTTAACGTATGACTTTGATGAATTGAAAAGCACACGTTTTAGGAACTCGGGTTGCCATATCATCTGCATTTCTACAATGAACGACCTGCCCTGCTGGTCCTTGCAGCTTACGTCAACGATAGTGTCCTTCAATAGTGGGGTTTTCGGAATGAGCTCCACGGGAATATATTCAATGGATGTAATCTGTCCATCTTCACTGAGGGGCAGCATGGCATTAAGAAAACTTATCATAAGGTCTTTGTGCTCGGCAAAGACTTTCTTGAATGTCAGGTCTGCTTTTGGGTCGAGATATTTTGCCATAGTAGTCTTTTTTGCAAAGTTAGTGTAAACTAACGAGATAGCAAAGGAAAAACGTTGTTTTTCTTGTAAAAGTTAGTAAAAAGTGGCAGAAAAATTGTAACTTTGCAAGTAAATATAAATGGATAAAGTAAAAAGGTAATAAATCTATAGTTATCAACTTATTATGAAAAAGTATTTTGTTCTACTCTTTCTTATTTTAATCACGGCTTCTTCGTGGGCTCAGAAAACGGTCAAGTCGTCGCATCCGTGGGCAAACAAGCGTGTGGCGTATTTTGGCGACTCCATTACTGACCCAAACAATGATGGCTCAAAAAATAAGTACTGGAACTTCCTGCAGGACTGGCTTGGCATAACTCCTTATGTCTATGGAATAAGTGGTAGAGAGTGGAATGATGTGCAGCGGCAGGCTGATAAGCTTAAGGCTGAGCATGGTAATGACTTCGACGCTATAACCATCTTTATGGGAACTAACGATTATAACGCCGCAGTACCTATCGGCAAGTGGTACAACGAAGTGGGCGATTCGGTTGTTGCCGCCCGTGGCAGGCAGCCTCGCGGCAAGTACTATCTCATGCGCCGCTCGCCAGCACTTGACAATGGTACTTTCCGTGGCAGGATAAACATAGTCATGAAAAAGCTTAAGGCTATGTTCCCTGACAAGCAGATAGTTCTGCTAACTCCCATTCACAGAGCATATTTCGAGGCTGGGTCCAGCAACGTGCAGCCTTCTGAGGATTTTCAGAATGGTTGTGGCGAATATCTTGACAGTTATGTGAAAAGCGTGAAGGAAGCAGGAGAGATTTGGAGTGTGCCAGTCATTGACCTTTACTCCGTTTCTGGTTTCTATCCACTTGATGACAACAATGCTAAACTCTATTCCCACAAAACTGACACAGACCGCCTCCATCCCAATGACGCAGGACACGCAAGGATAGCCAAGACTCTCGTCTATCAGCTGTTTGCTTTGCCCTGTACGTTTGAATAAAATACAAAAAATAATATCCGCCTTAACTTTCAACTGCAAAGTTAAGGCGGATATTAATAAATTTAATTTAGTGATTGCCCTTGGTATGCTCACTTTAGCAAGTCGGGGCGCAGTCTTTTTGTTCTTTCCATTGCTTGGTCCATCTCCCATTGTTTTATCTTAGCCTCGTTGCCAGAAAGGAGAATATCCGGCACCTTCCAGCCTTTGTAGTCGGCAGGTCGCGTGTATATTGGCGCGGCGAGAAGACCGTCTTGAAAACAGTCGGACAGAGCACTTTGATCATCGCTTATGACTCCGGGTACAAGACGCACCACGGCATCTGCAATTACAGCAGCTGCCAGCTCACCACCTGTAAGTACGAAATCTCCCACGCTTATCTCGCGTGTTATGAGATGGTCGCGCACACGCTGGTCTATTCCCTTGTAGTGTCCACACAGAATTATGAGGTTTTGCTGCAAGCTCATGTCGTTTGCCATTTTCTGGTCAAAGCGTTCGCCATCAGGCGATACATAGATTACATCGTCATAGTCACGTTTTGCCTTTAAGGCGGATATTGCCCTGTCTATGGGTTCGCATTGCATAACCATACCTGCAAATCCGCCGTAAGGATAGTCGTCCACACGCCGCCACTTGTCGAGCGTGTAATTGCGCAGATTGTGCAAATGAATTTCGGCGAGGCCTTTCTTCTTGGCTCTCGCAAGTATACTCTCGTGTACAAACCCCTCTATCATTTCGGGCAGTACGGTAATGATGTCTATTCGCATGAGTGTTATCCAAATTTTTCTATGAAATCGTCTTCTGAGATTATAGGTGTACCAAGCTGGTGAGCTTTCTGGTTCTTGCCGCTCGTTGAGCTTACGTTGTTATTAATAAGGTAAGAAGTAGACTTGCTGACGCTGCCGGTAACCTTGCCTCCTTGACTTTCGATGTAAGCCTTCAACTCGTTGCGGTTCTTGTAGTGATGCATGTCGCCAGTGACAACGAATGTCAAGCCTTTACACTTCTCACCAGTTGCTGCGGTAGAGGTCTGCTCCACGGTAATCTCATTCTTTAGCTTGTCATAAACTTCACGGTTAGCTTTGTCTGTAAACCAGGCTACAAACGACTTTGCTTTCTCCGGGCCAATGCCTGGTATCATCGCCAGAACCTCCTCGGCCTTGGGCGCAAACAAAGAAGACCCTTGCTGTTTTCCCTCGGCAATTGCCACCAAATTGTCTATTTGATAAGCCGACAACAGGCGGTTGCACACATCCTGTCCGCAGAGCGGAATACAGAGGGCGTATAGCAAGCGACGAGTTTCCACGATGCGTGCTTTCTTCACAGACACTGCTATGTTGTGGGCTGATTTCTCCTTGAAGCCGTCTAATCGTGCTATTTCGGCCTCATGGTCTGGGAGATGGTAGATGTCGGCGTAGTCCTTAATCCATCCAAGGTTGATGAAGCGTTGCAGGGTCTGCTCTGATATGCCGTCGACGTTCACTCCCTGTTTTGACACGAAGCGGGCAAATTTCTTAAGTTGTTTTGCCGGGCAAGAAGGGTTGGTACAATGCAGCGTTTTCGTGCCGCTTGCCGCGCTAATTGTAATCTCCGTAGGTGAGCCGCATACGGGGCAGTTGCCTGGAATTTCCAAGATTCCTTTTGCCTCGCGAATCTTTATGACCTTGGGGATTATCTTGTTTGCCTTTATTACCTCTATTTCTGTACCTTTGCCACCGATTCCAAGCCTCTCGCATTCGCTGATGTTGCACAGCGAGGCTCGCTTTACGGTGGTTCCTTCAAGCTCGACAGGTTTGAATACGGCGACAGGAGATATTGTGGAGGCGGCGCAGCTCCACTCTATGTGGTCGAGCTCAGTCACTGCGCTTTCGTCTGCCCATTTGAAAGCAAATCCTGCGCGCGTGGCGTGATGACCAGTTACTGAGCCAGTGGCTGCATAGGCTGTATCGTCGTAGGCTATCACAAGTCCGTCGACAGGATAAGGGTTCTCGCGCTTGGTCACTTTAAGCGTCCAACGGTTAATAACCTCATTGATATTCTCAAGCGTGGGGTGCTCTATAAGCTCGTGGTCTACGCAGTTTAGCCCAATGCTTTTCAGCCAGTCCATGCGCGCTCCCCACGACACAATATCCTCGTCGGTATGTACAAGGGTAAAAGGAATCCAGTGGATGTGCCTTTCGGTTACTTCGGCGGGGTCTTTTAGTGTCAGTGAACCTGATGCGAGGTTGCGCGGGTTGGCATACTCCTCGTCACTTTCAAGGTTGAATTTCTCAAAATCGTCATAGCTTATCACGGCCTCGCCTCTTACCACGACATGCCCGCTGTTTTTTATTTTAGAAGGAATTCCTTCGATTGACTTTGCCAAATGAGTAATGTTGGTTCCGATATGTCCGTCGCCGCGCGTAACAACCTTTGTAAGTCGCCCGTTGTCGTAAGTAACGACAAGCGTCAGTCCGTCGAGTTTCCACGATATCCATATAGGCTTGTCCGTGGCCCATTTTGCCAAGTCCTCTGGCTTTTTGGTCTTGGCAAGCGACAGGGTAGGGTATTCATGGGGTTCTTTTTGCCCAATAGTAGTATCGGCAGACACTTTCTGGGTTGGAGAATCCGGAAGTATCGTTCCTGTTTCTTGCTCAAGGCGGCGCAATTGGTCAAACTTCGCATCCCATTCGTAGTCGGTCATAAGCTCGCCCTTGCCGTTATAGTAAGCGTCAGAGGCGCGGTTTAGCTCGTCTACGAGCCGCATCAGTTCGGTCTTGTCCATTGGAATTTATATTTATGCTGCAAAGATAATGATTTTTAATTATAAAAACATGTTTACTTGTCAGAATTTGCTAACTTTGCATTATGTAAATTGCATCTATATATGAATGTCATAGTATCAGAGGAGATAGAGAGTGTTTGCCCAGGCTTTGTGGGGGCATGCGTTGACGCTCATGTCAAGAACAGCCAGTATTGCCAGCTACTGTGGGACGAGATAAACGCTCTTGGCAAACACTACAGTGAGACGCTTACCACAGAGACACTCAAAGACTTGCCTGGAATTGCCGCCACCCGCCGTGTGTACCGTGCCTGTGGAAAGGATCCGTCACGATACCGTCCTGCCTCCGAAGCTCTCATAAGGCGTATATTGAAGGGTAAGGAACTTTATCAGATTGACACTCTCGTTGATTTAGTAAATCTTGCCAGCATAGCCTATGGATATAGTATTGGTGGTTTTGATGCAGGCAAGTTTGTTGGCGATACGCTTACGCTTGGAGTTGGCCGTGAAGGTGAACCTTATGAAGGCATAGGGCGTGGTATTATAAACATTGCCGGGCTGCCTGTTTATCGTGACGCTAAAGGAGGAGTGGGAACTCCCACGTCAGACAATGAGCGCACAAAGATTGACATTAACACCACTCATCTTGTAGTCCTTATCAATGGCTATGATGGCAATGAACAGAGAGTAAGAGAGAATGCGGAATACATACAGCAATTGCTTCGTAAGTTTGCAGACTGCAACTACGGCTCTTACTTCCTTTATAAATAATTAGGAAGCTTTAGTAATCTATAATTTCAAACCTCAATTTTCAATCAGTATATGGTAATAGGCATTGATGTGGGCATTAGTACCACAAAGATAGTAGGAATAAGTGATGATGGTGTTGTGGTTTCGCCCATAAGAATACGTGCCACCGACCCGGTGACGTCGTTATATGGGGCTTTTGGCAAGTATCTTTATGATAATCATATAGACCTTGGTGATATAGAGCATGTCATGATAACAGGTGTGGGTGCGGCCTACGTCAATTCTCCAATCTACGGATTGCCTACAGACAAGGCAGAAGAATTTCTTGCCGACGGCCTTGGCGCGCGCTATGAGACAGGTCTTGACCGTATGATAGTAGTCTCTATGGGCACAGGCACAAGCCTTGTCCAGTGTGATGGCGGCGACATTCGTCACATTGGTGGCATCGGACTTGGAGGGGGCACATTAGCAGGTCTTAGCCGTGTTATCCTTAAGACTGACGACATGAAGCAGATTGTGTCGCTTGCCATGCAAGGAGATATTGCCAACATAGACCTTCAGATAGGCGATATCAGCCCCAATCCGTTGCCAGGGCTGCCGAAGAATGCCACTGCATCGCTTTTCGGCAAAGCAAAGAGCAATGCCGGGCGAGAGGACATTGCGCGTGGTATCATCACCACGGTGTTGCAAACTATCGGCTCAGCCACTATACTTGCATCGCTTAACAGTGGCATACGCGAGTATGTCCTTATAGGGAATCTAACGCTTTTGCCGCAATGCAAGCAGGTCTTCCCAGGTTTGGAGAAGCTGTACAAAGTTCATTTCATAATACCTAAATACTCTGAATTTTGCACTGCTATAGGTGCCGCCCTTTGCTATAGGAAAATTTAGCAGTTTACTTTTTGCCAATTCGATTATAAATGTTACTTTTGCATGAGATTTATATAAACTAATTTGTATCATGGTTAAAATCACATTCCCGGACGGTTCTGTGCGTGAGTACGAACAGGGCGTAACCGGACTTCAAATCGCTGAGAGCATTTCGCCGGCTCTCGCCCGTGACGTTGTATCTTGCGGGGTCAATGGCGAAACAACCGAGCTTAACAGGCCAATAAATGAGGATGCTGCCATTGCTCTCTATAAATTTGACGACGAAGAAGGCAAGCATACTTTCTGGCATACTTCTGCACACCTTCTTGCCGAGGCTTTGCAAGAGCTTTACCCTGGCATACAGTTCGGCTTTGGACCTGCAATAGAGAATGGTTTCTTCTACGATGTAATGCCGCCGAAAGGCATCGCTATCTCGGAGAATGACTTTTCGAAGATTGAGGCAAAGATGAAGGAACTGGCAAAGAAGAGCGAGTCTGTAGTACGCCGTGAAGTCTCAAAGTCTGATGCCGTCAAGGAATTCAAGGCTATGGGGCAGGAGTATAAAGTGGAGCACATTGAGCAAGATCTCGAAGACGGCACTATCACAACATATACTCAAGGTAACTTTACCGACCTCTGCCGTGGCCCGCATCTCGTGTCAACTGGTGCGATAAAGGCAATAAAGATAACAAGTGTGGCAGGAGCTTTCTGGCGTGGTGACGCTAAGCGTGAGCAGATGACGCGTATTTATGGCATTAGCTTCCCGAAAAAGAAGATGCTTGACGAATATCTTGTTATGCTGGAGGAAGCAAAGAAGCGCGATCACCGTAAGATAGGCAAGGAGATGGAGCTGTTTATGTTCTCCGAGCGTGTGGGCAAGGGCTTGCCAATATGGTTGCCGAAGGGCACTCAGTTGCGCCTGCGCTTGCAGGACGTGTTGCGCCACGTCTTGAAGCCGTACAACTATCAAGAAGTAATAACTCCGGGTATCGGGTCGAAAAATCTCTATGTTACTTCCGGTCACTACGCTCACTATGGCAAGGACTCTTTCCAACCGATACATACTCCGGAGCCTGACGAGGAATATATGCTCAAGCCTATGAACTGCCCTCACCATTGTGAGGTTTATGCCCGTAAGCCACGTTCATACAAGGATCTGCCGCTTCGTATAGCTGAGTTTGGTACTGTCTTCCGCTATGAGAAAAGCGGTGAGTTGCATGGATTGACTCGCGTTCGTACATTCACGCAGGACGATGCACACATTTTCGCTCGTCCTGACCAAGTGAAAGCTGAGTTTGAGAGTATTATTGACATCATATTGAAGGTATTCCAAATCTTTGGTTTTGACAATTATGACGCTCAAATTTCGCTTCGCGACCCGAAAGACACTGACAAGTATATAGGCTCTGACGAGATTTGGGAGGAGAGCGAGAATGCTATTCGCCAGGCTTGCAAAGAGAAAGGTTTGCGCACTCACGAGGAAATAGGTGAGGCTGCTTTCTATGGTCCGAAGCTCGACTTTATGGTCAAGGATGCCATTGGCCGCAAGTGGCAGCTTGGCACCATTCAGGTGGACTACAACCTGCCGGAGCGTTTCAGGCTTGAATATACAGCTGAGGATAACTCAAAGAAGACCCCTGTGATGGTACACCGTGCACCGTTTGGCTCATTGGAACGTTTTACCGCTGTGCTCATTGAGCATACCGCAGGTCATTTCCCATTGTGGTTGGCTCCAGACCAAGTTGCTATACTGCCCATATCTGAGAAATACAACGACTATGCCAAAAAGGTGCAGCAGTATCTTGACTCGAAAGATGTACGCGCTTATATTGACGACCGTAACGAGAAGATTGGTCGCAAGATTCGTGATAACGAACTGAAGCGTGTGCCCTACATGCTTATCGTGGGAGAGAAAGAAGCAGCCGACAGTCTCGTATCAATGCGTAAGCAAGGCGGTGGCGAGCAGGCACAGATGAAGATGGAGGAGTTTGCTCAGCGCGTCAACGACGAGGTAAAAGACCAGCTCAAGTCTCTTGACTGATAAAAAGTCAGTTGACTGATAATTTGTTTACTGACAAGCGGCTTCCTTGAAGCTTGCTTTATACAATTAAGGCAGCACATGAAAACAAATGTTTTTGAGTGCTGCCTTTTTTGTTGTTAAGCAGGAATTGCGAAGCTTACTTCCTTTCCAGTTTCATAACTATCTTTCCATTTTTATCTTTTATGGTAGCGTCATGCTTCTTCACCTCAATACTTGAGGTACTGTTGAGGGCTTTGCTTACGGCATCTTCTACATCCATACTCGCCCCCATCATTCGAGTCATGCCAACGTGGTCCATCTTGAGGCTTTTGCCTTTGACCGTATAGTCACCGAAAAAAGAGTTTACGCTTGCGTTACCATTGAACCTGCCATCTTTGGCGAATTCAATGTATGGCTTTGTTTCGGCGTTTTCTATGCCCTTCCCCATGGCTTTTGTTATCATCCATTTGCCAATAAGCGATGCGTTGGTTTCATTCATGTTACCCTGTGTTGAGCAGCTTCCGAGCGTCAAAATTGCTAAAGCTGCAAAAAATAATGTTTTTTTCATCGTTTGTATGGTTAAAGTGTTTACGTAATGCAAAGTTACGCATTTTTTTTATGCACCATGTAATCGAAGGTAGCAATATATTCTTTTTTCGTTAATCTTAATGGATTGATATATTTTTTTGGTAACTTTGCGTCCAAATTATATATAATAAGGTAAAAAGACAATATAAAGACTATGGCTAAGCGATTTGCCGAACATGAAGGTCTTGATCTTACTAAGACCAACGAGGAAGTACTGAAAGAGTGGGAGCTGAAAGACATCTTCCACAAGAGCATTGACGAGCGGGAAGGTTGTCCGAAGTTCATATTTTTTGAAGGACCTCCATCGGCCAACGGCCACCCTGGCATACACCACGTGCTGGCTCGCTCGATAAAGGATACGTTCAACCGCTACAAGACCATGCAAGGATTCCAAGTAAAGCGAAAGGCTGGATGGGACACTCATGGTTTGCCGGTGGAAATTGGTGTGGAGAAAGAACTTGGCATTACCAAGAAAGATATTGACAACAAAAAGTCGCCAAAGTATATTTCTGTAGAAGACTACAACCGCAAATGCCGCGAAAACGTGATGATGTTCACAAAGGAGTGGGACGAACTGACTAAGAAAATAGGTTATTTTGTTGACCTTGAACATCCTTATATCACTTACGACAACAAATACATCGAAAGCCTGTGGTGGCTCCTCAAACAGCTCTATAACAAGGGTCTGCTCTACAAGGGCTACACCATACAACCCTATTCGCCGTCAGACGGCACAGGGCTGAGCTCTCACGAGCTTAACCAACCAGGTTGCTATCGCGACGTAAAGGACACCACCGTCATCGCTCAGTTCTTCATCAAGGATCCGAAGACAGAATGGATGAAATGGGGAAAACCTTATTTCCTTGCATGGACAACCACACCGTGGACACTGCCATCAAACACAGCCCTCTGCGTAGGTCCGAAGATTGACTACGTTGCTGTGGAGACTTACAATCCCTACGATGGTGAGCCACTGACCGCAATTATGGCAAAGAGCCGCGTAGAAGCTTATCTTGACCCTGAGCAGGAAGTGAAGGAGGGCGATTTGCCTGCCTTTGACAAGGCGAAGAAGGTATGTCCTTGGCGTGTTATCGACCGCATGAAAGGCACTGACCTCGTCGGCTACCACTACCAGCAGCTCATGCCGTGGGTAAAACCGTGTGAGAAAGTCAGCCAATACAGTCACAAGTTTGTAAATGACTATGCGGTAGCCAATCCTGATAAAGTATTTGCCAGTGAAGACGGTCGTGACCAGTTCGTTGAGATGGACAGCGAGGCTTTCCGCGTAATCCCGGGCGACTACGTCACCACCGAAGACGGTACAGGTATCGTCCACATAGCCCCCACGTTTGGTGCTGACGATGCTAAGGTTGCCAAAGATGCCGGCATCCCTGCCATTTACCTTATTTCCAAGCAGGGTGAGACCCGTCCTATGGTAGACCTGCAAGGTAAGTACTATGTCCTTGATGACCTTGACAACAATTTTGTAAAGCAATGCGTCGACGTTGAGGCTTACAGCCATCATGCCGGTGACTATGTGAAGAACTCCTACGACCCTAAGTTCAACCACGATGGTCAGTGGGAGCGTGAAGCATCGGAGAAAGCCGACGACCTTAACGTCATCATCTGCATGGAGATGAAGCAGGAAGGCACGGCGTTCAAGATTCAGAAGATGGTGCACAACTATCCCCACTCTTGGCGCACCGACAAGCCAATCCTTTACTATCCGCTCGATTCTTGGTTCATTCGTGATACCGTGAAGAAAGAACGCATGGTGGCTCTTAACAAAACCATAAACTGGCAGCCTGAGTCTACGGGCACAGGACGCTTTGGCAACTGGCTTGAGAACCTCAACGACTGGAACCTCTCACGTTCGCGTTTTTGGGGCACGCCACTTCCTATTTGGCGCGATGAGAACCGTCATGAGAAGTGTATAGGCTCTATAGAGGAGCTTTACAATGAGATAGAAAAGTCGGTCAAGGCTGGCTTTATGCAGTCCAATCCGTTGAAAGACAATGGCTTCGTTGTGGGCGACTATTCACAGGAAAACTATGACAAGATAGACCTGCATCGTCCTTACATCGACCGCATAGTCCTCGTCAGCGATGAAGGCAAGCCTATGAAGCGCGAGAGCGACCTCATCGACGTATGGTTCGACTCTGGCTCAATGCCTTACGCGCAGCTCCATTATCCGTTCGAGGGCGAGATAAATGCCGACGGCATTAAGGCTACAGGAAAAGACGAAGCCGAATATCGTACAGAGCTCATCAACAGCACCTACGAGGGCACACCTGTTCCTCCCGCTTTCTTCCCTGCCGACTTCATCAATGAGGGTGTTGACCAGACGCGCGGCTGGTTCTTCACGCTGCACGCCATAGCCACTATGGTATTCGATTCGATTGCTTTCAATAACGTAATATCCTCTGGTCTTGTGCTCGACGCAAAAGGTAACAAGATGAGCAAGCACCTTGGCAACGTCACCGATCCGTTTGAGATGATTGGCAAGTACGGAGCCGATGCCGTGCGCTTCTATATGCTCACCAACTCTGAGCCGTGGGATAACCTTAAGTTCGATCCCAATGGCGTTGACGAGTGCCGCCGCAAGTTCTTTGGTACATTATACAATACCTACAGCTTCTTCGCCCTCTACGCCAATGTAGACGGCTTCGACCCCGACGAAAACAAGTCTCAGCTGTCTTCCCTCGGCTCTCAATTGACTGAGATTGACCGTTGGATTCTCTCCTGCCTCAACACTCTCGTAAAGGGCGTGGAGCGCGAGCTTAACAACTATGACCCCACGCGCGCAGGCCGCCTCATCGACGCTTTCGTCAACGACGACCTCAGCAACTGGTACGTGCGCCTCAACCGTAAACGCTTCTGGGGCAAGGAGATGAGCACTGACAAGCGGGCTGCCTACGAGACTCTCTACACTTGCTTGATGACCGTCTCGAAGCTTCTGGCTCCGTTTGCCCCGTTTTTCGCCGACCAGCTCTATCATGACCTCGGCGGCAAGCTGGAGTCTGTGCACCTTGAGCGTTTCCCCAAGGCTGACGAAGCCCTTATCGACAGCGACCTCGAAGAACGCATGTCGATGGCTCAGAGGATAACATCTATGGTGCTCGCCCTCCGCCGCAAGGTCAACATAAAGGTTCGCCAGCCGTTGGCGCAAATCATGATTCCAGCCGTTGACGACGAGCAGAAGAAGCACATCGAGGCAGTTGAAGACTTGATACTTGGCGAGGTGAACGTGAAGCAGCTGACCTTCGCCGAGGGCAATGGCATCCTCGTCAAGAAGGTGAAGTGCAATTTCCGTGTCATGGGTAAGAAGTTCGGCAAGCTCATGAAGGGCGTTGCCGCCAAGATGAATGGTCTATCGCAGGATGAGATTGCTGCCCTCGAAAAGAACGGCAGCATGACGTTTGACGTTCAGGGACAACCCGTTACGGTAGACGCTGCCGACGTAGACATCATTTCCGAGGACATCCCCGGATGGCTCGTCAGCAATGAGGGCAACCTCACCGTCGCCCTTGAGGTAGAGCTCACCGACGAGCTCCGCCAGGAAGGCATGGCTCGTGAGCTCATCAACCGTATACAGAACCTCCGCAAGGACACCGGCCTCGAAATCACCGACCGCATAAAGGTAACCGTGGATCCTAACGCCCAGACCGATGCAGCGGTCAATGCCTTTGCCGACTACATCAAGTCGCAGGTGCTTGCAAATGAGATAATAGTGGCTCCTAATGACGGCGCAGAAGTCGACTTCGACGACTTCAAGCTTAATATAAAGGTGGAGAAAGTATAATTAAAAACGAATTTTAAAGATGAGTGATAAAGATGCGCATATAAGAAATCGCTTCCTCCCCCTTATCATCATTCTTGCCATTATCGTCATCGACCAGGTCATAAAGATACACGTTAAGACGACGATGGCAATCGGCGACCAGATACACATCACCGACTGGTTCTACATCTGCTTCATCGAGAACAACGGCATGGCATGGGGGATGACGTTCATCAACAAGCTGTTCCTCAGCTTGTTGCGCATCGTGGCAGTAATCGCAATCTCGTGGTATATATGGCTTGTGGTCAAGCAGCGCGGCCGCATACGCTACATCGTCTTCCTGTCGATGATAGTGGCAGGCGCCGCCGGCAACATCTTCGACTCCATGTTCTACGGTCTGTGCTTCAGCCCCTCCACCACGTGGCACGTTTCCGAACTCGTGCCCTTTGGGCAAGGCTATGCCAACTTCCTGATGGGCAAGGTCGTTGACATGTTCTATTTCCCCATCATCCACACCACGTGGCCTGACTGGATGCCTTTTGTGGGCGGCGACAGCTTCACCTTCTTCTCTCCTGTCTTCAACTTTGCCGATGCCTCCATCACTACAGGCGTTCTGTGCCTGCTCGTATTCTGCTCTCGCGACCTTTCCGGCATGGGCGACACAGTAAAGGCTGCCCTTGGGCGCAATAAGAAAGCCGAGAGCAAGGATGGCGAAAGCAAAGAGGCTGAAAGCAAGGAAGAAGAAAGCAAGGAAGAAGCCAAGAGCTGACTTCGTAGCTATTCAAACAAAAACATACGCAAGACATGAGACACGCACATATCCTCCTGATCCTGACCCTTTTGGCAGTAACGCTCGTCGGTTGCCACGACAGCTCGTCGGCGGTAATCTCGGAGAGCGAGATGGAGGAGATTCTCTTCGACTACCACCTTGCCGACGCAATGGCGCAGCAGGCGCAAGGCGGATATGAGAAAAACGCCATCGAATATCGTGCGGCGGTGCTGAAGAAATATGGTGTGTCGCAGGAAAAGTTTGACACCTCGATGGTCTATTACATGCGTCACACCGACCGTCTTCACGCCATGTATGAGAACATTGCCGAGCGCATGCAGGCAGAGGCGCGCAGCATAGGAGCCGATGCCTCTGGTGGTTCTGTCTCTGCAAAGGGTGACTCGGCAAACGTATGGAGAGGCGACCCGTCACTCGTGCTTGTGCCTAACAAGCCATATAACCTCTATTCATACGACCTCAAGACTGATACCACCTTCCACAGAGGTGACCACATACTGCTCAGCTTCAGGTCAGACTTCATTTTCCAGGACGGCATGAGAGACGGCGTGGCGGTACTTGCAGTGGTCTTCAACAACGACAGCGTAGTATCTCGCACCACCCACATGTCCTCGTCAATGCCTATGACAATGGAGATAGACGATGAGGACAGTCTTGGCATAAAACAGATAAAAGGGCTGTTCATGCTTTCTAAGAACAACGACATGAACGCCTCGGCAACTACCCTGCAGCTCATGACCGTGAGCAGCATACAGCTCATCAGAGTGCACTCAAGGGAGAAGCCGCGCAACACGCTGCCTGCCACCATGACCGTAGACAAGGCATTGCCCGACTCTGAGCGCATGAGGCCGCCCGTCAGCAGATGACCTGGCATGCCTTCCACCCCACAAACCATAATGTAAAAAACAACAAGAGTACACATGAAAAAACTATTGCTTGCCACTGCCTTCATGGCAATTGCCACAGCCTCACAGGCTTGCACCAACTTCATAGTAGGCAAGGCCGCCTCAGCCGACGGCTCCGTGATATGCACCTACAACGCCGACGACTACGGCATGTTCATCGGGCTAGCCCACTATCTCGCCGCAAAGCACGCCAAGGGCGAGATGCGCAAGATAATAGACTGGGACACAAAGAAATATCACGGAGAGATACCCGAAGCCCCGGAGACTTACAACGTCATTGGAAACATAAACGAATACCAGGTCACCATAGGCGAGACCACCTACGGCGGGCGTGAGGAGATGGTAGACACAACCGGCATCATCGACTACGGCTCGCTCATATACATTGCCCTGCAACGCTCGCGCACGGCGCGTGAGGCTATAAAGGTCATGACCACCCTTGCCGAGACCTACGGCTATTGCTCTGAAGGCGAGACCTTCACCATCTGCGACCCCAACGAGGCGTGGATAATGGAGATGATGGGCTGTGGAGGCGACAAGAAGCAGAAGGTGGTGTGGACTGCCGTGCGCATACCCGACAACGCCATCAGCGGCCATGCCAACCAGAGCCGCATAGGCGTGTTCGCCGCCTACGACACTGAGGTGCTGCACAGCAAGAACGTCATAAAGTTCGCACGACAGAAAGGCTGGTACACAGGAGCCGACAAAGACTTCTCGTGGAAAAACACCTACGCCTTCCCCGACTTCTCGGGTCGCCGCATCTGCGACGCGCGCGTGTGGAGCTTCTTCAATCATCATAAGGACATGAGCCGCTACCTCCCGTGGGCTCTCGGCAAAGACAAGGATGCCGAGGACATGCCGCTGTGGATAGTGCCCGAACGCAAGCTGTCGGTACAGGACGTAGAGGCTGACATGCGCGACCACTTCGAGGGCACGCCCCTCTCGCTTGCCGCCGACGGCGACAGCCGCGACTTTGGAGGGGGCGTGTGGCAGATGCCCTATCGCCCAACGCCGCTCTACTTCGAAGCCGACGGCAAGAAGTACTTCAACGAACGGTCCACCTCTACACAGCAGACCGGTTTCTCCTACGTCTCGCAGATGCGCTCATGGCTCCCAAGGGAGATAGGAGGCGTGCTGTGGTTTGGCAACGACGATGGCAACATGGTGGCTTACACGCCAATATACTGTGGCAACACCACACAGCCCAAGTGCTACAACACACCCGGAGCCGACGCGCTTACCTTCTCAATGGACAACGCCTACTGGGTGTGCAACTGGGTCAGTAACATGGTCTATCCACGCTACTCGCTCATGTTCCCAAGCCTCAAGACCGTGCGCGACTCCTTGGAGAACAGCTATTTCGCACAGCAGCCAAAGATAGAAGAACGCGCTGCCGAGCTGTACAAAACCGACAAGCCCTCCGCCCTCCGCCTCCTCAACGCCTACAGCAACGAGAAAGCCGAGCAGATGCTTGCCCGTTGGCATCAGCTCGCTTTCTATCTCATAGTGAAGTACAATGACATGACTATCAAGCCAGAAGCTGAGGGCAAGTTCAAGCGCACGCCCGAGGGTATAGGTGCGCCTGTGGAGCGTCCAGGTTATCCTGCCGAGTTCCGTCAAAAACTTGTTAAAGCCGTTGGCGACAGTTACCTTGTACCATGAGTATAACCCTTGAAAGAATAAAATATATGATGTACTGTATATTGTATATAATGAGGCGGAGCTATTCGTAGACAATGCAGTAGAGCATACCCAAAGCTGCAGAAGTGTTGGGAATTTGTTTATTCGTTTAATTGAGCAAATAGTTGAAGGTAATCATCACCATTTGCTGAAAAGCTCAAAACCGAATTTGCATCCCACCGAGCGGTTGCCCTGCCCACTGCTTACAAAGAAGCCAATTGAAAAAAGGTGCGTAGTAAAGCCGTAGCCAAGCTCTATATAAGGATGAATGCCGCTTGCGTCTAGAGTAGACAGGTATATGCGCTCCATCTCCATGTAGTGCCCAACCAGTGGCAGCCAGCTCTGCAACAGCAACGGGCTTTCGTACGTGAAATTAGCGCGTACGTAATAGTCGGATGTGTTGTATGTGTCGCTTCGCAGAAGCTCAAACTCTCCGCTCCAGTCGTCGTTCCATCCGCCTGGAATGTTGTTTTCTTGAAAGTTCTCATAGTTGAGGAAGTATGCCTGTCGGCTTTTCATGGTATAGAAACCACCACCAAAACGCATCTGCATTGATTGCAGGCGGTTTATTCGGTGAATGTATTCGGCGTTTGTCTCTATGCGTTCGTAGGAGGTGTTGGTTTTCATTACGCCTTTTATGGCACGGTCGTAGTTAGCCGAGAAAATAGGACCGTCCCATCCCCACGGGCGCACTTGCAGCTCCACGATAGGGGCGAACGAGCTATATATTGCTTTCCAGCCAAGTTTATGGAAGGTATCATGGTTGACGGCACGTCGCAGCTGATAGAGCGCACCTATCTGAAAGCCGAAGACTGAGCTGATGTCATAGTTTAAGACAAGACGCGTGTCGGTCTGCTTGAAATCGTTGAGTAAATCGGCATCCACCATCACGGGAGTGATGAATGGACTTTTCATGATGTCACGCCTCACGGACTGGTTGCTAATGTGGTTGCCGTTACCTATTTCGAACTTCCAGTAGCCGTTCATGTGCCAGTTGAAATAATAATATATCGGCAGGCGGAAGAAGAACTGCTTTTGTTTGAACGCATAGCCGCCTTTGAAACGTCCCGATATTTCGCTGTTGTCATTAAGCTGATAGCTTGCCCTAACGTCAATCTTGTAGGTGAAGCCGCGGCGGTGGTCGTAACCCATGTACAGAGGGTTCAGCACAGGGTTTAGGCGCACGTAACCACGGTTGTTCATGCCGAAATTAGACTTAACCCTATTGAGTACATTGTCGCCTACTACGTCCCACAATACGTTTTTTACCCATTTGCGCTTGTGGCTTGTGGAATCTTGCGCGGCCTGCAACGAGTCCTGCTTGATTTTCTCTATTTTCCTCGCGTATATGCCCTGCTCGTTCTCGTTCAGGCATTCAGGCCTCACTCTTTCCATGAGGCTTGCTGCGTTGTCGGTATTAATGACGGTGTCTCTCAGTACCTCAGGCAGGCCCATGTAGTTCTTGTAGTGACCGCTGACATTGTTCCCACAAAATTTAAATAGGAATAGACCTTCACATTTTTTCGGGAAAAGCGACTGGAAGCCATGTTGGTTCATCTCCATTGATACCCAAAACTGCGTCATGTCAAATTCTCCCTTGAAGTTCACGCTTATGATGCGCCCTGTCAGCTGGTCTACTTTAGCGTTTCCGCGCACGAGCTGCGTACTTTTGCGCTTCGGCTTGAACGTGATGTTTACGGTGTCGTTTGCTAAAGGCTCTATTTTGTAAATATAAAAACGGAAGTTGCTGGGGTAGAAAGGCGATAGCAACGAGTTTGCTACTATTGTCTCGTCGTATATGTCGGGCGTGAGAAACTTTGAGAAGTTTGGCATCGGTCGTTTGCTATGAGGTATGGTAGATATGCGTAGCAGTGGCTCTACTTTGTAGTCGTTCAGCCCCCACACCTTCACTCTGCTGTAGTTCTCGGAAAGAAACTCCCGTTCCTTGCCGCGTGTCACCACGTATGCACTCGGCACTAGCTTCAGTGTTACGTTTCGCCTCTCCACGCGAATGTTTGCTTTGGTATATGCGTATGACGTGCTTTGGAAGACGTTCGACGTGTCTATAGTGGTTCCGTAGGTGTGTATGCTGCGCAGTAGCGAGAGCTTGTTTTTCTTTATGGCGTGGGCAGGCATGGCGAAGAGGATGCAGCCAAGGGCAAGTAGCAGGGATATGGTATGGCTCTTGCTTGTGGCACGCTTGCGTGGCATGCCATATGCCGTTGTTCTTTTCTCTTGTATTATTGCTTTTTTCGTCATGATGCCTTTCATTTTAATGAATACTTTCCCAATGGGAGGTATATCAAAATGAGCCTGAAAGGTTCGCTGTTGGTCATCAAGCGTTTACAAGCAACCATACAGTTGAGTGTGCCTGTGTCCGCTCTACAAGTGTGGTGGGACTTATAAGCATTTGACGTACCTTGCGGCTTGTGCGCAGCAGTCCATTCTCATAGTTTTCATTTCAGCTCGCTCAGCTCCAGCCATCTCATGCTTTTCTCGTCAAGCTCGTCTTTCAGTTGTGGCAGCCGTTTGCTTTTCTCTGTCAGTTCTTCCACCGAGAGTTTGCCGCTGCACAAGTCGTCCTCTATCTGCTTCTGCTCTTTTTCCAAAACGTCAATGTCTTTAGACAGCTGCATAAACTCCTGTTGCTCCTTGTAGGTCATGCGCTTGCGTGTGTCGTGGCGATAGTCCTTTTTCTTCGGCTCGACAACTTTCTCTTGCGGCTTCGACTTGTCTGGTGTGTCCTTCAGCTTCTTCCATTCGCGATACTGCGTATAGTTGCCGGGGAAGTCTTTTATGACACCGTTGCCTTCGAACACGAGCATGTGGTCTACCACCTTGTCCATGAAATATCGGTCGTGGCTCACCACAATCACGCATCCAGGGAAGTCTTGCAGGTATTCTTCAAGCACTTGCAACGTCTGTATGTCAAGGTCGTTGGTGGGTTCATCGAGCACAAGGAAGTTGGGAGTCTTCATCAGTACCGTGCATAGGTACAGTTTGCGTCGCTCGCCGCCGCTGAGCTTGTAGACATAGTTCTGCTGTTCTTCGGGCGAGAACATGAAATAGTTTAGAAACTGTGATGCCGTCATTTTCTTGCCTTTGCCAAGGTCTATGTAGTCGGCAATGTCGCTCACCACGTCTATGACCTTCTGTTGCTCGTCAAACTTCAGCCCTTCCTGCGAGAAATAGCCGAACCTCACCGTTTCGCCTATGTCGAACTTGCCACTTTCGGGCAGCACCAGTCCGAGAAGCATCTTTATGAACGTAGACTTGCCCGTACCGTTGTTGCCAACGATACCCATCTTCTCGAACCGCGCGAAGTTATAATAGAAGTTGTCGAGTATCACCTTGTCATTGCCCTCGGTGTCGGTGAACTTCTTCGATACATATTGGCATTCGAATATCTTTGAGCCTATATACACGTTGCTTGCCTTGAGTCTCATCTGCCTTTCCTCTATACGCTGGTGAGCCTTGGCTTGCAACTCATAGAAAGCTTCCTCGCGGTAGCGCGCCTTGTGGCTGCGTGCCTGCGGCGTAGTGCGCATCCACTCCAGCTCGGTGCGGTAGAGGTTGTTGGCACGCTGTATCTCGGCACGTCGGTTGTCTATGCGTTCCTGTCGTTTCTCAAGATAATAACTGTAGTTGCCGCGGTAAGTATAGACCGTGCGGTCGTCAAGCTCCAATATGAGGTTGCAAACGTGGTCGAGAAAATAGCGGTCGTGGGTAACCATAAGCAACGTCAGCGTCGAGCGTGACAGATAGCCTTCGAGCCATACTATCATGTCGAGGTCAAGATGGTTGGTAGGCTCGTCAAGTATGAGAAAGTCGGGTTCTGTGATGAGCGCATTGGCAAGAGCCACACGTTTCTGCTGGCCGCCGCTCAACTCGCCCATAGGCTGGTTGAGATCGTCAATGTGTAGCTGCGTCAATATCTGCTTTGCCTTCAGCACACGTTCCGGCTCGCCGTGGTGGTTGAAGCAGGCATCTAAAACGGTTTCCTGCGCATCAAACTTAGGCGTTTGCTCAAGATAGCTCAGCGTGATGTCGTTGTGGAAGATGATGCTTCCGCTGTCGTAGCCTTCACGCCCGTCTATTATCTCCAGCAGCGTCGATTTGCCCGTGCCGTTCTTCGCTATTAGCCCCACCTTCTGCCCCTGGGCTATAGAGAAGCTTATGTTCTCGAAAAGCACTTGTGCACCAAAGCTTTTCGTAAGGTTTTGTATGTCTAAATACGGTATCATGTTTATTCCTTCAGTGACTTGAGAATGCTGCCAATATAGTCCAGCACCTCCTCTTTGCCAGTTTTCTTCTCCGCGCTTGTTATGAAATAAGGCGGCAGCGTCTCCCATGTGTCAAGCAGTTTGTTCATCCACGCCTCGGCGTTTGCCTTTGCCTTTGGCATGCTCAGCTTATCAGCCTTGGTGAAGATTATTGAGAACGGGATGCTGCTCTCACCGAGCCAGTCTACGAACTCACGGTCTATTGTCTGTTGCTCGTGGCGTATGTCTATGAGTACGAATACGTTCACAAGCTGCTTGCGCATCAATATGTAGGATTGAATCATGCGCTCAAGTTTGTTTCTCTCCGTCTTCGAGCGCTTGGCATAGCCATAACCGGGGAGATCGACAAGATACCATTCCTTGTTGATGATGAAATGGTTTATGAGTAATGTCTTGCCAGGTGTAGCCGATGTCTTTGCAAGACCCTTGTGGTTGCAGAGCATGTTTATCAGGCTAGACTTGCCCACATTACTCCTGCCAATGAAGGCCAACTCAGGTTTTGTGTCGTTGGGGCACTGTATCACCGTTGGAGATGATATGCTGTATTGTGCGTTCTTTATTTCCATTGTGTCCTGTTTTCTTTTAACCACAAAGGTAATGAAAAACTCTCACACAATCTTTTTTCTTCCCTTTTTTCTTCCCTTTTTTCTCAATTTTTAATCGATTGCTCTCCAAATGCCTAACAACCTCCCATGTGTCACTCTTACTTGGATGGAAGAAAAGCATTATCTTTGCAATTGGAAGCATTTGAAATTATTCTATTCCAGTTTTATAATCTTAATAGAATGTAAAAACAGTAGTACAGTAGATTATAATGTTTAAAAGCTCTTAAACGTAATTCTTTATCAACATGAATTGCCATATTTTTTTGCGAATTTATGAATTATAGCCTAGCCCATTATAGATTTAAAATAATTTGATTAATATGAGCCTTCGTTGAAGGCCTTAATATTTGTGCTTTTGAAACTTTCAAAAATGTTCCAAAACTTTCAAAGATATTCTTTGAAGGAATCTATTCTGTTCACTTTTTTCAGTAACTTTGCATGAAGAAAATGATGGTCTTGTTTTATAAATGATTGTTTGTATAGCAGAAAAGCCCAGTGTGGCACGCGACATAGCCCGCATACTCGGCGCAAATGCGTCGAAGGACGGATACATGGAGGGCAACGGCTATCAGGTGACTTGGACATTTGGGCACCTGTGTGAGCTGAAGGAGCCTAACGACTATGAGATGAACTGGCGTTTCTGGACGCTTGCCGCTTTGCCAATGATACCTAAGCGGTTTGGCATAAAGCTCATTTCTGAGAAAGGCATTGAGAAGCAATTTGGTATTATAGCTAAGCTCTACAGTCAAGCTGACGAGATTGTGAACTGTGGTGATGCCGGACAGGAGGGGGAGCTAATACAGCGTTGGGTCATGCAGATGGCAAATGTGAAATGTCCCGTCAAGCGGCTATGGATTTCGTCAATGACAGATGAAGCTATCAAGGAGGGTTTTGCCCATCTTAAGAATCAAGATGATTATGAGAGTTTGTATCTAGCTGGCCTTAGTCGTGCTATTGGAGACTGGCTGCTTGGCATGAACTGCACGCGCCTATATACGCTCATGTATCGCAGCGCACGTGGGCAGGTGCTGTCGATAGGGCGTGTTCAGACTCCCACGCTCGCGCTTATAGTGAACCGTGACAAAGAGATTGCCAATTTCAAGCCAGAGCCTTACTGGGTGCTGTCTACTATCTATCGTGACACGCTTTTCACCGCTACCAAGGGTAAGTTTACGTCGAAGGAGGAAGGTGAGGCAGCTTTCAAGCTTATAGAAGGCATACCGTTCGTGGTGACCGACGTACAGAAGAAGCAAGGTAAGGAGGCTCCGCGTCAGCTCTATGATCTGACATCGTTGCAAGTGGACTGCAACCGCAAGTACGGCTATTCCGCAGACATGACTCTGAGGCTCATACAGGGGCTTTATGAGAAAAAGCTCACTACGTATCCGCGTGTGGACACTCAATATCTTTCTGATGATATATATCCTAAATGCCCTGGCATACTGAACGGCGTAAGTCAATACCGCATTGGCGGCAAGAAGCCATACTTACAGATGATAAAGGACTTGGCAGACCTGTGCAGACCTAAAAAGGCAATTGTCAATCCCCAGCCTTTGAAGCTTCCAAAGTCTAAAAGAGTGTTCGACACGTCGAAGGTCACAGACCACCATGCTATTATTCCTACAGGGCAAACGCCGGTGGGGCTTACCGACGTAGAGCAGAATGTTTATGACCTCGTAGCACGCCGCTTTATAGCTGCTTTCTATCCGGATTGCAAATTCTCTACAACTACTGTGCTTGGAGAATGTGGAAAGGGCAATGCTAATGGTGATGTAGACGGGAAGCCGATAGAGTTTAAGGCAACCGGCAAGGAAATCCTTGACCCAGGATGGCACAGGGTTTATGCTGATGAGGAAAAAACAGACAATGGAGAGGTTGCAGACGCAGTAACTCTTGTTTCTTCGGATGGGAAACAGGCTGGTGACAGATTGTTGCCTTCTTTCACCGTCGGAGAGTCTGGGGCTCACAAGCCTACCTTGACAGAAAAGATGACCACGCCGCCGAAACATTATACAGAGGCAACACTGCTCAGAGCTATGGAGACGGCTGGCAAGCTCGTTGACAACGAGGAGTTGAGGGAGGCGATGAAGGCTAATGGCATAGGGCGGCCCTCATCGCGTGCAGGAATCATAGAGACTCTTTTCAAGCGTCATTACATTAGGAGGGAGCGCAAGAACCTGTTGGCTACGCCGACAGGCATACAGCTCATTGATACCATACACGAGAAGCTGCTCACGAGCGTAGAGCTGACGGGCATGTGGGAGAAGAAGTTGCGCGACATAGAGTGTCTCAAGTATGATGCCGGGCAGTTTATTAATGAGCTTAAAGATCAAGTGACGCGCATAGTGCAGGATGTGTTGCGAGACAACACGAGCCGTGGTATTGACTATACAGACAGTGGGTCAAAGCCGAAACCAAAGGCTCCTTCTTCTGATGGGGTAAGGAAGCGCGTCACAAAAAAAAGCACCTCTGCCAAGGTGGCTGAAACGCCGAAAGTGGGCGATGTTTGTCCGAAATGCCACAAGGGGCATGTCATAAAGGGCAAAAGCGCATATGGTTGCTCACGGTGGAAAGAGGGATGTGACTACCGTGTACCATTCTGATTATATTCTTAAGTCTTTCAGTATGTCTGCCATCTTCTGCTTTGTCTCTATATTCGTTGGCACGAGTGGCAGGCGGAGCACGTTTTCAATGAAGCCCATGTCGTTGAGCAATGCTTTCACGCCGGCAGGATTGCCGTCTACGAAAAGCAGTTTGTACAGTTCGGTGAATTTATGGTGAATGTTTCTTGCGGCATCGTATTCGCCGTTAAACTCCAATCTTATCATCCTGGAAAACTCCTTTGACAAAGCGTTTCCGATGACGGATATAACACCTACCGCGCCACTTGCTATCATGGAGAACGTCAGGGCATCGTCACCACTGATTACGTCAAAGTGATTTGGCTTGTTTTTCAGAATCTCATCAATCTGCTCCAAAATGCCGCTTGCTTCCTTTATGGCAACGATGTTCGGGCAGTCATTGGCAAGGCGCACGGTTGTAGAGGCTTTCATGTTTACCCCTGTGCGGCCTGGTACATTGTAGAGAACCAATGGCAAAGGGCTTTTAGCGGCTATTGCCTTGAAGTGCTGGTAGAGGCCTTCTTGCGATGGCTTGTTATAGAAAGGGCAGATGCTAAGGATGCCGTCGATGCCGTTCCAGTCGGTATTGTTCATCTCCTCAATGACGGCACGTGTGTTGTTGCCGCCGCAGTATTTCAGGAGAGGCACGCGACCTTTGTTGACATCTTTTATGACGTTTGTTATCTTGTCTTTCTCCTCACGCGTCAGGCATGGAGCCTCGGCTGTAGTCGCCAAAATGCAAAGGAAGTCGGCGTTATTTTCTATTTGATACTCTACAAGGCGGGTCAATGCCTTGTAGTCCACTTCTCCATCTGGGGTGAATGGGGTGATGAGCGCGATGCCAAGCCCCTTGAATATGTTTTGTGCCATAAAATGTTATGTCTGCGAACCTTTTATGCGTTCGTCGTTTATATTTTAATGCAAAGTTACGATAATACTTTTAATATGCAAAGAATTTTGCTGTAAAACGTAGCAATTTGTATCGTCTTATGTTATTTTATGCCACGCTTGTTTAGTGCTTTGGCATATCGGCGGGCGTTTTCCATGTGCTTTTCGTAAGTGGCAGCAAAGTCGTGGGTACCACTGAAGTCAGGCTTCGCACACATATATATATAATTGTGGTGAACCATGTTGAGCACAGCATCAATACTGGCTATTGACGGTACACGAATAGGGCCTGGGGGAAGACCTGGATTGGTATAGGTGTTGTAAGGGCTTTTGGTAAAGAGCATATTGTGGTAGATGCGCTTGAGGGAGAAGTCCTTCAACGCGAACTTAATGGTAGGATCGGCTTGCAGCGGCATGCCGTCGGGATATTCGGAGTTGCGCAGCATGAGGCGGTTATAATACATGCCCACAATCATAGGCTTCTCTTTGTCGTTGGCAGTCTCTTCGTCTACGATGCTTGCAAGCGTGGTGACCTGTACGGGTGTGAGGTTCAGCTTGGAAGCCTTTGCCGTGCGCTCGGAGTCCCAAAAGTTGCGGTTCTCCCTTTGCATACGGTCGAGCAAACCTTTGACGGAAGTGTCCCAATATATGTCGTAAGTATTGGGGATGAAAAGGGCGGCAATGGTAGTTGTGTCATATCCGTATTTTTGGCATGTAGCCTCATCGGTCAGAGCCTTTTCTAGCGAAGCACTGTCAATCATGAGCTTCTTGCTCAAAGCTCCAGCCATGTCTTGCATGGTTCGCACGCTTGGTACCACCACATTCAGTGTCTCTTGCATGCCGTTCTTGAAATGGCGGAAGACGTTGTAGGCACCCATTGTCGGCTTTATGGCATAGCGGCCAGTACGCACGTGTGTGGTGAGGTCGCTGTGGCGTGTGAGAATGCAGAATGCATGAAGGCAATGTTTCTTTGCCACGGTGTCAAGCTTGAACATGAGCGAGTCGTAGTTGTCATCCTGGTCTACATATATATATGTAGTGTAAGCCTTGCCTGTGAATGAAGTGAAGAAGTAGAAATAAGCCATGCCAAGAAGGATTGCTACGCAGATTCCGGCAGGTATGAGATACTTCTTTCTCAATTGTGTTTTCATCTTTTTGATGTGTGTTAAGAAACAAGTGCAAAGTTAGTCTTATTTGTGGATATGGCAAAGAAGATTGGCTTTTTCTTTTTCAAAAATGTGTAACTTTGCAAGTATGAAATATGAAAGTTACATATTCGATTTGGACGGCACTTTGCTCAATACTCTTGGCGACCTTGCCGCAAGCTGCAACTACGCCCTTAGGGCTTGCGGCATGCCTGAGCATAGCGTTGGCGACGTGCGCCGCTTTGTGGGCAATGGCGTGAGGCTGCTCATGATGCGTGCTATCCCCGGTGGTGAGAGCAATCCACGTTTCGAAGAGGCTTATGCCATCTTCCGCAAACATTATCTGCACCATAGTCTTGACACTACTGCTCCTTACCCGGGTATTGAGGAGATGATAGCTGCGCTTAATGCCAATGGCAAGCATATTGCCGTGGTGAGCAACAAGTTTTATGAGGCTACGCAAGAGCTTGTGGCTCACTTCTTTGGCTCGGAGATTAAAGTGGCGATAGGCGAGCGTCCGGACATACGCAAGAAGCCTGCACCCGACACTGTGAACGAGGCGTTACGACAGCTTGGCGTGTCCCTGTCAACGGCTGTCTATATTGGCGACAGCGACGTTGACATAGACACAGCTCGCAATTGTGGGATGCCCTGCATTAGTGTGTTGTGGGGCTTCCGTGATAAAGAATTCTTACTTGAACATGAAGCCACAACACTTGTGAGCAGCCCGAAAGAGATATTGGATATTTGAAAAGGGGTGGACAAGATTGAAATTTGTGGGTGAATATTCTTAGAGTGTGAATTAAAAGCGAATCGTAAAAAAATAGGACTACAGTAGTTAGTCTTCTGCTTGCAGCGGTATTTTCTTTATGCGGGCAATATGCCGTTCGCCTTCGAATTCGGTAGAGAAGAATGTGTCCATGATTTCGCGGGCGGTGTCGTTGTTGATGAAGCGGCCTGGCATTACGAGGACGTTGGCATCGTTGTGGAGGCGTGTAAGCCTTGCTATCTCTGGCATCCAGCACAGTCCTGCCCTTACTTTTTGGTGCTTGTTGAGTGTCATGGCGATACCCTGTCCTGAGCCACAGATGCCGATGCCAGGATAAATGTCACCTTTCTCTATGCCGTAGCCCAAGGCGTGGCCGAAGTCGGGATAGTCGCATCGCTCGTCAGTGTAGCACCCATAGTCTTTGTAGGGTATGTGCTTTTCGTCAAGATACTGCTTGACAAACTGTTTCAGGGCGAAGCCAGCGTGGTCGCTTGCCAGCCCAACGGTTTTTATTTTCATTGCTTTTTTATAGATTTTACAGGCCTTTTGCTTTATAGGCCTTATTCCAATATTTTTGTCATTGACATGGAGGTGATAAGCCCGTCGGGGTTTATCTTAGCCGTGATTTTGTAATTGGCCTGCTTCTCCTTGTTGGGGTCGGTGCGCTCTATGTCTTGCGTAGCCGAGAAGCTCACGGTGTATTCATATTCCTCGTCGCCAATCTCTTTTTTGTCAATCTTAAGGTCGTTGCCCACACGCCAGTTCATGTTGGTGATGTCGTCTTTGTAAATCTTGTTCATGAACGTCACCACATCAGACTTGGTTGCGTCTTGCTTGCCGAGGAAGCTTGTTAGCAGAGGGGCTACGGTTGATTCGAGCCCTGCCTCGCTGCGCGAGTTTATGGCTTGGAAAAAGTGGCGAAGCACCGTCAATACAAGGGTCTTTTCTTCTGGCTGTACAGTCTTAGCCTTCAGTTGCTTGATAGCGTCGTTAGCCTCGTCAACGTGGTCGCCGTTGGCATGCTCGTTGAGGTAAGCCTGCAGAGCGTCGATGGTATTCTCGTTGACAGCCTCTATCCAGTCGAGCGAGTCGATTTTGCGTTGAGCCTCGGCCTTATGCTCAGAGTCGGGGTGTTTGGCGAGATAATCTATGAGGGCTTGCTTGGAGTTGCTCACCACGGCATTGCTCCAGTCGGCATCCATCTGCCGGAGTTTCTCCAAGTGCGTTGCTATGGAGTCGAGGTGAGCTTCTGGGGCATCTTTATAGTTGTCAAGGTAAGTCTGCAATACCAGCGGATCGTTGCTTTTCATGGCGAACTCGTAGGCATCCTGCTCTTTTGTTGACTTTGCGCTGTTATAGAAATAGAAGCATGCGCCGCACACAACTATAGCGAGCGCTATTGCCACGATGAGAGCCGTGTGGCCTTTCTTCTTTGGCGTTGGCTGTGTGGTTGTGGTTGATGCCGTGGGTGGAGTAGGGGGAGTTGGTGGCGTGGCCTGTCGTCCGTCTTGAGAGCTGCCCACTTGTCTGGAAAGCCTCGTTTGCCCTTGCTTGGAGAGACTGGTCAGGTGGTGGCAGTTGGGGCACATCTCCTGTTCCTTGAAATATATTTCGCCACACTGTGGGCATCTTATTATTTTGCCGGCAATAGCTACGCCGCAATTGGGGCAGAAAGGAGCTTTGTCGCTTATTTGTCGTCCGCATTCCGGACATTTAATCATAGCCATAGTATTATTATATTAGTGAAGAATTTTTATTAGTGAAGGATTAAGAGTGGTGAGTTGAGAATGTAAGAATCATCGGTGTCGGAAGCGTATTTCACGCAGCTTGTGATGCCCCATGAATCGGCTTTTGTCCACGTAGCCGTTGATGCCGTTGAGCCTGCCCTTGCCAGTGTATTGCCACATGATGAGCTCCTTGCCGTCGTCGAGTTCAGGCTCACGCTCGGTGTATTGCGCTATCATGAGCTTATAGTCGTCGAGCAGCCCTTGTAGGTTGGCGTTGTAGAAGTTGGTGCCTGTGTAGACCAAAGGCTTTTGCTTGTAGGCTTTCTCCACGAGGTTGAGGAATTTAGCCAACGAGTCGCGGAAAGCTTCTCTCGGAAGCCCGCTTCGTGTCTCAACGTCAATCATCGGTATGAGGTCTTGGTCGCCTGGGCGGCATTGCGCCATGAAGTTTGCCAACTGCACTTCCTGCTCTATCTTTGGGCGGTAGAAGTGGTATGAGCCCACTTTCAGCCCGTATTGGTGAGCCAAGTCAATGTTTTGCTTATAGCGGTCGTCAATATTGGTGCCTCCCTCGGTTGCTTTCAGATAGACGTAAGCCATCTTTGTCTCGCCTATCGTCTCCCAGAATACGGTACCCTGGTAGTGGCTGAGGTCAATGCCATGTATATGGGTGCAGGTGTCCTCACACTCCGCGCGGTTGCTTTGCGCGAAGCCGTGCAAAACAGCCATCAGAGCCATTACCAATATGATTATGCGTTTCATACTGCAAAGATAGTGCAAAAAAATAACAAAACTAACATCAGTTCGTCTTTTTTCACTATCTTTGCATAATTATTTAGCAGGAACTATTAAAAGATGAAGGAAATCAGTTGGGGATTTATCGGTTGTGGCGAGGTCACGGAGAAGAAATCGGGCCCTGCCTTCAATGAGGTCAGCGGCTCTCACGTGGAAGCCGTCATGAGCCGCAATGGTGAAAAGGCTAAGTCGTATGCCGGACGCCACGGCATAAAGAAGTGGTATAGCGATGCCCAGCAGCTCATCGACGACCCTGACATCAATGCCATTTACATTGCCACGCCGCCTTCTTCACACGCCACCTACGCGATAATGTGCATGCGCAGCGGCAAGCCCTGCTATGTGGAGAAGCCGCTTGCAGCAAGCTATGAGGACTGCATACGCGTGAACCGTATATCGGAGCAGACGGGCGTGCCCTGCTTTGTGGCTTACTACCGCCGCTACCTGCCTTATTTCAAGCGAGTGAAGGAAATCATAGACAAAGGCGACATAGGCAAGGCGCTCACGGTGCAGATACAGTTTGCGGTTCCGCCCCGCGACCTCGACTATGAAGCTTCTTCGCGCCAGCCGTGGAGGTTGCAGCCCGACATATCAGGCGGCGGCTATTTCTATGACCTTGCCCCCCACCAGCTTGACATGATACAAAACCTGTTTGGGGTCATAGTGCGCGCCCACGGCTATCCAACCAACCGTGAGCATCTATACAAGGCGGAGGACACCATCTCGGCGGCGTTCATCTTCGACAGTGGCATCTCCGGCTCGGCATCGTGGTGCTTCGTGGGGCATGAGAGCTCGAAGATTGATCGCATAATGGTCATCGGCGACAGGGGGACGCTCTCTTTCAGCATATACAACTATGAGCCTATACACCTCGTCAACGGGCTTGGTTCGCAGAGCATCATAGTACCCAATCCTCCCTACGTGCAGTTGCCCATCATAACTTCGGTCATCCGCCATCTGCAAGGGGTTGGTGTGTGTACGTCTACGTCGGTGAGTGCAACGCCTGTCAACTGGGTGATGGACAGGATATTGGGGAAGTTCTGAAAAAGTAGGTAAGGCAGTAGGCTCTTTCACTCTAAGATGAGGCTTGAGAAAATAATGTGAAGTGTGTGTTGTCCATAATGATGTTGCTCATTTGTGCTATCCCGGTGATGGCGCAGGAGAATGGCGTTGTCATAGGGCAGGACGGCATTGCCGATTCACACGCCGACTCTATTGTGGCTGATACTCATGCAACGGCTCCGAGGAAGCTCAGCTGGATAAGGAGGGTGGTTCGAGGCTTCTCGAAGATCGACACCAACTACATAGAGCCGCAGGCTTACAACTTCACGGTGATGCTGCAGAATACAACGAGCTTCGAGGGCTACACCATGCGCTTCGACAACGGCAACGGCGTAAGGTTTTCGCCGCGGCCGTCTTACAAGCTGGGGCCGTATGTTGGCTGGCGGTGGATTTTCCTTGGTTATACGCTCGACCTGAGAGCCACAGGCGGAGGCGCGCGCCAAGCTCTCAACCTCAGTCTCTACGCCAACCAAGTGGGCATTGACTTGTTTTTGAGAAAGTCGGGCAGCAACTATCGCATTGGGCGAGTGAAGCTTTCCCCTGGCTATGATGCCAGCCCGATGCGCAATATCGAATTCGACGGTTTCAGCTCGAGCGAGAGCGGCTTCAACTTCTACTATATCTTCAACCACAAGAAGTTCTCTTATCCTGCGGCATACAGCCAGAGCACCATACAGAAGGTATCGTGCGGCAGCGCGCTTGCAGGAGTGAGTTATTCGCGCCATTCGTTGAATGTAGACTGGCAGGAACTCTATCGGCTGCTTGACGAGAAAATAGGGGATGGCACGGCGGTTGCCAACCTCGACACCGCCATACACCGCGCAAACACCCACTACACCGACTTCTCGCTGAGCGGGGGCTACGCCTACAACTGGGTGTTCGCCAAGCATTGGCTCTTTGATGTCTCATTGCAGTTGGCGTTGGGCTACAAGCAGTCGCACAGCGATGTGGCAAGCCGCCCTGAGAAGTTTTTTCGCGATTTCAGCTTCCACAACTTCAACATCGACGGCGTTGGGCGCGTGGGGCTGGTGTGGAATAACATGCGGTGGTATGCAGGAGCAAGCTCTATTTTCCACACTTACAACTACCGCCGACAGCGTTTCCGCTCAAATACCACCTTCGGCAACTTGAACATTTACGTGGGATTTAACTTTGGGGAGAGGTAAAGCGAAAAAGTCGAAAGCCTCCCCAAGCCCCTCCAAAGGAGGGGATGTGAATTACAAAAAGGGCCTCTGAAAAGAACTGAGCAAGAATGCTATAATATAAATAGTTGAAGAACTGTGCGAATAAGTTTATAAAAATAGATTATTGAAGAATGAGCAAGGATGCTATACATAATTATCTGCTGAAGAGTTGTTTGATTATAGCTCTTTCTGTAATCTCCAGCCCCTCCTTTGGAGGGGCTGGGGGAGGCTCTCGCCTTGAGCGGGAATCAGCTTCTCCTTCCGACTCCGCCCGCGTGATGGCTCTATTTCAAAAGGCGAAGCCGCTGAAGCAGAAGGCAATAGGATGCTACATGATCTTCTTTGGCAGGCAACTGAAGGGCTTGCCATACGTGGCAAAGACGTTGGAGGTGAACAAAGAGGAGAGGCTTGTGGTGAACCTGCGGCAGCTCGACTGCACCACCTACGTGGAGACGGTGCTGGCGCTGAGCCGCTGCATGGCTCTGGGCAAGCCTACGTTTGGCAACTACCTCACGCAGTTGCGCCTCATACGCTATGCAGGCGGCGTGGTGTCTTACCCCACGCGCAAGCATTATTTCACCTACTGGATTCAGCAGGGCGTGAAGCAAGGGCTGGTGAAGGACATACAGGATCCCAACCCGCCTTTCAAGGCTGTGCAGACAGTGAATGCCGACTACATGACCAATCACCTCGGCCAATACCCCATGCTCACGGGCAAGCCGCAATGGGTAAGCGAGATAAGGGGCATGGAAAAGTCAATCACGGGGCTGCGCCCGCGCTATATACCGACGGCGGCGATAGACAACAGCGGGCTGCTGCGGCGGACGGTTCACGACGGCGACATTATAGCCATAGTCACCACCAAGCAGGGGCTGGAGATAAGCCACGTTGGCATTGCCGTGTGGCATGCCGACGGTCTCCACATGCTCAACGCCTCGTCGCTCTACCACAAGGTGGTGGAAGACAGCAACCTGCTCCGCACATATCTCAAACGGCAGAAGTCGGCAAGGGGGATAAGAGTGGTAAGGCCTGAATAAAAAGCATGGCAGAAGCCACAGCCACTAAAGCATTGAAGGCGTGGCGGCACGAGGAGATAAAGAATTTGTAAGCATCAAAAAAGTATAAACGCTAAGAATAGGACAACTATGGATTTGGTCAATCACGATAATATAGTCAACAATTCTCCTTCCAGAGGCACTTGGAGGGGGGCAGGGCTGCCGCCTCTTGCAGAGCGCATGCGCCCGCGCAAGCTTGACGACTATGTTGGGCAAGAGCACCTCGTGGGCGGCGGAGGCGTGGTGCGCAAGATGATAGAGCAGGGCAGGGTGTCGTCGTTCATACTCTGGGGGCCGCCGGGCGTGGGCAAGACCACCCTTGCCGAGATAGTAGCATCGCAGCTAAAGGTGCCGTTCTACACCCTCTCGGCGGTCACGAGCGGCGTGAAGGACGTGCGCGAGGTGATAGAGAAAGCCCGTCAGGGGCGATTCTTCAACTCGGCTTCGCCCATACTGTTCATTGATGAGATACACCGCTTTTCGAAGTCGCAGCAAGACTCGCTGCTCGGAGCCGTGGAGCGCGGCACGGTCACCCTCATAGGAGCCACCACTGAGAACCCTTCGTTCGAAGTCATACGCCCGCTGCTCTCGCGCTGCCAAGTCTACGTGCTCAAGCCTTTGGACAAGGGCGCACTGCAAAAGATTCTCGACCGTGCCATAGCCACCGACACCGAGCTCTCGAAGAAGCGCATAGAGCTGAGGGAGACGGGGGCTATGATGAGATACAGCGGCGGCGACGCTCGCAAGCTGCTCAACATACTGGAGCTGGTGGTGGAAGCCGACGGCTCAGACCATGTAGTAGTGACCGACAGTCTGGTGGAGGAGCAGCTGCAGCAGAATCCGCTCGCCTACGACAAGCAAGGCGACATGCACTACGACATTATCTCGGCGTTCATCAAGAGCATACGCGGATCCGACCCCGACGCCGCTCTCTACTGGATGGCGCGCATGATAGAGGGTGGCGAAGACCCGCAGTTCATAGCCCGCCGCCTCGTCATATCCGCCGCCGAGGACATAGGCCTTGCCAACCCCAACGCCCTGCTCCTTGCCAACGCCGCCTTCGACGCGGTGATGAAGATTGGCTGGCCCGAGGGGCGCATACCGCTTGCCGAAGCCGTCGTCTATCTCGCCACGAGCCCCAAAAGCAACTCGGCTTATCTCGGCATAAACGCAGCCATAGACGAGGTGCACCGCAGCGGCAACCAGCCGGTGCCTCTCCACCTGCGCAATGCCCCGACGAAGCTCATGGCAGAGCTCGGCTATCACGACGGCTATAAATATCCGCACGACTACCCCAACCACTACGTTAGCCAGCAATACTTGCCCGACGACTTGCTGGGCAAGCACTTTTGGCAGCCGCAACACTCGCCGCAGGAAGAAAAGCAAACGCAGAGATGGAAAGCAATGGCTTCTGCAAGTCAGGAAGCCTCCCCAAGGCCCTCCAAAGGAGGGGATGTTGATTACAAAAAGAGCTGACCAAACGCAAAGGGGCAAGCTTGCCAACACGTGGGTGGCTGAGCGAGAGGCAAAAAAAGATAAAAGACAATAAGAGATTGAGAATTACTATGGACAGTAAAAAATATGAATAAGACAGAGATTGAGTCGGAAAATAAGATGGGTAAGGTAGAAAATAAGACAGGGATTGAGTCAGAAAAGAAGATGATAAAGAATAAGACAGAGAATAATGGGCTTGCAGGGTGTGCTCCTTCTGGTAATCAACATCCTCCCCTTAGGGGAGGCTTGGAGGGCCATCGAGGCTTGGAGGGGCTTTCTCCGCTTACCATTGTTGAGCTCGACGGCCACGCCGCCAACCCGGGCGACATGTCATGGGAGCCGTTGAAGGAGCTGGGGCGGCTCACCGTGTATGAGCGAACTAAGGCGGAGGAGATTGTGGACAGGGCAAAGGATGCCGACATCATTCTGACCAACAAGTGCGCCATCACTGACGAGGTGATGAGCCGCCTGCCAAAGTTGAAATACATCGGCGAGCTTGCCACAGGCTACAACAACATAGACGTGGAGGCGGCTCACAGGCGTGGCATCACAGTGACCAACATACCTGCCTATTCCACCGACAGCGTGGTGCAGATGACCTTCGCCCACATCCTGAACATAGCCTCGCACGTGGATCACTATGCCCGAGAGAGCAGGGAAAAGAGGTGGGCGCTTAGCTCCGACTTCTGCTATTGGGACACGCCCCTCATAGAGCTAAGCGGCAAGACGCTCGGCGTGGTAGGGCTCGGCAACATAGGCATGCGCGTGGCGCGACTGGCACGCATGTTCGGCATGGATGTGTTCGCCGTTACCTCAAAGGCTGCCGACGACCTGCCCGATGGCATACAGAAGGCTACGCTCGAAGGGTTGCTCGGCGTGTCGGACATCATAACCCTCCATTGTCCGCTCACCAAGGACAACCGCCACCTGTTCAATGCCGAACGGCTGTCGATGATGAGACGAGGGGCGATACTCATAAACACAGCCCGTGGAGCACTCGTGGACGAGGTTGCCGTGGCAGAGGCTTTGTGCAGCGGCAGACTTGCAGCCTACGGTGCAGACGTGATGGAGCAGGAACCGCCACGTGAGGACAATCCGCTTCTCGCCGAGCCCAACGCCTTCCTCACGCCCCACATAGCCTGGGCTACAAAGGAAGCGCGTACGCGCCTCATGGACATCTGCGTGGAGAACGTCAGGGCATTCGTCAAAGGAGAACCGCAGAATGTTGTTTAAAAAACTCGGAGATTACAGGCTTTTCGGAATAAAACTTCGCGAGCTTTTACATTACAGACTTTTTTTGAAATAAACCTTGGAAGAACTTTTTTCAGACTTTTTGAAATGTACTACATACAGACCATAATCGAGATTCTCGGCACGCTGGCGTTTGCCATCTCCGGCATACGCCATGCCGCCGCAAAGCACTATGACTGGTTCGGTGGCTTCGTCTGCGGCTTCGCCGTGGCAATCGGCGGCGGAACCCTGCGCGACGTGATGCTTGACCAGACTCCCTTCTGGATGACCTCGCCGATGTACGTCGTCTGCACCTTCGCCGCCCAGGCGTTCGTCATCGTCTTCGCGCGCTCGCTGCGCAAGCTTGACAACGCGTGGTTTTTCTTCGACACCCTCGGTCTCGCCTCGTTCACCATCACCGGCATACAGAAGACGCTCGCTTGCGGCTTCCCCTTCTGGGTGGCGATAGCTATGGGTTGCATCACAGGTTCGGCTGGTGGCGTTATACGCGACGTGCTGCTCAACAAGGTGCCTGTCATCTTCCGCAAGGAAATCTATGCTATGGCGAGCATCGCCGGCGGGTTGCTCTATTGGCTCCTGACCTTCCTCGGCGTGAACGTGGCTTTCACCGTGGGCTCGGTCTTCGCCCTTATCGTCGCGATAAGGATTCTCGCCGTGAAGTACCACATCTCTCTGCCTGTGCTCAAGGGAGAGAAGTAGTGCCGGCATTTGTATTTGTGTGGCTTTTGGCTGCCGTGCCCCTCACGGGCTTGGCTGTGTTTGCTGTGTGGAGGCTGGAAACGACTGTTTTTGTGGTTTGCGGTTGCAAAGGTAGTAAGAAAGTTTGAAAGTGTAATGGATTTTGACCATCCCGGACACTGAATATTATAAACAGGCCTATAAGGTGTTTATAATCAATTGGTTTCGTTAAAACAGCCCCATGCCCGTACTAATCCTACCCCTGCGCGGCTGTTTCGGTTGCCTGCCATGACATTAATGGAGCGCCGCTGCGCTTGTGAGGCAAAACATTGCGGCAGCAGGGCAGGCTCATGCAAAAGACATTAAATCTCTCAAAGTCTCAAATCTCATTAAGGTCTATGAGACTTGGGATTTTTTCATTCGAGAACCTTATTAATATATAATAATTAATAATGTATCTATCCTCCGTGAATGTGTGAAGGTGC
>CAZEEP010000008.1:0-123789 GCA_964511295.1 uncultured Prevotella sp.
AATAATGAATTCAACAAAGTACGGGAGACTTTCGAGAACCACAACTCCACAATAATAAACTACTTCCAACGGAGACTCACCAATGCGTCAGCGGAATCCTTCAATGCAAAAATCAAAGCTTTTAGAGCCCAGTTCCGAGGAGTAGGAGACATCAAATTCTTTATGTTTAGGTTGGCAAAATATACTCTTGACTCCGTCTCCGCCAACCCGGAAAATCCGCTGACCCACTCTTTCTTTGTATCTCCATTTGGAAGAACAGTAGGAATATACTTCTTCCCGGAGAGTTTTGCCCCTTCCATCTCATCGTTAGCCTCTTGTATGGCATCCCGGCGATAATCTATTCTCATTTGCCGTACGGCATCACAGGCAAGTTTCTGTATATGAAATCTATCAATAACCCTCTTGGCTTGGGGGAAGCAATGCCGCACGATTTTGCGCATACTGTCTGATAAATCCAAGGTCACTTCTTCTACCTTGTCGGTAACTTCTACGGCATCAATGAAACCTTTGGATGCAAAATGAACATCATCCGAAAATTGTTTTTCCATCTTCTCATCTAAGTGGATACGAAACAAGGTTGAATCATGTTCTATCTTTACAATGAGGAAATAACGGAGCAACTCACCGCGGAGTACTAATTCAGCTAACTGATACAGATAATTTTCTTCCATAACGAAAAGGAAAGAAATTTTTATCAATTAACAAAATTATCCCCACCTTTTTCCTACTGAGCCATAGGAAGCTTCACTCACCTTGCCTCCACAACGCAATCATGAAGCGAATACGCCGCATTGACAAGGCGGTTGCACTATCAACGCACAGAACGGGAAGTCATCTTCTCAAATACTACTTTTGCATGCAAAGGCACTAAAAACGAGAAAACAGCTTAACATTCCAATCATCATTCCGAAGTTGCTCAAAACTCCCCTTCGTGCTCACAATTCTATACTCGCATGCAAAAAGAAAATATAAGCTTATTTACGCGGCCGCTCCTTAGCCATACGACGAAAGACAATGCGATGGAACTTCTCATCCGCTCTCAAAGTCTTGAATACTTTACCTGGTGGTAAAACCTTGCAGAACTTCAAGTGATACTGCCTTTGCAACTCCTTGATTTCGATATCTATCTGATCCATTTTCTTTATGGCATCAAGGCTCGCCTTGTCATCGCTAGTGTCTATACGTCTATAATTTTGCATTTTATCGAACAATACACGCTGCTTGTCCTGCATTTCCTTGAAAAGTGGGAAAAAGCGAGAGGCTTCCATAGGTGTCAGTCCTGCCTCGACGGTAATAAACTGCTGCATGTCGGCATCAAAGCGCTTGGGGTCAAACTTGTTGGAACCTTGCGCAAAAACATGTAGGATACCCATTGACATGACCAACAGCATGAGAACTCTCCTTAGGAATACACTATTGTCAAAATGTCTTGTCATGGCTGTCATTGTATATGAATGTTTGAAGATTTGAAATCGAATTATCTCGCATCGGCTATATAGGAGTACATATCGTTGGTATCCATCATAGAGTATTCCATGAACGCATCTATATTGGACGTGGCATGAGTTTGTAGCTCAACTGCTTGTGCCTGAGCTGAGACTTTATAGGCAGGCATGCTTCCCGAGTGGTAGAGGTATGCTCCAAGAGGAAGCATGGCCACGCAGACACTAGCCGCCACACTTATGATTGCACTACGGTGGCATGCGAAGAATCCTTGCCTTGTGACTCCACAATCATCAATGCAAGCAACATTTTCACGTTGCCCTTCTTGCATCTTAGTCATTACGCGTGAACCGAGGGTGTCAAAATAGCCATCAGGAATCTTGAATCCACCCGACTTACCAAAACGCTTTTCTATGTATTTTTCTTCCTTAAGCATAAAATACTTTTACCCATATGACGCAGAAGTCGCGGCAAGGTTTAATCGCCAGTACATATTTTTTCCACTTAATTTACAGAAGCCCAGCATTTTGTCAACTTTCCAGCCTATGCTCCTCCACTATTGTCTTTTGTCCCTTTACCTTCTCACCCTTCACTTTCTTCAGCATAACCGATGAACATAGTTTACTCACGGCAACGAGCGAATAGTAGTCATAAACGTCAATTTTACCAATTTCATCAGTTTTCAATCCACCTTTCTTGCATAGAAAGCCAACTATGTCGCCTTTTGAAATCTTGTTTTTCTTCCCCTTTCCGATATATATTGTCGTCATGGCAGGCTGCGGTGGCATGGGCAAACTGTCTGGCATCCCATAGTCTTCAATATCTCCTTCAACATACTGCGGCACACTCTCACCCTCACAGAGGATAAAGAAAGCGCGGCCAAAGTGCTCCCACCTCGTGGAACGTCCCACACGATGAACGTAAGCTTCCTGAGTCTCGGGCTTATGGTAGTGGACGATATTCTCCACAATGGGCATGTCGAGCCCACGACTGCCGAGGTCGGTGCTCACGAGTACAGTCGCACTGCCATTGGCAAAGCGATAGACAGCCTCTTCACGCCCCCTTTGGTCAAGACCGCCATGATATGCCGAGACCGTGAAACCTTCGCCTTGCAGATATACGGCGGTACGCTCGACGCTTTCTCTATAGTTGAGAAAGACTATGGTTGAGCTCTGCCCCAAACTCCGCAACAAGGCTGAAAGCGTGGGCAACTTGTCCTTTTCGGGACTATTGACCTTATAGACAGTGACCTTACTCTCCTCGGTATCTTTCGGACGGAAGTCTATTCGGCTGAAGCCAACGATGTCGGCTTCGTCAAAGTCGGTGGCCGAGAGAAATATGCGTCGCGCCGACGAAGGAATGGCGGCAAGCACTTTCGTCATCTCGTTGCGGAAGCCCATCTCAAGGCACTTGTCAAACTCGTCAATAACGATAAAATGTACGCTTTTAGTAGATATATTACCTTTGTCAGTATGGTCGTTCATACGCCCAGGCGTGGCAAAGACCACCTGCGGCTTCAGCTTGCGCAACTCACGGTGCTCGTCCATCGTCGGGCGGCCACCATAGCAAGCATAGCCTCGCAATCCTGTCTTCATGCGTGCGAGTACCTCGGCCGACTGCTGGGCAAGCTCACGCCCAGGTACTATGACCACAGCCTGCAACTCGTCTGACGACGAATCGAGAAGCTGAGCCAACGGCAGCAAGTAGGCAAGCGTCTTACCCGAGCCCGTAGGGCTGAGTATGACGATATTGTCGTGTGTATGCAAAAGTGCGTCTGCCGAGGCACATTGCATATCATTCAGCTTTATACCCAGACGCTTTATCGTATCTTCTATTATCATTTTTTTTGTTTTGCTTTCATTATCTTGTCAACTTCATCAAACTTCTTGCCCATGTTTAAGTTGAGGTAAATGGTGTAGAGTGGCAACGCCCACTTGTCCGTAGCCTCGGGGCATAGCTTGCGGTATTGCTCAAGGTAGGGCAACGCATCCTTATAAAGCAACAAAGTCTTGTCACGGTCACGCTTTGATGCCTGTATTTCCTTGTCAAGCATCACACCTTGGTTGAACTTTGCAAGCCCTGCATTGAGAAACACGTCAGGAACAACGAGACTGTCGGCAACCTCCCTCTTTATGAGGGACTCGCATATTGTAAAGCAACCATCGTAGTTGGCCGTATTAAGAAGAATGGAGCTTCTCGTGAGCAGGAACACCTTATTTACGCTGTCGGCCTTAAGAGCTTTGTCAGTTAGCTCAAGAGCCTTCTCCCAGTCGCCATGCAACGAGTAATGGTCAATGAGATGTGGGAAAAAAAACGGTGACAACGGATAGCGGCCGAAGCCTTCAAGTAGTGTGGAGACGAACCTCACCGTGTCTTTCTCCATCTGGTATGTGGCGGCGAGGTATTGCAACATTGGCTCGTTGTGGGCAGTGTCCTTCATCGCTAGATAAGTGTGGTGAAGCACCTTGTTGGGGTCGTTAAGCTTGTAGCCGCAATAAACGGCCCAATAAGCGGCCTCCGGCATACGCTCGTCCTTCTCCATGTATTTGTAGGCCTTGAACAGCGGCTGATTGGCTGCATCAATGTACTGGTCGAAGAACTTGTAAGCCGTCTTGTAGTCTTTTTTTCTTATGAAGAAGACACCACCATTGTATAGATTAGGACGCAAGGTGTTAAGCATAGATGAGTTTTGCTTGCGCATTTTCAGCTTTACCCTGCCGCTCTTGTCTGGCATGGCATCGATGGAATCGTAGCTTTCCATAGCGGTGAACATCCTCGAGGCAATGTTGAATATAGATGCCGTATCATACTTCTGCTTGAGATAAAGCTTCTCATTTCCCTGCTCATACTGACCGCGCAATGCATTGAAAAGTATCTCCCAAAGCTTTTCCTTCTCGCGATTAGCCGAGTCTTTGAGCACTTTCGACATAGTTTGCTCAGCCTTGTCAAGGTCTCTACCTTGCTTAACCCAATCGCGAGCCTGAGCAATATCCTTCTTTTGCGCCGATGCCGCAATAACCAGTGCAAAAAGTGAAAACAGGAAAAGTAAAGTCTTTTTCATCCGATTGCCATTTATTGAAAACACAATCCCTGTGCTCGCCCGCATTCGCCTGCCGTAATCAAAAGTTTTACGGATGATGGATTGCGAGCGCCCGCAAGGACTGTCAGTTCTTTTAAGTAAATTCTGCCATGTCGGCTAATAGTCCCAAACTACCACGACTAATTATTCGTACTGCCACCAACAATATCAAGCAGTTCGTTTGTGATGGCTGCCTGACGGCTCTTGTTGAACTCAAGGTTGAGATCTTTGAGGAGCTCGTCAGCATTGTCAGTAGCCGCCTGCATAGCCACCATTCTGGCGGCATGCTCTGAAGCATTACTGTCGAGCAAAGCCGTGTATACCATCAAATTGAGGAGCTTTGGGATGAGTGCCGTGAGCACCGATTCCAGGTCAGGCTCCACTATAAAGTCGTCGTTCAGCGGCTTAGCCTCAGATTGCTCACGCTTATTCTTGTCACTCTTGCGCCGCAGATATTCCTGAGCCTTAGCCGTGGCCATGTTTGAAGACAAGTCACGATCGTTATATGCACCTATGCTCTCTGTTGAAATGTCAATGGGGAGAAAGGTACGCTTTGTAAGAACCTGCGAGCCAGCACTCTTGAAGTGATGATAGATGAGCTCAACCTTGTCTATTTCGTGGTTCATGAATTTCTTCATGAGTTCCTCGGCAATGTCCTTACACTCAGAGGCGTTGGGCTTGTCGGCAAGCTCAATGAAGTCGCCTGCTGGCTCATAGCCCATCTTCTTCACTTTCTCCGCTACCTTGCGACCAACCGGGTATATGGTTATATTGCTGATGCCTTGAGCCTTATACCCATCAATGGCGTGCTGCATCATGCGGATGACGTTGTTGTTGTATCCTCCGCACAATGAACTGTTGGAGGAGTAAACAACAAGAGCCACTGCCTTCGTCTCTTTGCGCTCACGGCTAAACTCGTTCTCTGCCTCGTGAGCAGAGACGAGAAACGACTTCAGAATATGCTCCAGCAAATTCTCATAAGGAAGCATGTTCTGAATGGCTATCTGCGCATGATGCAGTTTTGACGATGCCACCATCTTCATAGCACTCGTTATCTTGCGAGTACTCTGCACAGATGCTATACGGGTCTTTATCTCTTTTAATGAAGGCATAATTATTTCTTATATTGACCAGCAATGTTCGCCATTACATCCTCTACGGTCTTGGTGCAGCTATCGTCGATTTTGCCAGAAGCAAGCGTATCAAGGACATCTTGATGCTGTGAACGCATTTGCTCAAGGAACTGGTCTTGGCAATCACGAACTTCGTCCACAGGAACGTCATGCATTAATCCATGTACACCGCAATAAAGTATTGCGATTTGCTCACCCACTGGCATTGGGCTGTATTGTGGCTGTATGAGCAATTGGTTGTTTTTACGGCCACGGTCAATGGTCATGGCGGTCACAGGATCCATGTCACTTGAGAACTTTGAGAAAGACTCAAGCTCACGATACTGAGCCATGTCAATCTTCAATGTACCTGCCACTTTCTTCATGCTCTTTATCTGAGCCGAACCACCCACACGACTGACCGATATGCCCACATTGATGGCAGGGCGGAAGCCTTGGTTAAAGAGGTCGGATTCAAGATATATCTGACCGTCGGTGATTGAAATCACGTTCGTAGGTATATAAGCCGACACATCTCCAGCCTGCGTCTCAATGATAGGCAATGCTGTAAGCGAACCGCCACCCTTGACATGCCCTTTCATGCTCTCTGGCAGGTCATTCATCTGGTCGGCTATCTCCTGTTGGTCGTTGATGCGTGCAGCACGCTCCAACAAACGGGAATGTAGATAGAATACATCGCCTGGGTATGCCTCACGGCCAGAGGGACGACGAAGTATCAACGACACCTCACGGTAGGCCACTGCCTGCTTTGACAAGTCATCGTAGACAACCAAAGCATCGAAACCACGGTCGCGAAAATACTCACCTATGGCAGCACCGGCAAACGGTGCATAATACTGCATGGCAGCAGGATCGGCAGCCGTTGCGCTAACAACAATCGTGTAAGGCAAGGCTCCATGCTCCTTCAACGTTTGAACAAGAGCAGCCACTGTGCTTGCCTTCTGACCTATTGCCACATAGATGCAATACACTGGCCTGCCAGCCTCGAAGTTGCCTTTTTGGTTGATTATGGTATCTATGGCAATAGCTGTCTTGCCAGTCTGGCGGTCGCCAATGATAAGTTCACGCTGACCACGGCCAATAGGAATCATCGAGTCGATGGCCTTGAGACCAGTCTGCAACGGTGTCTTCACCGGCTGACGGTAAATAACACCCGGTGCCTTGCGGTCGAGAGGCATCTCGTATGCGCCAGTAAGGTCAATGTCGCCCTTGCCATCAATTGGCTCACCCAGAGTGTTGACCACTCTGCCAAGGAAATTGTCATTCACCATAATGGAAGCGATACGATGTGTGCGCTTTACTTTCATGCCTTCCTTGATGCCGGATGATGCTCCAAGAAGCACACATCCCACATTGTCTTCCTCAAGGTTCATCACGATGGCCATAGTACCATTCTCAAACTCAAGCAACTCACTGGCCTCAGCGTTGCGGAGACCATAAACGTGAGCCACACCGTCGCCCACTGTCAACACGGTGCCCACCTCGTCGAACTGCTCCTCAGCATTGATGCCTTCAAGTTGTCTGAGTAGCACCTCCGACACCTCGCTTGGTTTTATTTTGTCACTCATTTTTACTTTACTTTGAGATTTGAGGTTTGAGACTTGAAGTTTATGTTTCCATAACCATTGTCTATCCCACAAACATTTATTCTTTTCAATCCGATAACTGATGCAGTACCTTGCTGAGCTTCGTCTTTACGCTGGCATCCATGCGGTAAGTGTCATATTCCAAGATAAAGCCGCCAATGATTGACGGATCCACCTCTGTATTGAATTCCACCGTGCCTTGGGTTTTACCCTCCACCATCCGCTTCATCTTCGCCTCTGTTTCAGGCGAGACCTTGACGGCAGTGGTGAGCTGTCCGCGAATGATATTCTTCTGCCGGCGGTATAATGTGATGTACGCCGTCGACATGAATTGCAGAATGCTCTCACGGTTTTCCTTTAATACCAACTGGAGGAATGTGCCGGTTAGCTTTGTCATCTCTCCGCCACACGCCGTCTGCAACAATGCCAGTTTTTTGCCCTTACCGAGCATAGGATTGTCTATCGAGAACCGAAGCTGTGGTATATGGAGATAGCTCTTTGCGAGTATCTGCATCTCCTTGTAGACCTCATCTTCTTGTTTGAAGTCTGTGGCACTCTTGAGCAGGGCGCGCGCATACCTCACCGATATAATACCTGAATCCATAAGCTCATCAATTATTTGTCTGCCTTGTCGGTAACAGTTACTTCATCCAGCAGTTTGTCTATCAGTTCCATCTGCTTGTCGTCAGACGAAAGTTTCTCTCTGACAATCTTTTCGGCAATCTTTACAGAAAGCTCTGCAACCTGCGCGCGTATCTCGCGTATGGCCAGTTGCTTTTCCTGCTCAATCTCAGCCTTGGCATCGCTGAGCAATTGCGCTCCCTTCTCTTTTGCCTGGTCAGCGGCTTTCGCCACGATTGCGTCACGGGTGGCCGTCGCCTCTTTCAAGACGGCAGCCTGTTTCTCGCGAGCTTCCTGCAGAATGGATTCTCCTTCTTTCTGTATATTGGCAAGCTTCTCGTTGGCCTCGTGTGCTTTCTGAAGACTGTCATTTATGTAGGCCTGACGGTCGCGTACCATCTTGGTGATGGCCGGGAAACCCCATTTCCACAATATGGCAAGCACTATCAGGAAAACAAGAGTCATCCAGAAAAGCAAGCCCATGCTTGGCATTAATAAATCCATACGCAGTAATGACTATGAATTTAGACGCAAAGGAATGCCACGACTACTGCAAAGAGAGCAACACCCTCAATAAGTGCGGCAGCGACAATCATGTTGGTGAAGATCTTGTTCATCACCTCCGGCTGGCGAGCCATGGCATCCATTGCCTGACCACCAATGCGACCAATACCAATACCTGCGCCAATGGCTGCGATACCTGCGCCCAAACCTGCGCCTAACTTAGCGATGCCTGCTGATGCGGCTTGCAATAATAATGCTGAAATCATAGTTGTAATGTTTTTATAGTTATTATTTATTTTATTCTGCTTTGTTTTTTCGTTAGCCTCATTTAACTTAGCCTTACCTCATTCTCTAACCCTTGCCAATCCAATGAAGATGGAGCTGAGCATAGTAAACACCATTGCCTGAATAAAACAAACAAGGAATTCAAGACACATCATGAAGATGCTCATCAACACGCTCAACGTGGACATACCGATAGCGACACCTATACCCATTGTTGCCACCACAAAGATAATACATGTAAGCGACAACGCTATAGCGTGACCTGCCATCATGTTGGCAAAAAGTCGAATCATCAATGCAAACGGCTTTGTAAAGATGCCAATAAACTCGATGAAAGGAATCAAAGGTACGGGGCATTTCAAAGCCATTGGTACATTCGGCCAAAAGATGTCCTTCCAATAGTGCTTAGTACCACTGACTTGCGTTATAACGAACGTACATGATGCCAAGAATAACGTGCAAGCTATATTGCCTGTAAGGTTGCCGCCACCTGGTGGGAATGGCATTATGCCCATCATGTTACACGTAAGGATGAAGAAGAAACACGTGAGCAGGTAAGGAGAATATTTCTCATAGCCCTCACCTATCCCCGCTTTGATAACATCCGTATCCAACCACGCCACAAGCATCTCGACAAGCCCTGTAAAACCACCCGGTGCAACATCGGTCACCTTGCGATGACGATACCAGCGAGCAGGAATCAAGATGATAAGCAGCAAGATGAATGAATCGATGAAAAGTACCGCTACGGTCTTTGTTATCGAAATGTCAAACGGCAACACCTCTGCACCATTTTGCAACTCAACTATCTTGCCTGCATGATTCCCCTTGGTAGCAATGGCCAAATTGAACGGGCCGCTACGATAGCCATTTACATCGGCAATCTCCGCAAACTCGGCAGTGCTGAACACATGCCAACCCGTGGAACTCCTTACTATGACAGGCAAGTTTATGACCAAATGTTTATCTCCAATGTCAGCCACATGCCATTCATAAGAGTCCTTGATGTGTTCCACCACAATCTCTGATGTATTCAGCTTGCCACCTTCGTCAGCCAAAGCCGGCAAGGCAAGAAGCAGAGTCATCATCAAGCATAATATTTGTCTTAAATGTCTCATTTAACCAAGACCTTTTTAATGTTTCATTTTCAGCGTCAAAGCCATCATAAAGGCATACATGACAAGCAATATTGCCACAAAAAACTTAGACTCGGCCATGCTCTCTGACATAAAGAAGATGTATACAGCCGCAAGAATAAGAACCGTTAGCATCCTAAAGACAGCATATGCCAAATAGAACTTGGCAAGCGTCTCTGGAGCTCGAGCCTTTACAAAGTCATACCCTTTCAGCCAGCCTACACCCAACAATGCAAACACCACTGCACAAACAGCTACCGTCTGAACCGAGAGCATAAACTTATAGCCAAGAACCACACTGCAAGAGCTATCAAGGCTACAATGACAACGATGTCAAGACATTCTGTCTCCCCAATGACATTCAATACAAGCAATGCCACCAGCGTCACGCCTACTATTATCCATAGGCCAATCTTTCGAATGGTTCTGACATTCATATCATTCTTCGCCTTAACTTTTCAAGACTCACCCTATTTCAACACACAGGCTGACCTCGTTCTTTTTCACCTCTACGAAGCCACCCTCAACGTCTACAGTGTGCGAGCCGTCCTTTGCAGTATACTCCACCTTACCATCCGTAAGCGATGAGATGATGGGTGCATGATTGTCCAGTATCTCGAAACTGCCTAAAGCACCAGGTACTGTAACGTTCTCCACCTCACCGTCAAAGATGATTTTCTCCGGAGATATGATTTTCAACTTTAACATAATCTCTACGCCTTAGCAGCCTCCATAAGTTTCTTGCCCTTGGCAATGGCATCCTCTATGGTACCTACATTCATAAAAGCCTGCTCAGGCAGGTCATCGACCTCACCATCAAGGATAGCATTGAAACCCTTGATAGTATCCTCGATACTTACCATGACGCCAGGCACACCTGTGAACTGCTCAGCCACAGCAAACGGCTGAGAAAGGAAACGCTGCACACGACGGGCACGATTCACCACTTGCTTGTCTTCATCCGAAAGTTCATCCATGCCAAGGATGGCTATGATATCCTGAAGTTCCTGATAGTGCTGCAAAGTCTCCTTCACACGCTGTGCGCAATCATAATGCTCCTTGCCCACAATCAGCGGGTCAAGAATACGCGATGTACTTGCCAATGGGTCTACAGCTGGATAAATTCCAAGAGCAGTAATCTTACGGTCAAGCACCGTAGTTGCGTCAAGGTGCGAGAATGTAGTAGCCGGAGCCGGGTCAGTAAGGTCATCGGCTGGCACATACACGGCCTGTACGGATGTGATAGAGCCGCGCTTGGTTGACGTAATACGCTCCTGCATTGCTCCCATTTCACTTGCAAGCGTTGGCTGATAACCTACTGCCGATGGCATACGGCCAAGCAGGGCAGACACCTCAGAACCCGCCTGAGTGAAACGGAAGATATTATCAATGAAGAACATTATATCAGCAGGTTCGCCATTCTTGCCACCATGATCACGGAATTCCTCCGCCACAGTAAGGCCGGAAAGAGCCACACGAGCACGTGCCCCCGGCGGTTCATTCATCTGGCCATAGACAAGAGTTGCCTGAGACTTTTCAACTTCCTTCGGGTCAACGAGAGACAAATCCCACTTGCCTTCGTCCATTGCTTTCTTGAACTTCTCACCATAACGTATAACACCGGAATCAAGCATGTCACGTATAAGGTCATTGCCCTCACGCGTACGCTCGCCAACGCCGGCAAATACAGAGAAACCGTCATGCCCCTTGGCAATGTTGTTGATAAGCTCCATAATGAGCACGGTCTTGCCCACACCGGCACCGCCAAAAAGACCTATCTTTCCACCTCTCATATAAGGCTCCAACAAATCAATTACTTTGATGCCAGTCGGCAACATTTCCTTGTGGGTAGAAAGATTGTCAAATTTGGGTGCCGGGCGATGGATAGGATAGCTGCCCTTCATGTCGAGAGGCTCCATGCCATCGATAGGCTCGCCTATCACGTTCATCATGCGACCACGAATCTGATTTCCAGACGGCATCTGGATGGCATTGCCTGTCGGCACTACCTCAAGTCCACGATCCAATCCGTCAGTACTGTCCATAGCAATGCAACGCACGGTGTCTTCACCGATATGCTGCTCGACCTCTATGACAAGGTCACGACCGTCCGGACGCTTTACATTCAAAGCCTCGTAAATCTTAGGCAACACCTTCTCTGGGTCTTGTCCTTGAGTATCGAAGAAAACGTCAATGACTGGACCGATAATCTGGGAGATGTGTCCGTTAATCTGTGCCATAAAATTTTGTTTTGAACATTGAGTCTAAAAGTTTTTACGGCCGTAAAGCCCATGCTCTAACCCAATATATTTTACATTAATATTTTCTTATAGTTATCTTTCAATACCTCTCGCGCTCAGCATCTCACCCAACGACAAAATTGTAACGATAGAGTTCTACACTTAAAGCAAAAAGGTTAAATCGAAAGTTCGTCAAGTACTTTTATAAGCTTTCTGTCGAACGGTTTGTCAGAGCGTATTGCCTCGGACAGAGGTACATAAACAATCTCACCGTGCCGCATTCCAATCATGATGTTGCGCTGGCCTTGAATTATAGCCTCAACAGCAGCAACGCCTGTACGGCTTGCAAGTATGCGATCGTGAGCGGACGGACGCCCGCCACGCTGCAAATATCCAAGAATAGACACACGCACATCAAACTCAGGGAATTCCTTGCGCACGCGCTCCGCATAATACATGGCTCCACACTTCGGGCTTTCCGACACTATTACTATACAACTCTTTTTTGACTTGCGAATGCCTCGCTCCATGAACTTTGCCAATTGGTCAACGTCGGTCGAATCCTCCGGAATGATTGCAGCCTCAGCTCCACTTGCTATTGCCGAGTTCTGAGCCAAGAAGCCAGCATCACGCCCCATCACCTCCACGAAGAATATACGCTGATGGCTTTGGGCTGTATCACGTATACGGTCAACACAATCAACAATAGTATTAAGAGTTGTATCATAGCCTATTGTAGTGTCTGTACCATAAAGGTCATTGTCTATAGTACCGGGCAAGCCCAAACAGCAGATGTCATAATCTTGCGCAAATTGCATGGCACCAGTCAGAGAGCCGTTGCCCCCGATAACGACAAGAGCGTCAATTCCCTCCTTCTTAAGATTCTCGTAGGCCTTGTCACGACCTTCCTTGGTCATGAACGCCTTGGAACGGGCTGTTTTCAAGATTGTGCCACCCTGCATAATGATGCCCGACACATTTTCTGTTGTGAAAGGCTTTATCTCATCATCTATAAGACCATCATAACCACGGTATATTCCCTTGATATTAAAACCATTGCAAATACCAGCCCGCGTGACAGCCCTTATAGCGGCATTCATTCCAGGTGCATCACCTCCCGAGGTCAACACGCCAATCGTCTTAATCTTTGCCATGTCCTTTTTTGACTATTTTGTTTATACTTTATCTTTTGCTTTTATCATTCGCAAAGTTAGGAAATAAATTGGAAAGTCACAAGGCACATTTCGTTTTTTTATACACGTTTAACGCTAAAACCGCATTATTTTTATGTCATTGATAAAGAAATGCAATATAAACATGCCAATCCAATTCTTTCTTCTGCAATGCTTTTGTCGAGAGGATTCAGTCCCTTGTCCATTCCATCATTTATACATACCACCTGCGAAAAGCCGGCATCAAGCAACTTTCCCCTGTCCGCAACCTTGCCGGCAAGCAACACCACCGGTACATTGCTTGCCTCTGCATGTTTCAACAGCACACTTGCCCATTTCCCCATAAGTGTCTGGCTATCAGCACTGCCCTCGCCTGTAACAACAACAGTCGCCTCTCCTTTATCCACAGCACCGCCTTCCGCTAAAGAAGGCTTAGCCTGTCCAAAAGAAGAAATGACATTGCCCAGCCCACTACTTTCCATCACAATCTCTGCACCGCTCCTAACTTTCGCATCCATGAACTCCATGAAGGCATAGCCAAGCCCTCCTGCCGCGCCGGCTCCAGGCTCATTGCTCATATCGTAGCCTTGGTGCCTTGATGCCATCAAGGCGAATGTCCTCGCCCTACGCTCAAGCTTTTTCACCATTGCAGCATCAGCCCCTTTTTGTGGCGCAAAGACATACGCAGCACCATTTTCTCCGCACAGAGGACTGGTAACGTCGGTTGCAAGCGTAACTTTCATATTTTTAAGGTAAGACGTATCGAAAGGCTCATGCCAAGGCTTTTTCTCCTTTGTTTGCCACGCATGCTTAAGGCAGCGCAACATGCCAAGTCCGCAATCGCTTGTCGCACTGCCGCCAAGTCCAACAATAAACTCACGACAACCATGCTCCATAGCATGAACCATCAATTCACCGACACCGTAGCTTGTCGCCAGCAAAGGATTTCTGTCCTTAGGCTCTAACTTGTTAAGCCCTACGGCCTTTGCAACCTCTATGACTTCCTTGCCATCTTTTATGCCAAAAGCTGAATCAGTCCGGCGCATCAAGGCATCATGTACATGGCAAGTTACGATCTCGTCGGGGCGCATAGCCTCAAGGAAGCCCTCGCCACCATCGCTGACTTCAAAACAGTCTACTTGCGCTTCAGGAAAAGCCTCCAAAACACCTCTCATAGCAGCAGTGTTGGCTTCTTTAGAAGCCATACACCCCTTAAAGCTGTCAATGGCACAAATAACCCTCATATCTTAAAGCATTTGCGATTAAAGTTTAAACGGAATCCGAGCAAAGTTTTAGCGTATTGCAAGCAAACTTTTAAGGCGCTGCGAGCAAAGTTTAATCGCGCCGCGATAAAACCGCAAACACACGACGAATACGGCGTAAAGGTTTTTCCTTTACGCCGCATTGCAATACTTACCATTTAAAAGATCTTACTTGGCATACGCCACAGAACGAGTCTCACGAATGACAGTAATCTTAACCTGACCAGGATAGGTCATTTCGTTTTGTATCTTTTCTGCAATCTCCGCGCTAAGCTTAGTGCTCTCATCATCGGTCATTTTGTCGGCTCCGACAATGACTCTCAACTCGCGGCCTGCCTGAATAGCATAAGTCTTTGTAACGCCAGGATAGCTCATAGCTATTGCCTCCAGGTCGTTGAGCCTCTTTATATAAGCCTCCACAATCTCGCGGCGAGCACCCGGACGAGCACCGGAAATTGCGTCGCACACTTGCACAATCGGCGCAAGCAATGTCTTCATTTCCACTTCATCATGGTGGGCGGCAATGGCATTGGCGATGTCCGGTTTCTCCTTGTACTTCTCTACAATCTTTGCTCCAAGCAATGCATGAGGAAGCTCACTTTCCTCATCCGGCACCTTGCCAATATCATGGAGCAATCCGGCACGCTTAGCCTTCTTAGGATTGAGACCCAGCTCCGCTGCCATAACCGCACACAGGTTAGCCGTTTCACGAGCATGCTGAAGAAGGTTCTGACCGTATGACGAACGGTATTTCATCTTGCCTATTATACGGATAAGATCCGGGTGCAAGCCGTGTATGCCAAGGTCGATGGCCGTACGCTTACCTGTTTCTATAATCTCATTGTCAAGCTGTTTCTTGACCTTGGCTACAACTTCCTCGATGCGCGCAGGATGTATACGCCCGTCAGCCACAAGCTGGTGCAAAGCCAAACGGCAGACCTCTCGGCGTATAGGGTCGAATGCCGAGATTACAATGCTTTCCGGCGTATCATCTACAACAATCTCCACTCCGCAGGCGGCTTCCAAAGCCCGTATGTTACGACCTTCACGGCCTATTATGCGGCCTTTAACCTCGTCATTGTCAATGTGGAAAACGCTGACAGAGTTTTCTATTGCTGTCTCGGTGGCAACACGCTGGATAGTCTGTATCACTATCTTCTTTGCCTTCATGTTGGCATCGAGCTTAGCTTGGTCTACCACCTCGTTGATATAGCTTGCCGCATCCATCTTTGCCTTGTCCTTCATGCTTTCCACAAGGCGGTTCTTTGCTTCTTCAGCCGACAAGCCCGAAAGCTCCTCCAGCTTGGCGCGCTCCTGCTCTTGCATTTTGTCAAGATCCTGCTGTTTCACGGCTATAAGGTTCTTCTCATTCTCCACACGCTGCTGCTCACGCTCAAGGTCTTGCTTTGTGCGGCTAAGCTCCTCCTGACGTTGGTTCAAAACAAGCTCGCGTTGCTTCAAGCGGTTTTCATTGGCTTGAAACTTCTGGTTGCGCTGCTGCACCTCTTTATCAAGCTCGTTTTTCTTGTTTAGAAATTTTTCCTTAACCTCAAGCAACTTCTTTTCTTTTATGACATCGGCGTCTTTCTTTACCGCCTCTATCATCTCGTTATATTTTCCCTTGATGACATATCGGAAAATAGCATAGCCGCCAAGTCCGCCAATGACAAGCGCGATTACGACTGCAATAATTATATTTACCATGTAAGTATATTGTTTGTTTATGAATTAATACTCTCTGTCAGCCACGTCACTTCTGCTTAAGTTCGATTTCAATTTCAGAAGTCAGCTGAGCGAGAATATCATCGTATGGCTTTGTGTCATTACGCATAAGCTCGCGCTGCAAGCGCAATCCAAGGTCAATCATTGCATAATAAATAATTTCCTTATCGCCTTTCCTGCCTTTATAAGCGTCATAATAGGCATTCAGCAACTGATTTATGAGCTCAGCGTCCTTGCGATAAAGAGCCTCGTCATCCTGCAACACCTTCACGGTAATGTCGGTGTCGTAGATATGCAATCTTATGGTTCTTGTTTTCTGTTCTACTTCTGTCATCGTTGTTTAACTTAGCTTTCGCTTAGCAACGTGATACATTTGTTGACATCCCTGACAAGCTTGTTGATGCGTTTGCGTGCGGCTTCCACGTCACCGTCTGTCAGCTTCAACATCTTAGCCAACTTCAGGGAGTCATATTCATGCTGTATGTGTGCCACCTGAGCCTGCAACTCATTTATCTTCTTATCCTTCTCATCAACCATAGCATAAAGTTCTGCGTTCTCCTTACGCATCTCATCGTATCGGAGAATCATCTGCCTTACGCGCGTGGCAAACGTGTTGATAAGTTTTTCGTTGGCATCCATATTGTCACAAAATTCTGCAAATTTAATTTTTTATTGCGATATTTGCAAACTTTACAGCTAAAATCTTTAAACCTATTGTACTTTAAAGCTTTATTTCTTCCCCAACTTCTTTTCGGCAGCCTCAGCTTCTTCTTGCGACGGAGCCGGTTCTTTCTTTGCAAGCATTACCACTTGGTACACAAAGTCAGTAACCCATTTTTGCGAGAAGTTGAGCCTTGTGTTGTATTTGCGTACACTGAGAACAGCCTTGACAACGCTTGGGTCTTTATAACTGTTCTTCGTAAAAATGTCACCCACCGTTTTCTCTGTCATTGCATAAATTGACTTCTTGAAAATAGAGGGCACGCGCAACTTGAACTTCATCAAATTGCCCGTAAGCATCATCAAATCCTGCGTAAAATTCTGGAATTGTATGAGATATACCTGCACATCCTGCAACTTTTTGCAGTTACGCCTGATGCTTTGGTCTATCTCCTTGAAGAAGCTGTCATCGGTGCCATAAATCTCCTTCATCATCTTTCGGCAATGCCCTTTCTCCCCCACTCCAAGCTTGTTACCCTGTGTCGGTACACGCAAGGTGGTCTTAAATATGCGCAAGTCAGGAAGCATGGCCAGATTGTTGATACCAACCTGAGCCGCTATGGAGGCCTGGAAGTAAACCCTCACAAGCGTCATGTAATCTTGCATGCCGCCAGTCTTTTCTTCCCTTGGCTTTCTATTGAATATTTTTGACAATAATCCCATAATAAATTAAAATACTCTTTCTTAATTGATTCATACGGAAAAACATTGCAAAAATACAATAATATCGCGAGAGAGCAAAGGAAACCGCCGAAAAAATCACTTTAAATAAATATTTTCATTGACAGAAAAGTTGTATCTGAATAATATTTCGTATCTTTGCCGAGTATTTAAGGCTTTGGTAAAACCAAGCCTCCTACAACAAATAAAATCAAGTTACGAACGAAACAAAGATTGGCAAAAATGAAAGGCATCGTTTTAGCTGGCGGTTCTGGAACCCGGCTGTACCCTATAACGAAAGGCATCAGCAAGCAGCTCATACCCATTTTCGACAAGCCGATGATATATTATCCTGTGTCGATACTGATGCTGGCTGGCATACAAGACATCCTCATCATATCCACCCCTCACGACCTGCCGTCTTTCAAGCGTCTTTTGGGCGACGGCCATGAGTTTGGGGTACGTTTTGAATACGCCGAGCAACCAAGCCCCGACGGCCTTGCCCAGGCATTTATAATAGGGGAAGACTTTATCGGCAACGACAGCGCATGCCTTGTGCTTGGCGATAATATATTCCACGGGGCGGGCTTGAGCGGCTTGTTGCGCGAAAGCGTACGCCTTGCCGAGGACAAAGGAATGGCTTCCGTGTTCGGCTATTATGTCAATGACCCTGAAAGGTACGGCGTGGCAGAGTTTGACAAAGACGGCAATTGCCTGAGCATCGAGGAAAAGCCCGAACAACCCAAAAGCAACTACGCCGTAGTGGGGCTTTACTTCTATCCGAACAGCGTTGTCAACATAGCCAAAAACATCAAGCCAAGCTCCCGGGGCGAATTGGAAATAACGTCCGTAAACCAAGAATACCTAAGCCGAAAGGAACTGAAGGTTCAAGTGTTGCAGCGTGGCTTTGCATGGCTCGACACCGGCACGCACGACAGCCTGTCCGAGGCCAGCACCTTTATAGAAGTGATAGAGAAACGCCAAGGACTCAAAGTTGCCTGCCTTGAAGAAATAGCCTACAAACAAGGCTGGATTACAAAAGAAGATCTTTTAAGAGATGCCGAGCCTATGAAAAAGAACAGTTACGGACAGTATCTGATTCATTTGGCAGAAGAAAGATAACACAGAGTGAGAAGATAATAAAAAAATACACATTATTATATTAGATATAATGGAAGAGAATAACAAGAATACGATAGAAGTTCAGGCCGACGAAGCACAACAACCAAAACAAAAGCCACTGATTGACACGGCAGCCATTTACACCGCTTTGGTACTCAACTGGAAATGGTTTATGCTGTCTATAATCATCTGCGTCGGGATGGCTGCCATATACCTGAGGTATACAACTCCAATATACAGGGCGTCGGAAAAGATACTCATCAAAAACAATGACAACAACAGCAGGAACAGGAGCATCATGAGTTCCTCAACTCTTGGCATGATTTCCAATACCGACGGTATAGACAATGAAATGGAGATATTGACATCCCATTCTCTTGCCGCGCAAACCGTCAGTGACCTTAAGCTGTATGTAAACTACTATTCGGTTGGTAAAGTAAAAGACATATTGCTTTACAAGACCCAACCCATATCTGTTGACATGGACACCGACCATCTTGAAAAACTCAGGTCACCCATTAACTTGCTTATAGAGCGTCAAGGCCGCAAATATCACGTCACGGGTACATATTTTGTGTCAAGAAGCGAGAACCAGCTGGAAGGGCCGTTTGCCATAGACAAAACAATACCTTCCCTGCCAAGCACCATTGCCACAAGAGCCGGCGTGTTGAAGCTGACTCCAAACAGCCCCGACCCAATGTCTAACGGGCAACAGATGAAAGTTATCATACAATCCCCGGTAATCGCATCCAACAAGTATGTAGGCGAGGTTGGCGTAGGCCTTACATCAAAGACTACGACCATTGTGCGCATAGTAATGAATGATGAAAGCCCACAGCGTGCAATAGATTATCTGCGCCAACTCGCCGTGTGCTACAACCGGCAGGCAAATGAAGACAAAAATGAAATAGCCGCACGCACCGAAGACTTCATCAACGGACGACTTGAGAAAATCAACGCAGAGCTCGGCAACACTGAAGGGCAGCTTGAAAACTACAAGAAGCGCAACGGAATGGTTGAGCTGAAGATGAACGCCGGGCAGGCATTCGGCAATGCAGACTCATACCAACAGAAGCTGAACGAAGCCAATACACAGATTGCATTGCTTGACGAGTTGTCCTCTTTCATCAACAATCCTAACAACAAGTATCAACCATTGCCTGTGAATATAGGCATCAGCAACGAAACAGCCTCGTCGCTGATAAGCAACTACAACACCATAGTGCAGAAGCGCAACCTGCTTTTGCAAAGCGCAAGCGAAACATCACCTGCGGTAATACCTCTTACCACGCAACTTGATCAATTGATGAGTGCCATACAGCGCGCAATCACCCAAGCACGCCGCTCTATGGACATACAGCGCAGCTCTGTTGCCTCTGAATATGGACGCTACCAAGGGCAAGTAGGCGAAACGCCCGAACAAGAGCGCATACTAACGCAAATAGGGCGCCAGCAGGAAGTTAAATCAGGTCTTTACCTCATGCTCCTTCAAAAACGCGAGGAGAACTCCATCTCTTTAGCCGCAACAGCCGACAAGGGGAAACTCATCGACGGCCCGTCATTCAACGGCAAGGTAAGTCCTAACGGCAAGCTTGTCATGCTCATCGGCCTGCTTTTGGGTATAGCCATACCTGCACTGTTCATATACGTCTCACGGTTCTTCCACTACAAGATTGAAAGCCACGACGAAGTGGCCAAGCTTACCAAACTGCCTATCCTGGCAGATGTCGCCGTCGCCTCCGATGTAGCTAAGACAAAGGCTGACATTGTAGTTCATGAGAACAAGAACAATGTCATGGAGGAGATATTCCGGTCAATGCGCACGAACCTGCAATTTATGCTTGAAGAAGGGCAAAAGGTTGTTCTATGCACATCCACTACGTCAGGCGAAGGCAAGACCTTCACGGCATCAAACCTCGCAATGTCGTTCGCCCTTCTTGGCAAGAGCGTACTGCTTGTCGGTCTCGACATCAGGAAGCCACGCCTCGCCCACTTGTTCGGCATCGACGATGAATCACACGGCATTACCAACCTGCTCATGAAAGAGAGCCCGACATGGGAACAGATAGAAAGCCAGATATTGCCTTCTGGCATCAACAACCACTTGTGCATCCTTCCAGCTGGCCCAATCCCTCCCAACCCTGCCGAGCTTGTTGCACGTCAAAGCCTTGATGACATATTCAAGACATTGCGCGAGAACTTCGACTACATCATTGTCGACTCTGCTCCTGCCGGAATAGTCACTGACACATTGGCAATAGCCCGTACTTGCGACATGACTATATACATGTGCCGCGCCGACTATACTCCGAAAGAAAGCATAGACCTTATAAACGAATTTGCAAAAGAGCACAAGTTGCCAAAGGTCAGCATCGTTCTCAACGGAATTGACCTCTCGAAAAAGAAGTACGGTTATTATTACGGCTACGGACGCTATGGCAAATACGGGAAATACGGCCGCAACAGAAATGGCTACGGATACTATAGCCATTACGGCAGCTATAGCACCTACAGCAACAGCCACTACGGCGACAAGAACGACAAATCAATAAAGAGATAATGGCAAGAATAGCAGTAGACTTCGACGGTACCATCGTAGAGCACCGTTATCCTGAGATTGGCAACGAAATACCGTTCGCAACAGAGACGTTGCGTATGCTCATCAAGGAAAATCACCAGCTTATACTGTGGACTGTGCGCGAGGGTAAGCTGCTACAGGATGCCATAGACTGGTGTCATGAGCATGGCGTTGATTTCTGGGCCGTGAACCGTGACTATCCAGAGGAGGAAAAGAGCAAGAACAACCATTGGAGCCGCAAATTGAAAGCCGACTACTTTATAGACGACCGAAACATAGGCGGCATGCCAGACTGGGGACAGATTTATCACATTATACATGACCATAAATCTTATGCCCAGCTTATGCGTGAAAGATACGGCAATCAAGAAGAAGAACGCAAAAAGAAACATTGGTGGAATTTCTAAGAAGATAAATGGGGACGGCCTTATAACGACCGTCCCTTTTAGTTAAATGCATATATGGAGAAAAAAGACTTAAGAATAGTATTCATGGGAACACCTGAGTTCGCCGTCGGCACACTCAGCAAGCTCGTCAATGACGGTTACAACATAGTTGCCGTAGTCACCCAGCCGGACAAGCCTGTAGGCCGCCATCAAGACCACTTGCAACCGTCCGAGATAAAGCAATATGCCATTGCCAACGGCATTCCCGTGTTGCAACCCGTCAAGATGAAGGACCCTGCCTTTGTTGAAGAACTTGCGTCATATAAGGCAGACTTGCAAGTAGTGGTAGCCTTCCGAATGTTGCCGGAAGTTGTTTGGGCAATGCCAAGATTCGGCACTTTCAACGTCCACGCAGCCCTCCTTCCTCAATATCGTGGCGCCGCACCTATCAATTGGGCAATAATTAATGGTGAAAAAGAGACAGGAGTTACCACTTTTTTCCTTGACAAGGATATAGACACAGGCCGCATAATATTGCAGAAACCTTTTGCCATCCCCGACGATGCCGACGTAGAATATGTTTATGACGGATTAATGCAGTTGGGAGCCTCTGCTGCCGAGGAAACCATTGACCTCGTGTTAAAAGGAGATGGTAACGTCTCTACAACTGACCAAGACAAACTAATAGGAAGCATCGGCAAGCTGCATGGCGCGCCAAAGATATTCAAGGAGACATGCAACATAGATTGGAAGCAAACCGCAAAGGAAGTCTATGATTTTATAAGAGGGCTGTCACCTTATCCAGGCACATGGACTACGTTGAAACCAATCGACAGCAACAGCGGCAAGGAGAATGCCTTAAAGATTTTCAAGACAGCAAAAACAGAGGCTAATACAGACGGCATTTGTCCTGGAACCATCCGCACAGACAAGGCACATCTTTATATAGCTTGCGCCGACAAATGGCTTGAGATTACAGAGCTGCAACTTTCCGGCAAAAAGCGCATGACAGCCCATGACTTCCTGAACGGCAACCGGAACATAGACGACTTTACCGTCGGCTGAATGATGCAAAAAGATTAAAGCATCACGTACGCCGTACGTACCACCTACCTACGCCGTACGTACACCGCACACACGGCGTACATAAGACACACAGACGGCGTACGAGTACTACTGGCAAGGCAGATATTGCCCATTGTTATACGCTTAATGCCTCTTTGCCTTTCTTTGACATCACTCGACTTTTATCAATTCCTTTTACGAAAAGATGGCGTATCAGAATCCTGATACGCCATCTTTATTTTGTTTATTCCTTCAGTTTACAAGTCCCACCCTACAGCCGATGCGCCGAGCACAGCTGCCGAACTACCATTGAGACTGCTAACAAGGAACTTAGCCTTGCCCTTGAATATCTTCAGTACATTCTCATCGTAGCTCTTTTTCAAGGGGTCCATAAGCAGGTCACCGGCCTTTGTCATGCCACCGAAGAATATGAAAGCCTCCGGAGACGAGAATGCCGTAAAGTCAGCGCAAGCCTCGCCAAGCATCTTGCCTGTGAAATTATAAATGTCAATAGCAAGCTGGTCACCCTTGCTTGCGGCAATACTAACATCAAGAGAAGTAATCTTATCCGGGTCAAGCTCGCGCAATAAAGAAGGACGGTCAGTCTTCGAAAGCATCTCACGCGCAGTACGAGCCACGCCTGTTGCCGAGCAATAAGCCTCAAGACAGCCTTTGCGGCCACAACCACAAGGACGTGCGCCCTCGCCGCGAACCGTGATGACATGCCCCAGCTCACCGGCAAATCCGTCGCATCCATAAACAATCTGCCCATTGATTACTACGCCAGAGCCTACGCCTGTTCCAAGAGTAATCTCTATGAAGTTCTTCATGCCGCGTGCTGCGCCATAGGTCATTTCTCCCATAGCAGCTGCATTAGCGTCATTGGTCATAGCCACGGGAATGCCAAGCTTCTCCGAGAACATGCTTGCCAATGGCACAATGCCATCGTGAGCCCACGGCAGGTTCGGCGCAAACTCAATAGTGCCGGTATAATAGTTGCCATTAGGGGCACCAATACCCATTGCTTTAATCTTCTCTATGCCACCCACTTGGTCGATGATTGGTTGCAAAGCATTGACGCAAGCATTGACATATTCGTCAACCTTCTCGTAAACACCAGTCTTAATGGCTGTCGTAGCTTTGATGTCGCCACGTGCGTCTACGATTCCAAACACTGAGTTAGTCCCGCCAAGGTCCAAGCCTATGACATAGGGTTTCAAAATTGGTTCATCCATGATGTTGTATGTTTTTAGTTGCTTAAAAATATTTTAAACTCTATATCTGCAAAGGTAATAAATAATTTGAGAAGATATAAAAGAAATACGATTTTTTTAGAAAGATTTGCGTAGAAATAAAACTTTTGCTATCTTTGCGGTAGATTGCATTTACTATGACACAAGAAGAAGACATCAAAAACGCCGTCAAGGTATTGAAAGAAGGCGGCATTATCCTTTATCCTACAGACACCGTGTGGGGCATCGGCTGTGATGCCACCAACGAGGAGGCCGTAGCCAAGGTCTACAAAATAAAGCATCGTGACGACTCAAAGGCTCTCATTTGCCTTGTTGACTCCGACGCACGCTTGCAACGCTATGTTCGCAATGTCCCCAACATTGCATGGGACTTGCTCGACGCAGCCATCAAGCCCACGACCGTAATCCTTGACGGAGCGGTGAACCTTGCGCCAAACCTCATTGCCGAAGACGGGAGCATTGCCATGCGCATAACGAAAGAGCCTTTCTCTAAAGAGCTCTGCTATCGCTTTCAAAAGGCATTGGTATCGACAAGTGCCAACATAAGCGGAGAGCCGGCAGCACAAAACTACCGCGACATAGCTCCCGAACTGCTCGAAAGCGTGGATTATGTTTGCTTTTCGCGCCGCCAAGAACACAAACCACACACGCCGAGCTCGATAATAAGGCTTAAACAAAATGGCGAAATCAATATAATAAGAAAATAAGAGACGGGAAATCACATGTTATCAAACGTTATAGCATGGAGAGAGCGCAACCTGACTGACAAGCAGGCCACATCGGTGCTGGCTTTCATCATCGGAATACTGGCATCGTTTGCAGCATACTTGCTCCACTCGCTCATAGCCTTTATACAGAGACTCCTGACAGAAGACTTCGTCGCCAATAGAGCCAACTGGCTTTATCTCGTCTTCCCTGTAATAGGCATATTCCTTACGACCCTATTCATAAAATATGTAGTACGTGACAATATCTCACACGGCATCACACGCGTGCTCTATGCCATATCCACCAAGCAATCAAGGCTAAAAGCCCACAACTGCTGGACTTCCATCGTAGCCTCCGCCTTAACGATTGGCTTCGGTGGGTCGGTGGGAGCAGAAGCTCCAATCGTGCTCACCGGTTCTGCCATAGGCTCTAATCTCGGGCGGCTGTTCAAGCTGAACAACCGTCGGCTGATGGTTCTCGTTGGCTGTGGAGCCGCAGCAGCAGTAGCCGGCATATACAAGGCACCTATAGCAGGAATGGTATTCACCCTCGAGGTGCTGATGATCGATATGAACATGGCTTCGATTGTGCCAATAATGATAGCCACCATTACGGCAGATGTCGTCAGCTATATTTTGGCAGGCAACGCCACAATGTTCAGCTTCCAGCTTGATAGCGCATGGAGCGTAGAGCGCATACCTGGAACAGTAATGCTGGGCGTTTTCTGCGGCTTTGTCAGCCTATATTTCATGCGGGGCATGACATGGTGCGAGAGCCAGTATGCCAAAATGCACAACCATCCATATATAAAGTTACTGACAGGAGGCCTCCTGCTGAGTGTTCTCATTTTCTTCTTCCCTTCACTCTACGGCGAGGGCTGGAACGGGCTAAGCACCTTGCTTAGCGGAAAGACACAAGCCGACTGGAACCAAGTAATGAACGGATCGCTTTTCTACGGGCACTCTGAGCTTTTGGTGGCATATATCGGCATGGTAGTGCTGGCTAAAATAGTAGCAACATCGTCAACAAACGGCGCCGGGGGATGCGGCGGAACATTCGCACCCTCACTTTTCGTTGGCGGCTTTGCAGGCTTCTTTTTCTCGCGTATCTGGAATATCGAGCAAATCGGCGTTTACCTTCCTGAGAAAAACTTCGTCCTGCTCGGCATGGCAGGAGTGATGGCAGGAGTGATGCATGCGCCGCTGACTGGCATTTTCCTCATTGCAGAAATTACGGGCGGCTACCAACTATTCGTACCACTGCTGATTGTGGCCGTGGTCAGCGTCATGGTGATAAGCATCTTTGAGCCTCACAGCATATACGCCATGCGTCTCGCACGAGAAGGCAAGCTCATCACTCACCACACCGACCGAAGCGTGTTGACGCTGATGAACATGAAAGCCGTGATAGAAAAAAACATAACAAGCATCAAGCCCGACCTAAAGCTTGGCAAGCTTATCAACGTGCTGTCAAACAGCGACTTCGACTTCCTACCAGTACTTGACGACTCTGGCAGGTTGCTCGGTGAAATAGACATGGTGAAAATACGTCACATCATCTTCCGGACGGAGCTTTACAACAAATACTCCGCCGCCCAGCTAATGACCCCTGTACCCGCCATACTCTACAATAACGAACCTATGGAAAGCGTGATGAGGAAGTTTGAAAACACCAACTCCGAAGCCTTGCCAGTGGTAGACATCAACAATAACTTAATCGGTTACATATCCCGCACGCATCTTTACAATACTTATAGAAAGATGGTAGCAGATTATTCGGCCGAATAAAAATAAATTAGTACCTTTGCACCTTAGTTATGCCATTTCCAATACATATAGACATATTAGAGCTTATCCTAAAGGGCATCATAATAGGTGTAGCGGCTTCCGCGCCTATGGGGCCCGTAGGCATTCTCTGCGTGCAACGCACGCAGAAGAAAGGGCGGTGGTATGGATTCGCCACAGGCATTGGCGCCTCTGTAAGCGATTTAATCTACGCCCTCGTTTCAGGTGCGGGCATGTCTTTCGTAGTCGACTTCATCAATAATCCCGTATACAAATTCTACCTGCAACTTGCAGGTGGCATAATGCTCCTCATTTTCGGACTCATAAGCATCTTTAGCAATCCCTTGAAGAATGCGCGAGAAAACGGGCAGAAAGAAAAGGGCACACTGTTGCACAATGCTGTAACAGCTTTCCTCGTCACCTTTTCCAACCCTCTCATTATCGTACTTTTCATAGCACTCTATGCCCAGCTCAACTTCATTATACCCTCCCATCCAGCCTTGATGGTGGTTGGCTATGCCTCAATGGTGGCAGGAGCATTGATGTGGTGGTATGGTCTTACATGGGTCATTGACAAAATTCGCGAGCGCTTCGACCAGACAGGAGTAGTCATCATCAACCGCATAATAGGTGGGTGCGTAATCTTTTTCTCATTGATGAGCCTAATAGGGACACTGTTCAACATCTATCTTTTCCCTCAACTGCAAAATCAATAACAATATAGATTTATAAATTCCACGAAGACAATATGTTCATCGCACAGAAACTACGCAAAAGCTCCATTGCAGAATATCTGCTGTACATGTGGCAGATTGAAGACCTCATACGCGCTTACGGCTGCTCACTTGCCACCATACGCAGGGAATACATCAATAAGTTCTCTGACTATACTGACGAACAAAAAGACGATGAAACCGACTGGTTTGGCAATCTCATACGCATGATTAACGAGGAAGGTAAACGTGAACACGGGCACCTGAACATCAATGAAATTGTGTTGCAGGACATGGCCGACCTTCATGAACAGTTGTTGGAATCGAACCGCTTTCCCTTCTATAATGCAGAATATTATAAAGTTTTGCCATACATCGTAGAGCTACGCAACAAGGGCGACAACAATGTCGGCGAAATTGAAACATGCCTCGATGCCCTGTATGGCATAATGGTTCTGCGACTGAAGGGCAAGGAAATATCCCCGGAAACAGAACATGCCATAAAAGAAATCACCACGTTCATAGGGATGCTAAGCGACTATTACCAGAAAGACAAAGAAGAAGGTATCGAGTGGTAAGAATATGAATATATTAGTTACAGGCGCCAACGGACAGCTTGGCAATGAGATACAGATTGTAAGCAAGCAATCGGCAAAAGACAAGTACTTCTTTACAGACGTATGTGATGGTTATGAAAAGCTGGACATAACAGATATAGATTCCATTCGCAACTATGTAGAGGACAACAGCATATGTTGCATAATCAATTGTGCTGCATGGACTAATGTTGACAAGGCAGAAACAGCAGGCGACATCGTTGAAACGCTCAACGCGACTGCGCCTGAGAACCTTGCAAAGGTCATGAAAGAGCATGACGGGTTGCTTATACATATCAGCACCGATTATGTCTTTGGCGGCGATCCTTACAACACGCCTTGCCGCGAAGACCAAAAAGGAACGCCGACGGGCGTTTACGGCCTAACCAAGCTTCACGGAGAGCAAATGATACAGGCCGCAGATTGCAAATACATCATTTTACGTACGGCATGGCTCTACTCTGAGTTCGGTCACAATTTTGTGAAAACAATGCTTAATCTCACAGCGTCAAAGCCTCTGCTGAAAGTTGTCTTTGACCAAGTAGGCACACCTACATACGCCGGCGACCTTGCCAATGCTATATTCGATATTGTAGAAAACCGCAAGTATGAAGGCAACACGGGCATATATCACTTCAGCAACGAGGGTGTATGCAGTTGGTACGATTTCGCAAAGATGATAGCTTTGCTTTCCGGCCATACCGACTGTGACATTGAGCCATGCCACAGCAAGGAATTTCCGTCACCTGTCAAACGGCCGGCTTATTCCGTACTCGACAAAACAAAAATAAAGGAAACCTTTAACATCAAAACACCTTACTGGCTTGACAGTTTGAAAAAATGCCTTTCGCAACTATGAACAAGGAAATATCACGCAGACGAACATTCGCCATCATATCACATCCTGACGCTGGTAAAACTACGCTGACGGAGAAGTTTCTGCTCTTTGGCGGACAAATACAAGTAGCAGGAGCTGTCAAAAACAATAAAATTCGCAAGACTGCCACGTCCGACTGGATGGACATAGAAAAGCAACGCGGAATATCGGTCTCTACATCGGTAATGGAGTTCGACTATCTGCCAGAAGGACAAGATGGCGAACCATACAAAGTCAATATTCTCGACACACCTGGTCACCAAGACTTTGCAGAAGACACTTACCGCACACTGACAGCCGTAGACTCCGCTATAATAGTAGTCGATTCAGCCAAAGGCGTTGAGGCGCAAACACGCAAGCTGATGGAGGTTTGCCGCATGCGCAACACACCTGTCATCATCTTCATAAACAAGATGGACCGTGAAGGACGCGACCCGTTCGACCTTCTTGACGAGCTTGAACAGGAACTGCACATACATGTACGTCCGCTTTCGTGGCCTATCGGTCAGGGCATGAAGTTTAAAGGCGTTTATAATATTTATGAGAACAATCTTAATCTCTTTACGCCAGACAAACAACGTAAGACGCAAAAGGTAGAAGTAGACGTTCAATCGGAAGATCTCGAACAGCATGTAGGCGAGGATTTTGCCAAGCGTCTACGCGATGACTTGGAACTAATAGACGGTGTCTATCCTGATTTCAACGTAGACGACTATCGTACTGCCGAAGTCGCGCCTGTGTTCTTTGGCTCAGCACTCAACAATTTTGGCGTACAAGAGCTTCTTGACTGCTTTGTACAAATAGCTCCATATCCTCTGCCCACCAAAGCAGAGGAGCACATGGTAAAACCTGATGAGCCTAAATTCACCGGCTTCATTTTCAAGATTACCGCAAACATAGACCCCAACCACCGCTCCTGCATAGCGTTCTGCAAGGTCTGCTCTGGCAAATTCCTGCGCAACCAACCATACTACCATGTTCGCTTAGACAAGACCATACGCTTCTCCTCACCAACGCAGTTCATGGCTCAACGCAAGAGTACAGTAGACGAAGCATGGCCTGGTGACATCGTAGGCCTACCGGACAATGGCATTTTCAAAATCGGTGACACACTCACCGAGGGTGAACACCTGCACTTCCGTGGGTTGCCATCATTCTCGCCTGAACTATTCAAATACATCGAGAATGACGACCCCATGAAAAGCAAGCAGTTCCAAAAAGGTATAGAGCAGTTAATGAACGAGGGCGTTGCGCAAATGTTTGTCAACCAGTTCAACAACCGACGCATAATCGGCACTGTAGGGCAACTGCAATTTGAAGTCATACAATATCGTTTGGAGCATGAATATGGAGCCAAATGCCGTTGGGAACCTGTACACCTCTACAAAGCATGCTGGATAGAGAGTGACAATGAAGCCGAGCTTGATAATTTCAAGAAACGCAAGTACCAATATATGGCAAAAGACATAGAGGGACGCGATGTATTCCTTGCCGATTCAAGCTATGTACTGAACATGGCAGAAGAAGACTTCAAACATATTAAGTTCCACTTTACCAGCGAGTTCTAATTTAGCCACTATACACCAAGCCTCTGCATCATATCATACCAATAGTTTCCAGGTTTGGAACAATTGGTATTAAAATGCCAAACTAATAGTATAAAAGCTTAAAACCGGCAGTTTCAAAGTTTGAATCTGCCGGTTTTAAGCTTTTATAAATCAGATATGTTGATTTTGTAAACCTATCAAATAAAAGAAGTATTGTTAGCAACCCGTGCCGTCAATACTGCAAGCAGAACCTTCCGGCATAGGCTGGAGACCTACATCCTCAGAATTGAGCGTCACAGAACCGTCCTCACGCACATAGCACGGTATGCCAATGTCGCCAATCTTCTTTGCTTCATCAAAAGCCGCATTGTGGTCACGCAGGTCAAGGAACTTCTTAAGGTTTCTAACATGCGAGCCTATGTCTATCACCTTAAAATTGGGATTACCCACTACCTGCCGCTCTACATATTCGCAATAAGGGCAGGTTTTCATTACATACATCTTTATCATTTGCGTAATATTATTTATGATTTAACCAATTCTTCACAATCTCTTTGCCATTGGGCGTAAGCACGCTTTCCGGATGAAACTGTATACCATGAATGTCAAAGTCCTTATGCTTAAGACCCATTATGGCTCCGTCCGGGCTAACAGCCGTCACTTCAAGGCAATCAGGCATCACTTCTCCGTCCACCACCCAGCTATGATAACGCCCGACTTCAAAATGTTTCGGCACACCGTCAAAGATATAATCGTTGTCAAAATGCTCACAGTCGGTAGCTACTCCGTGGTAAACGTCCTTCAAGTTCATGAGCTTTGCGCCAAAAAACTCACCAATAGCCTGATGTCCAAGACACACACCAAGCATGGGCTTTTTACCGGCATAAGCACTGATTACGTCGAGCAAAAGTCCTGCCTCAGAGGGAATGCCTGGTCCTGGCGAGAATATTATCTTATCATAAGCCTCCAGTTGAGGCTGCTCAAATTGGTCGTTTCTAACCACATCAACCTTTGCGCCAAGTTCTTTTACGAGGTGGGCAAGATTATAGGTGAACGAATCGTAATTGTCAATAATTATAATCCTCATAGTCGTTCTGCTACTTTTATCGCCTTTACCAATGCTCCAAGCTTATTGTTGCTTTCCTGAAGCTCATACTCATCGTCGCTCTTTGCCGTTATGCCAGACCCTGCTTGAAACCAGAGTTCACCATTGCGACTTATGAACGTGCGTATGACGATAGCTTGGTTTAGGTCACCATTGAAATTGAACGAGCCTATGCAGCCACCGTATGCACCACGATTATGAGGTTCCATCTCATTGATTAGTTGCAAGGCACGAACCTTCGGTGCACCACTGAGAGTGCCTGCGGGGAATGTGTCGATAAACTCAAGAATGTGATCAGTCTCATCATTCAGCTCACCACTTACACGACTCACAAGGTGAATGACATGACTGTAAAACTGCATGTCTTTGTAAAAATCGACTTTGACGTTACGACAATTGCGGCTGAGGTCATTGCGCGCAAGGTCAACAAGCATTACGTGTTCAGCATTCTCCTTAGGGTCATTGCGCAAGAATTCGGCGTTTTTCATGTCTTGCGCCGCATCACCTGTGCGCTTGGTTGTGCCGGCAATTGGGTCAATAAACGCCTTGTTGCTAACTATGCGGTTATGGGTTTCGGGTGAAGACCCGAAGATGCGGAAGCCCCCAAAGTCAAAATAAAAAAGATAAGGACTGGGGTTGATGGATCTCAAAGCCCTATAAAGCTTAAAATCATCGCCCTCATATCTTTGTATAAACCGACGGCTGATTACAATCTGAAAGACATCCCCACGCAGGCAGTGCTTTACACAACGGCGCACATTAGCCTTATGCTCCTCATCGGTTAGTGTAGATGTAGTTTCGCCAATAGGGCGGAAACTGTATGGCTTGACACTTGCCTTGTTAGCCGCTGTAAGCAGTGCGCACAAATCTTCTTCCGACCCAAGCGTCATGAAATCCATCATGTTGTTGAAATGGTCGAAGACTATGAGATCCTTGAAAAGAATATAAAGAATGTCAGGTGCATCGTTTCGCTCCATCGTACTGTCCTTGACAGGAATATTCTCAAAGTAGTGCACGGCATTGGCCGATGTAAAACCGTATATGCCATAGTATTGACTCCCCTCGCCACCTATGTGAAAAGAATTCAGGAAGTCGTTAATGGCTTTTGCTACAGCAAGCTTCGGCTTACTGCTATTCTCTACAGGAACTTCTCTTTTCTCTGATGAGCCATCGGGAAAGGACATTGTTATAATGCCGTGACTTACCTGCACGCTCGCCATCGGGTGTATGCCGATAAAGGAGCGGGCATTGTCGTTGCCGTGGTAATCGCTGCTTTCCATAAGCATTGACTGCGGATAGAGGTCACGCAAGCGCATATAAAGACCTACAGGAGTGTAAAGGTCTCCAAGAACACGCTTGAATTTGGTAGTATAGTTAAACCTCTCCAAGCCAACACTACGGATATGATTTTGATTAGAATTTTCCATACTCCCCTGCCATGTCTTTATTCTCAAGGTAAGTCTCAATATCCTTGTCTCCACGACCAGATACAGTCAACACAACCACGTCTTCGGGCTTGAACTGCAACTTGCTCAGTGCAGCCACCGCGTGCGCACTCTCTATTGCAGGAATAATGCCCTCCATGCGTGTCAACTCATAGCCTGCCCGTATTGCCTCATCGTCATTGATAGCCAACACTTGCTCACGACCTGTCTTGGCAAGATAAGCGTGCATCGGGCCTATGCCTGGATAATCGAGGCCGGCTGATATTGTAAACGCTTCCTTTATCTGACCGTCATCAGTTTGCATAACAAGCGAACGAGCCCCGTGGATGATGCCCTCTGTACCACAATGTATAGTAGCGGCAGTGTAGTCTGTATCTATACCTTTACCTCCAGCCTCTGCAAGGACAATTTTCACACGCTGGTCGTCAACATGATGATAAATTGTTCCTGCAGCATTGCTTCCGCCACCAACACATGCAACGAGATAGTCTGGATAATCCCTGCCCGTCTTTTCCTTAAGCTGCCATTTTATCTCCTTCGATATAATGCTTTGCAACTTTGCCACGATGTCAGGATAGGGATGCGGCCCCATCGTTGAACCTACAATATAAAATGTGTCTTCCGGGTGGCAGCACCAATCACGTATGGCCTGTGAGCAAGCATCGCTGAGCGTCATATTGCCAGTAGTAACCGGCGTCACCTTCGCCCCAAGCATGCGCATACGCTCCACATTAGTATGCTGACGCTCCACATCTGTTTTGCCCATAAAGACTTCACACTCCATATTGAACAGAGCACATACAGTGGCTGTTGCCACACCATGCTGCCCAGCCCCTGTCTCGGCTATGACGCGCGTCTTGCCCATCTTCTTTGCCATAAGTATCTGCCCTATGGTATTGTTAATCTTGTGCGCGCCTGTATGGTTGAGATCCTCACGCTTCAGGTATAAATGACAACCATACTTCTCGCTCATGCGCTTGGCATAATAGAGAGGCGACGGACGGCCTACGTAGTCTTTCAGCAAAGCATAATACTCGTCTTGGAAATCTTTAGAGTCCAATATTTGCTTGTATTGGTCCTGCAAGTCATGCACGCACTTATATAATATCTCTGGCACGTAGGCTCCGCCATACTGCCCAAAAAATCCATTCTTATCTGGTTCCATTGTATTGTATTTTTTATATGTCAACGAAAATCTATTCCCCATAAAAGATGTTTACAACATTTTCCGTCAACAGGTATTGTTTATTTACTTAAGGCCTCCATCAGCTTATCCAACGCCTTATTTGGATTATTAGTCTCATTGAGCAATGTCACAAACTTGCTGCCGATAATGGCTCCTGCCGCATTAGCCTGAGCACTCTCCAGTGTCTGCTTGTTACTTATGCCAAAGCCAATCATACGCGGATTGCGTAGGTTCATAGAGTTGATATGATTGAAGTATGCTAACTTCTTTTCATCAAAGCTGCTTTGCGCTCCTGTGACACTTGCCGAAGAAACCATGTAAATGAAGCCGTCTGTATTGTCGTCAATAAAACGTATACGCTCCTCACTCGTTTCAGGCGTTATCATCATAATCATACGGATGTCATATTTGTCTGCAATGGGTTTCACCACCTTCTGATAATCCTCAAAAGGTAAATCGGGTATAATCGTTCCGGAAACGCCGCTGTCTGCACAATCTCTGAAGAAAGCCTCATAGCCATAGTGCATAATAGGGTTAAGATAACCCATGAAGATGAGCGGAATATGAATATCATTCTTTATTGCCTTTAACTGAGAGAGCAGGATTTTTGTAATCATGCCGTTTCTCAAGCCAATAGTCCCAGCCGACTGTATGACGGGACCGTCGGCAAGAGGGTCACTGAACGGCATACCAACTTCTACGAAGTCTATACCATGCCGCTCCATTGCCTTTATTACATCACCAGTACCCTCAAGTGTGGGACAGCCTGCGCAAAAGTAAAGGCTGAGCAACTTGCAGTCGCCTCTGTTTACGAAAATTTGATTGATTTTATTCATTGTCATTGATAATTTCTGTAGTTGAAATATCTCATCCTTCACGTAATGCTTTCACAAAGGCACGGAGCTTTTCTACATCCTTCACGGCAGGTCTTGTCTCAAACTTGCTGTTTACATCAACACCTGCAAACATAGGATGATAGAAATCTCTCACATCCTCGGTATCGTCAGGACCTATGCCACCACTAAGCAGGAAAGGAGTGCTGCCATGATAAGCATTAAGCACAGACCAGTCAAAATGCTTTCCACTGCCGCCTTTCCCTGGACTTTTATAGTCGAAAATGAACATGTCGACAACACCTTCATAAGGTTTTACCTGCTCAAGATCTTCCTCTGTGGACATGCCGAAAGCCTTTATTATTTTTATGTTCGGGGCTATATCAGGTATCAATGTACGCCGCAGATTGTCTATCATAACCGGCAATTCTGAACCATGAAGCTGAACATAATCAAGAGAATAATTATAAACATAAGTGACGATTGCCTGTGGCATCTCATCAACGAAAAGCCCCACCCTCTTTATTCTTTCCGGAAAGGCATAATGATGAGTTTCATTGTGTCTTGCGGCAATGTCAAGCTGTTCAGGACTGTAATCGGGTATTATGCCAGCCTGTGAACTTATCATGCTTACAAACCGCTTGCTCTCCGGCCAGAAATTGAAGCCCATCATGTCTATGTCAAGCCCTGCCACATCACTTATATTTTTAGGGTCACGCATACCACAGACCTTGATTAAGAGCCTTCTATTGACTGTGGACTGTGAATTATGATTTGCTGAGTTCATCTATAAACTGTTTTAATTCTAATCCTGGTTCTTCGCCTTTCATGAAATGCTCCCCCATAAGGAATCCCTGGAAACCCGCTTTGCGCAATTCCTTGACAGTCTCAACATTCCCAATGCCACTTTCGCTGACTTTGCATGCCTCTTTTGGAAGACACTCAGCAAAGCGGAAGCTGTTGTTGACATCTGTGACAAAGGTACCAAGGTTACGGTTATTGATGCCATACATGTCCGGCTCTATTTCCGCATACTCCAAATCACGCTCATTGTGCATCTCCAACAAAGTCTCAAGACCAAGGCTATGCGCCAACTCCTGCAGATGCCGGCATTCCTCCTTTGTAAGGCATGCGGCAATGAGCAGTACTGCCGACGCGCCGCAATAACGAGCTTGGAAAAGCTGGTAATCGGTGATGATAAAGTTTTTATAAAGTATAGGTATCGTCACACCTGCCGCACGCGAACGTTGGATGTATTCGTCATAGCCTCCAAAATACTTTGTATCAGTGAGTATGCTCAATGCCGAAGCTCCGTTTTCTTGATAAAGCGGTGTTACGTCCTCCGGTTTTATATCTTTATGAATCCAGCCTTTTGACGGGCTCTTGCGCTTGAACTCAGCTATTATGCCAGTCTCAGATTGCATCAAAGCCTCGCGCATGGACGCAGGCTTACCTTCGTCCATCATTTTCTGAACGTCACCAATGAACTGCCGGATAGGCACATAGCGGCTACGCTCAGCTATTTCCTCTCTCTTGTATGCAACAATTTCTTCTAATATATCCATTCGATTTCCAAAATCTCTATATTATTTGTTGATTTCTACAAACTTCTTGAACGTCGCAAGAGCCTTGCCGCTGTCAATGCTCTCCCTTGCTATATCAATGCACTCGTCAATAGGCTTCTTGCCTTTCTCCAACACTTGTATTCCAAATGCTGCATTGGCAAGCACAATGTTCTTCTGGGCAGGCATTGCGGTATTGGCAAGCACATTGTCGAATATCTCCTTAGCTTCCTCCTCAGTTGCGCCTCCTACGAGTTCCTCTGGTTTTGCAATATCAAAACTAAGATCCGACGGCTTAAATACACGTTCATAATTATTGGCAATAACCTTAAAGTCGCCAGTAAGAGATATTTCGTCATAGCCGTCAATGCTGTTCACTATACCGTAGTCTATGCCAATCTTTTGATAGACTTGCTGATAAAGGCGCATTTGGTCAAGCGTGGCGGTGCCAAGAAGCTGGCATTGCGGCTTCGACGGATTGATAATCGGGCCAAGAAGATTAAAGAATGTAGGAAAAGGGAGTGCCTTGCGTATGGCTCCTACGAACTTCATAGCCTTGGCAAACAGTTGGGCATGGAGATAAACAATGCCACACTCGTTGATAGAACGGTTCAGCTTGTCCAAGTCGTCAGTAAATGCCACTCCATGATTTTTTATAATATTAGATGCACCGCTGACACTTGTTGCCGCATAGTTGCCATGCTTTGCAACTTTATAGCCGGCACCTGCAATAACAAAGCATGCCGTAGTAGATATGTTGAACGTATTCTTACGGTCGCCTCCAGTACCCACTACATCTATGTATCTGTCGCAGTCAAGGGGCACAGGTACTCCTGTCTCCAAAATACCATCACGGAAACCAAGGAGCTCGTCGACCGAGATGCCGCGCATCTGAATGGCCGTCAGAAGGGCAGTAATCTCTGCATCATTAAGCTCGGCATGCGTAATGGCAATAAGCAGTTGTTTTGTTTCCTCACGCTTCAGCTCTTCATGATTCAAAAGCCTGTTGAAAATGTTCGTAATGTCCATAATCATACATATTTTTATTTTCCACCTATCTTTTTTATTTTATAAAAGAGTACTTTACGAAAGAAGGCCTGTCGTGAATTACGGCAGGCCTTCTTGTATTGCTCTAAATCTTTTCGAGTATCTACATGGCAAAGCGACTCACGACTTTCTTAATCTTGAGCTACGCCACCACCAATATGCAGATACATGATTCTTCATTATTTGTCTTTTTTGTTTTAAACTGTTGGCAAAGTTAGCGTAAAAATTTAAAAGAGCAAACTTTTCATCAATAAAAATTTACTTTAGTCATACTTTTAACCTTTATACAGACTTCATGTGTTAAATCTGAGAAAAATAAAGGAAAATATTTGCTTTTCTCAAAAAGTCGTCTTATATTTGCCACAGTTTTTAGGATTTCACGATATTTTTAGTGAAATCATCTTCGAGGTTGGTTGCATCCTGCACCAACCTCTTTTTTGTGGATTTATTGCATTTTACATGTTAAAAATTTGGTCAATAAATCAAAAATGGGTACATTTGCAGATGAAATATAACATAAACTTTAAAATCATTTGCTTATCGATTTACTTCTACTCCAAAACTGAATAGAAATAAAACTATGAATGGATACACTGGCATGACTGACGAGGAGTTGGCCTTGTGCTATATGAACGGTGACAATAAGGCATTCGACTTGCTCTTGGCTCACACTCAGTCATCACTTTTTTCATATATCCTTTGCGTAGTACACGACGAAGATGTAGCGAATGATGTCTTTCAAGATACTTTCATAAAGATTATCGTCAAGCTTCGCAGCGGACTTTATGCGCCTACTGGCAAGTTTGGGGCATGGTGCATGCGCATTGCTCACAATGTCATAATGGATCTTTACCGAGGTAAGAGAAACTATCATATTGTCGAAGTCAATGAAGACAATGATATCTCAAACATGCCATTGGAAAGCATACAAGAAATGAGCATTGAGCAAACGTATATCAACAACCAAGTATTGAATGACGTGAAGAAGATGATAGACTTGCTTCCTGCAACACAGCGAGAAGTGGTTTTCATGCGCTTTTACCAACAAATGTCATTCAAGGAAATCTCAGAAGTGACCAAGGTCAGCATCAATACCGCCCTTGGCCGCATGCGTTATGCTTTGCTTAACATGAGGCGCATGGCAAAGGAACACAATATGCAACTGGAGCTGTACTAAACTTGCTTCAGCTTTAATATTGTATCTTGTGGACTTTTAGCCTTAAATATATAGCTACCACTCACAAGAACATCAACCCCTGCCTCTACAAGGCGTGGGGCTGTGTTTCCATTAACTCCTCCATCAACCTCTATTAGAGCCTTTGAGCCGCTATCTTCTATCATTTTCCTAAGCCTGCGGACTTTTGCAAGCGTGTTTTCAATGAATTTCTGCCCTCCAAAACCAGGATTTACGCTCATCAACAACACCATGTCCAAATCGGCAATGACATCTTCAAGCATACATACAGGCGTAGAGGGATTAAGAGCCACGCTTGCCTTGGCACCTGCATCATGAATTGAACTTATAAGCCTGTCAAGATGAGTGACCGCCTCCTGGTGTACGGTAAGCATTTCCGCACCAGCATCTACAGATGCCTTTACATACTGCTCTGGCCTTACTATCATCAAGTGCACATCAAGCGGCTTGTCTGTTATAGCCTTAACAGCCTTGATAACAGGGAAGCCAAAAGAAATATTTGGCACAAATACGCCGTCCATGACATCACAGTGAATCCAATCGGCTTGGCTTGCGTTCAACATTTCCACATCACCTTTCAAGTCAGTGAAATCTGCTGAAAGCAGCGAAGGAGATATTAAAGGTGTCTTCATTTAACCGTTTTTAGTGACTATGGGTAATCATTTACCCTCAGTTGAAAATCTTGCTTGACTTGCCATTTGGGGTATGGCGACGATACTTGTAAGCAATCTGCCGGACAATATACAGCGTTTGTTCCGACGGCTTAACTTCATGGAGTAAAACTACGCTCATAGGCAATATGCTTTAATTATTTTTACCTATTAAACGCATTAAAATCAATTATATTTTGCCAAGCAAGAAAAATATAATTGATTTTAGTCTTTCATGCCTATAAAAAGATGTAGTTAGGCTTGCAAGAACAATTAATGTTCCTGCAAGCCTAAGTGCATTGACAATATCTAACAGCTATTTTATTCCTTGTCCGTTTCCTTCTTTGCTGCTTCTTTCTTTGCCTTTGGCTTAGAGACCTTTTTTGTCTCTACTTTCTCACGAAGCTTAGCCTCAGCCGCTTCCATCTTTTCAATACGAGCTTTCAGACGCTGTATTTCCTTGTCCTTCATCTCAATCTCGTCACCCTCGTTCTTAATAGTAGTAAGCAGAGAGTTGAGCTGGTCATTATCGATGTCAGACGGATAGAGCGCATTTACCCTGTTGATGAAGTCGCCAAGGATGTTCATGTAGTTGGTGAACGCATCAAACGGACTGCTATAGATGCCACGATCGATACCCACATGATACGGTTTGGTAGACATGAAGCGGAAGTTGTTGCTTGCCTGAAGATACATCCAGTCTTGGTTTATCTTCGGGTCATTGGCTATGCGCACACGGTCAGCCACACCGTACAGCTTGTTGAAAGCCTCACGCTGCATGACATTCCCCAACCAACTGCTTACATCCCGCTCCTCATCAGTCCATGAAAGAGTATCTGGGACATTGAGCTCGCCTACGCTTGGGAAGTTGTTGCAAACTTCGCTCGGTGTAGAGAAAGTTATGTTCTGCTGTTTTGCGAACTGCGGAAGCGCATGGAAGAAGTCAAGGATACTGCTTGACAACGGCTGAGCGATGCCAAAAGCCGACAGCTCCATGAAGATGTTGACGACCCTTTCTTCTTCCGGCAACTTGGCTATGCGCGCAATGTACTGGTCTGCAAAGAGAGGATAGCCTTCCCAATCTTTGTTGTTGAAACGCAAGCAAATATCATCGCTAAGCTCAATGTCGCGAAGCAGGAGCTTTAGATTCGGCGCAATGGCGCAATTGTAAACATAATGCGGCGATTTCCATCCGAGTACATGCCTTGCACCCTCAGTAAGCATACCCTTGAAACCAAGAGCGGCTGCCTGCGAACCTATGTCGTCGCTATAGATTAATGAGGAATTGCGGAGTACGGCAGGCTTCTGTCCAAAGGTCTCCTGCATTTTCTCCATTTGTCTCTTGACGTTTGTTGCAAACACCGCAGGGTCTTTCAACGCAGCCAAACCATGAGAATAAGGCTCAGCCAAGAACTCTACACAGCCTGTCTGGGCAAGCTCCTGCAATTTCTCTATCACCTGGGGGGCATATAGCTCCAATTGCTCCATGCCTACTCCCGACAGCGAGAATGCCACACGGAAATATTGTCCATTCTCCTTTATCATGTCGCCAATGGTGTTCAATGCCGGCATATAGGAGCGTTCGGCTATGTCAGTTATAGTGCGTTCATTCTCATAGTCATCATAATAATAGTGGTCAGTGCCGATATCGAAGAAACGGTAGCGCTTCAAATGCACTATCTGATGTATTTCGAAATATAAACAAATTGTCTTCATTTCCTTTGAACTTTGATTTTAGAACTTTAAACTTTATGATTACTTCCAGTGCAACGTGCGCAGATACAACTCCCGAATCCAGTGTCCCACTTTCTCCCATGTTATCTGAGCCACTTCCTTCTGTCCTTCTTCCTGTAAATACTTGAACAGGCTGTCGTTATGGCAAATGCTGTATATGGCATCGGCCATCGCATTGATGTCCCAGTAGTCAATCTTAAAGCAGTTGGTCAATATCTCGCCACAACCGCTCGACTTGGAGATAATGGTAGGCGTGCCACATTGCATTGCCTCAAGCGGAGATATACCGAAAGGCTCACTCACGGAAGGCATTACGTAGACATCAGAATCTTTCAGGCATTCGTAAACCTGCCTCCCACGCATGAAACCAGGGAAATGGAAACGATCTGCAATGCCACGTTCAGCAGCGAGATAAATCATCTGATCCATCATATCACCCGACCCTGCCATACAGAAACGAATGTTGTTGGTGCGATGAAGCACCATATTGGCAGCCTCAACAAAATACTCAGGCCCTTTTTGCATTGTTATGCGGCCAAGGAATGTTACAACTTTTTCCTTTCCCCTATGGTCGGGACGAGGAATAGCCTGATTCTCTACGCTCAAAGGATAAACAGCATTGTGCACCGTGAAGACCTTGCGCGGATCCTGATGGTAATGGTTTATGACAGTTTGGCGTGTAAGTTCAGACACACACATCACGCAGTCGGCATGATCCATACCATCTTTCTCTATACTGTAGACTGTAGGGTTCACGTGACCGCGCGAACGATCCCAGTCGGTGGCATGGACATGTATGCAGAGAGGCTTGCCACTAACCTGCTTGGCAAAGATGCCGGCAGGAAAAGTAAGCCAGTCATGAGCATGGATAATGTCAAACTGCTCAGAACGTGCCACGACACCGGCAATAATAGAGTAGTTGTTTATCTCGTCAGTAAGGTTCGACGGATATCCACCGGCAAACTCCATGCAGCCAAGATCATTAACGTTCATGTAGCAGAAGTCGGCGTATATATGGTCACGGTAACGATAATAATCATTGGGATTCATAAGGTTACCGATGCGCTGCTTCACGTGTTCATAGTCCACATCCCTATAGACGATTGGCACACAGTTCATTGCCACAATGTTGGCGAACGTGCGATCTTCATCACCAAATGGTCGCGGCAGGCAGAGCGTTATGTCTATGTCGCCCTGCGCATGAAGCCCCTCCGATATGCCGAAGTTGGCAGTTGCAAGACCGCCATACACGTGAGGAGGATACTCCCATCCAAACATTAAAACTTTCATTTGCAGTTCCTCCTTGTTTATTAGTCCTTGTAAGTTTCTATAAGCTCGCTGGCCCTGAGAATTTCAGCAACGTTTACAGCGAAGGAAATGGCTCCACGACCGTGGAAAGGCGGGTTGCCGTCAAAAAGCTCTGGCAACGTGCCGATACAGTGACCAAACATCTCGCCTTCAAAACCTATCATCTGACGCTCGACAAAGCTAAGCCTTGAGCGTTTGTACAGCTTCAGGCAGGCTTCCATATAGAAGCCCTCAAGCCAAGGCCATGCCGTACCCTGATGGTAGGCATAGTCGCGTTGCGACTGCGCACCCACATACATCGGGTTGTAGCCTACGCTCTTTGGCGAGAGTGAGCGAAGACCCTTCGGGGTGAGCAGCTCTCGCGTACACATGTCAATGACACTGCGCTTCTGCTCGCGCGTAAGGGGCGAAAAATCGAACACAGCCGGGAATATCATGTTAGGTCGCACTGCCCAATTAGGCTCGTCGCCATCTACATAATCGAACAGATAACCGGCTTTGTTTACAAATTTCTGCTGGAAAGCATTTTCACACTTGTCTGCCAGTTCCTGTAAATGCGTGGCAGATACACTGTCGCCAAGCTCGGTATCCAACTGGTTTGCAAACATCAAACCGTTGTACCACAAGGCATTGAACTCTACAATATAACCAGTGCGCGGCACCACCGGCCGACCGTTGGCCGTAGAATTCATCCACGTCACGGCTTTGTCCCTACCGTCGGTCTTGAGTAGTCCGCACTCATCAAGCACAAGATTAGGATGCCTTCCTGCTTCAATGTAGTCTATGATGTCATGAACAAGCTTGCTGTACTTCTTGGCGCAAATGGCCAAACCCACTTTCTTGGCATATTGCTGCACGGCCCACACGGCCCACAGGGGCACATCGGGCTTGTCCATTTCTACAATAAGTCCTTTTTGAGGCTTGTCTTCCATAAACTGGCGCAACTGCATCTCGGCAGTAGCCATTGCGTCCTCGAAATAGTCCACCTCGTCTATCGAAAGCGTAAGACCTGGCAGAGAGACAAAGGTGTCGCGGGCGCGGCACTTGAACCAAGGATAGCCGGCAAGGATGTAGCGCTTGCCCTCCTTATTGTGGACATGAAACTGGTGCGCGGCGTTTATAAGGCAATGAATGAAGTTGTCGCGCGGCGTACGCTCTTGTGCCTCTTTCTCAAACAGCGTCTTAAGCGAACGGGTCTTTGTCTCCGACGTGGATGCCGCAAATACAATGCTCTCACCTTTCTTGATAGGAATGGAGAAATAGCCGGGCACATAAAGGTCTTCATTAGACGAATAGCCACGCTCCTGCTCTTTCGGATACTCTATTCCCCGATACCAGTCCGGGCTGAACACAAACTCGCCCTTCTTGGAAAACTGCATGTAAAGGTATGGATAGCCGTCATACATGCGTGTGCGTATGCCGTTATCAACTTCTTCATAGTCGTGGTTCGCGCGACTGTTTTCGTGGGTAAACTGGCGAACACTGCGGAAAGCGAGGAAAGGCCTGAACTGCAACGTCGTTGCCGAATGGGCATCAACGAGCGTGTAGCGAATAAGTATGCGATCCTCATAATGCTGGAACACAGTCTCTCGTTTCAAGATTACTCCGCCGACACGGTAAATCGTCGTAGGAACCTTGTTACAATCGAACTCCTGAATGTACTTGTGCCCGTTGGGGCTGAAAACATTGCCTTGGTACTTATGCAGACCGAGGTTAAATGCCGCACCATGCTGAATGACCGAACAGTCGAACGATGAAAGAAGCACGTGGTTGTCGTTGTCCAACTCTGGGACAGGCACCACCAGCAACCCATGATATTTTCTCGTGTTGCAGTCTACGATGGTTGAGCATGAATAAGCACCTGAACGGTTAGTCCGCAGAATTTCCTTCTGTAGAGAATCTTGCAGGTTAATCATCAGTGCCCTTTCAAATTTGAGATAGCTCATATTATAAAGGCTTTATATAGGTTTCACGATAGTAAGACAGAATCACCATTGGCAACCCTTTCCTATTTTAAGCCCAAAAATAGCAAAAAAATCGCTTGTGGCAAAAGATAATTTAGAGAATATTGTTTTTTTATTGTTTTTTAAGACAAGTATCAGCACAATTGCCCCCTATATGAAGAAAGCAAGTCGAGCAATGTAAAAATAAAATCATACACACCCCTCTCAGGAAGCATCTCTTTTCATTCCAAAACATGTTTGGCTTGAAATACCACAACCATGAGCAAAGTTGACAACATATTGATTTTCAAACAATTGACCATTTCGGCTAAAAACTTCTTCATGAAAGCTTAGCTTTCCCGCCGCTTAAGCATCCTCTTTACGCCGCAAAGAAGAGTTATTGCCGCCGTACTTGTGTTGCAATTACGGCGTACTTGTGTGGTCTTTACGCCGTACAGACAATTCACGGCCGCCGTCCAAGTAATAAGGGGTGGGTGCGACTGCCCCTACTTGCCACTCTCCGACTTCTATTTCGCTTACTTCCGGTTGTCTTGATTTTTTACTTTTTGTAAAGAATCTTCGCAATAATACATTGCCATTATCTCATCAACCTTATCACCCATAGGCCGCATGGCATCAATCCAATGAATGGCAGTGCCACGACGCTCCATACCGCGGAACCACGTCATCTGCCGCTTCGCGAACTGGTGGATTGCAATCTCCAATTGGCTGAACATCTCGTCGTAGGACAGTTTGCCGACGATATACTCGGTAACATACTTATATTCAAGGCCATAATATATAAGGTCTTCGGGCTGTACACCCATTTTCAACAGCCCTTTGACCTCCTCTACCATGCCGTTTTCAAGACGTTGCTTCAGCCGTGCGGTTATCCTGCGCCTACGTTCATCCCTGCCTATCTTAACGCCTATAACGAGAGACGGTACCGGCGGCAACTGCCTTAAACCGGTGGGATGTTCAAGGTTATAAGTCTCTATTTCTATGGCACGTATGGCTCGCTGCGAGGTATCTACATCGGTCTTGTTGTGCATGTTTGAGCCGGTCTTGCGCTTGAGAGCCACGAGCACCTCCGTAAGCTCATCCAACGATTTGCCTTCAAGCTCTTGACGAAGCTGTGGATTTTGTGGCACCGGCGAGAGGGCATAGCCCTTTAGCACGGCCTCGATATACAACCCGGTGCCACCACAAAGAATGGGCAAAGCTCCCCTACTCTCTATATCGTCATACGCCTTGTGAAAATCACGCTGATATTGATAAAGATTGTATTTGCTGCCAGGCTCGGCTATATCAATAAGGTGATAAGGAATCTTGACCCCATCCACTACATAATCGGCAAGGTCTTTCCCCGTACCAATGTCCATACCGCAGTACACCTGCCGTGAATCGGCAGATATTATCTCACAGCCAGTCCCCACGCTTTCATGGGCATCAATACTATAAGCAAGATGCGTGGCAAGCTCTGTCTTCCCCGATGCCGTGGGGCCAAGGATGGTTATCATTCTATGTGCCATAACCTAAAACATTTCATGTTTTCCATATCATGTTATTGGAAAAGAACAGTAATCCATTCAATGCTATTGGCTGATTACTGCACTTTTTTGGCAAAGATAACCTTTTTCGGTCAATAAACACAAGAAAAGTCAAGAGTTTTTCTTACTTTTCTTACTTTATGATGGCTTTCCTTCAATTATGCGAAGCCACTTGAGGTTGCACACTCCACATCCATGAATGTCATAGTTATATCTTGCGTATTACATTCGCCATTAGGAGTAAAGAAAGTAAGAAGTACAAAAAAACGTCTGACAAATTTTGCCAGACGTCTTTTATTTTATTTACTAAGCAGCTCTATTAAAGGAGGGTTGAGAAGTGCTTGATTGTACGAACCATCTGAGAAACATAAGAGTTCTCATTGTCGTACCAAGAAACAACCTGAACCTGAGTCTTGCCATCAGGCAATGCGCATACCATTGTCTGAGTTGCGTCAAACAGAGAACCGAAACGCATGCCAACGATGTCAGAAGAAACGATTTCGTCAGTATTGTAGCCAAAGGAGTCTGTTGTAGCAGCCTTCATGGCAGCATTAATCTCGTCAACGGTTACAGACTTTGCACAAACAGCATTCAATATTGTAGTAGAACCTGTTGGAGTCGGAACACGCTGTGCAGCACCAATCAGCTTACCATTCAGCTCAGGAATTACCAAACCGATAGCCTTTGCAGCACCTGTTGAGTTAGGAACAATGTTCACAGCACCTGCACGGCTACGACGGAGATCGCCCTTACGCTGAGGACCGTCAAGAATCATCTGGTCGCCAGTATAAGCGTGGATTGTGCACATGATACCAGACTCGATTGAAGCCAAGTCATTCAGAGTCTTTGCCATAGGAGCCAAGCAGTTTGTGGTGCAAGATGCAGCAGAAATGATGTGGTCGTCCTTTGTCAGGGTCTTATGGTTAACATTGTAAACGATTGTAGGCAGGTCATTGCCAGCAGGAGCAGAAATAACTACCTTCTTAGCACCAGCATCGATGTGAGCCTGAGCCTTTGCCTTAGAAGTATAGAAACCTGTGCACTCCAAGACAACATCAACACCGAGCTCGCCCCAAGGCAACTCAGCAGCGTTAGCCTTAGCATAGATGGTAATCTTCTTGCCGTCAACAACTATATGTTCCTCGCCAGCCTCAACAACATGACCCTGAGCTGCGTAATTGCCCTGAGTTGAGTCATACTTCAGCAGGTGAGCAAGCATTTTAGGAGAAGTAAGGTCGTTGATAGCAACAACCTCGAAGCCCTCAGCTCCGAACATCTGACGGAAAGCAAGGCGGCCGATACGGCCAAAACCATTGATAGCTACTTTAACATTTGCCATTTTACTTATTTTTATAAAGGTTTATAAAATGAATTCTCTTAACTTTCTTCGTTTTGCGTTGCAAAGATACAAAATATTTTCTAATTTTGCAGTTGGATATAGTATTAAATAATATAAAAAAGGAAAAGTTTCAGAGCGAAAGCTTGAAAATAAGCCTAAGACTTTATGTCGGTGCAATATAGAGTTGGCAAAACGGTATTTTTGACTGCAATAAGACATTTATAAATAAAAAAAAGTAGCATGAAAAAGTTTTTTAATGATTTCAAAGCGTTCGCCGTTAAGGGCAACGCTGTGGACATGGCAGTCGGTGTTATTATCGGCGGAGCCTTCGGCAAAATCGTGACCAGTGTTGTTAATGACATTATTATGCCTCCAATAGGCTGGCTCATAGGTGGCGTAAATTTCTCAGACTTGAAGGTTACGCTCCCTGCCAAAAAGATTGTCGGTGGAATACAAATGCAAGCTGCAACCATAAATTATGGTAATTTCATACAGACTCTCATCGACTTCACTATTATTGCCCTCTGCGTATTCTTGCTTGTAAAAGGCATCACCAAGCTATCAAAGAAAAAAGAAGAACCCGTCACTCCTCCCACTCCATCAAAAGAGGAACTTTTGCTTACTGAGATTAGGGATTTGCTGAAAGAAAAGAAATAAAACGAGGCAGAGGATTCACATAATCAAAGCCACCAAAGTCCCTCCTAAAGGAGAGAAACGTTGATTACAAAAAAAGCCATTTCTATTGCTTATTATGCATACAGAAATGGCTCTTTTAGTTTTACTTTCTTATATAGTCTTTTGAAACTAAATCGTAATACAACGACTCCAGTTCGCCAAGAGAAAGCTTCTCTACACTATGTTCTATCGTGCGTATTAGCTCATCACGGCGAGCTTCATCATCATTGCCAAAGTGGCTGAAAATCTTAGACATTGGAAAAAGCTCCTAACTAATAATTACAAGCCTTTATTTTACTCCCACTCTATTGTCGATGGCGGTTTTGAGGAGATGTCATAGCATACGCGATTGACGCCCTTCACCTTACGGATTATCTCATTGGACACATCTGCCATGAAGTCATAAGGCATGCGCGCCCAGTCTGCAGTCATTGCATCCATTGAAGTCACCGCACGCAAAGCCACAGGGTGCTCGTATGTCCGCTCGTCGCCCATGACTCCTACAGAGCGAATGGTAGAGAGCAATACGGTGCCAGCCTGCCATACGTTGTCATATAGAGAAGAACCATCAGGCATCTTGTAGTCGTGCATCTTTTCAATGTAGATGTCGTCAGCATCTTGCAAGATGCGCACTTTCTCACGAGTGATGTCGCCAAGAATGCGCACGGCAAGCCCCGGCCCTGGGAACGGGTGGCGCTTGATGAGGCGTTCGGGCATCTTCAACTCATAGCCCACACGGCGCACCTCATCCTTAAAGAGCCATTTCAACGGCTCACAAAGCTGGAGCTTCATGTCTTTTGGCAGTCCGCCGACGTTGTGGTGGCTCTTGATAGTCATGCCGGTTATGCTAAGACTCTCTATACGGTCAGGGTAAATGGTGCCCTGGGCAAGCCACTTGGCATCAGTAATTTTCTTAGCCTCGGCGTTGAAAACCTCAACAAAGTCGCGTCCAATAATCTTGCGCTTCTTTTCCGGGTCGGTCACGCCTTCCAAATCCTTGAAGAATTTCTCGCTGGCATCAACGCCTATTACGTTCAGCCCTAATCCGTTGTAAGCCTCCATCACCTTCTTGAACTCGTTCTTGCGCAGCATGCCGTGGTCTACGAATATACAAGTAAGGTTTTTGCCGATAGCCTTGTTGAGCAATGTAGCGCATACGGAAGAATCCACACCGCCTGACAAGCCAAGGATTACGCGGTCGTTGCCAATCTGCTCTTTAAGCTCCTTTACCGTGCTCTCTACAAACGATGCAGGACTCCATTCCTGCCTGCTGCCACAAATGTCAACAACAAAGTTTTTCAGAAGTTGCTTACCCTGAAGAGAGTGATAAACTTCGGGGTGAAACTGTACACACCACACACGGTCAGCATCATTGGCAAAAGCCGCATATTTAACGTCAGCAGTTGAGCCAATGACATGATAACCATTGGGAATGGCTGTAATGGTATCGCCATGACTCATCCACACCTGAGAGCCTTTCTCAAAGCCTTTGAAAACAGGCGAAGTCGTGTCTAATGACTCCAAGTTGGCACGTCCATACTCACGCGTGCCTGTTTGCTCCACTCGCCCGCCAAGCGTATTGCTTATGAACTGTGCACCATAGCAGATGCCGAGGACTGGATAATGGCCGATAATCTCCGTGAGGTCTACTTTGAAAGACTCCTTGTCATGGACAGAATAAGGGCTGCCACTAAGGATGACACCAATAATCGAAGGGTCGTCCTTAGGAAACTTGTTATACGGCAGAATCTCACAGAAGGTGTCCAGCTCGCGGACGCGGCGGCCTATAAGCTGCGTCGTCTGCGACCCGAAGTCGAGGATAATGATTTTCTGTTGCATTATAAATAATAATGAAATGGTATTCTCTTTGAACTAATACCATGCAAAGTTAGAAAAAAATAATCACTTAGCGATGTTACATGCCATATTTTATTAAATAAAAGCATTAACTTTGCTATGAAACCAAAAACAGCATATACTTTTCTAACCATGAGGAATAGCCAGGCTACAATTCTTTGAGAAAGCTCTCGGCTTCATGTAGCGTGTCGAGCTTGCCAACATCTATCAGCCGCAAGTCATTCTTAAGAATGCCCTTGACGGGAATACGGCGGCAAAAGGCAAGATAGAAATCCATAATGGGAAACTTATCGGGCGCGCCAACCATATATGGGAACATGCGAGGATAGAAAAGATGAATGCCGCTGAAAGCATATAGGTGGTAGCCTGCAATGACCAAAGGCTCATCACCAGCAACCTTTGGGTAAACTTCCTTTTCCAAAGCTGCCTTCACCTCCTGCCAGGGACTTTTCACTTCGCCTGTCTCAATATTCACCCAACCAACGAGAAGCATGTAATCGTTGAAGACAAGGTAGCGCTTTGTCTTGCGCCAACTCACAAGCAACTGAGCCCCAGCCAACTGATGGGGAATGCCGCAATCGGGGCAAAACACTTTTTCGTCTGAGCTGTAGAACTTTGCCAAATCTACATTGCTCAGTATGTCAACATTATGTATGAGGATAGGCAAGCGGAAGTTGAACATGTTGACAGCCTTCCTGATGCCGCCTCCAGTGTCAAGCAGCTTATCGGTTTCATCACTTATCTTGATGTCCAAACCAAAGTTGTCATTGTCTTTCAAGAAGTCAGTTATCTGGCTTGCGAAATGATGAACGTTCACCACTACATGGTCAAAACCGGCATCGCGCAAATTCAGTATAACCCTCTCTATAAGAGGCTTTCCACCCACCTTGACCATTGCCTTTGGAATGGTATCGGTAAGCGGCTTAAGCCTTGTGCCGAGCCCTGCGGCGAATATCATTGCCTGTTTCATGTTATTTTGCTGGAAGAACCGTTTCTATATTTTGCTCTCTATGCGTGATATGCACCTCAATGCCAAACTTGTCATGTATATGCTCGGCAAGATGCTGGGCAGAGTAGACACTGCGGTGCTGGCCACCCGTGCAACCAAAGCAGAACATAAGGTGGGTGAACCCACGCTGTATGTAACGTGCTACATGCCTGTCGGCAAGGGCATAGACATTGTCAAGAAAGGTAAGTATCTCGCCGTCGTCTTCAAGGAATCGTATTACCGGCTCATCAAGGCCGGTAAGTTTTTTGTAAGGCTCATAGCGACCGGGATTGTGCGTCGAGCGGCAATCAAACACGTAGCCACCACCATTGCCCGACGGATCATCGGGAATGCCTTTCTTGTAAGAAAAGCTGTAAACATCAACCACCAACGGCCCCTTGCCGTCATACTTTGAGAAAGTTGGCAACCCGTCTTGCGGATGGCGAGGATAGATGTCGCTGTCTGTTGTCCTATAGCCATCAGTCCTGGGCTGTATTGGAGTCTCCTCATGAGCAAACTGGGGAAGCTCAGTAAGCCTTGTCAGCACATTACGCAAATATGGATAAGGCAACACCTCCTCACGCAACTTCAGCAAATCACGCAAGTTGTCCATAGCAGGAGGAATGCTGTCAATGAAATGTTGCTTATGCTCAAAATATCCGCGGAAGCCATAAGCTCCAAGCACCTGCAAGGTGCGGAAAAGCACAAACAACGTCAACCGAGAGGCAAAATGGCGAATGTTGGGAACCTCTACCAGCAGCTTCAGCGCATCATAATAAACGGCTATTAGATTTCGGCGAAGCTTATAAGAATATTTGGCAGAAGCCTGCCAAAGAAAAGAGGCAAGGTCATAATAAAATGGTCCTCTGCGACCGCCTTGGAAGTCAATGAAATAAGGATTTCCATCCTTGTCAAGCATCACGTTGCGAGCCTGAAAGTCACGATACATGAAACTCTCGCTTGGCTCTGCCGTCAAGTCCTTAGCCAGACTACGAAAGCTTGCCTCAAGCTTTATCTCATGAAAATCAAGCTCTGTAGGCTTAAGGAAGCAATACTTGAAATAATTGAGGTCAAACAGCACACTGTCCTCGTCAAAGGCTGGCTGAGGATAGCATACACTCCAGTCAAGCCCCACGGCTCCACGGATTTGGAGCGCGGGCAACTCCCTTATGGTCTTTTTCAGCAGCTCCTGTTCGGCAAGATTATAGCGGCCTCCTGCATCCCTGCCACCACGTATGGCATCAAAAAGAGAGCGGTTGCCAAGGTCAGCCTGCAAATAGCACATCTCGTCAGCCGACGCGGCAAGCAACCTCGGCACTGACAGATGGCAAGCCGTGAAATGCCTTGCAAGTGAAATGAAGGCATGGTTCTCGTCATGGCTGGTGCCAATGACTCCTACAACAGTCTTGCCATCCTTGTCAGAAAAACGGTAGTATTGGCGATTGCTACCAGCTCCTTGCATCTGCTCTATGCCATACGGCTCATGACCGGACCAATTCTTATACAGTCTTACAAGTTCTTCCATGTTCAGCTGTTTTCCTTGCCCGACCGTACACGCTGCTCATGCTCACGCCGTATGTCCTCAAACAGCCGGTGTGTCTGCTGCCGATACTCATAGTTGGCTATAAGCGCGTCAGCGACAAACAAAATCATGACAATGCCAATGGACATCAACAGCGAATGGGTAAGAAATATAAGTCCAGCCGAGACAAGCAGGAACAGAACTATTTTCTTCCAATTGAGGTGCAATTTCACTTTCATGCAGCAAAGATAATGCAAAAGAGTGACATCTCAAAGAAAAACCAAAAGTTTTTAGTTGGCAAGATTCAGAGCTAGCCAAACCATTAACTTTTCATCAGTCTGCCACACCAAGCCAAAGAAATAGAAACCAAAAGCATACTAAAAAAGGTGCAAGCAAAAGCCTGCACCTTTATTCTTCTTTATTATGTTGACACCTACGACGATGCCAAACCAACTCTATTTTACATCATGCCTGGCTGAGCGGCAGGAAGCGCTGCCTTCTCCTCAGGCTTGTCAACTATCAAGCACTCTGTTGTCAAGAACATACCGGCGATAGAAGCTGCGTTCTCAAGAGCCACGCGCTCCACCTTGGCAGGGTCGATGACACCAGCCTTGCGCAAATCCTCATACTCGCCTGTGCGGGCATTGTAACCATAGTCACCCTCGCCCTGACGAACCTTGTCTACTACGACTGCGCCCTCGCCACCTGCGTTGGCAACAATCTGGCGGAGAGGCTCCTCTATTGCACGACGGACGATGTTGATACCTGTCTGCTCATCGGCATTATCACCCTGCAGGCCTTCAAGCTCTTTCTGGGCACGGATGTAAGTGGTGCCACCACCTACGACAACACCTTCCTCAGTAGCTGCACGTGTAGCGCAAAGAGCGTCATCAACACGATCCTTCTTCTCCTTCATCTCAACCTCAGAGTTAGCTCCGACATAAAGCACGGCAACGCCACCAGCGAGTTTTGCAAGACGCTCCTGCAACTTCTCCTTGTCATAACTGCTCTTTGTGTTGGCAATCTCGTTCTTTATTTGAGCAATACGCTCCTGGATGTTCTCTTTGGCACCCTTGCCGCCTACGACGGTAGTGTAGTCCTTCGTAACGGTGACCTTCTTGGCTGTGCCAAGCATCTCTATGGTAGCCTGTTCGAGCTTCAAGCCCTTCTCCTCGCTGACGACTACGCCACCTGTCAGAATGGCAATGTCCTCAAGCATGGCCTTGCGGCGGTCGCCGAAGCCAGGAGCCTTGACAGCGCAAATCTTCAAGCTGCCACGCAGACGGTTGACAACGAGCGTTGTCAGAGCCTCAGAGTCAACATCCTCAGCGATGACGAGCAACGGACGGCCACTCTCTGCAACAGGTTGCAGGATAGGCAGGAACTCCTTCAAGTTGCTTATCTTCTTGTCATAGATAAGAATGTAAGGATCGTCCATGACACACTCCATCTTGTCGGTATCGGTCACGAAGTAGCTTGACAGATAGCCACGATCGAACTGCATGCCCTCGGTAACACCGATTGAAGTGTCGCGAGTCTTGCTGTCCTCAACGGTGATGACACCGTCCTTGCTGACCTTGCGCATAGCATCAGCCAAAAGCTTGCCAATCTCTGGGTCGTTGTTGGCAGAAACAGTGGCAACCTGCTCAATCTTGTCATAGTTGTCGCCTACCTGCTCTGCGTTTGCCTTGATGTAGTCCACAACCTTAGCAACTGCCTTGTCGATACCTTTCTTCAAATCCATCGGGTTGGCACCGGCTGTGACATTCTTCAAGCCCTCGTTCACGATTGCCTGAGTAAGGATTGTGGCTGTCGTTGTACCGTCACCGGCATCGTCGCCAGTCTTTGATGCAACGCTCTTTACGAGCTGTGCGCCAGTGTTCTCGAACTTGTCCTCAAGCTCCACTTCCTTAGCCACGGTCACGCCGTCCTTCGTAATTTGAGGAGCACCAAACTTCTTCTCAATTACAACATTGCGGCCTTTGGGGCCAAGTGTGACCTTCACTGCGTCGGCCAACTGGTCAACGCCACTCTTAAGCAACTCACGTGCTTCTGTATCGTATTTGATTATCTTTGCCATAGTTTTTTAAATACTAATTTTGAATTACCTATTCGTAATCTCCTATCAATCTTCTACCACTGCCAAAACGTCACTCTGGCGCATCATCAGGTATTTCTCGCCCTCGACCTCAAGCTCTGTGCCGGCATACTTGCCATAGAGCACAGTGTCATTCTCCTTCAGAATCATAGGGTCATCCTTGGTACCGCCACCTACGGCAACAACCTTGCCACGCTGTGGCTTCTCCTTGGCTGTGTCAGGAATAATGATGCCACCCACTTTTTCCTCAGCTGGTGCGGGTTCTACCAGCACTCTGTCTGCTAATGGTTTAATCTTCATAGTTGTTTTGTATTTTAATTGTTCAAATTTATTCGTTTAAGGGTTCAACTTAACAAACCCACCTTTGCCTTTACGAAAACTGTGCCAAAAAGCCAACGATGACATGACACTGACAAAAATGTCAGTATGATGACTGACTTTTCTGACAAAACAAAAATGGTGAGACATCAAAAAAAATGTTTCATTTGTTTCATTGTAACAAAATTCATCCCTGTGTTTTTTCCTGATTTAGGTAGACTGTCTTAAACAGCAGACAACTGCTAAAGGAAAACAGGCATGAAAAAGCAGGCTTCACATCTGTCGAAAAAAGGCATTGCGCCATAAACGCAATGCCTTTAAACTTTTATCGCATGGCCTTAACGCTTTTGCCGCAATGCCATGACGCTTTTATCGCAAAGCCATTAAACTTTTGCCGCACGGCTCAAAAACAGGAAACGTCACGAACGCGCTAATACCAGCTTTTATTTCAGATGCTCCACAAACCATTGCGTTATCTGCCTGAGCAGGTGATTGCGGGTGTTTCCGCCGAAGATGCTGTGGTTGCGATTGGTATAATAATTTTCCTTGAAATCCTTGTCTGCCTGAACCAATGCTTCGGCATACTCGAAAGTGTTCTGCGGATGCACGTTGTCGTCTGCCGTGCCATGACAAATGAGCAATGCACCGTGCAACTTGCCAGCTCGCTTTATGGGATTGGTGTCATACCCCTCTGGATTCTCCTGCGGCGTGCGCATATAACGCTCGGTATATACGCTGTCATAATAGCGCCAGTCGGTAGGCGGAGCAACTGCCACGCCTGCCTTGAACACAGGATGCCCCTCGCTCATGCTCATCAACGTGTTGAAACCTCCATAGCTCCAGCCCCAAATGCCAATGTTGTCCTTGTCGACGTATGGCAGTTTGGCAAGGTAAAGAGCCGCCTCAACCTGGTCTTTCGACTCGAGGTCGCCTATCTTGAGGTAAGTGCACTTCTCAAACTCCGCTCCACGTGCGCCTGTACCACGTCCATCGACACACGCCACGATGAAGCCCTGCTGGGCGAGATACTGGTCATAAGCCGTGCCCTGCCCCATCGAGCCTATGTTCCATGAGTTGACAACCTGCTGGCTGCCAGGCCCACTGTACTGGAACATTATGACAGGATATTTCTTTGATGTGTCAAAATTGGCAGGCTTAACCATCCATCCGTCCAACTTCACGCCTTCGGAGGTAGTAAATGAGAACGCTTCCGGCTTGGTAAAGCCATACTGCCGCATCTTGTCCTTGAGTTCCTTGTTGTCAAGATTGGTGCTCAGGACTTTGCCCTTGCTGTCGCGTGTAGTATAGACATCAGGGGTGGCATTGTCACTCCATGTGTTTATGAAATACTTGAAATCACCAGAGAAGACCGCCGAGTTCCATCCTTCCTGGTTAGTCAGCCGCTCTATTTTTCCATTCCTGTGAGCCACGTAGATTTGGCGGTCGTGGGCGTTAATGGCGGCAGCCTGATAGTAGATGTCGCCCGTAGCCTCATCATAGCCGTAGACTTCAGTTATGTCATAATTACCCGGAGCCACCTTACGTTGCAGCTGTCCGTTTTGGTTGTAAAGATAGAGGTGCATGAAACCATCGCGCTCAGAGGGCAGCAGCAGGTAGTCCTTGCCCGTAAGGATGTTCTCCATCGACTCCTCCTTGACGTACTTCGGCACGCTTTCCTTTATCAACAAGCGTGCCACCGTGCTGCGTGGATTGACGGTGTAGATGTTGAGCACGTCCTGATGGCGGTTCATTGTGTAGACAAGCACCTTGTCTGGCGTGTCTGTAGGCAATATGCGAGGCATGTAGTCGTCGGCATCCATAGGCACATCCAGCTTTTGTATGCGATGACTCTTTATGTCAAAGCTCCATGCCGACACCTTTGAGTTGTCCTGCCCTGCCTTAGGATATTTATAAGAGTAGGCACCCGGATATTCGGCATATTCCGTCTTTTCGGGTTTCATGCCCTTGAACAGTTGCAGTGAATATTGCCTCACAGCCTTTTCATCGAACTTTATCCAACAGAGCATAGTGCCGTCAGCACTGAAGCAGAGGGCACGGTTGAAAGAAAATTCCTCCTCATAAACCCAATCCGGAATACCGTTGATGACCTCATTCTGCTTGCCATCCTTGGTCACCTGACTCTCGCTGTTGTTGTAGAGCAGCTTGACGAGGAAGATGTTGTTGTCGCGCACAAACGCCACTTGATTGCCGTCTGGCGACCATACTGGGCACTGCTGTGGGCCACCATCGGAAAGTTTCTCCAACTTACGGCTCTGCACCGTATAGATGTAGAACACAGCCTTGTAGGAACGGCGGTAGACAGCCTGGCGCTGCGTGCTGATGAGGATGCGGCGCGAATCGGGCGACATAATGTAGCCATCGAAGTTGTCGATATGTTCGCCTTGAGTATTATTCACGTCGAAAAGTACCGCAGTCTGCTTGCCGGTCTTGAAAGAATACTGCTGTATCTGCTTGCCGTCTTGCGATATGCGGGCATATTGGTCGGTTCCCTTTATTGGGTCAATGCCAGATATGCGCTGAGCTGAAAACTCGCCAGAGGTGAGCGACTTAAGGTTGATTTGGTCTGATGCGGACAGGTTGGCTGTTACCATAAAAAACGCCACGAAGAAAAATAACAGTTTTTTCATCATTTCATTTTGCTATAATCGTCAGAAGAAAGCAACTCGGCAATGGAAACTTTAGGATGCCGATGCATATAACGGTTTACTATATGAACAAAATCAGTGTCGAAAAAATTCTCGTCCATAGCACGGTTCACAACCCACATCACCTTACCCATGTGGAGGTCTTTCTCAAGCTGTGAGCGCGAATCATAATTATCCATAGGATAAAGGCTAAGGAGATAGAAACTCACGCAGTCGGGCACAATATAGTCGCGACCCATTGTCTCAAGCTGCTCGTTGGTATAGTTGAATTTCTTGTATATTGGGTACTTAGCACCCATATACTTGTCAAGAGAGATACCAATAGTCCTGTCGCCGACAACAATGCTTTGGTCTAATGCGCCAATTTGGGCATAAACGCGTGGCAAGGGCAAATCTGGCAACCATTCCTTAAGCTTTCCGAATGCCTTGCGCAATCCAATGTTTATGTCATCCATGCTGGCATATTCCGACTCTGCGTCGCTCACAAGTGCCTGAAGCGTAGAGTCTTGGTAGAAACGCAGAAAGCGCTCGCTGATGTCATGGTCACTAACCTCTCCTATACCAAGCATCTTCTCCACGAGGGTGCGTGTCTCAATGGGGTACTCTGTGTTCATCTGCTGCAAAGCCGAGAAGTCTCCTGTAATGACATAACGGCTTTCCAAACGGTCATAACGCTCAACTTTCATGTTTGACACGTCATCCTCGTCGGAATTTGGTCTTAGCTTAAACTCACATGACGTGAGCAAAAGCATGGCCACAGCTAATAATGCATATATATTTCGAGACACCTTCTAACTTTTTCTGCAAATTTACACAAAAAAGTTGTTCGGGCAAAATAATAAGCTAAAAAAATAAAATTTTTCTCTTATAATTTTTATTTTTACTTTATTTTGTTGAAGAAATTATAAAAAACAGCCCAAGATAGAACATATTCTTTACTAAAAGTATAATTGACCGATACGCTTTTCTCCACCCTTAGGTCGTCAACAATGACCATGCCCTCCGGCTGTGGCTGAAACGAATGAAGGCGCATGTCAAAATACTGCAAGTCTTCTTCGGAAAAGAGCTTGTAAACCGTCTCCTTGGCACTCCAGTTTATAAGGCGGTGAGACAAGGTGTCATTTTGTTCATCCTGGCGGATAAAACGGTCGGCAACCTTGTTGACACGGTCTGAATAATACTCTATGTCAACGCCTAAGCTTCGCCCAAGTCCATCGTCTTCTGCCAAAATCATTGCAGCCCAACCACGGGTATGGCTCAAACTGACTTGGTAGCCATCAACCACTGGTTTGCCCGATGGCTCATGCCTAATTTGCAAATCGTCGCGGCATGCGAGGGCTTGCAGCAACTGGCAGATGACAAGTTCTTCCCTTTTTCTATTTTCAGAATGTATGCCGGACAAATCAAGATATTGAGGCACAGGCAACTGTGCCACGTTCTCGGTAATCTTCCAAATGGCGAGCCTCACGCCGTCGCCAACCGTTTCAATATTAGTCAGCGGCATTTTTCCCCTTGTCTTCGGTCTTGCTTTCCTTGTCGTGTATGATGACCTTGACACTGCTCAAGCGCCTTTCCTCCACAGCCATCACCTCAAATGTATATTGCCTGTAGTCTATTTTCTCATGCAAGCTGAGAAAATCCCCTTTCAGCTCCAATAAAAGTCCAGCCAACGAGTCGGCATCGCCTGCCACATCGTCAAACTCGTCATCGTCAATGCCAAGAATCTTGCAGAAGTCGCAGAGCAGGGTCTTGCCCTCAAAGATGTATGTATTAGTGTTTATCTTCGTATATGTTTTCTCCTCATCATCATACTCGTCATTTATCTCCCCAACGATTTCCTCCAATATGTCTTCAAGCGTCACGAGACCACTGGTACCTCCAAACTCATCTACTACTATAGCTATATGAACCTTATTATCTTGAAATTCGCGCAGTAAATCATCAATTTTCTTTGTTTCCGGAACAAAGTAAGGCGGACGTATCAAACTCTGCCAACGGAAGTTTTCCGGCTTGCCAAGATACGGCAGCAAATCCTTGATATACAACACGCCACGAATATTGTCCTCATTATCTTGATAGACGGGAATGCGGCTGAAGTTGTTGTCGACTATAAACTTCAACACATCCTTATAACTGCTGCGTATGTCTATATCCTCAATGTCTTGCCTCGTGGTCATAATCTCCTTGGCCGTCTCGTCACCAAAGCGGATTATACCCTGCAACATGCTCTGCTCATCCTTTATGTCATCCTTGTTGGTAAGTTCGAGAGCCTGCTCCAAGTCATCCATACTAAGTTGTCTTTTCTCCTTAGGCACCGCTTTTTCAGCTATAATGCCACTCTTTATGAGCACCGTCTCCAAAAGCCAGAAAAATTTGCGCAAAAACATTATCCCATTCACGGCACGGCGGCAGAACTTCAAGGCTACCTGCCGACAGTAGACTTTCGGCATAATCTCACCAAAAAGCAACAACAAAAAAGTAAGAAGGACGGTTATGACCAAAAATTCCAGCCATGCCACCTTGAACTCTATCAACGAACCAAAGATATAATTGCAAAGCATAATTATGGTCACGTTGACAAAATTGTTAGTTATCAGAATTGTTGCCAACGTGCGCTCCGAGTCCTCACGCAACTGTTGTATCTTGGCATCGACAGGATTCTTCTCCGGATCGATCTCATCGAGGTCTTGTGGCGTAAGGCTAAAGAAAGCTATCTCTGAGCCACTGGCAAATCCAGACATCATTAGCAAGAATACTGTCAAGACAAACGCAATCAACACGCCAGTGGTAACGGGATGAAAAGCCACCAAGTCACCGAGCTGATTGATGCTTGCCAATGGTAAAAAAGTAAAAAGATAAAAAGGTAAAACCATGTTCTCCCTTTAGTTCTATGCTTGTTGTTTTGGAGTGAGCAATTCCATATTTTCTACCATTATCTCTGTAACAAAATGGCGCTTGCCAAGCTTGTCATCGTATGTATTATAGCGTAGCCGCCCTTCCACATACAGTTTGTCGCCTTTGTGGACATACTGTTCCACAATTTTTGCCAACTGCCGGTAGAACAAAAGGTTATGCCAATCGGTGCGGCCAGGAATCTGTGTGCCATCCTTCTGCGTAAATCCACGTTCCGTGGTGGCAAGCTGAACCCTTGCCATAGCCTGATCCGCATCATAATAACGCACGTCAGGATCCTTGCCAACATAGCCTATAAGCATCACCTTGTTCATGGGCTACCCACAACTCTTATTCCAATCCCTTAATTCTTCACTCTCAATTCCAAGAGCCCACGCTCTATCTTCATTGCTCTTTCCACATTCCCAAATATTTGTAATGGAAGTTCTTGCCCTTTGCCGAAGGAAACTGGCTACGATTGTCAACACGTCCGCGCAAGTAGTCTACAATGCGGTTGTAACAATCTATTGCAGAGTTGGCCTTGCAATCAGCCACAAAACGAGTGTCGATATATTCATGCTTCCCAGTGGCAGGTATCAGCACAACACGCTTGAAGTTCACCTCACCCTCATACCACCCCAGGCGCATTTCATTGAGACGCACTACAGGATTGTCTTCGTCATTATAACGCTCATTCTGCCTTCCCGACGACCTAACGGCTTTCTTGTCCTTAAAGTCCTGCATTGTTGCAGCAGTGGTTTTTATGACAATAAAGTAGACATGCGAACGTATCTTATAACGCTTTGGGAACATAACGTCACTTGACACATACTCACGCAAATCAGCCTCCAAATCGGGAGTAACATTTATTTCTTGAATAGAACGCAAAAAATTAATCGCCTCATTAACATTCGACACAAGTGTCTCGCTATCAAAATACCTGATATATAAATTCATTGAAAAAAAAATGTTTCACTACAAAAAAAGAGCGGCAAACGGGGCTCGAACCCGCGACCTCGACCTTGGCAAGGTCGCGCTCTACCAACTGAGCTATTGCCGCACACAAAAAAAAAATGAAACAAGTGAAGAGGAGGAGACTCGAACTCCCACGACAATAAAGTCACTACCCCCTCAAAGTAGCGCGTCTACCAATTCCGCCACCCCTCCAACATGTAAACAACCCCAAATAAACACAGTGCCCAGAACAGGACTCGAACCTGCACGTCGTGAAACACACGCACCTGAAACGTGCGCGTCTACCAATTCCGCCACCTGGGCATTTGGTTTGCCAACCAAGGCTTATTCAGAATATGAGCGGCAAACGGGGCTCGAACCCGCGACCTCGACCTTGGCAAGGTCGCGCTCTACCAACTGAGCTATTGCCGCATCAAACTCCCTTTAAGGAGGCATTCCCCTGAATGCGGTTGCAAAGGTACTGCTTTTTTTTGAACCTGCAAACTTTTGGGAAACTTTTTTTCAAGAAAATTTAAGCCTTCCTCATCATGAGCCAACCAAACCTTTAATTATCAGCCACAAACACGTCTTTCACGACTTGCACTTTTTTCGTAAAACATAAACACCCAAGGGCGACCTGCGATTTACCGAAAGACTTTCTTCGGAAAACCAACAGGTCGCCCCTGGCTGTTTATATCAAAAAAAAACAATCCCAACCAGAGAAGTTATCCCACGCATTGAATGAACCGAAATTATTTTTGCCATCCGACACTTCGCCCTCCTCGGAGGAGTCGCCGTCCCTGCCAAACTGACTGGAATCGTTGGCTTAATTGCCACTTACAGGGGCCAAACGTCTTGCCATATTCTTCATTTCCCCAGACTATACGGTTATAACCCCAATAATTACCAGCGACACTCAGCGTGGTGGCCTCCTGCCCATTGCCATCCTTACCTTACACGCCAGGCTCACCACCATACATCGCCTTCCACACGTCGTCATCAATATAATTATCCGCATATTCCTGCAACACATGGAACGTGCAATTATTAACGCCATTAACTGTTGAAGCCGTGATAACAGCCTCATTGCCAAAAGTTACGCTTTCTTTGTCATCTACTTTCTTCAAAGCAAAGGCACCACCAAGCAAATACACGTCACGTAGACTTTCACATCCATACAAGAAAGCACCAGCAATAGATGAAAGCCTCACTGAACATGCTATTGACACTGCTTGGAATTGCTATTTCCTGCAAGTTGACGCACCCCTAAAAAGCACCCATACCTATCTGCTCAACATTCGAATTGTTAGCAAAGGTAACTTGCTTCAGATATTCATTGTAGTAGTTTCTTCTGTATTCATAAGCGACAATATTCTTTGTGCTTCCATCAGAATAAGTGTAAGTCACGTCAGAAATAGTGCCATTAGCAGTTGTTGTGAAAGCATAGTCAAAAATATACTTTACTTTCTTGGATCGGGTGCACCATCCCTCCACTCCATCAACCATTCCCCTGTACGTAACAGTAACCGTGGATGGGCATTTCAACCGATTCTTTCGCCTTATCGCCAGTCTTGCAAGACTTGCCAAGCCCAACAGCGCAATACAGATTTTCGCCAATCTCATCATACAATGGCGGGAAATAAAACTCAAGGCCTGTCTCAGAACCAGCTAGAAGGTTGCGTACGAGTAATTGCTCCCATTAATTCCAACAGCAATATCCTTCGCCCAAGAAACAGCACAGCCACCATCGCCTTCAGTATAATATTTTGCGCACGAGCCCCCCCCCCTAGAAGAACAGGGCAATTAAAAAACAAGATTTTCTTTTACTTTTTTATCATATCATTCAAATGCAAAATTACTGCCATTTCTAAAAATCACAAAAACGAACAAGCCCCCGTTTTAATATACAATAAAACTTACCACATGACGGCCAAGACCATCATATGGCCAGCGTTAACTATCAACTAATTAGCCCACAAAGCGACCACACGCACCAGCCACTGGCACACCATCAGTCCATGAGGTTCCTGTAATCGGCATACGTGAAACTGCGCAACACCTCAAGGCTACCATCCTCACTGGCAAGCATTATGTCAGGATGAGTTATACCATTAAACATCGTAGTCTTGACCGTAGTATAATGAAGCATGTCCTCAAAAATGACATTTTCGCCCACCTGCAGTTCATGGTCAAACCGCCAAAGCCCCATAAAGTCGCCGCTCAGGCACGAGTTTCCACCCAGCCTGTAAACATGCGCCCCCACATTATTTAATATATACTCACGCTCGTCGGCCTCTATGGTCTCGGCAAAACGCACCGTTGGCATGTAAGGCATCTCCAGACAGTCGGGCATATGGCAGGTGAAGCTCACGTTGAGTATGGCCGTGCGTATGCCATGATCCTCCACTACGTCAACCACCTGACTGACGAGAGGCCCCGTCTGCCATCCAAACGCACTTCCCGGCTCAAGTATCACCTTCAGCCACGGGTAACGTTCATGGAAATCGCGCATCATGCGCACAAGCAACTGCAGGTCGTAACCAGCGCGCGTCATGAGGTGGCCACCACCAAAATTTATCCATTTCAGCTGTGGAAACCATTTAGAGAACTTCTCCTCTATATGCGCAAGAGTACGCTGGAAAACATCCGAACCACTTTCGCAATGGCAGTGGCAGTGGAACCCGCTTATGCACGACGGTAGCGTTTCCGGCAACTTGTCAGCCGTTACGCCAAAGCGAGTGCCCGGTGCACAGGGATTGTAGAGCATCGTGCCTACCTCGCTGTATCCCGGATTTACCCTCAACCCAAGGCTTATTCCGCCGTTGGCGGTTCTCGCCCTTTCGGCGTAACGCTCCATCTGCGTCAACGAGTTGAACGTCAGGTGGCTTGAGCAGCTCGCAATGTCGTCAATCTCATAATCGGTATAAGCTGGCGAGAAAGTGTGGGTGGGGCTGCCAAACTCATCATGACCAAGCCTTGCCTCATAGAGCGAGCTGGCGGTGGTGGCACCTATATATTCGCGGAATATTGGAAATGTCTTCCATAGGGCATAAGCCTTGAAAGCAAGTATAATCTCCACGTCAGCGGCCTTTGCAATGTCCGATATGAGCTTAAGGTTTTGGCGAAGCCGCCTTTCCTCCAATATGTAAGCAGGGCCATGAAGCCCCTTGAAAGTGTCAAGATTTGTCTTCATAAATCAATGTTTTGTGCAAAGTTAATTTTTATTTCCCAATATAGTTGCCAGTGTGATGAAAATTTTATACTTTTGCAACACACTTCTATTAAATCACATATTTAAACAAATGAGTGAAGAAAAAAACTCTTTCCTGGTATTCTCGGGCACAAACACGAGATACCTTGCAGAGAAAATCTGCGCAAGCCTTGGTTGCCCTTTAGGCAACTTGGTGGTCACGAAGTTCTCCGATGGAGAATTTGCCGTGTCTTACGAGGAGTCCATCCGCGGACGCGACGTATTCTTGGTGCAAAGCACTTTCCCCAATTCTGACAACCTCATGGAGCTCCTGCTCATGATTGATGCAGCCAAGAGAGCCTCGGCCCGTCACATCATCGCCGTGGTGCCTTATTTCGGATGGGCAAGACAAGACCGCAAAGACAAGCCACGTGTGAGCATCGGCGCGAAGCTCGTTGCCGACCTGCTGAGTGTGGCCGGCATCGACCGCTTGATAACCATGGACTTGCACGCCGACCAGATACAGGGCTTCTTCAACGTGCCGGTAGACCACCTGTACGCCAGCAACATACTGCTGCCCTATGTGCAGAGCTTGAACCTTGACAACCTCGTGATAGCATCGCCCGACGTAGGTGGCTCAAAGCGTGCCAACACTTATGCCAAGTATCTCGAATGCCCACTGGTGTTGTGCAACAAAACGCGCGCACGCGCCAACGTAGTGGACAGCATGCAGATTATCGGCGACGTGAAGGGCAAGAATGTGATAATAGTTGACGACATGGTTGACACGGCTGGAACCATAACCAAGGCCGCAAACATAATGATGGAAGGTGGTGCCAAGAGCGTGCGTGCCTGCGCGTCACACTGCGTGATGAGTGGCCCTGCGTCTGAAAGGGTGCAGAACTCTGCCCTTGAGGAGATAGTCTTCACCGACTCAATCCCCTACACCCATCGTTGTTCAAAGGTCAAGCAACTGAGCGTTGCCGACCTTTTTGCAGAAACCATACGACGCATCATCAACAAACAGAGCATCTCGTCACAGTACTTGGTATAAGGAAACAATAGCAATTTGCATAAGAAAAGAAGTCCTGCCGGATCAGAATAATCTGGCAGGACTTTTTTGTATTACACTTTAATTGCTTTGTAAATAAACAATCATGCAGAAGCCTCTCATGCGCACCCATTTTTCGCTTAAACCAATACTTTTTCCCGTACAGCCCAACAGCGAGAAGACTTGCAAGCTGTTGAGCAACAGAGATATACAAAAAATACTTTTTCTGTTGACGCAAGCCATTCATGATTACGGCGTAAAGATGCGACACTGATTCCCCAACACCCTTCCGCGACCGTTGCTATAGCACACGAACAGTGCTAACAGCTCTCCAGAACAGCTGTTCCCCATTGTCCAAACTTTTTACTTTTTGTTTTTTTTCATAACAATTTAGTCTTGCATAAACCGTTGCAAACTTGCAAGACCACATTCAAGACCAAAAGCTTAAAACTCAATGCAAATCGAGACATTCCTTTATCTTTTTTACAGCTATATGGTAACTTGCCTTCAAAGCCCCCTCGGAAGTGCCAAGCACTTTAGAAATTTCCGAATATTTCATCTCGTCGTAATAGCGCATGGTGAACACAGCCCGTTGCACATCGGGCAACTGAGCTATAGCCTGCTGAAGTAGAGCCTGCGCCTCGTCACCATCAAAATACTCGTCTGCCATAAGCTGTCCTGCCACACTTTGTGCGTCATCTATATCCACTTGTCTTTCATTCTTTCGCCTGCGCAGAAAGTCGAGAGATTCGTTTACAGCTATGCGATAGAGCCACGTCGACAGCTTCGACTTGCCCTGAAAGCTGTCTATATTGAGCCAAGCTTTGACGAAAGTCTCTTGCAACACGTCATCGGCATCATCATGCGTAAGTACAATACGACGAATCTTCCAGTAAAGCGTCTCGCTATACTGCCCCACCACCTCCGCAAACGCCCTCTCACGAGTTATAGGATTTGCCAGTAGCCGTACAATCTTCTTATCATCGGTATTACCCATCACATGTAATTGCCTAGATAATCGTATATCAGTTTATCATAGCCATAAACGTCGTTGAAAGTCCTCAGCCGTCCGTCGGCATCAGGAAAAAGCGTAAAGTAAACTATGAACAGCGGCACTTGTGGCTTCACCTCAACCCTGCCCACAAGCATGTCGCGCCGAAGCGTATCGGCAACGGCACGTTGCGCTTCCGTAAGCTCGTCCTTGCGCTTGCCAAGCGGCGACACGTCAGCATTCATCGAATACCATATTTTACCCACAAGCTTGCTGTCATCACCAATGAGAAAAGCCGCAAGCTCAAACGGACGCTCTACGCGTATGCATCCATGACTGACATCACGGTCGTCACGTGAGAAAAAAGACCGCGACGACGTGTCATGCAGATAAATGGAAAAATCGTTGTCAAAACGGAAAATGACACGTCCCAAAGCATTGCCTTCACCCCCTTCTTGAATGGCAAGATAATCTCCGCTTAAGAGCATGTCGGGCGTTACGCAGGCAATGTCAATATCCTTGCCCGTGGCGCGCTCGCGTATAAAATAATGGTGTGAGGAGAAATACCATCTGTCCCCCAGCCTCGGTATTATGCTTTTCTTCACAATGCTTCTTGGCATAATCCATTGTGGGTTTATGTCCATGCGCGTAATGTTGCTGCACAATACCGGCGTTTTGGTCTTAATAGAGCCACACCCCATGCGCATGAGCAAAACCTTGTCACCGTCCACGGCACGCAGCCTGAACGACGGGATGTTGGTTATGACGTACTTGCTATGAAATTCAGGACAGTCTCCCATGCGCCACCTGCAACGCTCCATGTTCACCAACAGCAACTTACGTCCATATCTTGCGGCGGAACTACCATTGAGCAGGTCCTTCAGCCGGTAATAGTATTTCCACCGCGGTGCAAGGCTGTCAAGAAAAGCAGCCGCGCTGTCATTACGAACCATGTCTAATGCCTTGCCGTAAAATCCTCTTCTTGGCGAAGATTTGTCAAAGACGTAAAGAGTATTATAAATTGGAGTCGGACTATCCAATTCACGACGGTCAAGGCGGTTGAACAGCGTGTTCGGATTTGTATAGCCAAAGCGTTGTCCTGTGGCAAAACGGAAATAAGCCTTCGTAAGGTCATACTCTATGCGGGCATAAACCTTGTTTATATGGTTACCTTTTCCGCTAAAGTCAAGGCTGCGCGCACGCGCCAAGTCTGCCTTTATTTGCCCTATACGGAACTTTTCCAGATTGAATCCCATTTCGCCTACTGCATGCAACCTTGCCAATACGCTGTCTGCACGGTGGTCAATGCCTTTGCGGTCAATCCATACAAGGCAGAAATGGTTCAGATAATGCGATCTTGTGTAATAGTCGGCTATGAGAGTGTCGGTATCGGCAACGGCAAGGCGACGTATCTCTCGCCTTATGTCCTTGTACGATATCCGGTACTTAGAAGAATCGGACACGGCATAATAATCAATCGTCAAATCTTTATTTGGACTGACATACCTTTCCCTACATGCCACTATACAGCATGCCACAAAAGCAGAAAGAATAATAAAGGTGAAATGCCGGAAGCCCATTCCAAGCCTCTTCTCCATCGCCTCTTACTTGATAGAGAATTTGCGCACTACATTGCCCACCTTGACAATATAGCATCCCTTTGCAAGGCTGAGTTCATAGCTCTTGTCCGAGCCTTCAACCTTAAGGCTCAATACCCTTACTCCGGTAACATTATAGATGCTGAGATTCAGGCCTGACGCCCCGACCACATGCAGCTTAAAGCCTGACACATAAACTGCGATTTCCTGCAGTTCAGTCTCTGCAATCTCTATGCCCACCCCTGAAGCCGATGCCGTCGTGGCAAAGCCACATACACCCAAGGCAAGCAAAAGTGTAACAAATATATGCTTTATCATACGCGTATGCTTAATATTGGAATCCAATTGCAAATATAATACTTTTGCCTCAATTTTTCATTCTATACGGCGTGGCAAAAACAACAATTATGTTTTTTTAAGCATTTAGCGGCTCAAACAATTGCACAAGACAATGTGGCAATCACAAAAAACATGTTATCTTTGCATTTCCAAACTGACTTTCAATATGGAAGAAAACAAATATACTGACATAAAGGGCGCACGCGCCAACAACCTTAAGAACATCAGCCTGCGCATACCACGTGACAAGCTTGTGGTGATGACTGGCGTATCAGGCTCGGGTAAATCAAGCCTTGCCTTTGACACGCTTTACGCCGAAGGACAAAGAAGATACGTGGAAAGCCTGTCGAGTTATGCCAGACAGTTTCTCGGCAGGATGAGCAAGCCTGAATGCGACTACATAAAGGGCTTGCCGCCAGCAATTGCAATAGAACAGAAAGTAGCCTCACGCAATCCGCGCTCTACAGTTGGCACCTCAACAGAGGTGTATGAATACCTACGCCTGCTTTACGCACGCATTGGCCACACCTTTTCACCCGTTTCCGGGCAGGAAGTAAAGAAACAATCGGCAGAAGATGTGGTTAACAAGGCTTTGGAACTTGCTGAAGGAACAAAGATAATGGTAGTATCAAGCATTCCCGACCACACACCCAATTTGTCATATTCAAATAAGGAAGATGCAAAAAACAAACGCACTCTCGAACAGCAACTGCAAGTGTACTTGCAGGAGGGCTACACAAGAGTACTGGCAAATGGCGAGGTCAAACGCATAGAGGACATATTGGATGCACCACAATCCGACAAGTCCCAATCCACACTCCATGAAGCAGAGGTGACGGCGAAGGAATCACCTTTATTTCTCATAATCGACCGCATGAGTGTCTCTAATTCCAAGGATGCAGTGGCACGACTGACAGACTCTGTAGAAACAGCTATGTATGAGGGACGTGGCAGCTGTAGGCTTGTGGTATTGCCTTCTAACATCTGCTACGACTTTTCCTCATGCTTCGAGGCAGACGGAATGAACTTTGAGGAGCCTAACGAAAACATGTTCTCTTTTAATTCACCTGCCGGTGCATGCCCAACTTGCGAGGGCTTCGGAAGCGTGATAGGCATTGACGAAAGACTCGTGATACCCAATAGCGAGCTATCAGTATACGACGGATGCGTACAATGCTGGCATGGAGAAAAGATGAAAATGTGGCAAGAGGAGTTTTGCAGGAGGGCAAAAAGTGCAGACTTCCCTATATTCACTCCTTATTACCAGTTGACAAGAGAGCAAAAAGACATGCTGTGGCATGGGCTTCCCGACGACAAGGACAGCAACGACAACATGCTCCACGATGCAGTATGCATAGACTCTTTTTTCAAAATGGTAAAAGAAAACCAGTACAAGATACAATACAGGGTGATGATGAGCCGCTACCGTGGAAAGACCACTTGCCCGACATGCCACGGCACACGGCTGCGCAAGGAGGCCTCGTGGGTAAAGATATGCGGCAGGGCAATAACAGACCTCGTGGAAATGCCAATTGACAAACTGCGCACATGGTTTGACAACCTTTCCCTGAGCGAGCATGAGCAGCAAGTGGCTAAAAGGCTGCTGACAGAGATACGTTCGCGACTCGGTTTCCTCTCAGAAGTAGGCTTAGGCTATCTCACACTTGGCAGGCGAGCAAACTCGCTGTCAGGAGGCGAGAGCCAAAGGGCGCGCCTCACTACATCACTCGGTTCCCCACTCGTGGGCAGCCTTTATATTCTCGACGAACCAAGCATCGGTCTCCACAGCCGCGACACCGACAGGCTGATACACGTATTGAGGGAACTGCAAGAAAAGGGCAACACCGTAATTGTAGTAGAACACGACGAAGAAATGATGCGCTCTGCCGACTGGCTAATAGACATCGGCCCCGATGCAGGACGCAATGGCGGCGAAGTTGTATATCAAGGGAAAACAAACGTTGACCCTGCGACAGTGAAATCAGCAACTCGCTCTTACACTCTTCGTTACCTTACAGGCATGGACAAGATTCCTGTGCCTACCTCAAGGCGGCAATGGAACAAAAGCATATTACTGAAAGGCTGCCGCATGAACAACCTTAAAGGCGTGAACGCAGAGTTTCCGCTCAACGTGCTTACCGCAGTGACCGGAGTCAGCGGCTCTGGAAAATCGAGCCTTGTAAGCGGAACGCTCTACCCTGCCCTGAAAAGGCACCTCAACGAGGTTGCCGACCTACCTGGCGAGTATTCTACGATAGAAGGAGATTGGACAGCCGTGCGCCACGTTGAGTTCGTTGACCAAAATCCAATAGGAAAAAGTACACGCTCCAACCCTGCAACATACTTGAAGGCTTACGATGCCATACGCCAACTGTTTGCCGACCAACCACTTTCCAAACAAATGGGGTTCTCGCCACAATACTTCTCATTCAACACCGAGGGTGGACGCTGTGAGGAATGCAAAGGCGCAGGAGTAATAACGGTCGAAATGCAGTTCATGGCCGACCTCGCACTTACATGTGAGGCATGCCACGGCAAAAGGTTCAAGAAAGAAATACTGGATGTGCATTACGAAGGCAAAAACATAGACGACGTGCTCAACATGACCGTAGACGAAGCTATGGAATTCTTCGGTTCACACGGTCAAAAGACCACAGTCGACCGCTTGAAACCGTTGCAAGATGTAGGGCTTGGATATATACAACTTGGGCAGAACTCTTCCACATTGTCAGGCGGTGAAAACCAAAGGGTAAAGCTTGCCTACTTCATAGGGCAAGAAAAACAAGAGCCTACGCTATTCATCTTCGACGAGCCAACCACTGGTCTCCACTTCCATGACATAAGCCGTCTATTGGCTTCCTTTGCCGCCCTCATAGAACGCGGACATACAGTAGTAGCCATAGAGCACAACCTCGACGTTATAAAATGTGCAGACTGGGTGATAGACCTCGGCCCCAACGGGGGAAACGCTGGAGGAACCATTGTTGCCACTGGCACGCCGGAAAAAATAGCCAATACAAAGGAAAGCGTCACAGGCAAATACCTCAAAGAGAAACTGGCATAATCCCCAACAACACTACATACGTACTTGCCGCGGCAAGCTTCTCAATACAACCTTCCAGCTCTCGCCAATCTGCTTGACGGGCAATTGGAAGGTTGCCGTGTTTATGATGCGCGGCGACCTGCCGATAGAATCAAACGACAAGAAGCCTCGAGCTTCAACCGTCGCCACCCTGCAACTGCCAGAGCCTTTCACATCCTTGACCTCCACAAAAGCCCCATTACTCATAGACTTTAGCGAGTCGACATCCTCCTGATTGACCTGTGAAGCCGCATAGTCCAACCACGCTACCGACTCTTGATCAACATAGTGGACAGCATCCCTGAAATGCCAATTGAAATAAGCCAACGAAAACGAGTCAACAGCTTCTCGCAACCCACTTTCGTCATCATTGAAGCGCGAAGCGCAAGAACCCAATACAGCAAAACCTACATTGGCAACGACTAAAGCAACTACCATTTTGACATAAGACCCACGCATCCTCCGTAAGATTTAAAAAGTTCACAATGCAAAGATAGGCAATATATTTGGAAATAATTTGCTGACTTAAACTTTTTTGCATATCCCACATTGGCATTTATGGATTGTTTTTCCTAATTTTGTAGAAAAATTGACATAAATGCTACATTTCATATCATTCGGCAGCGGCAGCAGCGGCAACTGCAGTATGCTCTACACCGAAAACGAGGCAATAATCATAGATGCAGGCGTTGGAGTGCGTACGCTGAAGAAACACCTAAAAGGCTACGGACTGACATTACAGCACGCTCTCGGCATAATAGTCACTCACGACCATGCCGACCACGTCAGGGCAACAGGCAGCCTAAGCAATGACTTCAACCTACCCGTCTACGCTACAGATGAGGTACATGGCGGGATTGCGAAAAACTGGAGCGTACGCAAGAAGATAAGTCCTGCACTAAAGCATGATATCAACAAAAACGTTCCCTTTAAACTCGGTTCATTCGTCATAACACCTTTCGAAATACCACACGACAGCACAGGCAATGTTGGGTACATCATAGAAAATGGAGGCGTGACCTTTGTCCTAATGACAGACATTGGACATCTCACCTCTGAAATAAAGCAAGCTATCAGCCAAGCCAACTACCTCGTGATAGAAGCCGACTATGAGGAGCAGATGCTCCTGGCCGGGTCTTATCCACAACACTTGAAAAAACGCATTGCCGGGCCACTTGGACACCAAAGCAACCGCGAATGCGCCGAAGCACTGGCAGAAAATGCCACACCACGCCTCAAGCACGCATGGCTCTGTCACTTAAGCGACGAGAACAACCATCCGGACTTGGCTTTGAAAACCGTAAAGCAACTCCTGCGCGACCACGGCATCGTGGCAGGCAGCGAACCAGGAGCCGACTTCCAACTTGACGTATTGAAAAGGAACACACCATCAGAGATTTATAATCTCAAATCTATCTGAATGACATATGAGTGAGAGGCCATCATACCTCCTCTTTCTTTAAGACATTATAATATTACCCGCTATACATAAAAAAATAGAGAGGACGTACCAAGATTTGGATACGTCCTCTCTATTTAACTTACACCCATAATGAAAGGTGGAAACTCCTAATATTCTCCCCAGGCCTTTATATCCACATCCTCTAACTTGAGCGTAGTAAAAGCCGTGATAAAGGCCGAGGCAAGGCGGCTGTTTGTTATCAATGGAACATTTAAGTCAATGGCCGCACGGCGAATCTTATAACCATTGGTAAGCTCACCTGCCGTGAGATCCTTCGGTATATTCACAACCATATCTACTTTCTTATGGTGGAGCAACTCAAGAGCCTGCGGTTTCTTCTCTGGCTCCGACGGCCAGTGGACAAGAGTGTTGGGCACGCCATTGTCCGTCAAGTAACGAGAAGTGCCTGGCGTAGCATAAAGTTCATATCCATTATCGACAAGGCGTTTTGCAGAGTTTAGCATATCAGCCTTCTGCTTAGCACCACCCGTTGACAACAATACTGTACGCTTTGGAATGCGCAAACCTACGGCAAGTTCTGCCTTCAAGAGAGCTTGGTTGGTGTCATCGCCAAGGCAGCCCACTTCTCCTGTAGAACTCATGTCAACACCCAATACTGGGTCAGCTTTTTGCAAGCGATTGAAAGAGAACTGAGAAGCCTTGATGCCAACATAGTCAAGATCGAAAAGGCTCTTGCTCGGTTTCTCCACAGGTATTCCAAGCATTACCTTGGTGGCAAGTTCTATGAAGTTAATCTTCAACACCTTGCTCACAAATGGGAATGAACGGCTGGAACGCAAATTACACTCTATAACCATAATATCGTTCTCACGTGCCATATACTGGACGTTGAACGGGCCGTTGATGTGCAATGCGGCAGCAATCTTACGGCTTATGCGCTTAATACGGCGCATGGTTTCCACATAAAGTTTCTGAGGTGGCAACTGAAGCGTTGCATCACCGGAATGGACTCCAGCAAACTCAATATGTTCCGATATGGCATACGCAATAACCTCACCATTCCTTGCCACTGCGTCGAAATCAATTTCCTTGGCATGCTCAACAAACTTTGACACGACAACAGGGTGATCTTCGCTCACATTCGCTGCCAACTGCAAGAAACGGCGAAGCTCATCTTCATTGGAACAAACGTTCATAGCAGCACCCGAAAGCACGTAACTCGGCCGCACAAGCACCGGGAAACCTACTCGTTGCACAAACGCATCAATATCTTCCATGCTCTTCAACGCACGCCATTCCGGTTGGTTGATGCCAAGCTCGTTAAGCATCTGAGAGAATTTCTCACGATCCTCTGCATGGTCAATATCCTTAGCCTGCGTGCCAAGGATTGGCACATTCTGCCTATCAAGATGCATGGCAAGGTTGTTTGGTATCTGACCTCCTGTAGATACTACAACACCATAAGGTTGCTCCATGTCAATGATGTCCATAACCCTCTCAAACGTCAGTTCGTCGAAGTAAAGACGGTCACACATGTCATAATCAGTGGAAACTGTCTCAGGATTATAGTTTATCATTATAGAGCGGTAGCCTTGCTTACGTATCGTCTGCAACGCCTGCACACCACACCAGTCAAACTCAACCGACGAGCCTATACGATACGCACCAGACCCCAAGACTATCACGGAACGGTGGTCGCCCTGGAAACTAATGTCAGATGCCACTCCTGAATAAGTGACATATAGGTAATTGGTTTGTGCCGGGTATTCGGCAGCAAGAGTGTCAATTTGCTTCACCACAGGCAATATGTCATAGCCCTTACGCACCCGTCGAACCATGAGCATAGCCTCGTGCATATTGTGGCATTCTTCCTCAAGACCAACGGCACGTGCTATTTGGAAATCGGTAAAGCCATAGACTTTCGCCTCACGCAGCAAATCCTTGCCAAGAGTATTTATGTTACACTTTTTCAGCCTCTCGTCTATGTCAATGATATGCTTCAGCTTGTAAAGGAACCAGCGGTCGATCTTTGTCAAGTCGTGTATCTGATCCACGCTGTATCCCTTGTGCATAGCCTTGGATATGACAAACACACGTTTGTCAGTAGGTTCACGCAACGCCGCATCAATATCCGCTATTTTAAGTTCCTTGTTCTCAACATAGCCATGCATGCCTTGCCCTATCATGCGCAATCCTTTCTGTATGGCTTCCTCAAAATTGCGTCCGATAGCCATGACCTCGCCCACAGACTTCATACTTGAGCCGAGTTCCTTGTCCACACCACGGAACTTAGACAAATCCCAACGGGGTATTTTACAAACAACGTAGTCTATGGCCGGCTCAAAAAACGCCGACGTGGTCTTGGTTACTGAGTTTTTCAATTCAAACAGTCCATAGCCCAAACCAAGCTTTGCCGCCACAAAAGCGAGTGGATAACCAGTGGCTTTTGACGCGAGGGCAGACGAACGGCTAAGGCGAGCGTTCACCTCAATGACGCGATAGTCCTCTGAATTAGGATCGAATGCGTACTGCACATTGCACTCACCCACGATACCGATATGGCGCACAATTTTTATTGACAAAGCACGCAGCTTGTGGTACTCAGAATTGGTCAATGTCTGCGAAGGAGCTATGACAATACTCTCGCCGGTATGGATACCGAGAGGGTCAAAGTTCTCCATATTACAGACCGTGATGCAGTTGTCGTAGCGGTCACGAACAACTTCATACTCTATTTCCTTCCACCCCTTCAAGCTCTTTTCTACAAGCACCTGCGGTGAGAAAGAAAATGCCTTTTCGCATATTTTGCGCAATTCTTCATCGTTGTTGGCAAAGCCTGAACCCAATCCGCCAAGGGCGTAAGCCGCACGCACGATAACAGGATAACCGAGGTCTGAAGCCGCTTTCATGGCCTGCTCCATGTTCTCGCAAGCCTCGCTCTTGATAGTCTTCACGTCTATCTCGTCAAGCTTCTCCACGAAACGCTCACGATCCTCAGTGTCCATAATCGCCTTGACAGGTGTGCCGAGTACTTGAACGTTGTACTTCTCAAGCACGCCACTTTCATAAAGCTCAACACCACAGTTGAGTGCCGTCTGTCCGCCGAAGCTCAGCAATATGCCGTCAGGCCTCTCTTTTTCTATGACACGCTCAACAAAGTAAGGCTGCACTGGCAGGAAATATATCTGGTCGGCAACACCCTCAGAAGTTTGCACAGTGGCTATGTTCGGGTTGATAAGCACCGTCTTTATGCCTTCTTCGCGCAAAGCCTTCAGAGCCTGAGAGCCTGAGTAGTCGAACTCACCGGCCTCACCAATCTTCAGTGCGCCAGAGCCAAGCAAAAGAACCTTTTTAATATTATCGTTACGCATAGTTTCAGTCTTTCAAGGTTTCTACGAATTTATCAAACATGAACTCTGTATCTACAGGACCAGAGCAAGCCTCGGGGTGGAACTGTGATGAGAACCAAGGGTTGGTCTTATGACGAATCCCCTCATTTGACCCATCGTTCATGTTTACGAACAGTTCTTCCCAATCACTGCCAAGCGTAGATGCGTCGACGGCATAGCCGTGGTTCTGCGACGTGACGTAGCAATGCTCAGTTCCAACAAGCCGCACTGGCTGGTTGTGGGAGCGATGACCGTATTTCAGCTTGTATATCTTTGCGCCGGCAGCCTTGCCGAGCAATTGGTTGCCCATGCAAATACCGCAGATAGGCTTGCGGCTCAGCGAAATCTGCTTCCTGATTATGTCAACGGCAGCCTGACACGTGTCAGGGTCGCCAGGACCATTGGCAAGGAAAAGCCCGTCAAAGTCCATGTCAGTATAGTCATAGTTCCACGGCACGCGGATGACCTCCACGCCGCGGTTGATGAGGCAGCGGATGATGTTAGCCTTAACGCCACAGTCCACAAGTACGACCTTTTTGCCAGCTCCTTCGTTGTAACGGACGATTTGCTTGCAAGAAACCTTGTCAACGAAGTTCACTCCACAGTAGTCGGCTTTAGGCACATTGTCAGGTTCGTCGTCAAAGACTATTTGCCCCATCATTACACCGTGCTCGCGCAACACCTTTGTCAACTGGCGCGTGTCAATGCCGGTAATGCCGGGTACATGCTCGCGCTTAAGCCACGACGCAAGGCTCTCCACACCGTTCCAATGGCTGTAAAGCTCACTGTAATCGGAGCAAATCATGGCAGCGACATAAATCTTGTCACTCTCCATAAATGTTGGCAGACCGTTCTTCTCAAAGGTGAACGGCGGCACGCCATAGTTGCCTATAAGCGGATAAGTAAAGGTTAGTATCTGACCGGCATAGGACGGGTCGGTAAGCGACTCCGGGTATCCCATCATAGCTGTGTTGAACACCACCTCACCTGCCGCAGGCGCGTCATATCCGAATGACTTGCCATGAAAGCGAGTGCCATCAGACAATATCAAGGTTACTTTTCTCATATTTATATTTTTTAGAATGCGATGGAAAGTTGTCTTAAATCACTTTGCCTGTTCACAAAGTTTACAAAAGCCTGATTACACAATTTGTTGCCACCCGGAGTTGGATAATGACCCGTGAAATACCAGTCGCCCTTGTTACTTGGAATGGCGCTGTGCAACCCGTCAATAGTCTGAAACACCAACTCCACAGGAGTTGTCATGCCCTCCGGGCGCAACATTTCCACAATTTTGCCATTGATCTCATCTACCGTGAATGGCGCATAGACCTCACGAACGCAGTTTCTCATCTCACTTACAGGCTTAAGCAACTCGTTCTTGCAAGCCTCGTAAACGTCGCTTATGAGTTTTTCCATCCCCCTTTCCCTTATCAAAGCTATGGTGGCACGGAAAACGCAGAACTCCTCCAAACGAGGCATGTCGATGCCATAATAGTCGGGATAACGTATTTGCGGAGCTGAGCTCACCACCACTATCTTCTTCGGGTGAAGCCTGTTGAGTATGCGAAGAATGCTCTCCTTAAGCGTAGTGCCCCTCACGATACTGTCGTCGATGACCACAAGATTGTCAACATAAGGCTCAATGCTGCCGTAAGTTATGTCATAGACATGAGCCGCAAGGTCATTGCGCGCATTGCCCTCGGTGATGAACGTGCGCAACTTGATGTCCTTCAATGCCACTTTCTCAGAACGCACGTCACAAGAGAGTATCCGCTCAAGTTCTTCATGTGTCGGAACACGTCCAAGGTTCTCGATGTCTCTGACATGCTCCTCGCGTTGATATTTTTTGAAACCTTCGAGCAGCCCATAGTAAGCCACTTCGGCAGTGTTTGGTATGAACGATATTACCGTATGGCGTATGTCGCCGCCAACAGCCTTAATCACTTGTGGCGTAAGTTGTTCGCCAAGCTTCTTGCGCTCACGGTAAATATCCTGATCGGAGCCGCGGGAGAAATAAATGCGCTCAAACGAGCAAGCGTGATTCTCGCCTTCCGGCAGAATTCGCTCAACCACGGTCTCACCGCTTTCCCTCACGATAACAGCCGTACCAGGCTCAATCTCATGAATGTCTTCGTATTCAAGGTCAAACGTAGTCTGCAACACAGGACGCTCCGAAGCCACAACAACTACTTCGTCGTTCTTGTACCAGAAACCCGGGCGTATGCCGTTTGGGTCGCGCATGGCGAACATCTCGCCACTTCCTGTGATACCACACATCACGTAGCCGCCGTCAAAATGCTTCATGGTCGTCTTCAGAACATTCTCCATGCGCACATTGTGGTCAATGTAATTCGTAATGTCGGTTCCCTCAAGCCCCTTGTCCTTCGCCTCGTTGAAAATACGCTCTACCTCACGATCCAAGCGATGGCCCATCAATTCAAGCGTAATGTACGTGTCACTGTAAATGCGAGGGCACTGTCCCTGCACCGTAAGAGCCTTGAACACCTCGTCGGCATTGGTCACATTGAAATTGCCACAGATGCACAGGTTCTTGGCACGCCAGTTGTTGCGCCTAAGAAAAGGATGAACGTACTTAACGCCACTCTTGCCAGTGGTGGAGTAACGCAAGTGACCCATGTAAAGTTCACCGGCAAACGGCAGCTCGTCGTAAGTCTCCGTGTCCACATCCTCTTCTTTCATCACTTGCTTTATCTGCTTATATGCCGAGCCAAAGATTTCGGTTATGGCATTCGAACCCTCGGCACGTTCCCTGAACATGTATTCATGCCCGGGCTTAGTGCCAAGCTTGACCGACGCTATGCCGGCTCCCTCCTGGCCTCTGTTGTGCTCCTTCTCCATCATAAGGTAGAGCTTGCCGAGGCCCCATTTCCAAGAGCCGTATTTTTCCTGATAATAACTCAGAGGCTTAAGGAGTCGCACGAGGGCTACGCCGCAATCCTCATGAATGTTGTTTTCCATTTTACTGTTTTAATGATTTGATAAGAGCCGGATGAGGAAAAAAGAAAAGAATGAAAAATGAAACTAAACGTCGGCTTTTCGAACGTTCGCTTTTTTCATTTTCCATTCTTCCGGTTTCTTATTTTTTATTTTACTATAGCCAAGACAATAGACGCAACCGATGTCATCCATCCCAATACCGTTACCCATAGCGTCGTCCATGAACCCATTGACGACTGCACCGTCTTTTGCTTCGTTGGCTGAACATAAACAATATCGTTTTGCTGTAAATAATAATACGGGTCGGTAAAGACGCGTCCGTCGTTCATGTTATATCTGTGAATATGTTTCTCACCAGTGGAATCTTCACGCACCAACAACACGTTGGTTCGCTTGCCATAAAGCCCAAGGTCACCTCCCTCTGCCAATGCATCAACAATGTTTATCCTTTCGGTAGGCACCTCAATGACTTTTGAGCCTGTCTCACCGATAAGCGTCACATGGAAACTCGACATACGACATATCACCACCGGGTTCTCCGTCTTGGAAAGATAGGGGGCTATGCGTTCCTTGATAAGCTCCTCACACTCCGTCTTAGTAAGTCCGCCAACGTGTATCTTGCCAATGACCGGGAAATTTATATCGCCGTCATTGTCTACCAAGTAGCCTTTGATGTTATTGTTGTTAGTGCCAGTGGTAATCCCCGAGTTCTGTCCAAAGAGGTTGAATGGCTCGGCGGCATCGGGGTTGGTTGTCTTTACAATAATCGTCAACTCGTCCTTCGGCATAATCTTAACATCCGGCAACCCTCGCGAAGCAGAAAGGTCAAGGGTATCAATATTCTGGAAATAAGTGTAATGCTTCATGCTGGAACATCCTCCCATAAGGACCATCATTGCCAGCAAAACAACGGGGATGAGAATCTTCTTCATTCGCTTTTTAGACTTTCTTGTATTCTTTGTGCAAAGTTAAGCTATTTTTTTCAATATCGCAAACAATTGCCGTCCAAAATTCACATTCGTAACACAAAAATATTAAGGAAAAAAACTTACCCTGTATAATTTGCGAAAACGGAGGTTTTTGCTTAAATTTGCAGCCACAATTCTCAATCACACTATGAACAAAGTATTGCTCATATACACAGGCGGAACCATCGGGATGGGGCAAAATCCCGTAACAGGAGCTTTGGAGCCTCTTGACTTCAACCATCTGGCTGACTCAATGCCTGAATTCAAGCTCATAAAAACCAACATCGACGTTTACCAATTCACGCCTCCAATCGATTCCAGCGACATGACCCCAAACAACTGGGCGCGAATCGTGAGGATCATAGCTACCAACTATGACGACTACGATGGATTCGTCATACTGCATGGCACCGACACGATGGCATACACGGCATCTGCCCTCTCCTTCATGCTTGAGAACCTCACGAAGGCGGTCATACTCACAGGCTCCCAGCTGCCCATAGGCCAACTGCGCACCGACGGCAAGGAGAACCTCATAACGAGCATCGAGCTCGCGGCACTGAAAGACGACAACGGGCACTCAAGAATACCGGAAGTGTGCATTTACTTCAGCGGAAGGCTATTGCGCGGCAACCGCTCGACAAAAATAAACGCCGACGGCTTCTACGCCTTCGACAGCTTCAACTATCCACATCTGTGTGATGCAGGAGTAAACTTCGTGTTCCACGACCACCATATATTGAAGCCCGATTTTAATAAGCCGATGATTCCACACTACGCTATGGATCCAAGCGTAGCGGTGTTCAGCATCTTCCCAGGTATACAAGAAAAAATAATACGAAACTTCCTGCACTCCAATGACCTGCGCGGCATAGTAATGCGAACCTACGGAAGCGGCAACGCACCACAAAGCTCTTGGCTAACGCCGCTGTTGAGACAGGCTTCGCAACGAGGAGTGGTAATAGTGAACATAAGTCAGTGCGTGGCAGGAAGCGTGGAGATGGGGCGATACGACACAGGCTATCAGCTGAAGGATCTTGGCATAATATCAGGCCACGACAGCACCGTCGAGGCTGCTATTACAAAACTAATGTTCCTCTTGGCGCAATACTCCGACCCTCGCACTATCCGCAGCTTGATGAGCCAATCTATAGCTGGCGAGATGAGCCTATAAGTGCTCTAAAAGACCATGTAATTACTTGCACCATTTAATAAACGGCGATTGTACTGTACTCATACGGCGGCTGTGTTGCACTCATACGCCAATTGTACTGCACTCATACGCCGATTGTACTGTACTCACACGGCGGCTGGCTGTACTTATCCAGCGGCAAAGGCGAACCTCCACGCCGCAATCGACATTGCCACGCAATAAAAAAATATCTTTCACTACGTAGCAATAATATAAACGCTACGCAATGAAAGATACTTCTATAAACTAATGAAAAGAAAACAGGAAACATGCCTTTCCCTTTGTGAAAGGCATGAAAACCTCCATTTAGTTATTCTCTGGACGGAGCTTGCGAACAGTCTCACCTGCGCGCCACATCTCCATGTCGTGCATTTCCTGAAGTTCCTGGTTGAGCTTCTCACGATAATCCGGCTGTGAATTCTTATCAATAGAAATCTGAGCCTCATTGCCACTCTCTACTGAGCTGTAAAGCCACTCCATTACTGGCAGGTTGGCAGCCTTGAAGCGAGGACGCCAGTCGAGAGCTCCACGCTGGGCAGTTGTTGAGCAGTTGGCATACATCCAGTCCATACCTTTCTCACCAAACAACGGGCAAAGGCTCTGGGTAAACTCCTCTACCGTCTCGTTGAAAGCCTCGGAAGGAGAATGACCATGCTCGCGAAGAACCTGATACTGAGCTTCAAACAGGCCTTCGATAGCACCCATCAAGGCTCCACGCTCACCTGTGAGGTCAGATGTGGCCTCTCTCTTGAAGGTTGTCTCAAACAGATAACCAGAGCCTATACCAACACCCATGGCAAGAGTCTTTTCCTTGGCATTGCCCGAAGCGTCCTGGTACACGGCATAGCTGGAGTTCAATCCACGTCCCTCAAGGAAAAGCGTGCGAAGCGAGGTACCACTACCCTTTGGGGCAACCATTATCACGTCCACATCGTTTGGAGGCACGACACCTGTGCGATCCTGCCAGTTGATGGCAAAGCCATGACTGTAATACAAAGTCTTGCCCTTGGTCAGGAAAGGCTTAATCTTTGGCCACTGTGCAATCTGACCTGCATCAGAAAGCAACATTGCAATGACAGTACCTTTTTCGGCAGCCTCCTCTATGGAGAAAAGCGTCTTGCCGGGTACCCAGCCGTCAGCCACAGCCTTGTCGTAACACTGACCCTTGCGCTGGCCCACAATAACATTAAAACCATTATCGCGAAGATTGCCTGCTTGGCCTGGCCCCTGAATACCATAACCAATAACAGCAATCGTCTCATTTTTCAAAACTTCACGTGCTTTCTCCAACGTAAACTCATCCTTCGTGACGATATTCTCTTCAACGCCACCAAAATTCATTTTTGCCATAATCAAATGATCTATTATAACGTTTTAAATACTTTCAGAATTATCTACCTTATCAACCATCTGTTGTTTACGGGTGCAAAGGTAATAATTTAAAAATAAAAAACAAAATATTCTATCAATCTTTTACAAACTTAAAATAGCATCTTACGATTTCCTCCTCACCATTCGCATTTTTCGTCATTCTCACGCAATATTCCCCATCATTCCTCTCATGCATGTAAAGCCTTATGTCATCGCCCTCATGAGCCTCTGCCACATACGCAATCTCCATACGCTGAAGACGATTGGAACGGTAGAAATCGATGTTGAAAAGATCCAGAACATGCTCAATGTATTTCACCGAATTGATATGCCCGTTGATATCTACGTCGCTGTAACGAGCCTTGAATTCTCTCATAAACGTTGCATCATGGCTGACCACTACCCTACTTGCACTGTCTATCGGGCATGGCTTGTCTGTCTCTACATATCGAGCTATAAGCCCGTCGTGAACATCAAGAAGATCGGAAGGCTGGCGCGTAACAGTATCTATCATCGCCCAAACGCTACGTCCATAACCATAGACCTTGCTTCCATCCCTGCTTGAAACAACGAAATTGCGACTTGTGAAGAATTTCTTCGCCGACTCCACCCATGTCTCTATTGACAGCTTGTCATAAGCCAAAGGCACATCCTCCATCTCTACTGCAAAGCGTGACAGCACCCACGTCCTGTGGACTTTGTTAAGCTCGACCACGCCATACCCACGGTCAGAGCTGTGATAGTCGGCGGCATTAAGCATGGCATTGCCCAAATGCCCCCAAAACAAATGGTTACTGAAATCACAATGAAAAGGCTCTACAAGGAAATCGTAACGCCCTACTTTGGGCAACAATTCAGAATTCATAATTCTTGATTGGGCTTATATAGTTTTTTCTAACACATATTTCGCAAACATAAACTGCGTTCCTGTCTTTCAACAGCGAAGCATAATTATGTTTTTGAATTATGAATTTTGAATTAACTCGGTTATCGGCTCCTCGACGCTACGTGTCACGGCTATCCTGCCCGACCGTGTATATTGCAAAAGACAGGCAAAGCTGTTAAGCTTAGAATAAAGATCGGTAATGTCTTCTGTCAGGCCTGCAAGCAAGACCGTGCTATACGTAGGATTTACCTCCATCATGCGCGCATCGTGCTTGCGTATTGCGCGCGACACCTCGGGATTGTCAAGAAGAACCGGCGTGGAAATCTTGTACAGGGCTACCTCATGGATGAATATTTGGTCATCAGTGTAATAGCTCGCCTTAATGACATTTATTTTCTTCTCCAACTGCTTCCTTATCTTCTCTATCTCGTCGGGATTGCTCCAGCAGGTGATAGTATACTTGTGAACACCGTCAATGCTTGAGGCGGAAACATTAAGACTCTCAATGTTTATTTGCCGACGCGTGAACACATTGGCAACTTCATTGAGGATGCCTGCGATATTCTCACTATATACTAATAATGTATAAAACTTGTCTTCTTCCATATTCTGTTAAATGTCCAAGTGCAACTGCATTTCGTCAATGCCACTGCCAGGAGTGACCATCGGCGTTATGTTTTCTTCTTCTTTAACGGCACATTCAAGGATGTAAGGACCGTCTGTGGCAAGCATTTTCTCGACCTTTGCCTTAAGGTCTTTGCGGTCAATGGCCACATCGTAGGCTATGCAGTACCCCTCGGCTATCTTCTCATAGAACGGGTTTAGCATACGCGTGAACGAGCGGCGGTGGTTGTATTGCAAATCCTGCCATTGGCGCACATTGCCAAGATAATTGTTGTTCATGAGAATAATCTTGACAGGTGCACGTTGCTCCATTATAGTGCCAAGCTCCTCAATGCACATCTGGAAGCCTCCGTCGCCTGTGAAAAACACCACCTGACGCTTCGGAGCACCAAAAGTCGCACCTACAGCTGCCGGAAGGCCGAAGCCCATTGTACCGAAACCACCGCTACTTACAATGCTGCGGTTGCGTTCGTACTTGAAGTACCTGCTTGAGAACATCTGATTGAGACCAACATCATTTACCATTACAGCCTCACCTTTAGTAGCCTCAGCCACGGCATTTACCACCTCGCCCATAAGCAACGGGCCGTCTTTAGGATGAATGGCAGGATCAATGACCTCCCTCTTTTCTTCTTCGTAAAGAGGCTTGAAAGACTCTATCCACTCTCTATGTTCATTCTTGCTAACCAACTCGGTTATAGCGGCAAGGCTTTCCTTGCAATCACCTAAGACAGCCACGTCGGTCTTTACATTCTTGTCAATCTCCGACGGATCTATCTCAAGATGAATAATTTTCGCCTGCTTGGCATACCTGTCAAGCCGTCCTGTCACACGGTCAGAAAAACGCATACCAATGGCAATAAGTACGTCACACTCCTGCTGTTTTATATTTGTGGAGTAATTTCCATGCATTCCAAGCATACCCATATTGAGAGGATGACTTGATGGTAATGCCGAAAGACCAAGTAAAGTACGACCTGCAGGAATGTCAGCCTTCTCGAGGAAATTGCGCAATTCTTCCTGTGCCTCACCAATCTCCACACCATGCCCAACAAGGGCAAATGGCTTCTTTGAGTTATTGATGAGATCAGCCGCTGCTTTAACTGCATCCATATTTATTTTTGGATATGGCCTATAAGAGCGCACGTTATTGTCTTTTCCAGGCATCCACTTTGCCTTTTGAAGTTGCGCATTCTTTGGAAAGTCAAGAACCACAGGACCAGGACGACCGCTTTTGGCTATATAAAAGGCACGGTTTACAGCCCAAGCCACGTCTTCCGGGCGACGTATCTGGTAACTCCATTTGGTGATAGGCTGTGCCATATCCACAAGGTCAACCTCCTGAAAAGCATCAGTGCCAAGTGCAGCTACGCCAACCTGTCCGGCAATGACGACCATCGGTATAGAGTCCATCATCGCATCAGCTATACCTGTAAGCGTATTAGTGGCACCAGGGCCAGAAGTCACGATGCAGACCCCTACTTCACCACTTACTCTGGCATAGCCTTCTGCGGCATGGGCAGCACCCTGCTCATGACGAACCAAAACATGCTTGAACCAAGGGTCGCGCTTATGAGTATAGGTATATAAAGAATCGAAAACTGGAATTATGGCACCACCAGGATAGCCAAAAATGGTGTGTACATTCTCCTGGTAAAGGGCACGCATCAATATTTCAGAGCCTGTACACTCTTCCCCTATCTTTACTCCAGACCACGGAGCTTCAGGCCATTCTGTCTGACTCCTAAGCTTTTGGCCTTGAGCCTTATTATTACTTTCTTGCATTTATTCAATCAACATTTATAGAATGTGGTACATTGAAATTCAAGACTTAAGTTCAAATCAGTCTGACACCACCTTTGTCAGCTGAGCTTACGCTTTGAGCGTATGCCCTCAACGCCTTACTGACAATACGATTACGCTTTAAAGGCTGCTGCTTGCGAGCGGCAAGCTCCTCATCGCTAAGCTTGACATTGATGCTTCGGCTTGGTATGTCAATAACTATTATATCACCATCCTTTATCTTGCCAATATTGCCACCTGCGGCTGCTTCAGGCGAAATGTGCCCAATGCTCAAACCACTTGTACCACCGGAAAAACGTCCGTCAGTAATGAGGGCGCACTCCTTGCCTAGGTGGCGGCTCTTAATATAAGATGTAGGATAAAGCATCTCCTGCATACCCGGGCCTCCTTTAGGCCCCTCGTGGGTAATGACCACACAGTCACCACTATTTACCTTTCCGCCGAGAATGCCGTCACAAGCATCTTCCTGTGAATCGAATACCACAGCAGGACCCTCAAAATGCCAAAGCTCAGGAGCTACGCCGGCTGTCTTAACCACACAACCATTCTGGGCTATATTGCCGAAAAGCACAGCAAGTCCGCCGTCTTTGGTATAAGCATGTTGAAGGTCACGGATGCAACCATTCTCACGGTCAGTGTCAAGACCCTCCCACTGCTCATCCTGAGAACCCATAACCGTAGAGAATCTACGACCTGGAGCACTATGATATATGCGAGATGCTTCCGGATCTATAGTAGAACCAGTGATGTCATACTTCTTCATTTCCTCGTCAAGGGTGGTGCCGTCAACTCGCTTCACAGAACCGTCTATAAGACCGCCCTTGTTAAGCTCGTTGAGAATGCCGAGGATACCACCTGCTCGGTTGCATTCCTGTACACTATATTTCTGTGTATTAGGAGAAAGCTTGCAAATGCAAGGCACCTTGCGGCTCAGCTTATCAATGTCGTCCATCTTGAAGTCGACACCCCCTTCCTGTGCCACTGCAAGCAAATGCAGTACCGTGTTAGTGCTGCCGCCCATTGCAATGTCAAGGGTCATGGCATTGAGGAAAGCCTGTCGTGTAGCTATATTTCTCGGAAGGACGCTCTCGTCGCCGTCCTCATAATAGGCAAAGGCATTTTTGACAATCTGCCGTGCTGCATCCTTAAAGAGCTGGATGCGGTTCTTGTGAGTGGCAAGTATAGTGCCATTGCCAGGAAGGGCAAGCCCGATAGCCTCGGTGAGCGAGTTCATTGAGTTGGCAGTGAACATGCCCGAACAACAGCCACAACCAGGGCAAGCAACCTGCTCAATCTTCGTCAAGTCTTCATCGTTGACAGCCTTGTCTGCTCCTCCAATCATTGCCGTTATAAGATCTGCATTTTCACCTTTCCATCGTCCAGCTTCCATAGGACCGCCAGAGCAGAATACCGTAGGTATATTAAGGCGCATGGATGCCATAAGCATTCCAGGAGTAACCTTGTCACAGTTGGATATGCAAATCATGGCATCAGCTTTATGAGCGTTGACCATGTATTCTACCGAGTCGGCAATAATATCACGTGACGGCAAAGAATAAAGCATACCGTCGTGACCCATAGCAATGCCGTCATCAACGGCTATTGTATTGAACTCTGCGGCATAGCAGCCCATCGACTCTATCTCTTTCTTTACAATTTGTCCTATCTCATGCAGATGTGTGTGACCAGGTACAAACTGTGTGAAACTGTTCACTATCGCAATAATTGGTTTACCAAACTGTTCATGCTTCATTCCGGCAGCCACCCAAAGAGCTCTCGCTCCTGCCATACGGCGGCCTTCGGTACATACTGCGCTTCTCAATTGATGCTTCATAATCTTATGACCCATAATGTTTACGGCTTGCAAAGTTACAAATTTTTATATAAACGGCAAAAAATATTGAATATTTTAAGCCCTGAAAGACACAAAGTGACAAAAAACAAACAATCCCGTTGCTCCTACAATGTGAAGCGACGGGATCAATATTTCTTTGCAAGACCCATTAAGGCCTCATTGATATAGACTGTCAAGCCAACTAAACTTGCGTTTACTTTACATATACCACAGCCAAGCGGTTGGAAGTTGTGCCCTGCACGCCCTTACCGGTAGCCTCGTCAACAGTCACGCCTTTGCTCTTAAGATATTCAGCAACGCTGTCTGCACGAGCCTGTGAAAGCTTATCGTTTATCTCCTTGCTGCCTTCTGGCGAAGCTGTGCCGACTACCTGCACGTGGCTACCACTCTTGATGGCATCAAGAGCATTCTTGGCATCCTTAGTCAACGCACTCTTACCTTGTGCAAAGGTCACGAATACAAGATTTTCGACCTTAACCTCCCTTGTTGTAGTTTTAGCAGGAGCCTCCTTGACAACCGTCTTCACAACCTCCTTCGGCTTTTGGGCAAGCTCATTCTTCAAGTCATTGATTTGGCTGTTCAAAGCGTCAATCTCGCTTTGGTCATACAAACGCGCATTCTTGAAGTTGTGAGTGCCGTTTGAGTTCTTGAACTTATAGACTACACCAGCATTGAGCTGTGCAAAAGCACGGTTCAAGTTATACTGTGCGCCCTCATAGCCTAAGCCATTGAGACCCCACACCATAGCCGGCTCAATGTAAATCTGCCAAGCCTTCTTCTCGCCGAGGTTGAAAGCAAAGTCAAGACCAGCCTTTGAAGTCAGGCTGTTAGCCTTGCCTATGCTTTTGCCCAAGCCATATGCGTTGCTCTCCGTACCAAATGTATGTCCCCATCCAAGCCCATAGAGTGCGCTCACCTCAAAGCAACGAGGTGTACCCCTATAGCCACCAAACCAGTTACTGAGGTTCACGGTTCCAAGCAAACTTGTGTTCAACACACGCACTGCCGTACCATCAGATGTCCAAGGTTTGTTTGAGAAATATGCATTGCTCTCAACAGCAAGGCCGAACACCGGAGTAAAGTTGCGACCAAGGCGAATACCAAAATTAGGATCCAAGCCTTTAAGCCAAGCATGACCCGTCGCCTTTGTAGCAACGCCACCGTTTATACCAACATAAATATTGTCAAATGTCTTGCTCTCTTGCACCGTCTGTGCGAAAGCACCAACTGCTACCAACGCAGCTGCAACTAATGTAAATAACTTTTTCATAGCTCTTACTTATATTGATTTATGTTTCTTTGCTTAACTACGTGCAAAGGCAATGCCATTTTACGCAACACAACAAAGCAAAGCTCTAATTTTTCGCACATTTGCTTTAACAAATGTAAAAATAGAGTTTCAACAAAACTAATTACCCCTCGTCAAGACATTTTGCTTGAATAATTTTACTTATAGAATTCTTTCTTAGCTGCTGACAAAGTGTTCTTCATAAGGGAACAAATTGTCATAGGTCCCACACCACCTGGCACAGGCGTGATATATGAGCACTTTGCCGCAACTTCGTCAAACTTAACGTCACCGTTAAGCCTCCATCCACGCTTGCGAGTGGCATCGGGCACACGTGTAGTCCCCACATCTATTATTACCGCTCCATCTTTCACCATATCGGCAGTCACAAAGTCTGGCTGTCCAATAGCTGCTATTATAATATCAGCTTCACGGCACTCCTGCTTAAGAGTGACAGAGTGAGAGTGACAAACTGTCACAGTGGAGTCGCCATATTGTTTTTGCATCATAAGTTGAGCCATAGGCTTGCCAACGATGTTACTGCGGCCAAGAACTACACATTTCTTGCCCGATGTCTTTATATTATAATGCTGGAGCAAGGTGAGAATCCCCAGTGGAGTGGCAGAAATGAAACATGGCAAGCCAATTGCCATTCGACCGACATTGATTGGATGGAAGCCATCCACATCCTTACGGTAGTCTATAGCCATGATTATCTTCTGCTCGTCGATATGCTTAGGCAAAGGCAACTGCACTATAAAGCCATCAACATCCGTGTCTTTATTAAGTTTGTCAACACAAGCCAACAGTTCTTCCTCAGTCACGTCATCCTCATATCGGATGAGCGTAGACTTAAATCCGCACTGCTCACAGGCAATTACCTTATTCTTTACATAAGTCTCAGAACCACCGTCATGTCCCACAAGCACCGCAGCCAAATGGGGTTGCTTGCCTCCATTGGCTATAATATTTTTTACTTCATCGGCAATCTGCTGCTTAATGGCAGCTGCCGTAGCTTTTCCGTCAATTAATGTCATTATACTACAAAATGTTTATTTTGCCATCATCCATTAGCGCAAAGGCAGCGACTTTATTTCTTCATCTTCGGCATATTCTTCATCATCTGCCTCATGCCGCTTCCAGTAACCATTTTCATCATCTTCCGTGTCTGGTCAAACTGCTTCACCAAACGGTTCACTTCCTGTATGCTTGTACCCGAACCTTTGGCAATGCGCAGCTTGCGGCTTTGGTTCAGCACCTCGGGATTAGTGCGCTCTTTTGGCGTCATGCTTCGGATGATTGCCTCTATGCCATTGAACGCATTGTCGTCAATGTCAACATCCTTTATTGCTTTGCCCACGCCAGGTATCATAGAAGCAAGCTCCTTCAGGTTTCCCATTTTCTTGATTTGTTCTATCTGGTTGAGGAAATCGTTAAAGTCGAACTTATTCTTCTGAATCTTCTTTTGCAGACGCTTTGCTTCTTCCTCGTCAAACTGCTCCTGGGCACGCTCTACAAGCGAAACAACATCACCCATACCAAGTATTCGGTCTGCCATACGGTCGGGATGGAACACGTCTATTGCCTCCATCTTCTCGCCAGTACCGATAAACTTAATAGGCTTTGTAACTACAGTGCGAATAGAAAGAGCAGCACCGCCACGCGTATCGCCATCAAGCTTTGTCAGCACAACGCCGTCGAAATCCAAGCGGTCGTTAAACTCTTTGGCTGTATTAACAGCATCCTGACCGGTCATTGAGTCTACAACGAAAAGGATCTCGTCTGGATGAACGTGCTTCTTAAGAGAAGAAATCTCGTTCATCATCTGCTCGTCCACAGCCAGTCGGCCGGCAGTATCAATGATAACTACATCGTAGCCTTTAGCCTTAGCCTCAGCAATAGCATGATCAGCAATCTCATTGACATTTTTGTTGTCAGGCTCACTGTAAACCGGCACGCCAATGCCTTCGCCTACAACCTTCAACTGTTCAATGGCAGCAGGACGGTAAACATCGCAAGCCACAAGCAAGGGATTCTTGCGCTGCTTGGTTTTCAACATATTAGCAAGCTTGCCGCTAAACGTAGTCTTACCAGAGCCCTGAAGGCCAGACATCAAAATGATAGCAGGCTTACCGTTAATATGTAACTCAACAGCCTCACCACCCATGAGCTTTGCAAGCTCGTCATGGACTATCTTCACCATCAGTTGACCTGGTTTCACAGCCGTCAGCACATTCATGCCAAGAGCTTTCTTCTTCACAGAATCTGTAAAGTTCTTAGCCACTTTATAGTTGACATCGGCATCAAGCAACGCACGCCTCACGTCCTTAAGCGTTTCGGCAACGTTTATTTCCGTTATTTTGCCCTCGCCCTTAAGTATCTTGAACGAGCGTTCCAGGCGGTCGGTTAAATTCTCAAACATAATCCTATCTTGATATTTTTTGCAAAGTTAGCTAAATTCACGCAAAAAGGGCAAAAGAATGTAAGAAAGTTATATAGAACAAGCGAAAATTAAAGGCAAAAAGCTTGTATCATCGGAATGAAAAGCGTAAATTTGCAACTATAAAGACTAAGTACGCTATGGAGCAGACGATTAGGAAATATCCAGTAGGAATACAGACTTTCTCTGAGATTATCAGAGAAGGGTATTTGTATCTTGACAAGACTGAGCTAATATGGAAATTAGCACATTACGCTAAGTTTATTTTCCTCAGCCGGCCACGCAGGTTCGGCAAGTCGCTGCTTTCATCTACCTTGCATTCTTACTTTGCAGGCGAAAAGGACTTGTTCAAGGGCTTGAAGATTATGGAGCTGGAGAAAGAATGGAAGCAATATCCCGTCCTCCATTTCGACCTCAGCGCAGCGAAGCACCTCGACAATAAAGGAGTGGAAGAAGAAATCGGCCGCCAGCTGAAAAGAATGGAAACTATATATGGTAAAGACAATTCTGACGTTTCCATAGGCATGCGACTTGATGGTTTGATTCGCCGTGCCTATCAGCAGACGGGCGCACAAGTGGCGGTTATCATTGACGAATATGATGCCCCGTTGCTCGACGTATTGCACGACGGCGGCAGGCTGCATGACATGCGCGAGCTCCTGCAGGAGTTCTACCAAAGACTGAAGATGCTGGAGCCATACATCAAGTTCTGCTTCATAACAGGCATCACCAAGTTTTCACAGCTGAGCATCTTCTCAACGATAAACAACCTCACCAACGTGACCCTTGACCCTACATTCTCTGCCATCTGCGGCATAACGGAAGACGAGCTCTGCACAACGCTCTGGCCTGACGTAGAGCGGTTGGCAACTGCCTACAAAAAGTCGGCTGGAGACATGCACCAACGGCTTAAGCGGCAATACGACGGCTACCATTTCTCCGAGAACTCTCCAGAGGTTTACAATCCTTTCAGCCTGCTGAAGTCCTTCCTCATGCGAAAGATTGGCAGTTGGTGGTTTGAGAGCGGCATGCCCACATTCCTCATTCGGCAGATGAAGCTTTTTCACACCGACATCACATCGCTGGATCACTTGGAGGTTCCGTCTTCCGCTTTCGACCAGCCTACAGAGAACATGCAGGATGCGCTGCCGTTGCTGTATCAAAGCGGCTACCTCACCATAAAAGACTACGACTTCGAGTCTGACACCTACACCCTTTCCATTCCCAACCAGGAGGTGCGCGTAGGCTACACCCGTGGCTTGCTGCCAGCATATATAGGATTGAACGACGCAGGCGTGCAGACCGGCTTCGCCCTTAAGTTCTGGCGCGCACTGAAGGCAAACGACATAGACCTCGCCATGCAGCACATGCAGGCTTACCTTGCCGGCATCCCCTATGTTGAAGGCTTCAAGAAGAAACTCGCGGAAGCCGCCACAAAGGAGGGCTTCTACGAGTACACCTTCTACCTCGTCTTCTCCATGCTCAACGTATACGTGCGCACACAGGTGAAGGTTGCCAACGGCAGAACAGACTTGGTTGTATTAATGCCCGACACCATCTACGTCATGGAGCTAAAGGTGGACGACTCAGCGCAAAAGGCTTTAGAGCAGATAAACACTAAGGGCTATGCCACGCCATATCTCACTGACGGTCGAAAAGTCGTGAAGGTCGGCGTACGCTTCAATACCGGGAAGCACACGGTGGACGAATGGGTGGTAGAATAAATTATTCAATTTTAATAATTCAGTTTACATAATCAGGAAGGTAGATCTATGGAGCAGACAAAATACCACATGATACCCCGCACTCCTTCTGAAGATGAATTGAAAAACATCTTCGCTTCTTCATGCATAGAATCAATAGCGAGGAGATTAGGATGCCCTACATCCACAATATATAAACGGATGAAAAAAGTAAACCTAATCAATGGATATATATATCCGTTCTATGACACTCTCCACACTGAAAGTCGTGAAAACGTCACAGACAACATCTTGCAATGTCTTAAAAACTGGGAAAATGAATAAAACTCTTTATCATGGTTCCAATATAGTAATACCACATCCGATTGTTTCACTTGGAAGAACTAATTTGGACTTTGGACAAGGCTTTTACCTTACAGACATACAGGAACAAGCAGACCGTTGGGCAAATCGAGTAGCTGCCCTTAGAAAGTCTAAAGCTATTACAAACGTATATTCTTTTAATTTTCAGAAGGTAAAGGATAGATATAAATATCTTAAATTTGAGGAATATGACGAATCTTGGTTAGACTTCATAGTTGCAAATCGTCAAGGAAAAAACAAAGCCGCCTATTATGACATAATTGAGGGAGGCGTTGCCAACGATAGAGTAATAGATTCCATCGAGGCATACATGGCAGGAATGATGCCAAAAGAAATATGTCTACAAAATCTCTCAATGCATCAGCCCAATAATCAAATTTGCATATTAAACCAAGAGATAATTGACCAATATCTTAAATTCATAAAAAGTTACTGATTATGCTCAGCGATTTACTAATGTGGAATAAGATAGGACGAATAATAACTATTCTGTCCGAAAGGCTAAACGTTTCCGGCGAAACTGCATTAGACCTTTGGTACAGTTCCAAAACCAATGAGCGCCTTCACGATCCCGATAATTTGCTATATACATTTGGTGATCAATTCATTGCCGATGAATTGATACGCGAATATCAAATGCCATAGTTAGCGTTCAATTCAATACAGCTTGGACGAGTTTTTTGGCTTCAAAGAATTCCCCAGATTAATCAAATTTATTCGAACAATAAGAGAGATTCGTTGAAGCCAAAAACATGACCATGCAGAGGTCACTGTACTTATCAATTTCATTACCACCTTGATACTCAAGCTTCCCATCTTCGCTATCACAACCTGTTCATTGGAGCTGACAAACGCCAAGGGGATGCCACGACTTACCTAACCGACAGCCACAAAATAACAAAGCCGGCATTAGCTTCAACACTGAGAAGCAAACATTAAACGAGTGGGCAATTAAAGTCAGTGGGCACTATTCGAAGTCGGCCTGTTGTTTTTCGACTTCCCTCAGTTTCTCTTGAGTACCTTTGGCGTTTATATTGCCTTGCGACCTGATAGTAGGTGCCGAAGAATGGATTAAGTTTACTTCGGAAGACTTGGCAATAAGAGGATATTCCGGAGCAACGCTGTTGAATTCTATGCTTCCATCCACAGGTGTCATCTTTCCCTGCCAAACGACGCAAGCCTTGACAGTAACCTTGCCTGTCTTTGTCGTGGACTGGATTAGCACAGGAGCAGTCCCCCACTCCAAAGCTACAGGATTCGTGAACGACGACGCATTACCGACAATTCTGCCTTCGCCTTCAACGGTAAAGAGGATGTGCTCGTTGTTGAGTCTTTTCACAGTCCCCTTGTCATCAGTGACAGAAGCCACAACAGTCACCATGTCTGAGCCGTCGGCATGAAAAGCAGTACCCTCATTGTCCACGGCCAGCTTAATCTTTGTCGGACGTCTTGCTGGAACAACCTTGTCAGAAGCAGCCTGTTTTCCATCAACATAACCTACCGCCAACAGGTAAGAGTCCGTCTGACGATTTTTACGAGACAACTCCTTGTCGTCCATGACATTGAACACATCTTTAAAAGTAATGACGGGCGACGGCATCCCTACACCACTCTTCGGCTTTGTGTATGTATAGACCTTTCCGTCCTTGCAATAAGTCAACGCCACTGAATCGCAGTTGCTGTAAACAGTAACATCGCCAGGTGAGAACGGAGTCATGGCATTAGCAATATAAACCATAGGACCGTTGTCGGCTATCAAGTCCGGATTCTTTGTGTTTGGTCGTTGCGCCATAAACATATAGTAAGAATACTTCGGTTGGCGGAAATTGTCCATGATTCCTCCATAGAACGGGTCAGGATGATATCCGCGCTGATGGTCGAATGAGTGCCATAGGCATCCGCCGACATGTTGGCGTGTGGTTCGGTACAGGGCATCATAGCAAGTATATTTATAGTCAGGCTTGGCATATCCCTTTGCCTGGACAAGCTGAGGATATTCACCCCATGCGCGGCTTGCACGGCTCGGAGAGTTGTGCGAGTTCCAGTCATCCACATTGTCCCCCCACTCACGTGTGAAGTATGCTTTCTTTGGATTAAGGCTTTTTGCCGCCCAATCCGGGTCTCCTGTCTGAGGGTGCGTGAATTGTACGTCATAATACTCACTGCCTTTCGCAGCCTTGTCACAAGCTGCATAACAGTAAGGATAAGGATATTCTTCATACACAATACTTCTCACGGTCTTTGCAAAATCATCAGGATACCACGTCTCGTTGAGAATAGGTTCGTAGAGCCAGACGGAAGGACGGTTACGGTCACGGCGCACAATGTTCCTTATGTCGTTATAGACTCGTTTTGCAAAGACAGGGTCAGAATTCCAGAACTGCCAACCCGGAGTATTCTCTATGACAAAAAGACCCAGTTCATCGCAAGCATCCATGAAAGCCGGATCCTGCGGATAGTGGGCATTTCGTATTACTCTCATTCCGGCATCACGCAACTTCTTAGCGTCACGCCAGTGCAAACTGTTTGGCAAAGCATTGCCAATGACAGCAAACTCCTGATGGCGGTTGGCTCCGATAAGAGGTACGGGATAAGGCTTACCGTTGAGCCAAAAACCATCTTCGCCCTTAAACTCAATGCTGCGAAGTCCGATACGGATATAATATCCGTCAACATTCCTACTCTCACCGTCCTTAACTGTCACATACAATTTATAGAGGTAAGGATGATCGGGCGACCAGAGGTGAACATCTTTAAGCTTTGCCAAAATGTTTACCTTACCCTGTTTGCCGTTTGCAAGGCTAAGATTATTATTGCCTGTCCAGACTGTATTTTCTTCTTTGTCTTTCAATTCATAGTTTACAGAACCTTTGAAAGTCTTCCCTGTCTTGTTGCGCAAAGCTACATCGACACGCATCTCAGTAAGCGGCTTCGAAACCTTGCCGTAAGAAACGAACACGCCGCCACCGGCAATTATGTCTTCTTCATTGGCATCGGTGATAAACAACTTGTTTGTCTTCACCAACCAACAGTCACGATAAACTCCGCCACAATAAGTAAAATCAAGAACATCCTGTGCCTTGCCTGGCGGAAAGGAAGGATCATCACTGTTGTCCGCCATCACTGTTATGACATTCTCGCCGCCATAGTTCAGAACATCAGAGATGTCAACGATGACAGGCAAGAAACCACCAAAATGCTCTTTCATCAGTTTACCGTTGACCCAAACCTTCGACTTGCCCATTATAGCTTCGAAGTAGAGGACAAGCCTCTGTCCTTTCCAATCTCTGTCAACAGAGAAATGCTTGCGATACCACATCTCACCCTGATAGTTCACGCAACCGCTAGCTTCCATTGGAAGTGTCTCTATACCGTTAGGCAGCGAGACTACTGTCCAGTCTTTATCTTGGAAGCCAACCTGTTCGGCTCCATTTACATGACCTTTATGAAACCGCCACGCCAGGTTCATGCTATACACCGTCCTTCCCGTTCTTTCCACCTCGAAGAAGCCGGCCGTAGAGAAGCGCGGCTGATAGCTTGCGAAGGTAAAAGCCACGGAAAGAAACGCAACCAACAAAACAAAAATTCTTCTCATCTATCTTCCATTTGTTACATAAAAAAAATACCATTCTTTCTACGATAAAGCCGTGACAGGCAACAGTCTGCCACGACCCGACCTAAAACGGAACAATGGGTTACCAACCCTTGATCTTCTCGCAAAGAGGATTTGTCTCGATTTCGCCTGATGGGATTGGGAAGTAATAATACTTATCAATATAAAACTATTCTTGCTCTTTTACGTTTTTCCTTATCTTCGTAAGATACGCCTTGAAGCCTTCGTTGTCCTTGCTGTCTATTATGTCAAGCAGCTCCTTCAGCTCCGTGCGAATATGTGACACCACATCGTGGGTGTAAGGGTTGAAAAGCGTCTCGCGAAGCAGGTTGTCATCCTCTGAAAGTACGCCCTTGGCTATCCTCATGTGCCGCTTGAACGTAGTGCCCGGCGCATCCTGATGCTTCATGACGGCAGAGAAGACGAACGTGGAGACGAAAGGTATTGACAAGGAATAAGCCACGGTCTTGTCGTGCTCCTCGAAGGTGTATTCATAGATATGCAGCCCAAGCCTCTGGTAAAGATCCTTGAAGAAGATGCGCCCCATGTAGTCGCCATCGCTGATGATTATGGCATTCTCCTCAGACAGCTGGTTGAGGTTGGCAAAAGTGGGGCCGAACATAGGGTGCGTGGACACGTAGGGATGCCCCGTCTTCTCATAGTAGTCCTTAAGCCCGGTCTTCACCGAGGCGATGTCTGATATTATGCAATTGGCAGGAAGGTAAGGCAAGAGCTCGTCGAAAGCCGACAAGGTGTACTTCACCGTCACGGCATTTATCACCAGCTCAGGCTCGAAAGCCTTCACCTCGTCCATCGTGGTGAACCGCTGGCAGTTGTAGGTGAACCTCATGCGCTTGGGGTCTTTTTCCACCACTGCCACCTCATGTTCAAAGCTCAGCAAGTCGATAAAAAAGGAGCCCATTTTGCCGGCTCCCATGATAAGAATCTTCATTGTCTTATTCGTTTACTATCTGCAACTGCTGCCTTACGCTCTCCTCATGTATAAGCTCAAACATGTGAGCCGCAAACTCGGGCAACATGCCGCAAAGCGATGCTTGAGCCCCGCGCTTGTCGAGTATCTCGCCATAGCGGTTGGCTTGCAGCACGGTCATGTTATGCTCTTTCTTGAACGTTCCTATCTCGCGGCAAATGCGGAAGCGCTTTGCCAGCAAGTCCATGAGCTGGTTGTCAAGCTCGTCAATCTGCGAGCGCAGCTGGCGGATGCCCTCCGTGGTAGTGTGCTCGTCCCTCACGACCAGGAGGCTGAGGATGTAATCGAGAATGTCGGGGGTTACCTGCTGCTTGGCATCAGTCCAAGCTTTGTCAGGATTGCAATGGCTTTCCACTATCAGTCCGTCAAAGCCAAGGTCCATAGCCTGCTGGCACAGAGGAGCTATGAGGTCACGGCGGCCGCCTATATGGCTTGGGTCACAGATAATTGGCAGATTGGGCATGCTGCGGTGCAGCTCTATAGGAATTTGCCACATTGGCAGGTTGCGATATATCTTCTTGTCATAGCTCGAGAAGCCACGATGGATGGCTCCAAGGTGCTTGACTCCTACCTGGTTGATGCGCTGCAAGGCTCCAATCCACAACTCCAAATCCGGATTGACAGGGTTTTTAACCAGCACTGGGCCTTCAAAGCCCTTCAGGCTCTCGGCAAGCTCTTGCATGGCAAAAGGATTTGCCGACGTGCGCGCGCCCACCCACAGTATGTCGATGCCATACTTGCGCGAAAGCTCCACGTGCTCGGGCGTGGCAACCTCCGTCGCCGTAAGCATTCCCGTCTCCTTCTTCACTTCTGCCATCCAGGGCAGAGCCTTCTCGCCGTTGCCCTCGAAGCCTCCCGGCTTGGTGCGCGGCTTCCAGACACCTGCGCGAAACATGTGGCAGCCCTTGGCGGCAAGCTCGCGTGCTGTTGTCATCACTTGTTCTTCGGTTTCAGCCGAGCAAGGGCCGGCTATCACCAATGGCCGTTCGCCTCCGTTGTCGGACGGCAAGTTCAGGGGTTCAAGTTCTAATTCCATAATCATTTTCCTTTTAACCTCGGGCCTTGAAAACCATTACTGCTTCAAGGCCTCAGAGGTTCGATTTACATACTTTTTATTTGTTTCTGTTATTCTCCTTTTATCACAATTCCATACCGTGGAATTGGCTGTGTCACGGCGTGATACGGTTAGTGTCGCAGCGTGACATTGCCATTGTCATGTCCTGACACAGACAGTGTCAAGCCGTGACAATGCTTTTCCTAAAGCTCCACATGCTTTATTCTCCTCAGCGCCTCCTTCATCTTATCGTCCTTTGCGCAGAGGCTAATGCGTATGTATCGCCTGCCATTGTTGCCGAAGATGAAGCCAGGGGCGATGAAGACGTGCGCCTTGTGAAGCACAGCCTCGGTCAAGTCCTCCACGTTCTCATACTTGTCGGGTATCTTTCCCCAGAGGAACATGCCCACCTGCGTCGGGTCGAACGTGCAGCCAAGAGTCCTCATTATGTCCTCTGCTATGGCACGGCGGCGGTCGTAGTTCTCAATGTTGTTCAGGCGGTGCCATTCGGGCGTGTTGGTGTTGAAAGCCTCGGCGGCGGCGAGCTGTATGCCGCGGAAAGTGCCATTCTCTATATTGCTTTGTATCTTGAACATCCACGAGACGTACTCTTTGTTGCTTATCATCATAGCCACTCGCCAGCCGGGCATGTTGTGGCTCTTAGACATAGAGTTGAACTCTATGCAGCAATCCTTTGCTCCGGGCACTTGCATGATGCTCAGCGGATGCTCGTTGAGGATTAGGGAGTAAGGATTGTCGTTCACAACAAGAATGTCATGGCGCTTGGCAAAGTCAACCAGGCGCTCTAAGGTCTCCATGCGGGAGTTGCCGCCAGTAGGCATGTTAGGGTAGTTGGTCCACATGACCTTTACGCGAGACAGATCCATGCTCTCCAGCTGGTCGAAGTCGGGCTGCCATCCGTTGTCTTCGCGCAAGTCATAGTTCACTATCTTGGTTCCGAAGATTTTGTTCACCGACGTGTAAGTGGGGTACCCCGGGTCGGGGATGAGCACCTCGTCGCCAGGGTTGCAGAAGGCGAGGGTTACGTACATGATGCCTTCCTTTGAGCCTATGATGGGCTGCACCTCGGTCATGGGGTCAAGCTCCACGCCGTAGGTGCGCTTGTAGAAGCCTGCCATAGCGCGGCGCAGCTCCGGCAGTCCGCTCGTAGGCTGATAGCCGTGTGCGCTTGGGTCTCGCGCCACCTCGCAAAGCTTGTCTATTGTCTGCTTCGACGGGGGCATGTCCGGCGAGCCTATGGCAAGCGAGATGATGTCCTGCCCTTTGGCATTGAGCTGCGCCACTTCCTTCAGCTTGCGGCTGAAATAATATTCCTGAATGCTGTTTACTCTTGAAGCTGGTTTCATAATTCTTTGAGATTTGAGAATTGAGAACTTGCGGTAGAGGCTCGCGAGTGCCTCACGCCGCGCTATATTCACCTAAAATCTTTATTGACTTCACAAGGGGCGTTATAGCGTCTATAGACTGACGGTATCTTATGAGGTCGTTGTAGGTGACATCAACGTAAAACATATATTCCCATTCGTGGCCGATGACCGGCAGCGACTGTATCTTGGTAAGGTTTATGTCGTAGAAACTGAGGATGGTGAGCACCTTTGAGAGTGAGCCCTCAGTGTGCGGCAATGAGAAGACTATGCTTGCCTTGTCGGCTTGGTTCAATGGGCGCAAGAAGTCTGCCTTGCGCGGGTCGGTGACTACGAGGAAGCGGGTGAAGTTGTGCTTGTTGTCCTCGATATGGTTTTCGAGCACTTTCAAGCCGTACATCTTGGCAGCGTCGGCATGGCAGATTGCCGCCAATCCACGACATCTGTGCTTGGCAATGTATTCTGCGCTTCCTGCGGTGTCCTCGTCTTCCACCGCCTTTAGATCCGGGTGATTGGCGAGATAGCTGCGGCACTGCATGAGGGCTACGGGATGTGAATGTACTTCGCTCACCGTCGCCCAGTCGTCGTCGGGCAGACAGCAGATGCAGTGGCTTATGTGGAGCTTGTGCTCGCCTACAATGGTAGTGCCGCTGTCTCTCAGCAACTCATAGTTGTGCAGCAATGAGCCCGCAATGGTGTTTTCTATGGCAAGCAAGCCAATGACCGTGGGGTCGCGCCTGATGTTCTCGAAAACCTGCTCGAACGTGGCGCAGCAGATTATCTGCACCTGCTCGCCGTCGAAGTATTCGTGGGCGGCAATGTCGTGGAATGAGCCAAGTATGCCTTGAATTGCTATTCTTTTCATTCTATCTCATATTTTTTTAATCCTTACCAAGCAAAAGTCCCGCTCCAATAAACTTGAAGCGGGACTTTGACGTGAACCTTAAGCTGGTTCAATATCTTTTGTCTTAAGTTGAAATTTACACGCAACTTCCCGCTTCACAATTTCTTGCAAAGTAAAAATAATAGGAATATGTAGCGTAAAACTTCATTTTGTTGTCTTTTGTTTTAATTCGGTTGCAAAATTATCACTTTTCTTTTAAACAGACAAATAAAACGGGTATAATTTTCGATATTTTTTTATTTTCCACGCCTTAAAGGCCTCTTGTTCCATTTCTTTATTGTACCTTTGCGATACAGAACCAAGAACGACATACAAAACAATATATATAAAAAAAAATGGAAAAGACATGGAGATGGTTTGGCAAGAATGACAAGATCACGCTTGCCATGCTCAAGCAAATTGGTGTTGAAGGCATAGTCACCGCGCTTCACGACGTGCCTCTTGGCGAGGTGTGGACGCGCGAGAAGATTCACGACCTCAAGGCTTACATCGAAAGCTACGGCATGAGATGGAGCGTGGTGGAGTCGCTGCCGGTGACGGAGACCATAAAATACGGCGGTGCCGACAGAGACGAACAGATAGAGATTTACAAGACGAGCCTGCGCAATCTTGCGGCAGAGGGCATACACACCATCTGCTACAACTTCATGCCGGTGCTCGACTGGGCACGCACCGACCTGCTGCATCCCAACCCAAACGGGGCAAGCAACCTTTACTTCAGCATTCCTGAGTTTGCCTACTTCGACATATACATCCTCAAACGCGAAGGCGCGCGCGAAAGCTGGGCGCAGTTCAAGGTGCTCGACCCTGACGGCAATCCCAACGGCAGGGATATATTAAAAGAGGTGGAGGAACTTAAGAAGACCATGACTCCGGAGAAGGACCACGCACTCGTGGAGAACATCGTCATAAAGACGCAGGGCTTCGTGAGCGGGAACTTCAAGGAGGGAGACGAGCACCCCGTAGAGCTTTTCCGCCAGCTGCTTGCCCTGTACAAGGGCATAGGCAAGGCTCAGCTGCGGGCAAACATGAAGTATTTCCTTGAAGCCATAATGCCCGTCTGCAACGAATGCGACATGTACATGTGCGTGCATCCAGACGACCCACCATTCCAAATTCTCGGTTTGCCTCGCATAGTGACCTGCAAGGAAGACATAGAGTGGTTCCTCAATGCAGTGCCCGACAAGCACAACGGGCTCACCTTCTGCGCCGGCAGTCTGTCGGCAGGCGCGCAAAACAACCTGACGGAGATGGCAAACGAGTTCGCCTCGCGCACATGGTTTGTCCACCTGCGCTCATGCCACATCTTCCCCAACGGCGACTTCACCGAGGCAAGCCATCTCGGCGGCAGGGCAAACGTCGTTGAGCTGGCGCGCATATTCGAGAAAGAGGAGATGAGCCGCAAGGACAGCCCCAATACCCACCTGCTGCCCATGCGCGTAGACCACGGCATGACAATGCTCGGCGACGAGAACCGCGGCTACAATGCCGGCTACAGCTTCCTCGGCCGCATGTTCGCTATGGGGCAGGTACAGGGCATCATTGCCACCGTGGACAACGAGCTCGGCAAGCAATACCACCAGCCCGGATTCTTTGATTGAAAATTAGAGTTGACGGATTAGAGATTAGAGTTAAGTGATTAATAAATAGGATTACACCTTAAAATTATAAAGCCATGAACGAATTGTTTTCAGTAAAAGATTATGTAGTAGTCATAACCGGCGGCACCGGCGTATTGGGCCAGACCATCGGCAAATACCTTGCAAGCCAAGGCGCTAAAGTGTGCATTCTCGCCCGTCGTGAGGGTGAAGGCAAGAAGATTGTAGACGAGATAACGAAGAAGGGCGGCATAGCCAAATTCTACAAGTGCGATGTCATGAAGCAAGACGTGGTAGAGCAAAACTGCGCCGACATCCTCAACGACTTCGGGCATGTGGACACCCTGCTCAACGCCGCAGGAGGCAATATGCCCGGAGCCACCATCGGCCCCGACCAAAACGTCTTCGACCTCGATCCTGCCCAATTCCAGACAGTGCTCAACCTCAACCTCGTGGGTACCGTCATCCCGACGCAGGTCTTCCTCAAGCCGATGGTGAAGCAGGGCAAGGGCTCCATCATCAACTTCTCGTCGATGGCAGCTTTCCGCCCTCTGACACGTGTCTGCGGATATGCGGCAGCCAAGGCAGGCATAAGCAACTTTACGGCATATATGGCAACAGAGACGGCGAAGAAGTTCGGCGAGGGCATACGCGTGAACGCCATAGCACCAGGCTTCTTCATCACCAACCAAAACCGTGCGCTACTCACCAATCCCGACGGTACCTACACCAAGCGTGGACAAGACGTGATACGGCAAACGCCGTTCGGCCGCATGGGCAAGCCCGAGGAGCTCTGCGGAACCATACAGTACCTCATGAGTGATGCCTCAGCGTTCGTGACCGGCACCGTAGCCGTAGTGGACGGAGGCTTCAACTGCTTCGCAATGTAGAATGAAAAGAAGCATATTACTGTCGCTGTCGCTTGCAGCCGGCTTGGCTGCAAGCGCACAGGTGCCTGAGCCTGCCTATGAAATAGGCGGGCGAGACACTGTTTGCAGCATCTTCGTCTACAGCCCGGGGGAGAGAAGCGGGCTGCACGCTGCCTACCTCACGGAGAAAGGGCAGTGGCAAGACATAGGGCAGCTCTGCGGCTCAGACTACGGCCCGTGGGGTAGCGAGAAGCGCATGCACAACCCCTACGTATGCCATGCCGCCGACGGTACATGGCGGCTGCTGTTCAGCGTAAACGACCACGCGCCCTGCCTTGCGGCATCCTACAGCGACGACCTCGTGACATGGCGGCCGCAAGACTATCCGCGCATGAACGAGAAGGGCATCAGCCGACCGGTGATGTTTCAGATGGACGACGGCACCTTCGACATCTACGCAAAGGCAAAAGACGGCACACGCAGATACATAAAGGCAGACAAGGATTTCCGCCACTTCAGCGAAGCTGCCGAGCCGAGCAGCATCAGCGACGACGCATGGCTGATGGACACAGCCACCGTGGCGGGCAAGCTGCAGGAGGGCAACCAGTTTGACATACCGAAGGTGCACCTCGACTACATCCGACAGTATTTCCAAGCCATTGCCAACGACGGCAGGCTCAGCGCCGAGCGCATGGACGGCGACGGCAAGCGCTTCGCCGGCCTTGGAGCCAACCTGAACGCCACGCTCACCATAGACCCGCAAAAGACGAAAGCCATATCGGGCAAGCTCATGGGCGTCTTCTTCGAGGACATAAACTACGCGGCAGACGGAGGGCTGTATGCGGAGATGGTGCAGAACCGCGACTTCGAGTATTCAGCCGACGACCACGCGGGCTGGCAGCCCATGACGGCATGGAGCCTCTCCTCCACCCCACCGGCGAAGGGCGGCAAAGCTCAAGCCACGATAAACATTAAGACCGACGACCCGCTGAGCAAGAACAACCCACACTATGCGGTGATAGCCAAAGGCGACACGCTGAGCAACGACGGCTGGGGTGGGATGACGGCTTCGCCAATGGAGCTGTTCGACTTCTCCGTCTTCCTGCGCTCGCCCGAGGGCAGGAAGAACCAGGTGCTCGTGGAGCTCATAGGCACCAACGGCGAAGTCTACGCCAAGGAAAAGATAAAGATACAGGCAGCCGGCTGGCAGCGATACGCCTTGCCTCTTGCCGTGGACAAGGATGCCGCGAAGGGCAACGTGCGCCTGACGCTGACACCGCTGAAAGAGGGCACAGTAGACGTGGACATGGTGAGCCTTTTCCCCCACGACACTTACAAGGGGCACGGGCTGAGGAAAGACCTCGTGGAGGCAATAGCCGCCTTGCGGCCTAAGTTCGTACGCTTCCCGGGTGGATGCATGAGCCACGGGCAGGGCTTGGGCAACATCTACCACTGGCAGGAAAGCGTAGGCCCTTGGCAAGACCGCAAGCCGGCGAGGAACTTCTGGGGCTACCACCAGACACGCGGCTTGGGCTTCTACGAGTATTTCCAGCTGTGCGAAGACATAGGGGCAGAGCCGTTGCCGGTGCTTGCGGCAGGAGTGCCATGCCAGCACTCAGAGGCAGGCAAAGACGACATGGCCGGGCAGCAAGGCGGCATACCGATGGCGGACATGCCTGCCTACTACCAGGAGATTCTCAACATGATAGAATGGGCTAACGGCGACCCAGCCACTTCCAAATGGGCTAAGATGCGCGCTGACGCAGGCCACCCCGCCCCGTTCAACCTCAAATACATCGGCATAGGCAACGAAGACCTCATCTCGACCGTGTTTGAGGAGCGCTTCCTCATGATAGCGAAAGCCATAAAGCAGAAATACCCCGGCATAGTGGTGTGCGGCACTGCCAGCTCCACTCACTATCCGTCAGCCGACTACACCGAGGGCTGGAAGTTTGCAAAGGCAAACAGCAACGTAGTGGACATGGTCGACGAGCACTACTATGAGTCGCCAGGATGGTTCATGCACCACCAAGACTATTACGACACCTACGACCGCAAGGGCCCGAAGGTGTATCTCGGCGAATGGGCTTCAAGGGGCAAGACCGTGGAAAATGCTCTCGTGGAGGCACTGTATCTATGCTCGGTTGAGCGTAATGCCGATATCGTGGAAATGGCGAGCTACGCCCCGCTGCTGTGCAATGTAGAGCACCAAAACTGGAATCCCGACATGATTTACTTCAACCGCGATACCATAACGGCACTCACGCCGAGCTACCACACGCAAAGGCTGTGGGGCAACAACGGCGGAAGCACCTACGTGCAGTCAGTGATGAAGACAAGCGACAGAGCTGCCGACTACCGTGTGGGGGCAAGCGTGGTGAAGGACGCAACGGGCAAGACCATAGTCAAGATAGTGAATGCCCTGCCATCGCAGCTCACCGTCAGCATCAGCGGCTTGAAGCTTGCCGACGGCACCGCTGCCACCGGCTTCACGGGCAAGCCAGGCGACGAAAGCGTGAAACCTGTCAAGACCTTAGTCAGCCGCCAAAAGCTCACCCTGCCAGCTTATAGCGTCGTGGTGGTGAATACTGCCGCAGCTGCACGCTAAAAAGGCGGAAATCTTTTGCTTTAAACGTTTTTTATCATGCTGAAGGATTTAATTAATGAGAAATCCGTGGGCTATTTATGAGTAATTCATGTTTACACTTTTATTTTCTAACATTGAATTATCCATAAATTGCCCACGAATTTCTCATTGAATTTTATCTATAAGTCGGCGAATGGACGCATTCGGCGAATATTTTCAACGAATTTGTCTAACACAACAATTCGTTGAAGGCTAAACGCTCAATGAACGGGATAATTCCGTTGAAAAAACAAAAATCATCTGAAATGTACATTAGATAAATCCGCTGAGTTGAAATTGAAAACGGGAAAGAAGCATCCCCATTTTTAGGTATTCGACTTATAAAAGTGGCATTTGCAACCTACTTGCAAAGAAAGTTTCGTAACTTTGCAGAAAGAAAGAGTTTAAAAGCCATGAAATTATCAGAGCTGCATACAGGCGGAAGCGGAATAATAGTCAAGGTCACGGGCCACGGCGGTTTCCGCAAGCGCGTAGTGGAGATGGGATTCGTCACGGGGCAGAAGGTGGAGGTCCTGCAGGAAGCTCCGCTGAAGGATCCCGTGAAATACCGCGTCATGGGCTACGAGGTGAGCCTCAGGCACAGCGAGGCGGACATGATAGAGGTGGTGGCAGACACTGAGCCCTCGGCTGACGGCAAAGCCAAGCAAACACCGATGGCAAACGGCAAAGCCCCGGAAGTGGGGCCTGCGGCCAACGGCAAAGATAAGGAAGCCGATGACGAGATGCCGATGATGTCGGTGCAGGAAGAGGTGGAGAGGGAGACGCACACCATAAACGTAGCTCTCGTGGGAAACCCAAACTGCGGCAAGACTTCGCTGTTCAACTTCGCCTCGGGCTCTCACGAGCGCGTGGGCAACTATTCGGGCGTGACCGTGGACGCAAAGGAGGGCCACGCCGAATTCGAGGGCTACAAGTTCAACATCGTGGACCTGCCAGGCACCTACTCGCTCTCTGCCTACTCGCCCGAGGAACTCTACGTGCGCAAGCAGCTCGTGGAGAAAACCCCCGACGTGGTGATAAACGTCATCGACACCAGCAACCTCGAACGCAACCTGTACCTCACCACACAGCTCATAGACATGCACCTGAGAGCCGTGGTGGCACTGAACATGTTTGACGAGACCGAGCGCAGGGGCGACGACATAGACGTGGAAAAGCTCTCAGAGCTGTTCGGACTGCCGATGACACCCACAACCTTCACCTCGGGCAAAGGCGTGAAAGAGCTCTTCCACAAGGTCATAGAGGTGTATGAGGGTACCGAGGACAGGGATGCGCACTACCGCCACATACATATAAACCACGGCCACGAGCTGGAGCACGGCATAAGGCTCATACAGGAACACCTGAAGAATGAGCCGGGGCTGAGGGAGAGGTTCTCGACACGATACCTCGCTATAAAACTGCTCGAGAGAGACAAGGACGTGGAGGGCTACATACGCCGGCTGCCCGATGCCGACGAGATTTTCCGCCACCGCGACGACGCTGCCAAGCGTGTGCAGGAGGAAATGAAGGTGGACAGCGAGACCGCCATCATGGATGCCAAATACGGCTTCATACACGGCGCGCTCGAAGAAGCAAAATACAAGACGGGAGACAAGAAGGACACCTATCAGACGACACATCTACTCGACAACATACTGACCAACAAGGTCGTTGGCTTCCCCATCTTCCTGCTCATCCTCGCCATGATGTTCATGGCTACCTTTTGGCTCGGAGCCTATCCGCAGGACTGGCTCGACATGTTCTTCGGATGGCTGGGCGACACCATCACCGACATCCTGCCCGACGGTCCCGTGCGTGCCATGCTCGTCAACGGCATCATAGACGGCGTAGGCTCGGTGGCATCCTTCCTGCCGCAAATCCTCATCCTATACCTCTTCATCTCGTTCATGGAGGATTCGGGCTACATGGCGAGGGCGGCGTTCATAATGGACAAGATAATGCACATGATGGGACTCCACGGCAAGTCGTTCATACCACTCATAATGGGCTTCGGCTGCAACGTGCCCGCCGTGATGTCCACACGCACCATAGAGAGCCGCAGGTCGCGCCTGGTGACAATGCTCGTCATACCCCTCATGAGCTGCGAGGCGCGCATACCTATCTACATAATGATCATAGGCACCTTCTTCTCGCGCGGAGCCATGCCCTTCATCATGCTCTCGCTCTACCTCGTGGGCATGCTCATGGCGGTAATCATGAGCCGCATCTTCACCAAGACGCTTTTCAAGGGCGAGGATACGCCCTTCGTCATGGAGCTGCCGCCCTACCGCTTCCCTACGGCTAAGGCACTGGCGCGTCACACGTGGGAGAAAGGCAAGATGTATCTGAAAAAGATGGGAGGCATCATACTCGTGGCTTCCATCATAGTGTGGGCGCTGAGCTACTTCCCGCATCCACAGGACATGACGCGCCAGGAGCAGCAACAGCAGAGCTACCTCGCGCAGATAGGCAAGGCTGTAGAGCCCGTATTCCTGCCGCAGGGCTTCAACTGGAAGCTCGACGTGGGGCTCGTAGCCGGCGTAGGCGCAAAAGAGATCGTGGCTTCCACGATGGGAATACTATACAGCGACGACGACAGCTTTGCCGACGACGACAGTTTCAACGACGAGGGCGGAAAATACGAGCGCTTCCGTAAAGAGATAACCACTGACCTGGCTAAACTGCACAACAAGCCCGTGAGCGAAATTGGGCCTACGGCTGACCTCACAGCCTACTGCTACCTGCTCTTCGTGCTGCTCTACTTCCCCTGCATTGCCACCATAGCCGCCATAAAAGGCGAGACGGGCAAGTGGAAATGGGCTATCTTCACCGCTGTCTACACCACCTGCCTGGCATGGATAGTGTCGGCAGCCGTATTCCAGATCGGCAGCCTGTTCATATAGCCTTGCCGCCCGCCCGGACAAAAATCACATGTCCATTATCTTGGCAATCTTCTCCACAAGGTCATAGCCACGCAAGTTAAGCGCCAATATTCTGCCGTCGGGGCCGATAAGAAACGCGGCAGGGATGGCCGTAATGCCATACTCCATTGCCACAGGCGAAGAGAAGCCCTTAAGATCGGAGAACTGCCCCCAAGGCATTTTCTCGTCGCCGACAGCTTTACGCCAAGCGGATTCATTCTTGTCGAGCGATACGCTGACCACTTGCAACCCCTTGCCGTGAAGCCTCTCGTAGGCTGCTTTCACGTTCGGTATCTCGGCGCGGCATGGAGCACACCAGCTTGCCCAAAATTCCACGTAGACATAGCGGCCATTTCCTACATATTCGGACAGCTTGTGTAACTTCCCGTCAATATCAGGCAGTTCAAAGTCGGTATATCTTGCGCCAACGGAGAAGCGACTCTTGCCAGCGATGTACTTCTCAAGCCACTTGAAACCTTTGGTACCCTTCAATGCCGACCCTGCTTCGCTGATTACCTTCTTTGCGTCGGCAAGAAGCGTCGGCGGCATGTTGTAAGAATTGTAGACAAACTGGAGAAGTGTGCCACTGAGCGTGTCATTGGGGTTCTTATGGATATAGTCTTTGGCATAATACTTCAGGATGTTGTCCCCATCCTCAAGCTTCTTGCTATATTCTTGGGCTTTCAGAGTATCGGCTCTCGTTGATGCAGAAGCCCCCTGATCTTTCACTCGCTGCTGGTATTCACGATACCAATTGCTGAACTCTGCCTGAAGCTTTTGGACATTTTGCTGATAAGGTGCTATAGTCTTCTGGTATTTCTTCCAGTTGTCACTGACTTTTGGCTGTGCCTTCTGAGCCTGCATCATAATGCAAATGCAGGTCAGAAATAATATAGAAACAATTTGTTTCATCTTCATTATAATTTACATTGCTTTGATATAGACATCCTTAATCTTATCAAACTTCCAGCCCGGCACCGTCGAAGCATCAAACTTCTCTGCCGTGTTGATACGTCCTGACATTGCATCGAGATGTAGAGCCCACAAGGTAGCGTTGCCATTGGCATAGGTGGCAACAATGAGCGTGGAACCGTTCTGGTCTCTTGTCGGCGTGAAGTCGGTAGAAGTGTCGAGGAGCTTCATCATTGTGATTTCCCCGTCAGGTTTCCACGCCGACCCGTCAACCATGCCGAGGACTTCCGGCTGCAATACCGCCCCTGCATCGAGACTGTAGCGCCAGACCGTGGCATCAGTTGCATAGTAACACTGGTTCTGTGTAGCTCCAAACACAAAGCTGATGGCATTGTCTATGCCGACGAATCCACTTAAGTCATACATGTATCGGCCTATGCCGCTATATGGCGTTGTTGAATTAGGAATGGGCGCACCGCTTGGATACATGTCTATGGCAAATATCTTGCCAGCAAACCGTACATTGTCCGCATCGCCACGTAGTACTGCCAACACGTGTCCGCGGTTGTCATGCCACATGTGTATAAGGTCTGCCTTCATGTCGCCAGGGTTAAATGCGGCTTCGTCATCCTTAGAGTCGAGGAGTACACCATAGGTTTTGATGTATCCTGGACGCGGCATGCGCAGCCCGACGAAGCCTTTCTTCGATTTGTCCCCGTTGACACTGTTTGCCCAAAGCATACCTGTATATTGCTTGTCATGTGTGTTGATGTAGACCGGGGCGAAGGTGTACGTATTACCATCGTTAAACTTTGTCTGCGGTGTAGTTTCGGGGAAAAGGAACTGTTTCTGCTGCAGTGGCGACATACCAAAGATACATACTACCGCCATCGAAGACGAAAATATAAATCTGATAAGCAAAGATTCCGCCAGACTTGCCTGAATTCTGTTTTTCACCATCAGCACCATAGAATACGGAATTCCAATCACCAATGCGATTGAAGCTTTCCTTGTCTATCCATTCTGCAGTCTTGTCAGTCTGTACCAAAATTTCCCCCCGCGCTCGTTAATGGTCGTATAGTAAGCGGCATAGGCCATTAGAGAATATGTAACTGCCTGTGTAATCGACTTTGGCTTACCGTCAATGTTTCTCCCGTTGTTGCCAGAGTAAAGATTAGGCACCACAGAGGGAGTGTCCGGCTCGGCAAGTGTCATCGGCGTAAACGTCTTGGCATCCAATATTCCAATATCGCAGGAGTCGTCGTCGCCATGCAGAATCATAAGTCCGGTTATGCCGGAGATTGTAATGGTGAATGTGTTGGCGGAATAGAAATCACGACCAGTGCTCTTTTGGATAACATGCAAGCGGCAAGTATATGGGCTGTTCAACATGGTTATGTTGCTATCGAACTTGCCCTGGTAAATAAGCCTCTTGCCTTGGCGCAAAGAATCGACAAGCGGGAAAAAAGCACGATGCCCTTCACCGTTTAGCGAGTCTCCAAGAACCTCCCACCGATATTCCAAGTCACTCTCACTTATGTCAGTCTCCACCACTGGGTCTATGGTAATGGTGCCGCCAATGGAGGCTACAGCTACAACAATCTCATGGACAAAGGCAAGAACAACGGCACCATCTTCGCTACCCTCAGCGTGCCGCTGTCCGACTGGTGGGGAGGCAGCCACGCCATAAAGCGCAAGAAGATTGCCTATCAACAGGCTATCGATGAGCAGCAAGACAAGTCGCAACTACTCGTCATACGTATGCAAAACGCATGGAATAGAGTGGAGGAAGCATATAAACAACTGAATATTGCAGAGCGCAGCATTGAGCAATCTGACGAGAACCTGCACCGTGACTTCTACAAGGCTGGCACAGCAACTATGTCAGACCTGCTCGAGGCGCAAATGCTCTACCAGCAGGCGCAAGACCAGCGCACAGACGCTTTCGCCGACTACCAAAACAGCATCTTGGCTTACAAGCAAGCCATAGGGCAATGAGCCTTCGCCCGAAAGTGGGCGCATAAAGAGAGCGTCTTCAATCGACGAAAAAGAAAATCACGCACGCCGTACGTGGAAGCTTCATGCGCCGTGCGTGGAAACTTCGTACGCCGTGCGTGGAAGCTTCGCACGCCGTGCGTGAGAACTCATCATGACTAAATGGCAGGCAATAACAAATAAAGCCGTGCGTTATTATCAAAAAATAGAATATAAAAGGAAAAGGATTATGACAATAGAAGAAGCTATCAAGGCGCGTCATGCAGTGCGCAGCTACACCGACCGCCCGATAGAGAAAGAGAAGATAGACGAGCTGACGCAGCTCATGAACGACATCAACACCAAGAGCGGGCTGCACACGCAGCTCGTCCTCAACGACCCGAAAGCCTTCGACAGCCGCCTTGCCCACTATGGTAAATTCTCCGGCATCAGCAACTACTTTGCCATGATAGGCAGGAAAAGCAACAAGCTCGACGAGACCATAGGCTACTGGGGCGAGCACCTCGTGCTCAGGGCGCAAATGCTGGGGCTGAACACCTGCTGGGTGGGGCTCACTTTCAAGAAGAACCCCAACGTGCTGCAAATAGGCGAAGGAGAGAAAGTGCGCTGCCTCATAACCGTGGGCTATGGCACGACACAAGGCGTGGCTCACAATATCAAGCCCGTGGAGAAAGTGGCGAGCGCCAACGGCGAGATGCCCGAATGGTTCTTGAAAGGCGTGGAAGCAGCACTGCTCGCCCCCACCGCCGTCAACCAGCAGAAGTTCAAGTTCACGCTCGTGGGCGACAAGTATGTGCAAGCCACGGCAAGCCTGGGCTTCTTCTCAAAAGTGGACTTGGGCATCGTGAAATATCACTTTGAGATTGGGGCAGGCAAAGCCAACTTCGAGTGGGTGTAAAAGTAGCCTCAACACTACTTTATTTTCGATGCCGCAATATCGAAATTGCTCTTTGCCCAATCCATCAGCGAAACTATGAAGGGCATCAACGAGAGGCCGCGCGCAGTGAGGTCGTACTCCACGCGCGGCGGCACCTCCGGATAAACCTTGCGGTGGACAAGGTCTATCTTTTCAAGATTCTTAAGCGTTGCCGACAGCATCTTCTGCGAACAGTCGAGCATCTCATGTTTTATATCGCTATAGCGTATGGGCTGAGCGCCTCCTTTACTGTATAATGTATAAAGGACGAGCAGCGACCATTTGTCGCCAAACCGACTTATAACCTGACGTATGGGGCAAGCCATGTACTCAGGATGCATTTCTTTCTTTGCCATGCCACAAAGGTATAAAACAGTTACCACGTCTCCAAAAGTTATTAGGTTAATCAAAGTTAATGTTAAAATACGGCTCCCCCATGTTCATCCAATTGCTACTTTTTTGTAACCACCTCACTTATTTGTGCCCTCTTGCAGGAAGCCTTTTTTCTCGCTAACTTTGCATCGCAAACAAGAAAAAACAGTAATAACAAATAAAGAAAGGATTAAGACAATGAAAAACGTATTATTGATTGGAGCAACCGGTTTCGTAGGTTCAGCTATTTTGAGTGAGCTCGTGGACATAAGGTGACTGCCGTAGCACGCAACACCAACAAGGTGTTGAAGAACGACAACGTAACCCCCGTAAAGACTGACGTTGCCAACGTGGACGAAATAGCCAAGCTTGCCGAAGGCAAGAATGCAATTATCTCTGCTTACAATCCGGGCTGGGCAAACCCAGACATAAAGAAGCTCATAGAGACCAACTACTCGAATATTTTGGAGGCTGCGAAGAAAAGCGGCGTAAAGCACCTGCTCATCGTAGGCGGTGCAGGCACCCTGTTCGTTAAGCCGGGGCTGCGCGTGGTTGACTCAGGCGCAATACCTGCAGCCATCATGGACGGCGTGCGCCCGCTTGGCGACTTCTACCTCAACACCCTGACAAAGGAGAACGACATCGACTGGATATTCCTTTCTCCTGCCGGCACATTCGACGAGAAGGGTGAGCGCACGGGCGAGTTCCGCCTCGGCAAAGATGACCTTATCGTTGACCCGAAGACCGGCACAAGCCACATAAGCGTGCAAGACTATGCCGTGGCTATGGTTGACGAACTTGAAAAGCCAGCCCACCACAAAGAGCGTTTCACGTTGGGATACTAATCCCCGAACTGCTAATCCGCAAAGCCTTGCCCTGTACATACAGACAAGGCTTTTTTCAACCATAAGGCTCCGCCCGATACCGTTCACGGCATCATGAAGCATAAGCCAATAAATACAAGTAAACATGAACCGCCTCAATAACCTCGCATACATTATCAACTGTCTGACGGCTGAAGACGCAAGGCTGACGAAGGCAAGACAAGCATCTATATTATAATAATAAGGAGAAAGTGATACAAATACTTGTTCACACACACGATTGCCACAGCCCGACAAGCATGATGTCCCGCAACCCTGATTGCAAAGCTCCACATCAATTGTGGATGCTCAGCCGCCTCCACAGCCACCCTGGCAGCAACCGCCAGAAGAAGGTGAGCGTGCGGTATCTCCAGTCAATCACCTTCACATGCCTTCTTTTATATATAGATGTGACTATCTCCTTTGCCACCTTCTTCGGATCCATCAGCAGCGGATAACTTGTGCCGTCACTGAGCAGAGCCGTGCGCACAAAGCCAGGCCTTATGTCAGTGAAACGAATGTCTAAATGCCGCATGGCAGCCTGCTGCTCCAACGCCTGGATGTAGACATTTTGGAAGGCTTTGGTGCCACTGTAGGCAGGAGCCACGCCAAGCCCTTTGGTTCCGGCAATGGATGATATGACGGCAATATGCCCTTTCCCCTTTGACGCGAAAAACCTGTAAGCCACGCCCACGAGCCTCGTAAAGCCCAAGCCGTTAGTCTCCACCGTCGTCATCTCCTTGCCCTCATCAAGCGCATGGTTCTGCCACCCTACCCCGGCGGCATGGAAATAAAGGTCTATGCCGCCCATTTCGTCTATAAGCTCATGCAAAAGCGCGGAAGCATCGCCAGAAATCACATCAATCTTCTTCACGAACACCCTGCCGGGGTTCTCCCTTGCCAAAGCCTCCAAAGGCTCAGTGCGCCTTGCCGCAAGTCCAAGCGTCCAGCCGTCTTCCAACAGCAGCCTGGCAACCTCATTGCCCATGCCGGAGGATGCCCCTACGACAATTCCCTTCTTCATACTACACCTATTATTTCTTTCAAGCTCTTGCAGCCATGCTTTTCCAGCCATTCCTCAATGCCTCTCTTTACCTTCACCGTCACCTGTGGGTCGATGAAGTTGGCTGTGCCAATCTCAATCGCCGTAGCCCCTGCCATGAAGAATTCGATGGCATCCTCAGCGGTCATTATTCCGCCAAGCCCCACGACAGGAATCTTCACGGCATGGAAGACATCGTGAACCATCCTCACGGCTACCGGCTTCACAGCGGGGCCACTCAATCCACCGGTGCCTATGGACAATTTCGGCTTTCTGCGCTCTATGTCGATAGCCATTCCCATGAGCGTATTGATGAGCGAAACTGCATCGGCACCCTCCGCTTCTACAGCCTTTGCAATGTCTGCAATGCTGGTTACATTAGGAGAAAGTTTAACGATTAAAGTCTTGTGGTAAACCTTTCTCACCGCCTTAACAACGCTTGCAGCACCCTCGCAACTGACACCAAAAGCCATGCCGCCATCCTTCACATTAGGGCAAGAAATGTTCAATTCTATTGCAGGAATCTTGTCTAAAGCATCTATTCTCGCAGCGCATTCAGCATAATTTTCAGGCGAATTTCCGCTCACGTTCACTATAAAATTGGTGTCAATATCCTTTATCTTTGGATAGATATTCTCACAGAAATAGTCAACTCCCTTATTCTGCAAGCCCACGCAATTGAGCATTCCGCTTGCCGTCTCCGCCATGCGCGGATAGTCGTTGCCTTCGCGCCATTCAAGCGTGGTGCCCTTGACAATGATGCCTCCTATCTCCTCCAGCGGCACCAAATCGGCAAACTCCAAACCATAGCCGAAAGTGCCACTTGCAGTCATCACGGGGTTGCGCAATGACATGTCATTTATTTTTACATTTATGTCTACCATAACAACTTCTTAATATTAAACACCGGACCCTCTTTACAAACACACACATTGCCTTCTTTGGTCTTTTCCACACAGCAAAGGCAGGCACCCAATCCACACGCCATCATATTCTCCAGCGAAGCCTCACATTCTATATTGTTTGTCTTGGCATAAGCAGCCACAGCCTTCATCATAGGCTTGGGGCCGCACGTCTGGATGAGGTCAAACTTCTCACGCTGCAAGATGGAGTGGTTGGTCACGAAACCCTTCTCGCCAGCCGAGCCGTCCTCGGTGGTGACATACACCGTGCCAACACCCTTGAACAGGTCAAACTCGAGCAAGTCTTTTGCCGAGCGCGCCCCAAGGAGAAAGACCGGCTCGCTGCCACTTTCCTTAACCTGTATGCCCTGCCACAAGAGTGGAGCCACACCTACACCGCCACCAACAAGAAGGACCTTGTTGAGATTTGAGATTTTGAGATTTTGAGATTTTGAATCAGCACCCTTCTCATTAATAGAAGTAATTGATGAGAATCCATTGCCGAGAGGTAGCAGACAATTGACAGTGTCGCCTGCCTTCAAATCGCAGAGGTGGCGGGTGCCTTCGCCAATTGCCGCCACGAGCAGCCAAAGCTCGTTGCGATCATAGTCTACATAGTTAATGGAAATTGGACGACGCAGAAAAGTGGCAGGCGAGTTGTCAACCCTTACCTCCACAAACTGACCCGGGCGCATCGCCGGCAACGCATCTTGACGGGTGAGCTTCAGCAGCACATGCTTGTCGCTCAGATGCTCCGCCGACCTTACCATCAGGTCAAGACAATGTTTTTTCATAAAGCTATCTTTGCAGGTTAAATATTATGCTGCAAAGATAGCTAAAAAATATCATAAGCTGAAAAGAATGGCGCAAACTATTTAGTGTTTGGGCACAAACGACTCCCACGTCTGGTCATCAAAAAAGACTCTTATCTCAGTGATTTTCCGTTGTGGTTTGTCAATATATTTCACAATTTCTTTTTGCTGTGTAGCGACACCCTGCCGCCCCGCCGAAGATTGTTGAACCGTCTGCATGTCAAATAGGGCAGGAGAGGGAGAGCGGGCAGCCGAGGCAGTTGAGCCAACCGTGGCTTCACCCTGCCGGTCATCGGAGCCATCCTCCGCCTTTGCCCCGTCGGCAGGCTTCTCCATAGGCCCGATGCCATAGAGCAGCCACTCGAGCGACACATTGGGGAAATGGTTATGAATCGATTCCACTATCTGGAGGGTGGGGCGTGTGCGGTCGTTGAGCACGCCGCTGAGCGTACCCTCGGAGATGCCTGTAAACTGGGCGAAGGCTTTCTGGCTAAGATGCTGGCTCTCCATGAGCTGCTTTATTCTTTCTTTCATAAGCGTCGTTTTGGCTTTGAGAGCTCTCGAAGGCTGTGTTTTGCGCTTCCTGCTCTCAATTTGCAAAGTTAAACTAAAAATTTGAATTATCCAACTAAGTGGAGAATTATTTTAAAATTAAAATTCAAATTTTAGAATTTAAATATTCAAAGTTTAAAGAAACAAAGCTGAAAAGATGAAATTTGAATTTATAAATTCGAATTTAAAGGCTCAAAACAACCTAAAGTATTGAAATAACGTTTTTTGCCAACATTTTGGGTTTGAAATGAATAGGTAAACACAAAATTCAACTTCTCATTTAACTATTCAACTTTACAAGTCAAAAAATGAATATTTGGAGATGTAAAACTAAAGCCGCTTAAGCTAAATTTTTGAATGGTAGCATATTAAACAATAATGTTCAATCTGTATAAATATCGGTTTTGATTTTCAAACGTAAATATTCAAACTTGAAAATTGTGGCGGTTCGATGGTTCGGGTTTTTAAACTGGGCCACGTTTGCCTTTGCAAATTAAAATCATGCTTCAAAACTTTGAGCTTTAAAGATTCAAAGTTCGAAAATGTAAATGCTAAAATGTTACAAATCTGAAAGTAGAGGGGGCAAGAGAAGCCAAAAAACTCACCACGCGATTATTCTCGGACAGGAGGAGTTTTTCGCTCAAATTCACGATTCTCAGCAGGGGTAAAACGCACCTAACTTACACATTTCTACCCTCTTAAGTATAAAAAAAGCACCTCTGAAAAGGTGCTTTTTGGGGTCTAAAAAAATGGATTTTCAATGCAAAATGAAGAAAATTAGCTCCTTCATCAGGTCGCCGGCATCCGTTGAGGGGTTGTCAAGACCCTTGCTTTTGGCATCAATTTCTCTCAGCTTCTGCAAAATTTGCAATGTTTTTCTTCCCGTGTAATTTCTCATTCCTGTCATGTAGTCCTTCATGCCCCTCTGCGATTTCAGGTCAAGATATGCCGCCAAGGCTTGAGAGTTCTGCCTGTCGGGCGCATAATAGGCAACCATCAGGTTTTGGAAGAATCCAAAAAGCAGTGGCAGGAAAGAATAGAGCGAGCCAGCCTTGGGATTTTTGTCAAAATATTTAATAATCATATTTGCCTTCAATACGTCGCGGTTTGTTATGGCACTGCGCAGCTCGAAGGCATTAAAATCCTTGCTCACGCCGACAACCTTCTCCACCAGCTCAGGCGTGACGCGGCGGTCGTTGTCGGGCAAAGAGATGATGAGCTTGTCGAGCTCCGAGAACAACCGGTTGAGGTCAGAGCCAATATTCTCTGCAATCATCGACGAGCTCTTGTCGTCGATGCTCACCTTCTTGCCAGCGAGGTATTGGCGAACTTGCCCGGGCAGCTGCCAGTCACGCAACTTCTTGCTCTCGAACACCACCCCATTCTTCTCCACCTCCGCCACAAGCTTCAACCTGCGGTTCATGATCCCATTTTTATAGCATATCACGAGAATGGTCTTCGACTGCGGCTTCTGCGCATATTTCTCCAGCTTGTCAAACGACTTTAGTCCTTGCGCCTCCTTCACGATGATGACCCTACGCGGAGCCGTCATCGGGAACTGCATGGCGAGGTCGGCTATCTGAGCCGCGTTCACATCGGCACCGAAGACCACCGTCTGGTCGAAAGCCTGCTGGTCGGGCGCGAGCGCGTTCTTCTGTATGAAGTCGCTTATGCGGTCGATGTAGTACGACTCGTCGCCCATCAATATATAAATAGGTGCAAAATTGCCCGCCCGCAGGTCGCGCATTATCGCATCATAGGTCGCTACTGGTTTCTTTTCTGCCATTTTATTTACTGTTTCACATCGATTTCAAGGTGTTTTGACTACCTTTGCAACTGCAAAGTTAATAAAATGATTCGATTAAACCTTCCTACATTCGAAATAAAGTTGTCGGGCACCCGTCAACGCCCGTTGGTTTTCGACACGCTGCGCCACCGCTTCGTCGCACTGACCCCCGAGGAGTGGGTGCGCCAGCACTTCATCCACTACCTGACCAGGCACCTCGACTACCCCTCTGCCCTACTCAGTAACGAGGTCAAGCTGAGCGTTGGACAGAAAGAGCTACGCGCCGACAGCGTGCTATATGACCGCCAGCTGCGCCCGTTGATGATTATAGAATACAAGGCTCCAACGGTGGAGATAACGCAAAAGGTGTTCGACCAGATTCTCGCCTACGCCACACAGCTTCACACGCCGTGGCTCGTAGTGTCAAACGGTATCTCCCACTTCTGCTATAAGTGGTCAAATATTGATGAAAAATATTTACAGTTTGACCATATTCCAAGCTATGAAGAAATTTTACAAAATTAATATCTTTCCTTGTTTGTAAAAAGCCTTTCCATACATTTTTAGAAGTGTCTTTCTCCCCCATTAAAACCACCCCATCGCCAGGCGAAGGAAACGATTGCCACGACTACGGCTAAAAGGCAACACAATGGCGACTAAAAGGCTATGCAATGACGGCTTTGCGGCAATGCGAGATAGTTTATGCGGCAATGCGGCAAAGTTTCTTGCCAAAGGTTATCCTCTATAAAATCTTTTTCGTAACTTTGCAGCATTGCCGAGTTGAGGCATTGCGTAAATGAACGATTGCACGCAAATAAGCAAAATAAATTGCACACAATAAGACAAACAAAATTGCGCGCAAACAAGCAAAGTCAATTGCACGCAATGAAGCAACAAGGCAATGCGGCAATAACGGACAGCCGGCACTATGATGCATAAAGAAAGGCGCAAAGACAATAATTATATATAAGAAGATGAAAGAGAAAACAAGCAAAACAGCAAAAGTTGGCAAGGCAGCAAACGCAAACAAAGCTGCCAAGACTACTGCCAAAGCAAGCCCAAAGGCTGCAGTCAAAGCCGGCAAAACAACTACGGAAAGCAGAAAGAAGACGGCAGACCACCAGCTGACCGACGTGCTTTCGGTGACCAATTTCAAGGGCGGCGTGGGCAAGACCACCACTGTGCAGACGCTCGCCGCCTGCCTTCACAAGATGTATCCGCAGAAGCGTGTGCTCGTGATGGATCTCGACCCACAGTGCAACCTCTCGTTCCTTCTCGGGTGGAACGACCTTAGGAAGACCCTGCCCGAATACGCCCGGATGACCATCTATGATGCCATGACGAAGGTGAGCAAGATTCCCGTCTACGTCTCGCCGCCGGGCATCTACTACGTGCCGGGTTCGGCAGAGATGCAGAACATAGACGTATCGCTGTTCGGGCAGAACATACCGCGCCTGGTACTCGCCAAATGCGTCATGCAGGGCTACTACAACATGACCAACGGCTCCATTCCCGAAGACGGAGCCACTGGCAGCGTGTTCTCCGACTTCGACTACATGCTCATCGACTGCCCGCCGTCGCTTTCGCAAAGCACCTGCAACGCTATGGCACTCGCCACCACCCTGCTCGTGCCAATACAGATGGAAGGCCTCAGCGTGACGGGCGTGGGAAGCATACTGGAGCAGGCTAAGAAGATAAAAAACGACCTCAATCCTAACCTCGCCAACATGCTCCTGCTGCCCACGATGGTCAACAACCAGCTCGTCATCACCCACGAACTCGACAGCTTTCTCGAAAGCAGCTTCGAAGACAGCCTCATACCCTACTACATACACCGCTCGGTGAAGGTGGCGGAGGCGCAGACGCGCATGACTGACGTCATCTCATACGCACCTACATGCCGCGCTGCGCAGGATTACATGAAGGTGGCGAAGACCATTTTCAGCGACGACTAATAATGAAAAAAACTTAGGGTATAAACCGAAGCTATTAATAAAAATAACCGGAAAAACATAACAAAACAATGAAGATAAACAGAAACAAGGGGAACCTGCAAAACCAGTTGGCAAAGATGTTGCAAGCGGGCATGGAAAACGTAGAACAAGAGCCAAAGCCTACGCCTGCCGAACAGCAGCTGCCACCAGCAAACACCCGTCAGGAAACCGAAGCATTGCACGCAATCGAGCAAACCACCAACACCGATACAATTGAGCAACAGGAGATTAAGCCGCAAAACGCAGCCGCAAAGTCCTCGACATCAGCAAAACCAAAAAAGCCATCCCAACCGCGCAAACGACAACAACCAAAGCCGCAGCCCAAGCGTGCGGCTCCCGGCGAGAGCAGGATGCTGAACGCGGCACAGCGCCACGAAGTGCCCGACCGCAACGCCAAGTATGCCGGCGAGCCCATCAAGAGCGTGGGCTGCCGCATGCCACAGTCGCTATATGCAAGAATGTTGACATACAAGGCGCTCAACGACTCGCAGCTAAACCGCATCACCTTGAACGACATCATAATCGATGCCGTGGAAAAATTCATGGACGAGAACGGGTAGGAAGATTTTTACACAACATGCAAATTCTCGCGAAACAAATGAGACACGAAAAATCTCATTATCTCAAATCTCATTATCTCATTAAGCACCTTCACACATTCACGGAGGATAGATACATTATTAATTATTATTACTACTGGTGCGATAAAATCGCGTTGGTTTAGAAATCATCAAATAAAGAGAGTTCTTTTACATTTTGATTTGAATTGGTTGACAAGTCTTGCTTGGTTAGAAGTTGTGGTAACTCGACACGTTCCAAAGCAGAGATTCTGATAAGGGTTGCAACTTCGGTTATAGAATAGCAGCTTTTATAATCGGCCTTTATTCGAGCTACCGTAAGATAGGCAATGACAGCAGTCCAAAGATGGATTTTTACAGCGTTCTCGGAAAATCCCCAAAGGGTTTTCGCGACAATATTCTGTTTGATCCATTTGAAGAAAACTTCTATATCCCAGCGATGGCGGTAGAGATTGGATATCTCCATAGCGCTGACCTCAAAGTTGTTGGATATGAAATCCACAATTGTGTCATTGTCTGGGTCATATACCCGTACAAAACGCATGTCATCCGGATAGAGCCTACTCGACTTATGTCCGGAGACCCGTATTCGGGAGTCTTCTACGATGCCGGACTTTGCATCGGGGATTTCCATTTGCCCGATGGTCGTGAACTTCATGTTCTCTTTTGGACGGGATACCCAGAATGCATTTGACTGATGGAATCTGAATAAAGCCTTGAAGTCAACATAAGCCTTGTCCATCACGTAGAAGGCAAATGGTTCCGGCAACAGCATGTCAAGTTCGTTGCTGTCATGCCATTTTCCATCGGTGATATGGATGTTGGCCGGTATGCTTCCACGCAAATCGAGCAATGTATGCATCTTTACAGCGCCTTTGCCCAAAGCCCAAGCCGCAAGCTTTATGCTGGTTGATATGGTAGTGGAGTCCAAAGCATATATTACGTTGTCTATGGTTATCCCGGACAGTTTGGTCTTTGAATACATGGGCCTTACCAATCCAATGAGATAAATTCCCAGTCCTTCAAAAATTCGACAGTCCCGACTTTCGTTAGCCCGCGACAATGATGTGTGGCTGACTGTTTTTCGAAAACCGAGATGATACAGCATTTTTGAATGGGCCTCCAGACATAGACAGAAGTCCCGTAGCGAATCACAGCCTGTCAGCTGTCCGAAGAGCAGATGAAGGAGGTGATTGTAACTGTTGAGATTCTTTACATGCCAGTCGCCTTTATACAGCCTTACAAGTTTATCGAACTGGTAGCGCGGTATAAATTCGATTACTTGGGAGAAAACATACTTACCCTGATTCATAATCTTGATGTTTTGGAACAACAAGACTAATAAATCAATTTCAAATCAAAAAATCAATATCCTCTTGTATTTGATTAAATACTAGTATTTTAATAATAGTGGTTGGATTTTTATCGCACCACTACTAAATTATTATTTATTATAACGTGAGTTCGACAAATTTAAAAAAGCGCAAGTTGTGTGTCCAAAGTGCGTTGTACATTAATACACGGC
>CAZEEP010000009.1:0-116018 GCA_964511295.1 uncultured Prevotella sp.
TTCCTCTACAGCTGCCTGCGCCGCTGCGAGGCGTGCGATTGGCACGCGGAATGGCGAACAGCTTACATAGTCGAGACCTACTTTGTGGCAGAATTTCACAGATGAAGGCTCACCTCCATGCTCACCGCATATACCACACTTGAGGTTAGGATTGGTAGAGCGTCCTTTTTTCACACCCATTTCCACAAGCTGTCCAACGCTTTTTTGGTCGAGAACTTGGAATGGGTCAACCTCAAGAATTTTCTGGTCAAGGTATGTGGGCAGGAATCTTGCCACGTCGTCACGGCTATAGCCGTAAGTCATTTGTGTAAGGTCATTGGTTCCGAAGCTGAAGTAATCGGCATACTTGGCGATAAGCTCAGCTGTCAGTGCTGCACGTGGAATCTCTATCATTGTACCAAGCTTGAAGTCGATTTTCATACCTTCCTCATCAAACAGTTCTTTTGCAGCCTTCTTTATCACGGCTTGCTGAGCCTCAAGCTCTTTTGCGGTGCCAACAAGCGGAACCATAATCTCTGGTTTCGGGTCGAATCCTTCCTTTTTTAGTTGTAGTGCCGCACCGAGGATGGCCTTCGTTTGCATGGCTGTAATCTCAGGATAAGTTATTCCAAGACGGCAGCCGCGCAAGCCTAACATTGGGTTCATCTCACGTAATGAAGCCACACGCAATTGTATGAACTCCAAACTCTTGCCCATTTCGTCTGCCATAGCCTGCTGCCCTTTCAGGTCGTGAGGTACAAACTCATGCAATGGTGGATCGAGCAACCTTATGTTTACGGGCTTTCCGTCCATGCACTTCAATATTCCGTAGAAGTCTTTCTTCTGCAAAGGAAGCAGTTTGGCAAGAGCCACTTCTCGTCCTTCCTTTGAGTCGGCGAGAATCATCTCGCGCATAGCCTTAATCTTGTCGTTGTCAAAGAACATGTGCTCTGTGCGGCAAAGTCCTATACCTACGGCACCGAAATTCTTTGCTACTTCGGCATCGTGTGGAGTATCGGCATTGGTACGTACCACCATGCGCGAATACTTGTTGCAGAGGTTCATCAGCTCGGCAAAGTTTCCTGAAACCTCAGCAGGTTTCGTCTTTACCTCACCTTCATAAACCTCACCTGTTGAGCCGTTAAGGGAAATGTAATCACCTTCGTGAAGAAGAATGCCGTCTATTTCAACAGTACGTGTTTTATAGTCTACCAAAATGGCGCCTGCTCCTGATACGCAGCACTTGCCCATGCCTCGTGCCACGACAGCAGCATGGGATGTCATACCGCCACGGGCTGTGAGAATACCCTCTGCTGCCGACATGCCAGCCAGATCTTCAGGGGATGTCTCAATGCGAACCATCACTACCTGATGTCCGTCTTCGTGCCACTTTGCAGCATCGTCGGCGAAGAATACGATTTGTCCACATGCGGCACCCGGCGAAGCAGGCAGGCCGCGGGTCAAGACTTTTGCCTTCTTCAAGGCATCTTTGTCAAATACCGGATGCAACAGCTCGTCGAGCTTGTTTGGCTCGCAACGCTCGATAGCTGTCTTTTCGTCAATCTCGCCCTCGTGGAGCAAATCCATTGCAATCTTTACCATTGCAGTGCCTGTGCGCTTGCCGTTACGGGTTTGCAGGAACCACAACTTGCCTTCTTGCACGGTGAATTCCATGTCCTGCATGTCGTGATAGTGCTTCTCGAGTTTGTCTTGGAGAGAATTGAGCTGAGCGTAGATCTCCGGCATTGCTTCCTCCATTGACGGGAACTTTGTAGCGCGTATTTCTTCTGCTATGCCTTGTTGCTTTGCCCAACGCAACGACCCTTGCTTTGTAATCTGTTGCGGAGTGCGTATGCCGGCAACTACATCTTCACCTTGTGCGTTTACAAGATACTCGCCGTTGAAGACATTCTCGCCTGTAGCTGCATCGCGGCTGAAGCATACGCCCGTTGCCGACGTGTTGCCCATGTTTCCAAAAACCATAGCCATTACCGATACGGCAGTACCCCATTCTTGTGGGATGTCGTTCATCTTGCGGTAGAGGATTGCGCGCTTGTTCATCCAAGAGTCAAATACTGCGCATATTGCGCCCCAAAGCTGATCGATAGGATTCTCCGGGAAGGCATTGCCGGTCTGTTCCTTTATGGCTTCCTTGAAAAGCTTTACAAGCTGCTTCAGTTCGTCGACATTCATCTCGTTGTCGAGAACAATGCCACGCTGGTTCTTCACATTTTCTATAATAGCCTCAAACGGGTCTATGTCGTCTTTGTTGACAGGTTTCATGCCCAAAACCACGTCGCCGTACATTTGCACGAAGCGGCGATAGCTGTCATACGCAAAACGCTCGTTGCCAGTCTTCTCTGCAAGGCCTTTCACTACATCGTCGTTAAGTCCAAGATTAAGGATGGTGTCCATCATGCCTGGCATCGACGCGCGTGCGCCAGACCTGACGCTGACGAGAAGCGGGTTCTTGTCGTCGCCGAACTTCAGCCCCATGATGTTTTCAATGTGCCGCACGCCATTGACAACTTCTTCCCTAAGCAAGGCAACGACATTGTCCTTGCCCTTTTCAAAGTATTCGTTACAAACGTCTGTAGTAATAGTGAAACCTGGAGGCACAGGAACTCCTATGAGGTTCATTTCTGCAAGGTTGGCACCCTTGCCGCCAAGTAGGTTTCTCATGTCGGCACGGCCTTCTGCTTTGCCATTGCCAAAGGTATAGACCCTTTTATCGCTCATAAAACTTTTATAATTAAATTGGTTTAAATTAATAAGTAGATGACAATAATGTTTTTGTAAACTTCACATTGCAAAGATACAGAATTAAATTTAATATGCAAAGGAAACAGTTGAAAATGTAATGTTAATGTTGCAATTTTCTTTGTTTGTGCAAACAATAAGCGAAAAAAGTTTGTTAAATCGCTTTTTTACATTAAATTTGCAGTTTAAAAATGTGAATATGGGTAGAAACAGAAAGCCAAATCAGATAATAGAAAATGTCACCATTGAGGCTGTTGCCTCTGAGGGCAAGTGCCTTTTCCATCACGAAAACATGGTTGTCTTCGTGCCGTTTTGTGTTCCTGGTGATGTTGTCGACGTGGAGATTTTTAAGAAAAAGCATCATTATGCAGAGGGCAGGGTGCTGAACTTCATATCCAAAAGCGAGGTTCGCGCAGAGCCTTTTTGCGAACACTTCGGCATTTGCGGCGGTTGCAAATGGCAGAATTTGCCTTATGAGGAGCAACTGAAAGCAAAACAGCAACAGGTATACGACTTGCTGACACGCATTGGAAAGGTAGAGCTTCCTGAGTTTATGCCCATTCTTGGCTCTGTCAAGACGCGTGAATACCGTAACAAGCTTGAGTTTGGATGCTGCGACCGCAGGTGGTTTACCAAAGAGGAACTTCAAAATCCGGATCTCAGCTTGTCTGATGGCGACCATTCTGCCATAGGCTTTCATATAACCGGAGCCTTTGACAAGATTTATCCGATACGCCGTTGCTGGCTTATGGACAACCTGCACAATGACATTCGCAATGAGATAGAGCGTTACGCAAAAGAGATTGGCATGACGTTTTATGATGTAAGAGCCCAGCATGGAGAGCTTCGCAACCTGATGTTCCGCAATTCGAATACGGGCGAATGGATGCTCCTGATACAGTTCCACTATGACGAACCCGGCGATGAAGACAAGGCGAAGAATCTGTTGCAGCATATAGCCGACAGCTTCCCGCAAATCACGTCTTTGCTTTATGTGGACAATCAAAAGGGCAATGACACAATAGGTGACCTTGACCTTATTACATTTAAGGGCACCGATTTTATATATGAGGCTATGGGCGACTTGCGTTTTAAGGTAGGCCCCAAGAGCTTCTATCAGACAAATACAGAGCAGGCGCACCGCTTATATGACGTTGCAAAGAATTTCGCTTTCATGGGTAAGGGAGAGGATAAGGCTGGCAAGAAACCTTTGATTTATGATCTTTATACTGGTACAGGCACTATTGCCAACTATGTTGCCCGCGATGCAAGCAAGGTGATAGGCATTGAGTATGTGCCGGAGGCTATAGAGGATGCCAAGGTGAACAGCAAGATAAACGGTATAGAGAACACAGAGTTCTTTGCAGGAGACATGAGGCAGATTCTCACCGATGATTTTATACTTGAGCATGGCCGTCCTGACATTATTATAACAGACCCTCCACGGGCAGGCATGCACCAAGATGTCGTAAGTGTTATATTGAATGCGGCTCCAGAGCGGATTGTTTATGTAAGTTGCAACCCTGCTACGCAGGCTCGTGACTTGTCCCTGCTTGACTCGGCTTACAAAGTGGAAGCGGTACGGCCGGTAGACATGTTTCCACATACTCCGCACGTGGAAAATGTGGTGTTATTGTCAAAAAAAGAGATGTAGACAACGGAAATGTATAAATAAACATAAAAAACTGCCGACAGGGTGCTGATGTATAGATTTTTTTAATAACTTTGTGACCTAATTGGGTTTTACCCAATGCTACAAATCGGAAATAGGTTATTAGTTTTATAATTCAAAGGTAAAAAATATTCAGAATGCGTCAGCTTAAGATTCAGAAAAGCATCACAAACCGCTCCAGCGAAGCTCTGGATAAGTATTTGGTGGAAATCGGTCGTGTACCAATGATTACTGTCGACGAGGAGATAGAACTTGCGCAGAAGATCAGAAAGGGTGGCAGGGAAGGTGAGCGGGCCAAGGAGAAGCTTGTCAAGGCAAACCTGAGGTTTGTCGTTTCTGTTGCCAAGCAATATCAACATCAGGGTCTGGGACTTACCGACCTTATTGATGAGGGCAACATAGGCCTTGTGAAAGCTGCTGAAAAGTTTGACGAAACTCGTGGTTTCAAGTTCATTTCCTATGCAGTGTGGTGGATTAGGCAGAGCATCCTGCAAGCCATTGCCGAACAGAGTCGCATAGTGCGCCTGCCGCTCAACCAGGTAGGTGCTTTGTCGAAAATTCAGGCTGAAATCGCCAAGTTCGAACAGAAAAACCAGCGCCGCCCATCGGTGCAGGAGCTGAGTCGCTTGACAAACATTGACGAGACAAAGATTGACCAGACCATAAAGGCTGACAACCATCATATGAGCATTGACGCTCCGTTCCAAGAGGATGATGACAACAGCATGGCCGACGTGTTGTCTTCTGGCGATGATAGCCGCGCTGACAAGCAGGTTGACTATGAGAGCATGGCAAAGGAACTTGACACTGTATTGCGCAATGTGCTGAAAGATCGTGAGATAACGATTGTGCGCGAGTGCTTTGGCATAGGTTGTCATGAGAAAGGGCTTGAGGAAATTGGCGACCAGCTTGGTCTTACCCGTGAGCGTGTGCGCCAGATAAGGGAAAAGAGCATCGTGAAGCTGCGCGAAAGCGGTTATGCCAAGCTCCTGATAAAATATCTTGGATAATTAAGTAATTAAGACTTTGCATCCCCTGTAAAGTTTACAGGGAAAGCCGTTACGCCGTAAGCGCATTGCGATTAAACTTTTGCCGCAATGCGCTTACGGCGTAACGGTTTGTTGGAAACAGCCGTGTAAATGAACTTTGAACGCCGTGCGTGTCGGGTGGAAGCGGTGTGTATGCGAAGTCAGCACCGCCGTACGTATAAGTCAGAAACGGCGTGCGTGCGAGTCAGACACGCCGTGCGTATAAGCCAGACACGCCGTGCGTGTGAGCTATAAGCGGCGCGCGGGACTGTGCTGTGTTTTTGTAAGGGGATGGAATGGGCTGCTTTATTACATGCTGAAAGAGAAGCCCAGCGAAAAGTATTCCTTAATCATCCAGTAGCCGAGCTTGTCGTCCTTCCTGCGAGAATCGTCGAAACGAGGATAGAAGAAAATGTCTGTTGAAAGGTAGCGGTTGAACTTGAACGAAATGGTGTTTTCCCATTGAGCGTCAGTACGCTCGTATGTAGTATACCAGTATAGGCGTGTCTTCCACCTTATATAGTCTGAGAATTTCCAAGTGAGATTTACCGTTATCTGAGAACCGAAGTCGTTGAGAGAATGGTGATCGGCATCAATGCCATTGCGTGAGGCAAGGCCAAGCCTGCCCACGTACTTGAAGTTATATGAGAAAGGTGCGAGGTGTATGCTTCCGGTGAGCTTGTTTTTCAACCAGTTCACGTTATAGTCCATACCTACAGAGGCGTTTACGTTGAGAGGGGAGAAAAGGTCGGACTGCACCTTGTTGCTGTTGTTGTTATAGTGCCTTACGAATTGCGTCCAGCTTGTAAGCTGAAAGGTATAGTACCACCTTTTTGTTGCTTGCAACCCCAGTTTGCCTGTGTAGCGTATGAGGTCTTCGGATGGACGCATGCTGTGGACTGTGTCGCTTCGTGATGTCTGCATGCCAAGCTTCATTTCCAGCGTGTTGTCCCACTTCACCTTCTGTTTGTTGTTGTAGTTTGCGCTTAGAGTTACGGTGCCGAGCATCGTGTAGTTGCTTTCGCCGCCTTGATACCAGTTGTCAGAGATGAAGTTCTGTATTAGTTGCAGCTTATAATCGCCACCGTAATTCCAGAAGTTGGGCTTTAATACGATTACGTCAACAGGTAAAGGCTCGGCCTCCTGTGGCTCGGACTTGCTTACAATGTTCACAGGTGTTTCTGTTACTGTTTTTGGAGCCAATGTAGGCCCGGCCTTTTCAAGGTCGCGTTGTGTGTTTACCACGAACTCTGGGCGTGTGAGGTATACGTTCAGCAGTTGCTCTTCTAAAGAGCCTATGTCTTTGGAAAGGGAAAAGGCATTGTGGGTAATTTGCCCGTAGAAAGTCAGTGGTATGAAGAACGGTGCTGTGTCGATAGGTTTGATTTTAGCTACCTGCACGCTGTCAGAATATATTGAATCTCGCAAGAAAGCAAGTGAATCTAAATATTTTTTCTGCAATTTCTTTTCAGCCGTTTTTTCTGCATTGTTATGCCGTGTGCGTAGCTGTGCGCCGGCTTCCATTGTAGTGAAAAGTAAGAAAAAAGCCAATATAAGAGTGCGGTAAAGCATAAACTTTATCTTTTTGTAGATTAAACCAATGCAAAGGTAACAATTATCGTGGAAAATACAAAATTAATTGTTGTACATCTCGTAAAAAAGCTGTATCTTTGCATCAAATTATTCTTTAACATTTTAACCATCACAGATTGTGGCAGAAACAAAGTATATATTCGTCACGGGCGGTGTTGTTTCCTCGCTTGGTAAGGGAATAATCTCATCGTCAATAGGTAAGCTTCTTCAAGCGAGAGGCTACAACATCACCATCCAGAAGTTCGACCCCTACATCAACATCGACCCGGGTACGCTCAATCCGTATGAGCACGGCGAATGCTATGTGACGGTCGACGGTATGGAAACCGACCTTGACCTTGGTCACTATGAGCGCTTTACGGATATAAAGACAACAAAGGCAAACTCTATGACCACAGGGCGCATTTATAAGTCTGTTATTGACAAAGAGCGTCGTGGAGACTATCTTGGCAAAACCATACAGGTGGTGCCGCACATCACAGACGAGATAAAGCGAAACATCAAGCAGCTTGGCCAGAAAAATCATTATGATTTTGTTATAACGGAGATAGGTGGCACTATAGGCGACATCGAAAGCGCGCCTTTCTTGGAGGCAATACGCCAAATGAAATGGGAACTCGGAAAGCGCGCTGTGAACATACACCTCACTTATATTCCTTACCTTAAGGCTGCCGGGGAGCTTAAGACCAAGCCGACGCAACACAGTGTCAAGGAGTTGCAGAGCGTAGGCATACAGCCTGACATTCTTGTGCTTCGCACGGAGAAGCATATTGACGACGGCATTCGCAAGAAGGTTGCAGCTTTCTGTAATGTAGACCTTGACTGCGTGGTGCAGAGTGAAGATTTGCCAAGCATCTATGAAGTGCCTGTGAATATGCAGAACCAGGGTCTTGATACCGCTATACTGCGCAAGGTAGGAGAGTCTATCGGCCAGAAGCCGGCTCTTGGTCCGTGGAGGTCATTCTTGGAGAGAAGAAATAATGCGGAAGAATGCGTCCGAATCGGTCTTGTCGGAAAATACGATTTACAGGATGCCTACAAGAGCATACGCGAGAGCCTGTCGCAGGCTGGGACTTACAACGACCGTAAAACGGTCATCACGTTTATCAACTCTGAATACATCACGGAGGAAAATGTGGCTGAAAAGCTGAGCGGCCAAGACGGAATAGTAATCTGTCCTGGTTTTGGGCAACGTGGTATTGAAGGCAAGATTATAGCTGCCCGTTACACCCGTACTCACGATATACCCACCCTCGGAATATGCCTTGGCATGCAGATGATGGTCATTGAGTTTGCGCGTAACGTGCTTGGCTATGCTGATGCCAATAGCCGTGAGATGGACGAGAAGACACCTCATAATGTCATTGACATAATGGAGGAGCAGAAGAATATAACCAACATGGGTGGCACAATGCGCCTTGGGGCTTACGAATGTGACCTTAAGCAAGGCTCGTGCGTGTTCAATATATATAAGAAAGAGCACATTCAGGAGCGCCATCGCCATCGCTATGAGTTCAACAACGATTACGAGAAGGAATTTGAGCGCAATGGCATGATGTGTGTTGGACGTAACCCGGAAAGCGATTTGGTGGAGATAGTGGAAATACCATCGCTCAAATGGTATATAGGAACACAGTTCCATCCTGAGTATCAGTCCACGGTACTTCATCCACATCCATTGTTCCTTGATTTTGTTAAAGTTGCTGTAGAAAATTCAAATTCAAAAGTTCAAAATTCAAAATGAGTCATGTGAGTTGGGCTTTTAACTTTTAAGCCCAACTTTAAAGCTTAAACTTCAAAGCATAAAATGGACAGAAATTCAATTATCGGCTTCATACTTATAGCCGTTGTCCTTATCGGATTCAGCTGGTATTCTCGTCCGTCAGAAGAAGAACAGAGAGCCGCTTTCGTGAAAGACTCTATAGCGCAAGCAGATAGAGCCCGGGCTGAAAAGGCTGCCAAGGCTGCCGAATTCAAGCGACAGCAGGCTGCAAAGGCGAAGATTGCAGAAGACACCACCGCGCTATTCCATAAGGCTCTTACAGGTAAGGCACAGAATGTTGTTCTCCAAAACAGCAAGGTAGCTCTTACGCTGAGCACAAAGGGTGCTACGGTAACCAAGGCTTATCTTAAGAATGAAAAAGGCGGCAGGCGTTTTGTAGGACATAACATTGTAGACAAGAGTGGAAAAAGCGACGATAATAATGGTCTCACCCTATTTCAGGGAAAGGATCAGAGCTTGAACTTCACACTTGTGGCAAAGGAGATGAACATTAACACTGCAGATTTATACTTCACTCCTTCTGCGGTGACAGACTCAACTGTAATACTTACTGCTGAGGCCGGGCAAGGTAAGAAGCTTGTTTTATCTTACAGGCTGGGCAATGATTACATGCTTCACATGTCGTTGCGTGCTATAGGCATGAGCGGACTTTTTGACCCGAATGCGTCAAAGCTCAATGTCGATTGGCATGACATGATAAAGGAACAGGAGCGTGGTTTCACGTTCGAAAACAGATACGCACGTCTTGACTGGAAGAATACAGACGGAGGAACCGATTACCTAAGCGAGAGCTCCAATGAGCAGGAAACCACAGAGGAAATGATGGATTGGGTGGCTTTCAAAAACCAGTTCTTCTCAGCTGTGATTATTTCAAAGAGTGGTTTTGACAAGGGTGCTGACTTGCAAAGCACGGTTTATGACAAGAAAGCTCAGGAAAATAGCAAGGCGCGTTATCTGAAGGATTTGAAGGCTAATATGAAGACTGCCTTTGATCCATCAGGTGTGAAGGCTTCAGAGTTTGAATTCTACTATGGTCCTAACGATTTCTACATTTTAAAGAATGTGGAAAAGCAGAGCACATTTGGCAAGGAGCTTGACATGGAGCGCATTGTCTATCTTGGTTGGCCGCTTTTCCGTATCATAAACCGTTGGTTCACAATGCCTGTTTTCACATGGCTTACTTCATGGGGATTCAACATGGGTATTGTACTCATTCTCATAACATTGCTTCTTAAGGCAATTACGTATCCAATGGTAAAGAAAAGTTATATGTCTTCGGCAAAGATGCGTGTGCTTAAACCAAAGCTTGATGAGGCTACTAAGCAATACGACAAGCCGGAAGATGCTATGCAGAAGCAGCAGGCTATGATGGCTGAATATGCAAAGTATGGCGTTTCTCCTTTGAGCGGGTGCTTGCCAATGCTCATTCAGATGCCTATCTGGATTGCAATGTTCAATTTCGTTCCTAATGCCATACAGCTTCGTGGTGAAAGCTTCTTGTGGATGAATGACCTTTCCACTTACGACCCGATTGCAGAGTGGAGCTCTAACTTGTGGCTTATCGGTGACCATTTGTCATTGACGTGTATACTCTTCTGCGCTGCACAGATAATCTATTCATGGTTTACAATGCAGTTGCAGAAAGACCAAATGGTAGGGCAGCAGGCAGAGCAGATGAAGATGATGCAATGGATGATGTATCTTATGCCTCTGATGTTCTTCTTCATCTTCAACGATTACTCTGCGGGTCTTAACTTCTACTACTTTATCTCTCTGCTTTTCTCGGCTATAATCATGTTTGTCCTTCGTAAGACTACCAATGACGAAAAGCTCCTCGCCATTTTGGAGAAACGCTACAAGGAGAATAAGGCTAACCCGAAGAAAATGAGCGGTCTTGCTGCTCGTATGCAGGCTTTGCAGCAGATGCAGCAACAGCAAATGGAGGCGCAAAGGAGGAACAAAAAGTAATCTGTTTTATTATGCCGTCGCTTTGCGACGGCTAAAACAAAAAACTATGAACAAAGCCATAGCAATGCTTCTTGGGGCAATGCTTGCAGTAGCTCCGATAGCAGAAGCACAAACAATGATTGGTAAAAACAATATTACTTTAAAAAGCGATCTTATGTCTCCTGAAGCCTTGTGGGCAATGGGGCGCATTGGTTCTTATGCGGTGTCACCTGACGGCAAAAACGTGGTGTATCAGGTGAGCTACTATAGTGTAAAGGAGAACAAGAGCCACACAGTGCTCTACATCCAGGGCACTAAGGCTGGCAAAACTATAGTCACTCCTACGCTTCTCACTAAGGATGCTGCGAGTGAAAGTGACCCTGCATGGATTGAGAGCGGGACTAAGATAGCCTTCCTCCGTGATGGGCAATTATGGAAAATGAGCTTGGATGGCTCTGCTCGTGTGAAGCTTACTGATTCAAAGATAGATGTTGAGGGCTTTAAGTTTTCGCCGGATGGATCTAAGGTCATACTTATAAAGAGCCTGCCTTGTCATGAGTCCATAAAACAAAATCCTTCTGATTTGCCAAAGGCGACAGGGCTGCTTATTACCGACCTTAACTACCGTCACTGGGATCACTACGTAGAAAGTGTGGCTCATCCCTTTGTTGCGAATGTCAATGGTGAAAAGGTTGATGACGGTGTGGATATTCTGCAGGGCGAGCCTTACGAATGCCCAATGGCACCATTCGGCGGCATTGAGCAGCTCGATTGGAGTAGGGACTCAAAGAATATTGCTTATACTTGTCGTAAAAAGACAGGCGTGGACTACGCCATCTCCACCGACGCAGACATCTACCTTTATAATGTAGCTGCAAAAACCACACGCAATCTTTGCAAACCCGAAGGCTATAAAGAGCCGAAGATAGACCCAACAAAGAGTATGCGCAATCAAGCAGTCAATCACCAGAGTGGTGACATGCAAGTAGGATATGATGTCAATCCTGCATTCTCACCTGACGGGCAATATATAGCTTGGCAAAGTATGGCGCGTGATGGCTATGAAAGTGATAGAAACCGTTTGTGCATCATGAACCTTGCAACAGGGGAGAAGCGGTATGTGACGGAAGATTTTGATTCTAATGTGGATGGATTTGTTTGGGCAAACGATAGCAAGACTCTTTACTTTACGGGCTGTTGGCATGCTGTAGAAAATGTTTATCAAACAAGCCTTGAGGGCAATGTCATGCAAGTCAGTGATGGTCAGTGGGCAGACTATGGCTCTCTGCAAATGCTTGGCTCCGGAGTAAAGGACAAGTCTTTGGTTGTTACGCGTCATTCTATGCTTCATCCTGACGAGCTTTATATTCTTACGCCTGGTAAGAAAGAGAAGACTGCAAAGCTTGTGGCAATTACTGCTGAAAACAAGCATGTCTTTGACCAGCTTGAGTTGCCTACTATACAGCAGCGTTGGGTGAAGACTACTGACGGCAAGGATGAGCTTGTTTGGATTATACTTCCGCCTCATTTTGATGAGACAAAGAAATATCCCACATTATTATATTGTGAAGGAGGCCCGCAGAGTCCGGTTTCGCAATTTTGGAGTTACCGTTGGAATTTCTCTATAATGGCGGCTCATGGCTATGTCATTGTTGCTCCAAACCGTCGTGGCTTGCCAGGCTTCGGTTCAGCTTGGAATGAGGAAGTATCTCAAGATTGGACAGGACAGTGCATGCGTGATTATCTTTCTGCTATAGATGACGCAACGGCAAATTTGCCTTATGTTGACAAAGACAGGCTTGGAGCTGTTGGAGCTTCCTTTGGAGGTTTCTCTGTTTATTATCTTGCAGGTCATCATAATAAACGCTTTAAGTGTTTTATTGCGCATGATGGCGCATTCAATCTGGAGTCCATGTACACAGATACAGAAGAAGCTTGGTTTTCCAACTGGGAATATGACGATGCTTATTGGAACAAGGACCAGACGGATGCTGCTAAGCGCACTTATGAGAATAGTCCGCATCGCGCCGTTGACAATTGGGATACACCTATCTTGTGTATCCACGGAGAGAAGGACTATCGTATCAATGCCAATCAGGGATTTGGAGCTTTTAATGCTGCACGCATGAAAGGGATTCCGGCAGAGTTGCTTCTTTTCCCAGACGAGAACCATTGGGTGCTTAAGCCACAAAATGGTATACTTTGGCAACGTACGTTTTTTAATTGGTTAGATAAATGGTTAAAATAAAATGGTAGAAATAGTACAAAGAAAGCTCAGCGACTCAAAAGCATTGCGGTGGACAGCCTTGGTGTTGCTTGCCGGGGCTATGTTTTTCGCCTACATATTCGTAGACATTCTGTCTCCTATGCAGGCTTTGTTGCAAGAATCACGTGGTTGGAATCCAGAGGCATTCGGTCATTATGCCGGTTCTGAGACATTCCTCAACGTATTTGTGTTTTTCCTTATCTTTGCCGGTATCATTCTCGACAAGATGGGAGTACGCTTCACGGCAATTCTTGCAGGTGGAGTAATGGTGCTTGGAGGCGCTATAAATTATTATGCAGTAACAGATGCTTTTACGGGCAGTGCGGTAGAGTCTTTTTTTAACGGCATTTTGAATCTTCCGCAAGCTTGGTGGAATGTTACGCCGTGGTATGACGGAATGCCTGCTTCGGCAAAGCTTGCGTCCATTGGCTTTATGGTTTTTGGTTGTGGTGCTGAAATGGCAGGCATCACGGTAAGCCGTGGTATAGTAAAATGGTTTACAGGTCACGAGATGGCTTTGGCTATGGGAATAGAGATGGCCATAGCTCGTGTTGGTGTTGCTGTTGTGATGGTTGGAGCTCCTGCCATTGCTGCAATGTCTACTCCTCTAAGCGTAAGCCGTCCTGTTGCTGTGGCTTTATTCCTGCTTTGTGTCGGGCTTATTAGTTTCATCACTTATGGATTTATGGATAAGAAGCTTGATGCGCAAGGAGCCGTTGAGGAGAAAGATGAACCGTTTAAGGTGTCCGATATCAAGTACATCCTTACAAGTCGTATGTTTTGGGTGGTGGCTTTGCTTTGCGTACTTTATTATAGTGCAATCTTCCCATTCCAGAAGTATGCAATCAACATGCTCCAATGCAATCTTGGCTTTACTGCCAAGCAGGCAGGTCTGGTGTTCTCAGTATTCCCGCTTGGCGCTGCCGCTGTTACTCCATTCCTTGGCAACTTCCTTGACCATAAGGGTAAAGGAGCGTCAATGCTTATCCTTGGTGCGGTGTTGCAGATTATATGTCACCTGACCTTTGCTTTCGTGGTTCCTGCTACTCATAGCGTAGTTATAACCATGACGGCAATCGTGGTGTTGGGCATTAGCTTCTCGCTTGTGCCTGCGGCTTTGTGGCCTTCGGTACCTAAGCTCATTGAGCCTAAGTTGATAGGCAGTGCTTACGCTCTTATATTCTGGATTCAAAACATAGGATTGTATGCTTTCCCAATGATTATTGGTTCTGTACTTGCAAGTACGAATCCTGGCGTTACTGATCCTTTAAAGTATAACTATACCATTCCTATGTGCTTGTTCGCAAGTCTTGGTGTAGCAGCAATGCTTCTTGGTTTCTATTTGAAAGTAATAGACAAAAAGGGTGGATATGGACTTGAAGAGCCTAATATAAAAGGTTAGTCTTCAAAATGAAGAATGATGCTGTAAAGCGTTGGGCTGTACTCTTCATCGCTGCTTTAGTGATGATGGCAGGCTATGTCTTTTGGGACGTAGTGTCGCCGGTGTCTACAATTCTTAAGTCTCCTTATAGTGAAGGAGGAATGGCTTGGACATCGGCGGAGTATGGCTTCTACGCTGGCAGCTATTCCATATTCAACATTTTCCTCTTGATGCTGTTTTTGGGCGGCATCATTCTTGACAAGTGTGGCATACGTGTCACAGGGCTTTTGGCTACGGGCTCTATGCTTCTTGGTGCCTTTGTAAATTATTACGCCATAAGCGCGATTAGTCCATCTCAACAGTTAATTCCTTGTTTTACACTTGGGGGCTTTATACCATCACCCATAAAAGTGCAGGTGCTGGTGGCTTCTGTGGGCTTTGCCCTGTTTGGGATGGGCTGCGATATAACAGGAATAACTGTTTCTAAGATTATTACCAAATGGTTTAGAGGGCATGAATTGGCTTCTGCAATGGGCATACAGGTAGCTATGGCTCGTCTGGGAACGGCTTCTGCACTTAGTTTTAGTCCTTTAATAGCTTCTGCATTTGGCATCTCTGCATCTATTTTGGTTGGCGTTATAATACTAATAATAGGATTTGTATTATTTACATTCTACTGTTTTCTTGATAAGCAATACGATGCAGAAACAGGGTGTGTACATTTGGGGCAAAGAAATTCAGAGTCTACAAAAGAACTGGCAGGCGACGAAACGTTTCGTTTTCATGATTTTCTGCGTGTTGTTCGTAATCCGGTTTTCTGGCTTATAGTTATTTTGTGCGTCTTTTATTATAGCAGCATTCGTCCTTTTATGAAGTTTGCCACAGACATTATGGTAAATACATATGGTGTAAGTGATACGAGTGTCGGATGGATAGTATCGGCTATTCCATACGGAGCTATAGTCTTAAGTCCACTTTTTGGAGCTTTGTATGACAAGCTCGGGCGAGGTACATTGCTTATGCTTATAGGCTGTATAATATTGACACTGAGCCACGTTTGCTTGGCATTTCCATTTTCTCATTCTTCTGCTTATGCTTTGACGGTTATGTTTTTTGAGGGTGTGGCTTTCTCTTTGGTTCCTGCAGCTTTGTGGCCAAGCATCCCTAAAATAGTACCATTAAAGCAGTTGGGTACAGCTTATAGCATTACGTACTATATTCAGAATATAGGCCTTATGCTTGTGCCTGTATGGGTCGGCCATGTTGTTGATGCCTGTACCGCTACATCAGGCATGGTAGATTATATGCGGCCAATGTTGATTTTCATTAGTTTTGGCGTTGCGGCTATTATGGTTTCGGCGATGTTGCTCGTTTGGGATTATAAATACCATTATGGTCTTGAAGAAAAGAATATAAAATAAATATGGCGTATCATAATGAATTAGGCAAATGGGGTGAAGATTATGCAACGAAGTATTTGCAGGATCAAGGCTATATAATAATGGAGCGTGATTGGCGTTATGGGCGAAGCAAACGTGACATTGACATTATTTGCAAGACCGCAGACCGTACAACTGTTGTTTTTGTAGAGGTTAAGACTCGGTCGCATGAAGAAGTGGTAGTCCCTGAGTTTGCTGTCAATAGGCGGAAAATGAAAAATATAGGGCAAGCTGCCGACAATTATGTTAAGATGAATAATATTGTGGAATACCTTAGATTTGATATTATTACAATAATCGGGCAGAAGGGTGGCTGCAATATAAAATTGAACCACATGGTTGATGCTTTCAATCCAATGCTTGTTTGATTACTTTAGGATTGAAGTCCGTTGTTGGATGTTATCTCTATGATATAAAATAACAATCCCCTTTCTGCTGAAAGGGGGATTGTTTTGTAATATGTAATTTATCCTTTTTACTTTGTATATAAGAATCTCTTGATAGACCGTTTTGGGGTCTTTTCAAATTCTTCTTCGTGGATGCGAATCTCTGAGAGGTGGCAATAAACAGGTTGCGCGGCATTAAGGGTCTTGCGGTTTTGCTCCATAATCTCCTTTAAGTCATTGTCGTTCAGTCCCATTGATTTGGCAGTGTCATAGTCAGGATGTACCAGTCCTATGAGTTTGTTGCCATTCTGTATCACGACGCTCTCGTTTACGAGTGTCAGCGAGTTCAGCTTGTCCTCAATTTCTTCAGGATAGATGTTCTGTCCGTTAGAGCCAAGCAACATGTTCTTGGAGCGTCCTTTTATGAAGACATTGCCTTCTGCATCCATAGTTCCGAGGTCACCCGTGTGGAACCACCCGTCAGCATCTATAGAATCCTTTGTTGCTTCTGGATTCTTGTAATAGCCCAGCATTACGTTTGGTCCCTTGCAAAGTATTTCGCCAGGCACGTTTTGTGGGTCATTGCTTACTATGCGTACTTGCATGTGGCAGGCTGCCTTTCCGCAAGAGCCAGGAACAAAATTCTTCCAGTCTTCATAGCAAATTATTGGTGCACACTCTGTTGCTCCATAGCCAACAGTGTAGTGGAATCCTATACGATGCAAGAAGTGCTCCACTTCTTGCGAGAAAGCCGCTCCGCCAACTATTACCTCTATGAATTTGCCGCCGAATGCATTTGTCACCTGCTCGTTTATTCGTTCATAGAGTTTGTTATTGACACCTGGCATACGTAGCAATAGCCGTAGTTTCGGGTCTTGCAATTTCGGGAAAACTTTCTTTTTTATTATCTTCTCAATAATCAGAGGCACTGAGACGATAATCACAGGCTTGACATCTGCAAAAGCTGCGGCAATTATAGCCGGTGAAGGAATGCGAGTGAGGTAATATATATGGCATCCTTTCAAGAATTCAAATATAAATTCAAACGACATGCCGTACATGTGGGCCATAGGCAGAATGCTAATGACATTGTCACCAGGTTTCATTTGACTGCCCAAGACTTGATTTGCAAAGTCAGCATTGCTCCACAGCGCACGGTAAGGTATCATTACGCCCTTGGAGAATCCCGTGGTACCACTTGTATAGTTTATGAGAGCCATCTCGTTCGGGTCTTGCTCTATATAGTAGTGCACATGCTCTTTGCGGAAATATTTAGGATATTTCTTTCCAAACATTTCGTTTAAGTGCTCACGTGCGTATGTGAGCCTATCTGTTCGCGAGATGATAAGCGAGTAATCGGGAATGTATATTATGCCCTCAAGCTGTGGCATCTTTGACGCATCAATTTGCGTAGCCACCACATCGCCAACGAAAAGCAACTTTGCATCGCTATGGTTCACGATGTTGTGAATTTGTTCTGCGGTAAATTCGTGCAGTATTGGCACGGCTATGGCTCCGTATGTAAGTGTGGCAAGGAAAGCCGCAGCCCATGCCGCACTGTTGCGTCCGCAAAGGGCGATTTTGTCACCCTTCTGTACCCCAGAACTTTCGAACATGATGTGCAGTTTCTCTATTTTGCGTGCTACATCGTGATATTGCAGGGTTGCGCCCTTGTAGTCGGTTAGGGCGTCATAATCCCAATTCCTGACAATGCTGTCCTGAATTAGTTGGTTGAAGCTTGGAATTCTGTCCATATCAGTATATCTTCTAAAGTCTATCCTTTGCCAAGTGCTTTATACTGCGTCCTGGTAAAGATAGCGTTTAATTGACTTTTTCGGAGTTTTCTCAAACTCTTGCTCGTGTAGTTGTATTTCACTTAACCGGCAAAACGACGGCAGCTCATTATTCAGTTGATGTAAGTTCTGATTCATTATGCTTTTTAGGTCGTCATTGGTAAATCCAAGTTGCGTGGCAGCCTCTGTGTCCGGGTGTACCAAGCCTACGAGCTTGTCTCCCCGTTGCACTATCAGGCTTTCGCCGACCATAGTCATAGAGTTCAGTTTGTCTTCAATCTCTTCCGGGTATACATTCTGTCCGTTGGAGCCAAGAAGCATGTTCTTTATGCGTCCGAGCAGGAACAGATGCCCGTCTGCGCTTATTTTACCCAGGTCGCCAGTGTGGAACCAGCCATTGTTGTCAATGGCAGCTTTTGTTGCTTGTTGGTTCTTGTAATACCCGAGCATCACGTTCGGGCCACGTGTAACCACCTCGCCAGGTATGTTTTCAGGGTCGTCGCTCAGAACCTTCATTTCCATGTGCTTCGCTACAGTACCGCAAGAACCTGGAACAAAGTCGTGCCAATCGCTATAGCTTATCATTGGTCCGGTTTCCGTTGTGCCATATCCTACGGTTATGGGGAAGCCAATGTCTACAAGGAACGACTCAATTTGCTTGTTAAGCCCGGCTCCACCAACTATCACGCCATAAGTGTTGCCTCCCATGACATCCATCACCATTGTACGTATGTGAGCCCTGACCTTGTTGCCTATGAGCCCGGGCATCTTCATCATCAGCCTCAGGCGGTTGGTGATGCGTGGGAATATAGCCTTGCGGATTATTTTTTCGATTACGAGTGGCACTGATACAATGAAACTTGGGTGAAGTTCTGCAAACGCGGCCTGTATGATTGACGGGCTTGGCAGGCGCGTAAGGAAGAAGACATGATGTCCAAGAAAGAATTGAAGCAGGAACTCGCATGTGAGTCCGTACATGTGAGCCATTGGGAGAATGGCGAGAACGTCACACTCCTTCGGCAAGTGTTTGCCAATGGCATCTGTAAGATAATCTATGTTGCTCCAAAGGCAACGATATGGCAGCATCACGCCCTTTGAGAAGCCTGTGGTGCCGCTTGTATAGTTTATCATTACCAATTCTTCCGGGCTTCGTTCCTCGTAATAGTTCAAGTGTTCCTTCCTGAAGAATTTAGGGTATTTATGACCGTATATCTCGTTGAGATGCTCACGCACGTATGTTATTTTCTCCGAACGGCTGAGTACAAGAGAATAATCCGGTATGTAAACCACGCCTTCAAGACTGGGCATCATGTCGTAGTTGAGCTGTGTAGCCACCACGTCGCCCACAAAGAGCAACTTGCTGTCGGAATGATTCACTACGTTGTATACTTGCTCAGGAGTAAACTCATGTTGTATTGGCACTGCCACTGCTCCATAAGTTACCGTCGCCAAGAAAGCGCAAGCCCACATACTGCTGTTGCGTCCGCACAGAGCCACCTTGTCACCTTTTTGCAGCCCGGAACTTTCGAACATTATATGAAGCTTCTCTATTTTGCGTGCCACATCGTGATACTGGAGTGTAGCACCTTTATAGTCGGTGAAAGCATCTTTGTCCCAATTCTCCTGAATGGTTTTCTCTATCAGTTTGTTGAAACTGGGTATTTTTACCATTGCACAATATTGTTTATTTTGTGCAAAGGTAATATCAAAAATGCACATTCGCAAAAAAAATGTGCATTATTTTGTTTTAAGGTGTATTTTTGTTGCAAAAGCCTACTCATAGCGCATGCTTTTAGCCGGATGTATGCGTGAAATGAGGTAGCTTGGGGCTATCAGTACGAACACGCTGACAAGCAAAGTCGCAACGTTGAGCAGTATCAAGGCTGGCAAATTAATCTCAATGGGCACCGTGCTCACATAGTAGGTGGCAGGGTCGAGATGCACAATTCCTAAATACTTCTGTATTAAGCTCAGCCCTACGGCAATGATGTTTCCGAGCAGCAGGCCGCGGCCTATGATGAAAGTAGCAAACCACAGGAATAGATGGCGGATGGTGGAATTGCGTGCGCCGAGCGATTTCAGCACTCCTATCATTGTAGTGCGCTCAAGTATTATAATGAGCAAGCCGGAAATCATGGTAACGCCAGCCACAGCTGTCATCAATGCCAATATAATCCACACATTCATGTCGAGCAAGTCGAGCCATTTGAATGTTTGCGGGCTTATTTCGCGTATGGTCTGTGATGAGTAGGTCTCGTCGTAGTGGTCCTGGGTCTTGTTTATTTTCTTGATGAATGACCGTTCGATGTCATCCACATGATTGAAATCGTTGACTCTGACTTCGGCTCCTGACACTTGGTCAGGTTTCCAGCCATTGAGTTTGACGGCAGTATATATGTCAGTGAAACACATAACGTCGTCATATTGGCTTAGGTTTGTCTGGTATATACCCTCTATGGTTAGACGGCGAATGCGCACGCCGTTGTTGTCGATGAAGTAGGCGAAGATGCGCTGTCCGCATTTCAGTTTCAGCTTGTCAGCAATGCTTTGAGATATGACTATCTTGTTGGAAGCAGCCTTGTCTGAGAACTTAGGTATGCTGCCAGCCACCATGTTCTCGTGTATGAACGTGGAGTCAAACTCCGGCCCAACGCCCTTTAGCAACACGCCGAGGAAGTCATTGTCGGTTTTCAGAATGCCCTGCTTGTATGCGAACTTCTCAACGTGGCTTACACCCTTTATTGAGCTTATTACATGCATCATACTATCGTTGATGACAATAGGGTATTGCTCAGTGGCTGTCTGCGCTATGAAGTTGGTTACCTGTATATGGCTTCCGAAACCTATGACCTTGTTGCGTATAGTGTGCTTGAACCCCAGCACCACAAACACGGAAACAATCATCACGGCAAGTCCTATCGCCACTCCGGCGGTGGCAATGGTTATAGCCGGGCGCGACACCTTGTGACGGTCGCCCTGGTCACGATATAGGCGTGTTGCTATGAATAGCGGCAGATTCATATATTGCAATTACTGATTATACTTTTTTCTTCCGGGATATGCCTCAAGAGCCTTGCCGAGTACGAAAAGGGCGCGCTTGAGGTCGTCTTTTTTCAAGACGTATGCCACGCGTACTTGGTCGGTTCCGGCATCCGGCGTTGTGTAGAAGCCTGCTGCGGGAGCCATCATCACGGTCTCGCCCTCATAGTTGAACTCCTCAAGACACCAGCGGCAGAACTTCTCCGAGTCGTCGACAGGGAGCTGTGCTACAGTGTAGAATGCGCCCATAGGTATGGGAGAGTAGACGCCCGGTATGCGGTTCAGCCCGTCGATGAGGCATTTCCTGCGCTCTACATATTCGTCATAGACGTTGCGGTAATATTCTTCCGGGGCGTCAAGCGAAGCCTCTGCTATCAGTTGCCCGATGAGGGGAGGGGAGAGGCGTGCTTGGCAGAACTTCATCACGGCGTTCCTTACCTCGCTGTTGTGCGTTATGAGCGCGCCGATGCGAATGCCGCATTCGGAGTAACGCTTCGACACAGAGTCTATCAATATTACGTTGTCCTCAATGCCTTTTAGGTGCATTGCACTTATGTAGGGGCTGCCCGTGTAGATATACTCGCGGTAAACCTCGTCAGAGAAAAGGTACAGGTCATATTTCTTCACCAAGTCACGTATCTGGTTCATCTCGCGCCGCGTGTATAGATAGCCCGTCGGGTTGTTAGGGTTGCATATCATTATGGCGCGCGTCTTGTCGTTGATAAGCTCCTCGAATTTTTCTACCCTCGGCAGAGAGAAGCCTTCTTCTATCGTCGTGGCGATGGTGCGTATTTTCGCTCCTGCCGATATTGCGAACGCCATATAGTTGGCGTATGCCGGTTCCGGCACTATTATCTCGTCGCCGGGGTTCAGGCAGCTCATGAAAGCAAACAGCACCGCCTCTGAGCCGCCGGAAGTTATGATGATTTCATCGGGCGTTACGTTGATGTTGTATTTGGCGTAATATTTCGTGAGCTTTTGCCTGTAAGACAGGAAGCCTTGCGATGGCGAGTATTCAAGAAGCTTGCGGTCTATGTGTTTTAGCATGTCCAGTCCGCATTGTGGCGTTGGCAGGTCGGGCTGGCCGATGTTGAGGTGATAGACCTTGATGCCCCGTTCTTTTGCCTTTGCTGCAAGCGGTGCGAGCTTCCTTATTGGCGATAGTGGCATCTCAAGGCCACGTACTGATATTTCTGGCATAATCTTTTGTTTTGGTCAAGCGTCTTTTTCAAAAAAAGCTTTAACGCCACAAAGTTACTTCTTTTTTTACAGATACGGCAAACTTTTGCCAATTTAGTGAGAATTTAAGATTTTAGCATGAATAAGCCGCTACTTGTTTATAGTTTGAAAACGCTTGTGCTGTGATGCGTGGCAATTGGTCTGTTCATGCAGACCAATTGTTACGTTTGTGCAGGCCGATTGATACGTTATTGCAGACCAATTGGTACACATTGTTGTTATTGCCTTTTTTTGAAAAAATATTGGCCTTTTCCCTGCGTTAGATGGCCGTATTCTATGGCGTGATGTGGGCAGTGGTGGTAGCATGCAAAGCAGGCCAAGCATGAACCGTCGTGCTTCCAAGCCGGTTCGTGGCCGAGGCCGCCATTGATGTTGTGTACGGGGCACACGTCTGCGCAGATGCCGCATCTCACGCATTTGCGGCTTTCCACGTGGAAAGGTTTGTCAGTGAGGAGGAAGCGTGTGAAAAAGCCGCCGAGGAAGCGCGAGTTGATGCGCGGCCATCTGCCTGGCACGAGATGCCATTCGCTGCGTCGGTCGACAATGGCTTCCCTATAGGCTTTAAGGTCGGCCGCAGCTTTTTCTTTCTTCTCTTTTTCCTTTTCGGGCTTGTCAATATTGAAGAAGGGCAGTCCCATGTATGATTCTGGCATGATGAGCGTGAAGGCTGCATCGAGATGGATGCCTTGCTTTTGCAGGTCACTACTCAGGATGTCGACAGTCTCGCCTATGTCGTCGCCTGCGGTGCAAATGGCATAAACATAATGCCCTTTCGCATTGGTTTTCAGCCTGCTTATAAACTCACGCACTATTTTCGGCGGCCGCCATCCGTGAACGGGAAAACAGAAACCTATGCGCTCGCCGTCGGCGATATTGTTGAAAACCAGGGGCTGAGCAGGCTGACTTTGGGAGCTGTGGAGAAGGTCGGGGATGAAAATCAGTTTGTCGCCCGTCCTTTCGGCTAATTTTTCGGCAGCCCATCGGGTATTGCCAGTGTCTGAAAGATAGAATATCATGATGTTTTGTTTATTTCCTCGCAGCAGCCGTCTATCATGTTTCTTATCTGTGCAATCCTGGCTTTCTCATCGGGAAGACAGTGCTGGTAATAGACAAGTGCCGACTGCAAATGGTCGAGAGCTTTTATCCAGTCTTTTTTATAAACGAAGATGAAGCCTAAGCGGTAGTATGCCTCAGCCTTTTCCTTGTCTGTACACAACACGATGAGGCTGTCGTATGCGGCTTTCGCTTTGTCGTATTGCTGCAGGATGAAGTGGCTGTCTGCATCGGCGTGGTAATAAACCGACCTTTCTTGAGGGGAGAAAGCAGTTAGGCGTGGCAACGAGGCATCTAAAAGCCGTGCGGCATTTTCGAAGTCGTTGTCATAATAATAGCACAGTCCCGTATAGGCGCGAAAGCGCGGATTGAGGTTGTAGGTGCTGTCAAGGCGGGAAAAAATGACCAAAGCCTCATGGTATTTGCCTCCCTGGAAATAGTCGAGGGCTATGCCGAGGTCGCGGCTCGCCTGTGAAGTTTGGGCAAGGGCAGAGCCTGACAGCAGCAAGGCGAAGACGGGTGTGAGCAGTGTCAATTTCCTAAATGACATGAATTCTTTAAGTCGTTTATAAACCTGTCGGCATAGTTATCGTCCTTGAAATTGATGTAAACCTTTTTATTATCCTTTGTAAGGACATAGATGGCTGTCGGCTTACTGGAATGTAGGTATAGCAAGACTTCGCCTTCGCCCTTGCTTTTAAAGTGCCCGATGTTAATCCTGCCTATTGATATGCCGTTGCTCCGGTATGAAATTTTTGGCAGAGGGGAGTCGTATTCAATTTTTTCGATTTGTGAGAAAGGGATGGACTCAGAATAAGGACCGTTGAGTATGATCGAGTTGTTGTCTATAACATATTTGCTGTCTCCGCTGATTGCCGGCAGAAAAAAGACAAGTGGAGAGAGGCATGCCAATACAGTTATTATGACTATAAAGGACATAGGAAGCTTTCTTTTCATTTTGTGTAAAAATTAATGACTGCCTGAATAGCCTGTGTGCAGGCTGGACAGAAATCGGGATGCTCGTTTGTGCGCATACGGCAATCGGGGTATGCCCGGTAAACGCCCTTTAGGCTATAGCCGGCACCTTCGTAGAATCCAGCCTTCGGATCCTTCCCGATGAGGTTCTCCCATTTGCCATGAAAGTTGACTTTTGTGGTTATGTTCTTTTCCCACGGCTCAATGTCGTGTGGATACATCGGTATCTGCTCCTGCTCGTAGGCATATTCGTCGGCGAGTCCGGCAAAGCTGTGTCCGAACTCGTGAACTACTACAGGACGGAAAGCCCTGTGATGGGTCATGGAAAGATTGTAGCTGTTTAGTATGCCTCCGCCTCCGTATTTCTCGGTGTTTACAAGCACTATGATGTGCTCGTAGGGAATGCCTGCGAGCCAGTTGTGCAAGTCCTTGAGATGAAGTGTCGTGAGGTAGCGGTCGCTGTAGAAGGTGTCGAAATTGGAGTGGAGGGCGGTGTTCTTCCAAATGCCCTTTGAAGGTTCGCTCGTGCCGCTGTCTTCGGATGGCGACTCTACTGCCACGATGTTGAACCTGCCCTTCATGCTCTTGAATGGCTCATAAGAGAACAGGAAGTCCATAGCCTTGCGTGCGTCTTGCAGGTAGATTGGCATTTCGGCTTTGGTGTATCCCTCGGCAACGAAAGCAATGTGGATGCAGCGCGCGGTATCGTCAGCTTGATGTATGGTAGAGTATGGGGTGACGTTCTTTTCGCCTATGTGCCTGATGAGTATGTCGGTTGGCACAACCTGATGCGTAAACGAAGCAACCACTTCACGGCGATTGTTGCGCAGGTCAATGGTCACGTCGGCGGTGTCTTTCGGCATTGGTACGAGAAAGACGTTTTGGAAGCTCTTGTTTTGGGTCTTTGCCTCGGGGTAAGACTGCCATTCTTGAAAAAGCGTGGAAAAAGAGTTGCGGTAAATGGTATTGCCGGTCTTGTGGTCGCGAACGGTAATCTGCCCGTTGCCATCAACAGGAAGCTCGGCAAGCCTTTGCCGCTTGCCATACCACCGTGGTTCAACGCACAGCTCGTCAACGGCAATGTGTTGCTCGTGGTCGTTGCCGGAGAATATATAGTCTATCCTCAGAGTCTTGTCCTGGAAATATTGGTTGAAATCCTGCGCGTGGGAGACGACTGCCAATGCGGAAAGCAGTGAAAATAAAAGTAACTTTTTCATGTGTTCAATGTTTATGTAGCCTTTCAGTGGGTGGCCTTGCCTTTATCTTATTCTCAATTTCATGCCGACCTGTATGTCGTCGTTTGGCGACATCTGGTTCATCTTGTACAGGTTTTTCAGCCTGATGCCGTACAGCTGGGCTATCGAATACATACTTTCGCCTTCCTTTACGATGTGCGGACGGTTCTTGAAGGCTTTCATTGCCTTCTTCTGTTTCTTCTCCAAGAACACTATGTCGCCGTTGCGCAACTTGTCATGCTTGTCGCGCTCGTTGTATTTAGCGAGCTTCCTCCGCGACACTCCCATTTCTTTTCCAAGGCTTTTGAAGGTGTCGCCGTCACGTGCTACTATATAATAGTTCTTGTTGCATTTGTGCACGGGATGTGTAAAGTCAAAAGCACCGGAATGGCTGTGCGCATCGTATCTTTCGGCCATGAAATGGTCGTAGGTCTTTGCGTTGTCATATTGGTATAGCCTGTAAAGCTCTATTATGTTTATGAGATTTGCCGCATAAAGCGGATTGGTGGCGTAACCACATGCTTTCAGCCCGTTAGCCCAACCTCTATAGTCGTCTGAGTTGAGCTTGAACAAACGTGCATAACGTGTGTTGTTGCGCAGGAATTTGCTATGGTCTTCGTAGCTTTGCTTTGGGTTGTCGTATGCGCGGAAGCATTCGTTGGCGGCATCATCGTCTGCGTTTATAGTACGTCCACGCCACCCGTGGCATTTTATTCCGAAATGGTTGTTGCCTACGGTTGCGAGACGGCTCATGCCTGCACCACTTTCAAACAGCCCTTGGGCAAGGGTTATGCTTGCGGGTATATGGTACCGCTCCATCTGTTCTATTGCGAGGTCTTTGTACTTGTTGATGTATAGCTGGTAGGCAGTGTTTGTGCGCGTTTGCGCATTTCCCTGCTCCATGCCCAACAATAATAAGAGTATTAATAATGTGTATCTAAGGTGGTGCATCCTTTCAATGCTTTGTTGTTTTCGTGCAAAGTTAATAATAATAATTTGCAAAAGTCCTCTTTCCGTAAGATAATCGCTATTAAAAATCACTTCAATTCAAGTTGTTTTTGCAACCTTATGATTTCATCCCTGTATTGGGCAGCCTGTATGAAGTCGAGTTTCTTAGCAGCTTCTTCCATGAGACGTTTGGTGTTCTCTATGCTCTGCTCAAGTTCCGGCCTTGTCATGCGCTTGATAATCGGGTCGGCTGCGAAAGCACCGCTGTCAGGCTCGAGGTAAACTTGTTTGGCGGTTTGTTTGCCCGGTGCCTCATATTCGCTTCCGTCAGATTGCGGCAATGCGCTTTTTATTTCTTTTACGATTTGCTTTGGCGTTATGTGATGGTCTTCATTGTATTTCAGCTGTATGCTCCTTCTGCGTGCAGTCTCGTCTATGGTTCGCTGCATGCTTTCGGTTATTGTGTCTGCATACATTATCACCTTGCCGTTTACGTTTCGTGCGGCACGCCCTGCCGTCTGGGTTAGGCTTCGGTGGCTGCGGAGGAACCCTTCCTTGTCAGCATCGAGGATTGCCACGAGAGAAACCTCAGGCAAGTCGAGGCCTTCGCGAAGCAAATTGACGCCTACGAGTACGTCATAAAGTCCAGATCTTAAGTCATTCATGATTTTTACGCGGTCGAGCGTTGCCACGTCGCTGTGGATGTAAGCGGCTTTAATGTTATGGTTTAGCAGAAACTCAGTAAGTTCTTCTGCCATGCGTTTTGTGAGTGTCGTAACGAGTACGCGCTCATTGCGTCCTGACCGCGTGACAATCTCGTCGAGCAGGTCGTCTATCTGGTTCTCTGAAGGTCTTACCTCTATTTCCGGATCCAATAAGCCTGTTGGGCGGATGAGTTGCTCAACCACCACGCCTTCGGATTCCTGTAGCTCATAATCTGCAGGGGTGGCTGACACGTATATGACTTGGTGTGCCATTTCGTGAAACTCCTCAAAGCGTAAAGGGCGGTTGTCGAAGGCTGCAGGCAAACGAAAGCCGTATTCAACGAGGTTCTGCTTGCGGGCACGGTCACCGCCGTACATGGCATTGATCTGTGGCACGGTTACATGGCTCTCGTCAATTACTATAAGGTAGTCTTGGGGGAAGAAGTCGAGCAGGCAGTATGGCCGTTGTCCCGGCTCGCGGCCGTCGAAATATCGGGAATAGTTCTCAATACCGGAACAATGTCCAAGCTCCTTAATCATCTCAATGTCATACTCTACGCGCTCTTTTATGCGCTGTGCCTTGATGTTGTCGCCTAATGACGTGAAGTAGTCTGTCTGTTTTGTCAAGTCGTCTTGAATCATGCGTATGGCATTCTCCGTCTGTTCTTTGGAGGTGACAAAAAGGTTTGCCGGATAGACGGAATATTCCTCAAATTGCTGCATGGAGTGCATGGTAATGGAATCTACCTCCTCAATGGTGTCGATTTCGTCATCCCACCAAGTCACCCTGAGAATGTAGTCGGAATATGCCATTGCTATGTTGACAGTATCGCCTTTCACAGAAAAGCATCCGCGTTGCAAATCTATGTCGTTACGAACATATAAGGCGTTGACTAATTTGCGTAAAAATACATTACGGTCGAGCTTCTGCCCACGCTTTATATTGATTACGTTTTCCTGCATGGCAACAGGCGCCCCCATACCATAAATACATGAAACCGAAGATACAACGATGACATCTTTCCTTCCTGACAACAAGTCACTTACGGCAGCCAATCGCAACTTGTCAATCTCGTCGTTTATGGCGAGGTCTTTTTCTATATAAGTATCAGTGGAAGGCATGTACGCTTCTGGCTGATAATAGTCATAATAGCTTACATAATAGTCTACGGCATTGTCGGGGAAGAAGCCTTTCATCTCTTCGTAGAGCTGGGCTGCAAGCGTCTTGTTGTGGCTCAATATCAGTGTGGGCTTGCCAACATTTGCGATAACGTTGGCAACTGTGAAAGTCTTTCCAGAGCCCGTTACACCGAGCAGTACTTGGGCCGGGTCGCCATTCTCCGCGCCTTCGGTAAGTTGGCGTATCGCCTGTGGCTGGTCGCCTGTAGGTTTGAACTTTGATGATATTTTGAAATCCATATATATGCAAAGTTAAGCGTTTTTTCTTAAAAAACGACACATAGATTTGGTTTGTTATGATTTTATGTGTAAATTTGCACGACAAATAAATCGTTATGAGAAAAACCACGATGATTGCCCTTGTGCCGCTACTGCTTCTTAGCGGTTGCGCCAAGGAGTTTAACAGCGTATATAAGTCAAGTGATTTCCGTTATAAATACGAATATGCCAAGGAAAGCTTTGCCCTTGGCAGGTATCAGCGTGCGTCAACTTTGCTTCAGGAACTGATTATTCCTGAAAAAGGAACCCAAGATGCGCAGGAAAGTCTTTATATGTTGGGCATGGCGGAATATATGTGTCAGGATTGGGAGACTGCATCTGAAACTTTTAAAAAGTACGTCAAGACTTATCCACGTGGCAAGTATTCAGAGGTCGCAAAATACTATATCGGACAAAGCCTGCTTATGAGCACTCCGGAACCACGTCTTGACCAGTCGCAGACAGTGGCTGCAATAGCGGCTTTCCAAGAGTATCTCGACCTTTACCCTGAGGCAAAATACAAGGAGGAGGCACAAACGAAGCTTTTTGAACTGCAAGACAAGCTTGTTGCCAAGGAGCTGTCTACGGCTGAACTGTATTACGATTTGGGTTCTTACTTTGGTAATTGTACCAATGGAGGCAACAATTACGAGGCTTGTATCGTGACTTCACAGAATGCGTTGAAAGACTATCCGTATACTAAACAGCGCGAGAAATTTGCAACTTTGATAATGAAAAGCAAGTTCCATCTTGCAGAACAAAGTGTAGAGTCTAAAAAGTTGGAAAGATTTCAAGACGCAGAAGATGAGTGCTATGGTTTTATAAACGAATATCCCGACTCGAAGGAACGCAAGGAGGCTGAGGAGTTTATAAAGAAATGCAAGAAAATTACAGCAAACGCTAAGGACGAATAAAATATAAAAGAAAAAGAATAATAAGAAAATGGATTACAAGAAGTCAAAAGCTCCGGTGAACACAGTGACTCGCAACATCATGGATCTGTGCAAAACCACTGGTAACATTTACGAGAGTGTGGTCATTGTTGGCAAGCGTGCCAATCAGATTTCTGTAGAGATAAAGTCTGACCTGAGCAAGAAACTTGCTGAGTTCGCTTCTTACAACGACTCGCTTGAGGAGGTGTTTGAGAACCGTGAGCAGATAGAGATAAGCCGTTATTATGAGAAACTTCCTAAGCCGACGCTTCTTGCTACGCAGGAATTCATAGAAGGGAATGTCTATTGGAGAGACCCTTCAAAAGACAATGCCCTGGCAGAGGAGGTTTAAATGATTCAGCGAAGACAGACTATTTATCTGCTGTTGGCATTGGCGGCTGTTGTCGTTTGCTTGTGCCTTCCTATTGGCGAGGTTCATTTGAAGTCAATGGGGGGTACTCCGGTGTGGTATAATATAGGTGTGTACACTGGTGAGGAATTCTTGGCAAAGCCGTTGCCGTTTGTTGAGTTAGTGGTAGTGGGGGCGTTGGCATTTATCGACATCTTCCTTTATAAACGGCGGCAAATGCAGGTCAGGATTTGTGTAGCCGGCATAATTCTTTGCTTGGCATGGTATGGCTATTATGCTTTTTGTGCTTTTGGAGAGTTTGCCGCTATGGGCGATTTCCACTTTGGTTTTGCAGCATGTTTGCCATTAGTGGCCATGATATTTCTTTTCATGGCACGGCATGGCATAAAGGCAGACGAAGACCTTATAAAGTCAATGGACAGAATAAGATAATCAGCAATTAATACTCTATATCCCACAGGAATAGACCGTGTGCCGGCATTGATTCTCCAGAATCGGAACGTGAGCCGCGGTCTACTATATTGTGAAATTGCTCAAGGGTGATTTTATGACGGCCGACATCAAACAGTGTGCCTACTACGGCACGTACCATATTACGTAGAAATCTGTCGGCTGAGATTTCGAAATACCATGCCATGTCATCGGTCTGCACCCAATGTGCTTCGGTGACATGGCATTTTGTTGTTTTGTTGTCTGCTCCAGACTTGCAGAAGGCCTTGAAGTCGTCAACTGCCAGCAGGTAAGCTGCTGCCTCATTCATAAGGTTGAAGTCGAGCTTGTAATGAGTTTCTACAGAATATTGCCTTAAAAAAGGATTCTTTTGTGTATGGATAAAGTAGCGGTATGTGCGTTTCTTGGCTGAGAAACGGGCGTGCATGTTAGCTTCTACTGGTGTTACACCGTTACAGCTTATGTCACATGGCAGTATTTGGTTTAGACGATATGCAAGCTGGTGGCAGTCGATGCCTTCGTCTTCATCAAAATGGCATATCATAGTCTTGGCATGTACACCTGCATCGGTTCTACCAGCCCCGGTTACTTCAATATTGTGACGAAATATTTTAGAAAGACATTCTTGTAGCTTTTGTTGTACTGACATACTGTTTGGTTGGATTTGCCAACCATGATATGCGTTGCCATCAAAACTGAGTTTAAGAAAATACCTTTGATTGTTGGCTGTAGAGAAGCGTATATATGAGCGATCGTCGTATGAGACATTACCTGCCATCAGCCCCTTGGTTGCCTTGAAAGTATTAATGTTGTAAGGGTCATTGGCAAGTTGCTTCTCAAGTTTTCTTTCGCTTTTTTGCAATGTAGAGCATAGGAAAGGATATCCGTCGGAAGCGAGAACAATCTCAGCAGGGGAAGCTATTGAGATGACTTTTATACCTTTCTTATATATAGGGAAGCCGTCGATTACGGCGTAAGTTTCATTCTCCTCTTGCATAGAGGCAATAAGTTCTGGCAAAATACTGTCGCGTGCATAATCATGGATAATGTGCCCGTCTTTTGTCATATCGGGGTGTATGGTCTGTTCATTGCCGAACACGGCGGCTCTTTTGGCTGCAATCACGTCTTCTGATGGTTTGCCATTGGTATAGAGTTTGCCATTAACCATGCATTGGCAGTCGCCAATCATCCATATTTCTTTGCAATGGTTACTGTAGATAATGGCACTGGCGCATAACCTTTCCTCCGGATGCTCCTTAAAACGATTGTATGCTGTTGGGTAAAGTGCATTGATTGTATTTGTAATGCCATTACAGAAGTTTTCAAGACTTGTATTTCCATCCATCTTGCGGATGTAGTCAGCAATAATGTTCATGCAATAACGACCATTGCTCATAGTTGCGTTTATGTGTTTTGCAGTCTTGCTTGTGCTTCCGTCTATCACTGCCACGAAGTTGTCGGTTGCAACAATGCCGTCTTCGCATTCTTCTGCATTGTGCTTGCCTATTATGCTTTGCTCTATTATTCTCATTTAAAAAACATTTCCTTAACTGCAAAGTTACGATAAAATAATTGTAACTTTGCATCAATCTGGAAAATTAAACAAAAGACAATGGATTTGATAGGCAAATATTTTCCTCAGCTTAGCAATGAGCAGGAAAAGCAAATTGATGCGCTTGACGAACTGTATCGTGATTGGAATGCAAAGATTAATGTTATATCACGCAAAGACATTGATAATTTGTATGAACATCATGTTTTGCATTCTCTTGCCATTGCAAAAGTAATTCATTTTAAGCCAGGTACACGTATTCTGGATTTTGGAACGGGCGGAGGATTCCCTGGTATCCCTCTTGCCATCCTTTTCCCTGATTGCCATTTCCGCTTAATAGATGGGACTGGGAAAAAAATATTGGTGGCTACAGAGATTGCTAAGTCTATAGGATTGAATAACGTAGAGGCTCTGCATCGGCGAGGTGAGGATGAAAAAGATAAATTTGATTTTGTCGTTTCTCGTGCTGTTATGCCGTTGCCAGACTTGGTAAAGATTGTGCGCAAGAACATTTCGCACGAACAGCGCAATGCCTTGCCAAACGGCATAATAGCATTAAAGGGAGGAAACATTGATGCAGAACTTAAACCATTCCATAAAAAGGTCGAGGTAACACCTGTGTCTGCCTTTTTTAGTGAAGATTGGTTCAAGGAAAAGAATACAGTTTACATGCCTTTGTAAAAGAATACTCGTGTAATGCGAACAAAAGGATAATAATCATGCTTAATATTCAAAGATTTGTTTGTAATCCTATTCGTGAAAATACTTACGTGGTAAGTGACGACAGTAAAGAATGTGTCATTATAGATTGTGGTGCTTGGTATGATGAGGAGAAAGAAGCTATTAAGGAATATATCAATGGCAATAAGCTGATTCCTAAGCATCTTATCGCCACTCACGGTCATGTTGACCATCATCTTGGCGATATATTTGTTTATGATACATGGGGGCTGAAGCCTGAGGTGAACGAATCTGACGCAGGGTTCATTAAAGTATTACCTCAACATGCTTATGATGTGTGTGGGATTGACGGTCTGACGGCTGACGACTTTGCGCCAGTTGGCAAATGGCTGACAGATGCAGACTCTATAAGTTTTGGCTCTCATGTGTTTAGTATTTTTGAAATTCCTGGTCATTCACCTGGTGGGGTGGCTTATTACTGTGAAAGTGAAAAGGTGCTTTTCACGGGTGATACACTTTTCCGAGGTACCATAGGGCGTACAGATATTGGTGGAGGTTCTATGTTTATGATTATTCAAAGTTTAAGGATGCTGTCACAGTTGCCTGACGACGTTGTTGTGTACCCGGGGCATGGAGAAAGTACCACTATAGGAAATGAAGTGGCAACTAATCCATATTTAGATAGATAAATGGAAAGGATAATACTTGGCATTGATCCGGGCACTAATGTAATGGGCTATGGGGTGCTGAGAGTGTCTGGCAATAAAGCGCAGATGATGGCAATGGGTGTCATTGATCTGCGTAAAATGCATGACCCTTACTTACGGCTTGGTCGTATCTTTGAGCGTGTTACAGGCATCATCAACGAGTATCTTCCAGATGAAATGGCAATTGAGGCTCCTTTCTTTGGCAAAAACGTCCAATCGATGTTGAAACTTGGCAGGGCGCAGGGGGTGGCAATAGCTGCTGCAATTCACCATGACATACCAATACATGAATATGCGCCGTTGAAAATAAAAATGGCAATTACCGGTCAAGGGCAAGCTTCTAAGGATCAAGTTGCTGGAATGTTACAGCGTTTGCTTCACATAGATAAAAATGACATGCCAAAATTTATGGATGCTACTGATGCGCTAGGAGCTGCTTATTGTCACTTTCTTCAACTTTCAACTCCTGAAACTGATGCTAAACATTATGGGTCATGGAAAGACTTCGTGGCAAAAAACAAAGGAAGAATATGCAAAAGATAATCAATATAACCAATGGTGTTGTCCGTATGCCATCTTGGAGAATGGCAGAACCAGTGAACTTCACAACCTTTGATGGCGAACAGATAGCCATAGTAGGGCCAAACGGCGGTGGCAAAACAATGCTTGTAAACGTTATTACCGGTAGTCATCCGTTGTTGATGCATGATCCTGAATATGACTTTGCACCAAGCAAGCAGAAGCGTGTCTCTGATAATATAAAGTATATCACTTTTCGCGATGCTTACGGTGGCGACAATGATCGTACATACTATTTGCAACAGCGTTGGAATCAGGCTGAGATAGACGACAGTACACCTACCGTTGCAGACCGTCTTGATGTAGCTTATTTGATGTCTGGAGATGATACACCAGAGCGGCAAGCATTCAGGGAACGTTTATATGTAATGTTCAACATGTATCAGTTACTTGATAAACATATAATCTTGTTGTCAAGTGGCGAGCTGCGTAAGCTAAAACTAACAGAGATACTGTTCACACGTCCAAGAGTTCTTATAATGGATAATCCGTTTATTGGTCTTGATGCTGAGACGCGTGACCAATTGAGACAGCTCTTTGCGGAGATTATCAAGAAAGAAACATTGCAATTAATCCTTGTTCTTTCTAAGACTGACGATATACCAGACTTTATTACTCATGTAGTAGAGGTAAAGGATATGAAAGTTGGAAATAAACAGACGCGAGAAGAATATCTTGTGTCACATAATCTTGTACATCAGCATATTCTAAGCGACAATAAAAAACACGCTATCCTCGCTTTACCTTATGATAATAATGAGTATAATGCTCATGAGGTAGCAAAGCTTAATCACGTGTCCATCAGATACGGAGAACGTACTATATTGAATAATCTTGATTGGACGGTCCTCAATGGTGAACATTGGGCACTAAGTGGGCAGAACGGATCTGGAAAATCAACTTTATTGAGCCTTATATGTGCTGACAATCCTCAAAGCTATGCCTGTGACATTTCTCTTTTCGGTATACCTCGTGGGAGTGGGGAGAGTATTTGGGATATTAAAAAGCATATAGGTTATGTGTCTCCAGAGATGCATCGTGCTTACCAGAAAGATTTACCTGTGATACGTATAGTGGCAAGTGGATTGAAGGACTCTGTTGGTCTCTATGTAAAGCCAAACGAGCAAGAATACGCCGCATGTCGCTTTTGGTTGAATATTTTTGGTCTTGAAGGTATTGAAAACAAGGCCTTTCTAAAACTCTCCAGTGGAGAACAGCGGCTTGTGCTCCTTGCACGTGCATTTGTCAAGGATCCTGAATTGCTTATTCTTGATGAGCCATTACATGGCCTTGACGATCAAAATCGTCAATTGGTAAAAGACGTTATTGATGCGTTTGAACAACGTAGGAACAAAACGCTCATTATGGTTACTCATTACCAGAAAGAATTACCTAAATGTATTGACCATAAGCTTACACTTACCCGCAACAAGTAAGTGAAGAATTTATATATCACGTTTAAACATTTATTATTCTAATGCAATGAATAGATTTCTATTTTTTATAATGTTTATAATTTCGGCAATGACAACTAATGCCCAGACCTTAGATCTTCACATTGTTGAAACAAGTGATGTTCATGGCTCGTTCTTTCCTTATGACCTTATCGATCGTAAGCCAAAGGCTGGTTCTATGGCAAGAGTTAGCAGCTACATAAAGAATCTACGCAAGCAATATGGCAAAAATCTAATATTGCTTGACAATGGCGATATATTGCAAGGCCAGCCAGTGAGCTATTATTCCAATTTTATCGACACTACCGATATGAATATCGCTGCCCAAGTGATAAATTACATGGGGTATGATGCTGAGACTATAGGCAACCATGATGTGGAGCCTGGCCACAAGGTGTACGATAAGTGGATTGGTGAAGTCAAATGTCCGGTACTTGGAGCTAATGTTATTGATACAAAGACAGGCAGACCATATCTTAAGCCTTATGTTATTATTAATCGTAATGGTTGTAAGATTGCTGTTTTTGGTATGCTTACACCTGCCATACCTAATTGGCTTTCGCGTGATATATGGCCTGGATTGCGCTTTGATGAAATGGTGTCTACAGCAAAGTATTGGATGAAAGTAATGAAGGAAGACGAGAAAGCAGATGTAATAATAGGACTTTTTCATTCTGGCAAGCAAGGAGGTATAACAACATCTGACTACGAGGAGGATGCTTCCGAGCGAGTGGCACGGGAGGTGCCTGGGTTTGACATTGTGTTCTTTGGTCATGACCATACACGGCATCAGGATAAAGTAATAAATGTAGAAGGAGACACCGTTCTCTGTCTTGACCCTGCCAACAATGCCATCACTGTGGCTGAAGCCAATGTATCGTTAATTAGGAAAGGTGGGAGATGGAATGTGAGTAAAGTGGATGGGCATTTACAGGACATCACCCAAGAACCCATAGACGAGGAATATCTGCAACATTTCAAATCGTACATTGACAAGGTAGATGCTTTCGCTAACGAAAAAATAGGAGAGTTCAAGCATACCATTTCTACCTCAGACAGTTATTTTGGTAATTCGGCATTCAATGATCTTATACTTAATCTGCAACTTCAAATAACGGGTGCAGACGTAGCGTTCAACGCACCGCTCTCTTTCAATGCAACCATCAATGCAGGTCCTGTCTACATGAGCGACATGTTCAAACTTTACAAGTACGAGAACATGCTTTATGTTATGCGACTTACAGGTGACGAGATACGCCGTCACTTAGAGATGAGCTATGACCTTTGGATGAACACCATGAAAACTCCTGAGGATCACCTGCTCCTGCTTGACACGCGTACCTATGGCGATGCCCAACGTATGGGCTTTAAGAACTTTTCTTTCAACTTCGACTCTGCGGCAGGCATAGATTATACAGTAGACGTAACAAAGCCTAATGGGCAAAAAGTGAAAATCTTAAAGATGAGCAACGGCATGCCTTTCGATCCTAACAAATGGTATAAGGTTGCTATTAACAGCTATCGTGGCAACGGAGGAGGTGAATTGCTGACTAAAGGTGCAGGCATTCCCAAAGACAGTCTTGAAAGCCGTATAATTTGGCGCAGTGACAGAGATCAACGTTATTATCTTATGCAAGAGATACGAAGGCAGAAGGTGCTTGATCCGCAACCTAATCATAACTGGCGCATAATACCTGAATCTTGGGCAAAGCCAGCGGCAGAACGAGATTACAAAATTCTTTTTGGCAAATGACCTATTTCTTTATTTTCTCAAAAACGGATTTGCTGTTGCAACGGCAACCGGATGGGGAGTATACGATACCATGTACAACGGATGTACCTATAAAGATACATCCGTGGACTCATATTCTGAATATTACGCCGATGGATGATGGGACGGAAGTAAAGACTTTCAATATAGATAGCCCTGACAACCTTGAAGTTGTAGATCCGCATCTTAAAAAGGCTGGCTATGATTTCATAGGTTTGCGCCAGTCGTTTTATCATCTTTCTCTCCAGTTGTATCTTAAGGCAGGCAAATGCCAGGAATTGCTTTATTGGGATCATAACACCCAGTTTTGTGGAGTGTGTGGTGCGCCGATGAAGATGCATACCGATATATCCAAGCGATGCACACAATGTGGCAAAGAGGTATGGCCACAGCTTGCCACTGCTGTCATAGTGCTTATCCATCGCGGTGACGAAGTCCTGCTTGTTCATGCCCGTAACTTTAATGGAGATTTCTATGGGCTTGTCGCTGGCTTTGTAGAGACAGGTGAGACGCTCGAACAGGCTGTACGGCGTGAGGTCATGGAAGAAACGCATCTCACGATAAAAAATCTCACCTATTTTGGTTCACAACCTTGGCCTTATCCTTGTGGGTTGATGGTTGGATATATGGCAGAATACGAATCGGGCGACATTCACCTGCAAAAGTCAGAACTTTCTCGTGGAGCATGGTTTCGCTATGATAATTTACCCCATATTCCCGAAAAACTGAGCATTGCAAGAAAATTAATTGACAACTGGCTTGAAAATAAGGTAAAAAAGTAGTAACTTTGCACTTATATCTAATAAATAGAAATGGACTGGTTAATCAATCTTTTTACCACTCAAGACACTGTGGCTCACATAGTGTTGCTTTATGGCATAGTTATCTCCTGTGGTGTGCTCCTTGGCAAGCTCAAAGTAGGAGGCATATCACTGGGTGTCACTTTCGTGCTTTTTTGCGGCATTCTTGCCGGGCATGTTGGATTCACGGCACCTACACCGATTCTCAATTTCTTACAGGATTTCGGACTAATCCTTTTTGTCTTCTGCATAGGTTTGCAGGTAGGTCCGGGGTTCTTTGAGAGTTTCAAGAGGGGTGGTGTTACGCTGAACCTCCTTTCCACAGTGATGATAGTATTGGACATTGTAGTAATGTTTGCTTGTTATTACATATTTTTTGACACCAGCAACCCTGTCAATCTGCCAATGATGATTGGGGTGCTTTATGGTGCCGTAACCAATACGCCAGGTCTTGGTGCTGCCAATGAAGCTCTTGCTTCCGTCTTTACCAATGGCCCTGTGCCGCAGATTGCCAATGGTTATGCATGCGCTTATCCTCTTGGTGTGCTTGGTATTATTGGAGCTACAATTCTAATACGCTATATAACCAAGACCAATCTCCGGAAGGAGGAAGACGAACTGGAACAGCAGGAGGCGGCCAATCCCCATGCCAAACCCAATGTCATGACTCTTGAGGTGAGCAATGCTTATCTTGCAGGTCGTTCGTTGAAACAAATCTGTGAGTTCTTGAATCGTGACATTGTTTGCACTCGCTTGCTGCATGATGGCAAAATTACTATCCCTAACCGTAACACGAGGTTTGAGGTTGGCGATAGGGTGCTCATTGTTTGTGCAGAGGCTGATGCAGAAGCAATAAAGGCATTCATTGGTCCTGAAATTCAGTTTGAGTGGGACAATGCCAATGACACGCAGCCTATGATTTCAAGGCGAATTATAGTTACCAATCCTAAGATGAACGGCAAGACGCTTGGAAAGATGCACTTTTCGTCAGTGTATGGTGTCAATGTGACTCGTATCACGCGTCAAGGCATGGATCTTTTTGCTTCGCGCAACCACCATTTCCATGTTGGCGACCGCATCATGGTCGTTGGGCGTGAAGACAATGTCAACCGCGTGGCTGAGCTTATGGGTAACTCGGCACGTCGTCTTAACGTGCCTAATATCGCTACAATTTTCATTGGTATAGTTGTCGGCATTATTTTCGGAAGCATACCGTTCTCAATACCAGGCGTTCCTGTTCCCCTTAAGCTTGGTCTTGCTGGCGGTCCGCTCATTATCGCCATTCTTATAGGCCGCTTTGGTTATCGCATTAAACTTGTTACTTATACCACTACATCTGCCAATATGATGCTTCGTGAGATGGGGCTTGTGCTCTTTCTTGCAAGTGTGGGCATAAAGGCAGGAGCAGGATTTGTTGACACAGTGGTACAGGGTGACGGGCTTCTTTACGTGCTAACGGGCTTCTTTATAACAATAATTCCTATATTGATTGTAGGCCCAATAGCGAGGTGGAAGTTCAAGTTCAACTATTTTACTATTATGGGTATGATAGCCGGTACTTATACAGACCCACCTGCACTTGCATACGCCAATGCCAGCTGCTCAAAAGAAGCGCCGGCTGTGGGGTATTCCACTGTCTATCCTCTTTCAATGTTCCTTCGTATCTTTACTGCGCAGATATGCGTGTTGTTCTTTTGTGGATAAAGTTTAGGTTAATTTTATGTTCAAGGCAGCTTTTTTCGATTGCGATGGTGTGGTCATTGATACAGAAGGGCAGTATAGTTCCTTTTGGAGAGGAATGGGAAGAGAATACTTCCCTGAAATACCAAATTTGGAAAGTCGCATAAAGGGAATGACGTTGGTTCAAATCTATGACCGTTATTGTCCGAATGACATGGCTTTGCAGTCTGAGATAACCACAGCTCTTTTCGATTTCGAAGCTCACATGAACTTTGATTATATTTCAGGCTTTGAGTCCTTTATGGCAAAAATACGCAATCGTGGCATAAAGACAGCGTTGGTCACGAGCAGCAATCTTGCCAAGATGGCTCATGTCTACAAAGCACATCCTGAGTTTAAGGGCTTGTTTGATACAATACTCACGAGTGAGGATTTTGATAGAAGCAAGCCCGATCCTGATTGTTATCTCAAGGCAGCTGCTTGCTTTGAATTGGCACTGGCGGAATGTGTAGGCTTTGAGGATAGCATAAATGGTTTAAAAGCAGTGAAAGCTGCTAATATGTATTGTGTCGGGCTTGCTACTACAAATCCTTGTGATGTAGTAGCTCAGTACGCTGATATAGTGGTAGACAATTATTATTCAAAAGAGTTAAGCGAATTTGCATAAAATTCGCTTTTTTACATTCTTACTGTTTTATTGATTAACCAGTTGTCAAGTATGACCATTGCTGCCATATCCTCGACTATTGGTACGGCACGTGGTACTACGCATGGGTCGTGGCGGCCACGCGCGTCTATTGTTGTGGCATTGCCGTGAATATCAATTGTAGGTTGTGGCATGAGCAGTGTGGCGACAGGCTTGAATGCCACGCGGAAGAAGATGTCCTCACCGTTGCTTATGCCTCCTTGTATGCCTCCTGAGTGGTTTGAAAGAAATCTTGTAGGTTTCTCTGCAAGCTTGTCGTTTACCTCGCTTCCGCGGTGGCTCACAATGTCGAAGCCGTCGCCATATTCAAAACCTTTTACGGCGTTTATTGAGAGCATTGCCGCGCCAAGTTGGGCGTGCAGCTTGCCAAACTCTGGTTCGCCGAGTCCTATGGGGCAACCTTTTATTACGCAGCTCACTACGCCGCCTATCGTGTCTCCGTCAGCCTTGACACTTAGAATCAGCTTTTCCATTTCCCCTGCCTTTTCCGCATCGGGACAGCGTACAATATTTTCTTCGGCTTTTGACAAGTCATATTCGTGGTAGTCACGGTCGATTGCAATATCTCCTACCTGCGATACGTAAGCCTGAATGGTTACCCCAAGTTGTCGGAGGGCGAGCTTTGCCAATGCGCCGCCTACGCATCGGCTTATAGTGATGCGGGCTGATGAACGCCCGCCTCCTCGGTGGTCGCGCAAGCCGTATTTGTGAAAATATGTATGGTCGGCATGGGATGGGCGAAATAGGTTTCGCATATTGTCATAGTCGTTGCTGTGCTGGTTGGTGTTGTGCACGATGAAGCCTATCGGAGTGCCTGTCGACTTGCCTTCAAACACGCCGCTCAACAGTTCTATATGATCAGGTTCGTTGCGTGATGTGGTTATACGGCTTTGCCCAGGCCTGCGGCGAGATAATTCATGCTGTATGAAGTCAAGGTCGATGTCTACTCCTGCAGGCATGCCGTCGACCACGCCGCCTATTGCCGCGCCGTGGCTTTCGCCGAATGTGGTAAGTGTAAAGAGTGTGCCGAATGTGTTGCGCATAGTGACTGTTTATATTAATTCTTTTGCAAAGTTACAATTTTTGTGTTAGATTGTTATCCTAATTTGTTAGTATTTGCCAAAAATCACTATATTTAGGTATTGTATGAACGCAAGAAATGCATTAATTTTGCCACCGTAAAACAAATTATTAGCGATTTAAACAAAAATGAGTAAGACGATTGTAGTTTACGGTTCATCAACCGGTAATTGCGAGGCTATCGCACAGACTATAGGTGAGAAGCTTGGTGCTGAAGTTATCAACGTAACCGACCTGACAAAAGAAGAAGTAGAGGGCGCAGGCAATTTGGTTCTCGGAACTTCAACTTGGGGTGCAGGCGAAATGCAGGACGACTGGTATGACGGTGTCAAGGTGCTTAAAGACGCAGGCTTGAACGGCAAGAAGGTTGCTGTGTTTGGTTGTGGCGACAGTGCATCTTATAGCGACACTTTCTGTGGCGGAATGAAGGAGCTTTACGATGCGGCTGAGGCTGCCGGAGCCACAATGGTGGGCAATGAAGTCTCTACTGATGGCTATACCTACGACGACAGCGATGCTGTTGTTGACGGTCACTTCATTGGCCTTGCTCTTGACGATGTCAACGAGGACGACCGGACAGAGAGCCGTATAGATGCCTGGATTCCGACTTTAGGTTTCTAAACGAATACCTTGTCACTCCCCATTTGGCGTGGGGAGTGAATTCTCAAAGAACATCTTTCTAAAATAATTAACAAGTTCAAGCTAATGTTTTCCTCTCTTCAAGAAGTATATCGTAGTCATTCGTCGAATGATGTAGTATCTCCTATTGCTATGGGAGACTCTATGGGTGAGATTGTCCCCATCGAGATGAAAGTTCTTATGAACCACATCTACGAGTATGAGAAGGGGGTGCGGCGCATGGTGCTCTACACATTCAACGCACGCTATGCAGATTACGCGGTTAAGCGATTGGAACGCAGGCATATAAGCTATGTCTTGCAACCTGCCGGAAGAGGCACGGTGAACTTGTTTTTCGGGCGTAAGGAGTGTCTTGATGCAATAAGGATATTTGTTACGAAACCACTTAATGAATTGTCGCCTGAAGAAGATTTCATGCTTGGTGCCATGCTTGGTTATGACATCACAATGGAGTGTGAAAGATATTGTACTCTCAAGGGACGGCAGTGTTCGTGTCGCGATTGTTCAAACGCTAAGGATGTAAAGCTTGTCAATGCGATGGAAACGGTATCGGCATAGGGCTTAAAGTGAAAGGGGTAAATGTCTTTTGGATGAAGGGATAAGCGTCATTTTTGTGAAAGAAATGAATCTGTTGTTTTAGAATGAAAGAGATAAATAGAGTTTTGCCAATAAAATCCATCTTGTTCACTATAAGATAGAAATTCATAATGTTTTTGTATAATCGTATCAGGGGCGTCGTGATGACGCCCCTTTTATGGTCTATATGAGATTGATGGATGGTTTGTTTCGGAGTGGTGAATAGCTAATGCCTACTCTGCTATTCAGACTTACTTTTGTCAATAAAAAGTCATGCGGGTACCTTCTGTGAGTGGCGTTTTTGTCAAGACAAAGGTCTTTGCTTTCAAATACGCGAATTATAAATCAAGTTATAACTTGTTGAAAAACAAAGCGTTATGTAAGTATTGTGAAAATGGCAGCTTTTTGTGTTGTTCTTTACGGCGTAAAGGCATCTTCTTTACGGCGTAAAGGTGAAGCCATTACGGCGTAGAAAACTCATCTTTACGCCCTACAGAATGCATCTTCACGCCGTAATCATCAGTCGCCTTGAATGTCATGAAGCAAAAGCTCATTTTTAAACCATTTTTTATCACTTAGAAGGTGTGATTTCCATTGTCTAAACTTTTTACTTTTTGTAATCTTTTTTCATTTAAAAAAGCGCAATGCGTTTTACTTAAATGAGATAGAGCCACATATAGGCAGTGTTTGCGTAAAAGTTTGTTTATTTTCTTTGCCATTCCATTCATTTTCTCTATCTTTGCATTGGAAATAAAAACAAAAACGCGTTTATATGAATCTGAAAGTCCGCTTAGCGGTGATGAACTTCCTCGAATTCGGTGTTTGGGGAGCCTATCTGACCTGCATGGGCAATTATCTTGGCGTTGCCGGATTAGGAGCTCAAATCTCATGGTTTTATGCCATTCAGGGCATTGTGTCAATCTTTATGCCGACGTTGATAGGCATTGTTGCTGACAAGTGGATACAGCCTCAGCGTCTGCTTGGCATTTGCCATCTGATAGCCGGTGTCTTCATGTGCTCGCTGTGGTATATGGGCATGACGGCAGGGTTTGGCAACGAGGTGTCTGACAAGCCGTTGTTCATAGCCCTCTATACGTTGAGTGTGGCTTTCTACATGCCGACGGTGGCACTTTCAAACACTACGGCCTTCACCGTACTAAAGTCGCACGGCGGTGACACTGTGTCCGACTTCCCTCCAATACGCTCGTGTGGTACTATTGGGTTTATTGTTGTCATGTGGTTTGTCAATTGTGCAGTGTGGGATGGAGGCTCGTTTGGTTTTACCTTGGCACAGAATGCCCATAAGTTCCAATATACATACAATCAGTTCCTTGTCTCAGGACTTTTAAGCGTGGTTATGTTCCTGTACGTCTTCACTTTGCCAGAATGCAAACTGGTGAAGCATGATTCTTCTGAGAGGCGGTCTATCACCCAGCAGATGGGGCTTGATGCCTTCAAGCTTTTCAAGGACAAGCGTATGGCTCTTTTCTTCATCTTCTCCGCCATGCTTGGCATGTCGCTTCAAGTGACCAACAGTTTTGCCGGTCCTTTCATCTCCAGCTTCCAGGGTAGTAGCGACCCTGTGGTGGCTTCGTCTTTTGCAGCAAGCAATGCCACTTTGCTCACGTCAATATCGCAGGTGAGCGAGGCTTTCTGCATACTTCTCATACCTTACTTCCTCAAGCGCTATGGCATAAAAGGAGTGATGCTCATAGCCATGTTTGCATGGGTGCTCAGGTTCGGACTTTTCGGCGTTGGCAATCCTACGATGCCAGGCGTGCTGCTCTTCATATTGTCTTGCATAGTCTACGGTGTGGCTTTCGACTTTTTTAATGTCTCAGGGGGCATATTTGTTGACAAGGAGTGCAATCCTTCTATAAAGGCATCAGCCCAGGGCTTGTTCATGCTCATGACCAATGGCGTAGGGGCAACTGTCGGCACCCTGTCGGCAGGAGTCATCGTAAACCATTTTTGCAAATGGACGCAGGTGGGCGAGTCTTCTTATCTCATGGGCGATTGGCAGGCATGTTGGTTCATCTTCGCCGGCTTTGCCCTTGTCGTGGGATTGGCGTTTGCCTTGGTGTTCAGGCCGGCGAAGAAACATTAATAGTTAAGCTTTAAATGGATATAAATCAATCAGCTTCAAGAATGCACCTTGTTTTCAGACATGCCACGGAGATTGTCGGTGGCCTCGGTGCAGGATTGTTTATATTGACAGATACCGATGGAAATCGGCAGATAGCTGTGCCTTGTGGTAAGGAGTCGCTTGGACAGTTCAGTGCTTGGCTCAACGACAAGCGCGGAGTTGGACTAAGTTTGCCAAATGTGCTTGTGAAAGTCCTCGCCAATGCTGGTATAGGGCTGCGTGTTGATATTGACACTGTGGCAGATGGCACTTACAAAGCTTTGCTTACGGATACAGAAACGCTTTCGCAATTGCCCATTAACACGGCTGACGGTATAATGCTTAGTTGCCTTAGTGATGGGAATATAGCCATTACTATGCCCAGTTTGCTTTTTATGAGGCAAAGCTCTCCATACAACAAGGAGTCGAGTGGGGTGGCATTGCCAATAAATGCGTTGAGCATAGATATGCTGCAAAGGGCAATAGACGATGCCGTGGCTAAGGAAAATTATGAGTTGGCAGCACAGCTGACCAATGAAATGAAGGATAGAAAAAAGAAGAAAGAGAAAGAATGAAAGAGGAACATTTCTTCTATGTACCTGGTGCTGCATCAGATAGCGAGTTGCCCGAACAGGAGGCACAACATGCCATACGCGTCTTGCGCATCGGCGAGGGAGCGCAGATTTTTCTCATGGACGGTGAAGGTTGCTTCTATAGAGCCGTGGTGAGCATGGCTTATAAAAAGCGTTGCTTCTACAGCATTGAGGAAGCTATGCCCCAGAAGAAAGGATGGTGCGGCAATATACATCTTGCCATTGCGCCCACTAAAATGATGGATCGCATGGAGTGGATGGTAGAGAAAGTGACCGAGATAGGAGTTGACGATATAACTTTCCTCAACTGCAAGTTTTCTGAAAGGCAATCTATACGTATTGACCGTATAGAAAAAATAGTGGTTTCTGCCATGAAGCAAAGCCGCAAGCCTTTTAAGCCCACTGTTACGGCGATAGTGAATTTTGCCCATTTCATTGAGGAAAATGGCAATAGAGGCAATATTTCTGATGGAAAGTATAAGTTTATAGCCCATTGCTATGATGACCGTCTGCGCACTTATCTTTTCGATGAATTGCGCAATATTCCGTCTGACAGTGATGTGACAGTACTTGTAGGACCGGAAGGCGACTTTTCAGCAGATGAAGTTGACTTTGCCGTTGCCAATGGTTTCAAGCCTGTAACGCTTGGAGCAAGCCGATTGCGCACCGAGACTGCGGGCATGATGTCAGTGGCAATGGCGCAATTGGCAAAAACTTAATCAAAATATGATTTTTAAATGAATTCAACTATGGAAAGGCATAAACACAAGGTGAATATATGGATAGCGGCATTTCTGCAAGTCGCAGTTTTGATGTTTGCTTCATGTTCAAATGACGACTATCTCAATGCCATACCTGACGATTCGCAGTTGCTTATGTCAATGAACACGTCAAAGCTCAGTGGGGCGGGGAATCCTTTGATATTGAAGTCCTTGCTTCATGTATCAAAGGTTGGCGACATGGGGCTTGACTTTTCTGACAGGGTGTTCTTATTCGAGGATGCACAAGGCAACATAGGGCTTTGCACAAAAGTTGACGACAGTGGCAAACTCCGAAAGATATTGGAAAATGCAGGCGTAGAGGTTACCAAAAAACGTAATTCACAGTTTGCCGCCCTTCAAGGCAATTGGCTTATAGGCTTTTCAGACAAGGCTGCACTCCTGATGGGGCCTGTGGTTCCGGCTGCTCAAGACGACATGACAATCCTTATGGCGCGTTACCTTGCAGCTAATGAAGAAGACGGCATCAAGGCTTCGCCCATCTATGACAAGCTCGATTCTATAGACGCTCCAATTGCCTTGGTTTGTCAGACAAAGGCTTTGCCACAACAGTTTGTAGCTCCTTTAACAATTGGTGCGCCTAAAGATGCCGCTCCTGCCGACGTAATGCTTTCTGCCGCTATGGAGGTAAAGGATGGAAGGCTGCTCATGAATGGCAGTACATTCTCCTTTAAGAAAGCTGTCAACAAGGCGCTTGTGGATGCTAGAAAAATATATCGTCCAATAAAGGGCGATTATGTCAAGTCGATGTCTGAAGACGATTTTATAGGCTTGTTTCTTAATGTAGACGGTCGGCAGTTTCATCAACTTGTGACTCAAAATCGTGGTATTTCCACTATGCTTGCAGGCATCAATGCTGCCATAGACATGGACAACATACTGAAAAGTGTCAATGGAGAGCTTGCCATGTTTGCTCCGAATGCAGGAGATGAAAGCTTCAGTCTGCGCATGGCTGCCCGTTTGTCTTCGGCTTCTTGGCTTGATGACGTGGCTTACTGGAAACAAAGCGTGCCGCAAGGGGGCTTCATAGGCGATTGGGGCAAGAATTGCTATTACTACAGGTCTGCCGACATTTCCTATTATTTTGGCGTTACTCCTGACATGCAATATATGAGCGGTGGCAGCAAGGAAGAAGCCTTGCAGAGCATAAAGCCAAGTGGCAGGCCTGTCGGTGCCGACTTGCAGAAACTGGTAATGGGGCAAAAGCTTGTCATGATAATGAATTTCGATGCATTGAAGGGAGGTAAGGCAGAAGCTCTTACGTCACTGTTGAAGCCTGTGTTCGGTGAGCTGAACTCTATAGTTTACACATTAAAATGAATAGTTTAAGTTTTCGGTCAGTGATGCCACATGTCTTCTCTCAGCGAGACGACATTGTGTCGGAACTGTGGAATAAGGACGTTACTTTTGACAAGGGGCATCTTTATCTTGTTGAAGCCGATTCGGGTAAAGGCAAAAGCACCTTTTGCAGTTATGTAGTCGGCTATCGGCATGACTATACAGGCGGTGTGCTTTTTGATCACAGGGACACCCGTTCGCTTAAGGTAAGTGAGTGGGTTGACGTTCGTCGTTGTCATATAAGCCATCTTTTTCAAGAGCTTCGCCTCTTTCCAGAGCTTACGGCAATGGAGAATGTTGAAATTAAAAACAAGCTTACAGGCTATAAGTCAAAAGATCAGATAGTGCAATGGTTTGATATGCTTGGCATTGGCGATAAGCTTAATTCCAAAGTAGGCTTCATGTCTTTTGGGCAGCAACAGCGCGTCGCAATGATTAGGGCTCTTGTGCAGCCCTTTGATTTCATCCTTGTGGATGAGCCCATCTCCCATCTCGATGACAACAATGCCCGTATCATGGGCGACATCATGATGAGTGAGGCTAAAAGGCAAGGCGCTGGCGTAATAGTGACAAGCATTGGCAAGCACATGGACTTAAACTATGAAAGGGTAATAAAACTATGAGTCTTGTTTGTAAGCTTTTGCGTCGTCATGTCAGCGTAGGCCAATTTGTTGGCTTTTTCTTTGCCAACCTCTTTGGCATGACAATTGTGTTGCTTGGCTATCAGTTTTACAAAGATGTAGTTCCCGTTTTTGTGTCGGACGACTCTTTTATGAAATCCGACTATATCATTGTTGAGAAGAAAGTGGGCATGGGAACTACTATTTCCGGCCAATCTAACGATTTCGACAAAGCAGACATTGATGATGTAGCCGGCAGGCATTTTGCCTCAAAGATAGGTGTCTTTACGTCTGCCGACTATCAAATTAGTGCGCACATGGGCATTAACGGCACCAGCATACTCAACTCAGAGATTTTCTTTGAGAGCATACCGGATGGTTTTGTCGATGCTCCAAAAGGAGTATGGAAATATGAGCAGGGCTCCAAGGTTGTGCCTGTAATTCTGCCACGTAGCTATTTGGCAATGTATAATTTTGGCTTTGCCCAGAGCCGCTCACTGCCTAAGATAAGCGAGGGCTTAGTCGGCATGATAGACTTTGACATGTTTGTCCAAGGCAACGGGCGCAAGGATTCGTTCAAAGGTAAGGTGATTGGCTTTTCCAGTCGCATAAGCAGCATCTTGGTGCCACAAGCTTTCATGGATTGGAGTAACAGCACCTTCGGGTCGGGAAAGCACGCCAATCCTACGCGTCTGATACTTGATGTTGACAACAGCAAAACAGAGCAGATGGCCAAGTATTTTGACAAGAAAGGATATGAAGTGGAGGATGACAAGCTGGATGCCGAAAAAACGACTTATTTCTTGCGGCTCATGGTGTCAATGGTGATGGTCGTAGGTCTTGTAATCTCACTTCTCAGCTTCTATATTCTAATGCTCAGTATATATCTGCTTGTGCAGAAAAATTCGTCAAAGCTTGAGAACCTGCTGTTGATTGGCTATAGTCCTCAATCCGTAGCAAGGCCATACCAGTTGCTCACCATCGGATTGAACTTCGGGGTGTTAATCATAGCCGTTTGCATCTTGGCCATTGTCAGGAGCTATTACATAGGCATTGTAGAAACACTCTTCCCAGACATAGAAATCGGTAGTATTGCTCCGGCAGTAATTTTAGGTGTTGCTATTTTCCTGCTTGTGAGCATTTTTAATGTTTTCGCTATTAGGCGAAAGATAGTAAGAATTTGGAAAAGAAAGGAATAAGCATGAATCAACCTCAGGAGTTATACGACCATTATACGGTCAAAGAACCGTCAAAGCTTCTTGAATGGCTTATTGCCAATGTCAACGAGAGCCGCAGCAAAATAAAGGCTACGCTGTCAGGGCATGGCATAAAAGTGGGGGGCAAGGTTGTAACTCAGTTTGACTACCAGTTGCAGCCGGGCATGAAAGTTGCCGTCAGCAAGACCAAACACAATCAGATGTTCAAGAATCGTTATGTACGTATAGTGTATGAAGATCGTTACATTGTTGTCTTGGACAAGAAGGAAGGCATTCTTTCGATGGCGGCAGGACACAGCTCGCTTAATGTGAAAAGAGTATTGGACGATTATTTCCGTTCAAGTAGGCAGCATTGCCAGGCCCATGTGGTGCACCGCCTTGACCGCGACACCAGTGGACTGATGATTTATGCCAAGGACAAGCAGACCGAGCTTATGCTTGAGGACGATTGGCATAAGATAGTATATGACCGCAGGTATGTGGCTGTACTTTCAGGAATAGTGGAGCATGACGAAGGTACAATACAAAGCTGGCTAAAAGACAACAAGGCGTTTTTCACTTACAGTAGTTTAAACGACAATGGTGGCAAGCTTGCCATAACTCATTATCGTGTACTGAAACGTTCCGATTTCCACTCTTTGGTAGAGTTCAGGCTTGAAACAGGGCGTAAGAACCAGATACGTGTGCATGCCGCCGATATGGGGCATCCTGTATGTGGAGACGTGAAGTATGGTAATGGCGACGACCCAATAGGGCGGCTGTGCCTGCATGCTTACAAGCTTTGCTTTTACCATCCGCTTAGCCATAGGCCAATGAACTTTGAGACTGATATACCACAGGCGTTCCGTAGTTTGTTTTATTGATGTATCGTGTTTTTAATAGACACATTTTTATAAAAATCTTATTTGTAAACATCTTCAATGGATTCTTCTTTAGTTTACTATATCGTTGCCTTATTGGCAGTTGTGATAGCAATATTCATTATAAAGAAAGTTGCAAGTTGCTTGCTGAAGTCAATAGTCTTCTTTGCTGCCGTTGCAGTTATTTTGCTTTTATATTATTTGGTTAAACAATAAGAAAAAATGGCTTAATAGTAAAATCTTTTGGGCAAGTCTCGCTCAAATGAAGAAAAAGTATTATTTTTGCCAATGAAAACAAATCGGCAATTGCAAGCTACAATTCCATATAACCAATAAACCATCATTTATATGTTAAAGCCAGAAGACAAGAAGCAGATCGAAAGCCGCGGCATGACCGTTGAGCAGGTCGAGCATCAGCTGAAAGAAATAGAGCAAGGCTTTCCGTTCCTTAAGATTGAAGCTGCCGCCACTGTCGGCAAAGGTATCACGGCACCTGACGCAAAGGCTCAAGACGATGCAACAGAGCAGTGGGAGAATTATAAGCGTGAAGGGCATAAGATTGTGAAGTTTGTTCCTGCGTCTGGAGCGGCAAGCCGCATGTTCAAGAATATGTTCGCTTTTCTCATCTCCGATTATGACACTCCTCAAACTGACTTTGAGAAGGAGTTTTTCAATGGATTGGAGCGTTTTGCCTTCTATCCTGCTTTAAATGAGAAATGCAAGGAGAATAACGGAGCTGATGCAAAAACGCTTGTCGAAAATGGTGACTATAAAGCTGTTGTTGCCAATATGCTGAACGCAGAAGGCTTGAGCTATGGCCAGTTGCCCAAGGGCTTGCTTTTCTTCCACAGTTATTCTGACGGTTCACGTACGCCGATGGAAGAACATCTTGTTGAGGCTGCCCTATATGCCAGCAGCAATGGCGTGGCTTACATACACTACACAGTTTCTCATGACCATTTGAAGCTCTTTGAACAGCGTGTGGCTGAGAAAAAGGATTACTATGAGAAGAAGTTCGGTGTGAGATATGACATCAGTTTCTCAGAGCAGAAACCTTCTACTGACACTGTGGCTGCCAATCCGGACAACACTCCCTTCCGCAACGATGATGGCTCTTTGCTGTTCCGTCCGGGTGGGCATGGTGCGCTGATTGAAAACCTGAATGACATTGACGCAGATGTTGTCTTTATAAAAAACATAGACAATGTAGTGCCTGACAGACTGAAAGGGGACACCGTGAAATGGAAGAAAGTCATAGGTGGAGTGCTTGTTAATGTGCAGAGACAAATATTCGAATACTTGCGAGTGCTCGACTCTGGTGCTTACAATCATGAGAAGCTTGAGGAAATCATTCGTTTTGTGCAGCACGTTCTTTGTTGTCGCAAGCCTGACATCAAGGAGCTTGAAGATGCCGATCTTGTCATCTACCTACGCAATAAGCTCAATCGTCCGCTGCGTGTGTGTGGCGTGGTTAAGAATGTGGGTGAGCCAGGTGGCGGCCCGTTCCTTGCCTATAACCAAGACTGTACTATTAGTACGCAAATACTGGAGAGCAGTCAGATAGACAAGAGTAATGAAGCTTACATGAAGATGTTCACCGAGGGCACTCATTTCAATCCTGTTGATCTCGTATGCGCAACAAAGGATTACAAGGGTAAGCCTTTCAATCTACCTGATTTCGTTGACCGTTCGACTGGCTTTATCAGCAGTAAGAGCAAGAATGGCAGGTCATTGAAAGCTCTTGAGCTTCCAGGTCTTTGGAACGGCTCCATGAGTGATTGGAATACTGTCTTTGTTGAGGTTCCGCTGTCAACATTCAATCCCGTAAAGACAGTCAATGACTTGTTGAGGGATGCTCATCAGTAATGAAAACTGTTTTTTACCTTCTACGATAGAGGCTATGTAAGTCTCTAAGTACTTAGAAGTAAAGTTTATTATATTGCGAAAATAACTGTGAAGGGCGCATCTGAATTCTGGTGTGCCCTCCTTTTTTGTTTGGAGAAGTGACATTAAACAGAATGGCAAGATAGGGTAATAAAAGTTGATGGCATTAGTAAACGACATGAATCGTATGGTTGATAACGGAAGATAGCCGCGCGAGCCTTACTTGTACGGCGTACATAGTAGGCTCGTACGTCGTACAAATGAAGCTCATACGCCGTACAAGAATCATAATGACATCGAGTAGTCGTCTAAATAAAGAGGTGTGGGCTAAAAATAAAAAAAGCGATTACCTTCACAGGCCACCGCTCCAAATCTTCAACAGGTATTAGCTCCATTTAAGGTAAAAGATTGTTTTCAGGATAACGATTACAAAGTTAAGTGATATTTTTTGTACTTGCAAATATTTTTGTCCTTTTTTTAAAAAAGAATTGGAAAAACACACTCTTTTTCTTACCTTTGCATTATAACAAAACCGTTCTTACATTGTAATATCTTTATAAATATTAAAACCGAATGCTGAAAAATTTATTTTTGATTGCTTTTATTCTTGTGCCGTCACTTGCTTTCTGCCAGAATAGGCGGGCGATGGAGTTGAAATCTTGGCTTTTTTCGCATGACAGCATAAATTGGCAGCCTGTTACTATACCGCACGATTGGGCTATAAGCGGCCCTTTTGATAAGAAGTGGGATTTGCAGACGGTTGCTATAGAGCAGAATGGTGAAAAGGAAAAGACGGAGAAAAGCGGGCGTTCGGGTGCCTTGCCGTGGATAGGAAAAGGGTATTATGTAACGAAGGTGAGGATTCAAGACGTAGCTGATAGCAGTGGAATATATAGGGCGGACTCTATGTTTTTGTATTTTGATGGCGCTATGGCAGAGCCTACAGTATTTGTCAATGGCAAGAAGGCAGGCTACTGGGCTTATGGCTATTCTCCGTTTAGGGTAAATATCACACCTTATTTGGTTAATGGCGATAACAGCATTGCCGTAAGTTTGCAGAATGTAGACGAGAGTAGCCGTTGGTAACCTGGAGCCGGATTGTATCATCCCGTGACTTTGGAATTTGTGCCCAAAGTTCATTTTGATGCGTGGAAGACTTTTATCACTACACCAAATATCGTTAATGGTAAAGCTACGGTACTCTATGAGACGAAGGTTGCAGGAGATGCCGGGAATTGCAAGATTAGTGTTTCATTGCGTGACAAGGAAGGCAAGGAGGTATCTACGGCTTCTGCCGATGTACTTGATAAGGGTAAGGTTTTGTTGGAGCTTTCTGTAAGTAACCCTAATCTTTGGAGCCCGGAAACGCCTTATTTATACAAATGTGAAGCGAGTGTCATTGACGTGGGGGGCGATATAATAGACCGGCAGGCAACCAATGTTGGTATACGTACCATTAAGATAGACTCTATTCATGGCTTTTGCCTTAATGGTGTAAGTAGGAAAATCAAAGGAGTTTGCCTCCACCATGATCTTGGACTGCTTGGCGCAGCGGTCAACAAAGCAGCGCTTATTCGCCAAGTTAAGCAATTGAAAGACATGGGATGTGACGCAATTCGTACTTCCCACAACCTGCCGTCGCAGATGCAGATGGAGGTTTATGATTCTCTTGGCATGATGGTCATGGCTGAGAGCTTTGACATGTGGACATATCCAAAGTGTAAGAATGGTTATGCGCGCTTCTTCAAGGATTGGAGCGACCGTGACATTACTGCCCTTGTAGAGGCCAACCGCAATCATCCTTCGTTGATAATGTACAGTATTGGCAATGAAATACCTGAGCAGTGGAGCTATGAGGGGCGTGTGATAGCTGAGCATTTGCAAAATCTTTGCCATAAACTTGCCCCGACACGTCCTGTCACACAAGGCATGGACAATGCTGAAAATGCGCTAAAGTCTGGTTTTGCGCAAGTGATGGACGTGCCTGGCTTCAACTATCGTGTTTATAAATATGATCGCAATATGGGGAAATTGCATACCGGCTTTTTGCTTGGAAGTGAAACGGCTTCGACCGTGAGCAGCCGGGGCGTGTATAAATTTCCGGTGAAATGGGGAGTTGTGCATGCCGACAAGGATGGACAGTGTTCAAGCTATGATGTAAACTGGTGTGCTTGGAGCAATTTGCCTGAAGAAGATTTTATGGCTCAGGAAGACAAGCCTTATACTATAGGGCAGTTTGTGTGGACGGGTTATGACTACCTTGGCGAACCGACTCCTTATGATGAATATTGGCCAAGCCGTAGCAGCTATTTTGGCATAATGGATCTTGCAGGATTGCCCAAAGACAGATTCTATCTTTACCGTTCGGTTTGGAATAAAGAGAGCCATACTTTGCATGTCTTGCCTCATTGGACGTGGCCAGGGCGTGAAGGGCAGGTTACTCCTGTGTTTGTTTATACAGATTACCCGGAGGCGGAGCTTTTTGTAAACGGAAAGTCACAGGGCAGAGTCAAGAAAGCTCTTGGGCTTAAGGTGGACGACCAACATCCTTCCACTGGCGATATAGCATTGCAACGGACTACACGCTACAGGCTTATGTGGAACAATGTGAAGTATGAACCAGGTGAAATAAGGGTAGTGGCTTATGACAGTAATGGCAATAAGGCTGATGAAGTAAGTGTCAGGACGGCTGGGAAAGCAAAGTCGATAAAGCTGGAAACTGATAAAAACATATTGAAAGCTGATGGTGATGATTTGGCTTACATAACAGTTAGTCTTGTGGATAAGAATGGAACAGAGCTGCCAAATGCAACAGACCGCATTGACGTGAAAGTAAGTGGAGAGGGGAGCTTTCGTGCCATCTGCAATGGTGATGCAACATCTCTTGAGCCATTTACCAAGCCGACAATGAAGCTTTTTAGTGGAAAACTTGTCATAACAGTGCAAGCTGGCAAAAAAGCTGGAAACATAAACGTATTGGTAGTTGACAAGCAAGCAGGACTTAGAAAAAGCTTAAAACTTAAAGTAGAATAAGACAAAAGATGCGCTTGTAGGGCAATTTATGTTGCATAAGGCTTTCTGATATAAAATAAAAGCAGCTATGAAACGTTATTAAAATGCAGTATTTGCATTCTTCAGTACTTAATCCTTCACCAAGAAAGTTTGTAAAGATGAAAATAAAGACGCTGTCATATATATTTATAGTATTGGCTTTTGCAATTGTTTGTTCATGCAACGATGAGGAAAGTTTTACGGTATCTGAATCTAAGGTTTTGACATTTTCAATTGATACGTTGAAAATGGACACTTTATTCAGTAATGTTCCTTCGGCGGCTAAGAGCTTTTGGGCATATAATCGTTCTGGCGATGGCTTGAGATGCCGAAGCATTCGTTTGGAGAATGGGGCTAATTCAGGCTTTCGGGTAAATGTGGATGGCATATACCTTGGTGAAAATACTGATTATCAAACCAATGATGTCGAGGTGAGAAATAAGGACAGTATTAGGATTTTCGTGGAAGTGACGTTGCCGTGGGCTAATGCTGATGAGCCAAAATTACAGGAAGATAACCTTGTGTTTACTCTTGAGAGTGGGGTAGAACAGAAGGTCAACCTTAATGCCTGGGCATGGGATGCCACTATGCTAAGAGATGTAAGGATAAGCAAAGATTCTACATTGCAAAGTAATGGCAAGCCCATAGTGATATATGGTGGCTTGCGTGTTGACAGTGCAGCCACATTGACTTTGGCGGCAGGGACTACGTTATATTTTAATACCAATGCAGGAATGGACGTTTATGGCAGGCTTCTTTCGCTTGGCAATGCAGAGGCAAATGTTGTGCTTCGTGGCGATCGAATAGACCGAATGTTCAATTATCTGCCTTATGACCGTGTGCCGGCACAGTGGATGGGTGTCCATTTCTATGAATCATCTTATGGAAACGAAATCAATTATACAGACATCCACAGTACAAATACAGGCATTGAGATTGACTCATCTGATGTGTCCAAACAAAAGCTTACAATAAGTCATTCTTCAGTTCATAATTGTCAGGGCTATGGATTGCATTCGGTTAATGCTTGGCTTTCAATGCTTGATTGCCAGATAAGCAACACGTTGTATGATTGCGTGCAAATTGAAGGAGGAAATGTAGATGTGAACAATTGTACTTTTGCTCAATTCTATCCTTTTGATGCACGCCGTGGAGCGGCTTTTGCTTTCTCAGACAGCAAGCCGTTGCAACGATTGAATGTGCTTAACTCGTTGATAACAGGATATGCAGATGACTTGCTGAGCGGTACAATTGCGGACACGACCAATACGAAGAATTATCTTTTTGACCATTGCATAATCCGTACTCCGAAGATTACGTCGGCTGACAGTATGCGCTTCGTCAATGTCATTTATGAGGATATTAAAGACACAACATCGATGGGGGAGAAGCATTTTGTTAAAGTCGATACAGAAAATCTAATTTACGATTTTCGTCTTGACAATGTATCGGCTGCTATAGGCAAGGCTAATCCTTTGACAGCGTTGCCAGATGATAGAAATGGCGTAAAACGAGATGAGAAACCTGATGTTGGTGCTTTTGAATACAAACAAGAAAAGGAAGATATATGAAAAACCTTAAACTTGAAATCAACATGGATTTCTGCTCCATTGATGAATTGTCAAATGTAGAGCGGCAATTGGTGGAAAAGGCATGTGAGTCGACGAAGAACTCATATGCTCCATATAGCAAGTTTTATGTTGGTGCAGCTGCACTGTTGAAGAATGGGACTATAATAACTGGTGCAAATCAAGAAAATGCGGCTTTCCCTTCAGGCTTGTGTGCTGAACGTACGGCAATCTTTGCCGCCCAGGCCAACTATCCTGACCAGCCAATTCTTATTTTGGCAATAGCAGCAAGGGATGATAAAGGTTTGCGCGAAAAGCCTGTAACGCCTTGTGGTTCATGCCGCCAAGTTATACTTGAGGTGGAAGAAAGATATAAACATCCCGTAGAGATTCTCCTCTACGGGCGTAAGGGCGTTTACCGCATCAAGAGCGTTAAGGATCTTTTGCCGCTGTCGTTTGCAGACAGCGACATGAGGTGAGCTTTTTAGAAAGGCAAATCTTCTGAGCTGTCGTCGCTTGAAATAGTGGCGGTATTGCTCGTTGTGGCAGCAGTTGGCGCTGCTGATGTAGAGGCCTGTGATGGCGTTTCGCCAAAAGCAGATGTGGGTTGCGTGGTTTGAATATTTGAGCCAACAGCATTAGGATCAATATGGTCAACGCGGAATGCGCTGATGTCATTAAAATAACGATCCTGCCATGCACGGGCATTTATGTCAAGCCAAACGTGTACTGTATCGCCTTGATGGATATTGAATTGCGCTATTTTGTCAGCACCGAAAACCCTGAACAGGCAGGCGCGAGGATATTGGTCTTTTGTCTGGATTACAAACTCTTGCGATTTCCAAGGGTTGCCAGTGCTTTTTGATATGCCTTCCTTAGCAGGGTATTCTTTGATGATGACTCCTTCTACTTCAATACCTTGTAGTGCCATAAATATGAATGTTTTTTTGATGTTGGACATGTTTTGTAATGCGAAATTAAGAAAAAAAACTTTTAATGGCAAATATACTTGTACAAAAAATCAAAAAAGAGAAAAAATAATAAGTAAAAGTGCTTGTTCTTAGTTTTTTTGAGTATCTTTGTCGTGTTTTATATAAACCATAACAGAAAACAGATAACGTAACAAAAAATCAACATACCGATGAGATTTACTCTTTCCAGCACAGTGCTGAACAACCGCTTGCAGACCCTTTCGAAGGTCATTAACAGCAAAAACTCTCTTTCTATTCTTGAAAGCTTTCTCTTTCAAGTTCACAATGGGCAGATAAGTATCACTGCGTCTGATAGTGAGAACATGATGCGTACCAGCCTCAATCTTGACGAATTCGATACAGAGGGCGATTTTGCCATACCGAGCCATACTATTCTCGATGCCGTTAAGGGGTTGCCTGAGCAGCCTTTAACGTTCGAAGTGAACCTTGAAAGCTATGAGGTTACTGTAGGTTATCAAAACGGACAGTATCAGTTTACTGCGCAAAATGCAGAAGAATATCCTCAGGTAAATCCTATAGATGATAATGTGCACGTCGTTACTATAGGAGCTAACGTGCTGTGCGACAACATCAACAGAACCCTTTTCGCAACAGACAACAATGAGATAAGGCCGGTGATGAACGGCGTCTATTTTGACTTAACGCCAGATAGCCTTGCTTTTGTGGCTTCTGATGGGCATAAGCTTGTGCGTTGCCGTTATTATGAGATAAAGAGTGAAACGCCTTCTTCTTTTATCTTGCCGAAGAAGCCTGCCACTTTGTTAAGGAACGTGCTCGATAAGACAACTGACGACGTGGTTGTCAAGTTCAACAACAGTTCTGCTGAGTTTCATTTTGCAAGCGGCATGTTGTCATGTACCCTTATTGAAGGCGTGTTCCCCAATTACAATGCAGCTATACCGGTAGACAATCCCAACGAACTTATAATTGATCGCAAGTCCCTGTTGAGTGCGATTCGTCGTGTTTTGCCGTTTGCAAGCATGAGCAGCCAGCTTATACGTTTCAGGCTTGACAACGGCAATCTTGAGCTTTCGTCAGAGGATCTTGATTTTGCCACCAGGGCAAAGGAAAACCTCATTTGCCAATACAACGGGCAGCCGTTGCAAATAGGCTTTAGGGGTGACTTCTTCACGGAGATTTTGAACTCCATTGATACCGATGACATTAAGATATTGCTCGGAGATCCAAGTCGTGCTGGTATTATCGTACCCACGACACAGCCTGAGAATGAAGATGTCCTAATGCTCATAATGCCTTTGCTTTTAAACGATTAAAAATGCGATTGAATTTGACAAAACCCTTGATTGTCTTCGATTTGGAGACAACAGGGTTGGATTTGGTTAGGGATCGGATTATACAAATATCCTATATTAAGGTTAAGCCCGATGACCAAGACGGGGACGAAGAACGTAAAAGCTTGTTTGTCAATCCTGAAAGGTCTATTCCTGATGAAGTTCAGAAGCTAACCGGCATTACTGAGGAGATGGTGAAAGCTGCACCTACATTCAAACAAATTGCCAAGAACCTTGCAGCTACATTCAACGGCTGTGATTTTGCGGGATACAATTCCAATCATTTTGACGTTCCTATGTTGGCAGAGGAGTTCTTGCGTGCGGGGGTCGATTTTGACTTCTCTCGTTCCCGTCTAATTGATGCACAGACAATATTCTTTCGGCATGAACCACGCAATCTTGCTGCTGCCTACCGTTTCTTTACCGGGCATAAGATGGAGGATGATTTTCGTGCCCATCGTGCTGACCAAGACACAGAGGCTACTTACAGAGTGTTGCAAGGAGAACTTGACAAGTATGAACCGGGAAATGTTGAGGATCCTTCGTTGGCTTTGCCGAATGACATGGATGTCTTGGCAGAAGAATCAAAGCAAAATGACAATGTGGATTTTGCAGGGCGCATAGTGTGGGATACCATGAAAGATGCTCAAGGCAAACCTTTGCTCGATAATGATGGCAAGCCAAGAAAACACGAGGTATTCAACTTTGGCAAGTATAAAGGTTGGGCAGTCACTGATGTTTTGCACCGTGAGCCAAATTATTATGATTGGATACAAAGGTCAGACTTTACTCTTAACACAAAGCAGGTGCTCACTCGCATCAAATTGCGTGAGGCGAAGCTTAACATGAATCTGAAGTAAACATATTTATAATATGTTATGTTCGTGAAGTTGATTTTCTTTCTGTTGTTTGTCAGTGCGTCGGTTAATTCTTCTGCACAAGAATTGGATGCCAGGATAACGGTTAATCACAATCAGGTATCTGGTACCGACGCTTCGGTGTTTGACAATTTGCAGCAGACTTTGCAGCAATTTGTCAATGATAGGCAGTGGACTAATTTGCAGTTCCAAAAAAATGAGCGTATACCATGTAGTTTCAATATTACGGTGACGAAATATGATCAGTCATCCAATAAATTTACATGCAAGGCTTTAATACAAGCCACTCGCCCGGTATATAACGCCTCATACACCACTACGATCTACAACAATACAGACAATGATTTCAACTTTGAGTTTGCCCAATTTGATCAGTTGCAGTTTAACGATGAGACCATTGACAATCAGTTGACGGCTCTTTTTGCCTATTATGCTTATCTCATTATAGGTCTTAATCTCGACAGCTTTTCCCCGTCAGGTGGAAGTGATGTGCTTGAGCGTTGCCTTAATCTCGTCAACAATGCCCAGAACCTGAATTTCACAGGTTGGAAATCATTTGACAATGACCGTAATCGTTTTGCAATCATAAACGATTATCTTGACGGTGCCATGCAGCCATTTCGCCAGCTTCAATATGACTACTATAGGAAAGGACTTGACGAAATGGCCAATAATGCAGAAAGGGGCAGAACTGAAATATCTACGGCTATAGAAAACGACTTGAAGAAATGCCATGAAGACAAGCCTTCAAGTCTTTTGCCCCAGATATGGACAGACTATAAGCGTGACGAAATAGCCAATATATATAAAGGTAAGGGTACGCAAAAAGAAAAGGAAACTGTGTATGACATACTCTTTTCAATAAATGCGTCACAAAACAATGCTTGGGAAAAGATAAAGCAATAGTTTATGTGTTCTTAATAGCTTAAAGAAAAAGATTAAAGCTAATGCTTAAACAATTATATATAAAGGACTTCACCCTAATTGACGAGTTGGACATAACGTTCAATCCCGGCTTCTCCGTCATTACCGGCGAAACAGGTGCGGGAAAGAGCATTATCCTTGGTGCCCTGCATTTATTGCTTGGGCAGCGTGCCGACTCCAAACAGATAAAGTCAGGCAGTAAGAAGTGTGTTATAGAAGCACATTTTGACCTTTCACGCTATGGCATGGAGGATTTTTTCAATCGTAACGAGATTGATTATGACCCAACTGATTGTATATTGCGTCGTGAAATAGGCAGTAATGGTAAGAGCCGTGCGTTCATAAACGACACACCCGTCGCCTTGAATCTGATGCGTGAGCTTGGAGAGCATCTGATAGACATACACAGTCAGCACCAAAACCTGTTGCTGCAAAAGGAGGACTTTCAGCTTAACGTGGTGGACATTATTGCAGGAGACAATGCACAAAGGTCTGAATACCAAAAGGCTTACCATATTTGGCTCGACAAGAAAAAAGCTTTGGATGATTTTCAAGAGCAATGCAGGAAGAACAAAGAAAACGAGGAATTCCTGCGTTTCCAATTCTCTGAGCTTGACAATGCCAAGATTGTAGCAGGAGAGGAGAATGAGCTTGAACAGCAGTCTCAGACTTTAAGTCATGCAGAGGAAATTAAAGGGGCTTTGTATGAAGCTTCTAACTTATTGTCAAACGATGATACAGGAAGCGTTATCCAAACCAAGCAAGCTTCAGAGAAGCTTCACGATATTGTGGAAGTCTATGCAGGGATAAAGGAAATAGCCGACCGCCTTGACTCTACATACATAGAGCTTAAGGACATTGCGGGAGAAATAGAAAGCCGCATGGAGGACGTTGATTATGACCCACAGCAACTTGAGACCATTAATGAGCGTCTTGACATTATTTATTCACTTGAGCAGAAGTTTCATGCTTCTACCACCGACGAGCTTGTTGCCGAGCATGACAAACTTGCCATGCAGTTGAAAGACATTGACGGAGGCGACGATCACCTCCAGGAGTTGCAGCAGGAGGCTGACAATGCCTATAAGCACTGCCGTGAGCTTGCCGAAAAGCTGAGTGAAGTTCGCAAGAGAGCAGCAAAGAAGGTTGAGGCTGAGATGAAGTCGCGACTGGTACCGTTGGGCATTCCCAAAGTGCAGTTTGCTATAGACTTCCATGAACGTGAGTGTTCGCCGTCAGGCATAGACAAAGTACAATTTCTTTTCAGCGCAAACAGCAGTACGTCTTTGCAACCCATAGCCCAAGTAGCGTCGGGCGGTGAAATAGCGCGTGTCATGCTTTCTCTGAAAGCCATGATTAGTGGAGCCGTGAAACTGCCTACTATAATTTTTGACGAGATAGACACTGGTGTCAGCGGAAGGGTAGCAGAGAAAATGGCTCAGATAATGCGTGAAATGGGAGACAACCATCGTCAAGTAATATCTATAACCCATCTTCCGCAAATTGCGGCTCTGGGTTCTACTCACTATAAGGTTAGTAAGGAAGAAACAGAGCGGGGCACCGTCAGCCACATGCGAATGCTTAATTCAGAGGAGCGCGTAAAGGAAATAGCGCAGATGTTGAGTGGCAGCGATATAACCGAGGCTGCCATAGCGAATGCGCGTGCCCTGCTTAATAATATTAAATAAAAAACATTAGTATGAACAGAAAGATCGTTTTATCTATATACACATTGATTGTATGCTTTTTCATGGTATCCACTGCATTTGCTCAGCCAGCGATAGTGAAAAAGTGCGGTCAAAGTGTTTTTGCTTTGACTACATTCAATTCTGACGGAACCGTACGTGCTTCATCACATGGCGTTTTTACAGGCAATGCAGGCGAGGCAATTGCCATGTGGCATGTTTTTGTCGGGGCTTCGCGAGCAGTGATTATAGACGCTAAAGGAAAACAGTATGATGTAGATGTAATGCTTGGTGTGTCAGAGAATTACAATCTTTGTCGCTTCAGGGTAAAAGGCTATGCCAACGCGGCAGTATCTATGCCGTTGACGACAACAGATGCGACTCCAACATCTGCTTATGTTGTTGGTTATGACATTAAGAAGCCTGTTGTAGCCAAAGTCTCGCCCCAACGCTCAGAGAAATTCATGACTAACTACAATTACCTGATTTTCCGTGACGAGGATATTTCTGCCGATGAATTAGGTTGTCCTGTGGTAAGCGAAGGGGGACAATTGTTAGGCATAATGCAGCGTCCTGAGGCAGGAGGGCAGGCTTTTTCTGCCGATGCGCGCCTGACGACATCTTTTAAAATTACAGGTTTCTCCATCAACGACCAGGCTTTGCGTGCCACCGGCATACGTACGGCTCTGCCTGCCGACCAGAATGAAGCAGCCATAATGTTGGTTCTTGCTTCAGGTGTTGTTGACAGTGCAAAATACGAAAGCTATGTGGATGACTACATAAAGTATTTCCCTACGGCCACGGAGGGCTACAATGCCAAAGCCACTCGCCTTGTTGCCAACAAGAAACTGGCCGATGCCGATGCCATGCTTCAGACAGAGGTCAAGCGTGCCGACAAGAAGGATGTTGCCTATAGCAATTATGCTGCCTTGGTTTACCAAGCCAGCATTTACAAGTCTGATTCAACATTCACGAAATGGAACCTTGACCGTGCCTTGGAGCTTTCAAGGGAGGCAAGCAAGGTCAATCCTCTGCCGACATACCTGCACCAGCAGGCGCAGATAATGTATGCGCAGGGCAAATACAAGGAGGCTCTTGACATGTTTACTTCTTTGCAGGAAACGGATTTGGGAAAATCGGGCGAGGTGTATTATGAGGCAGCCCAATGCAAGACAATGCTAAAAGCTCCAAAGGAGGAGGTCATGGCATTGCTTGACTCCGCAGTGAATGTACAGCCTGGCGCGATTTCCGCTCCTTTTGTGCTTGCAAGGGGAAGGGTATACGATGCTGACGGACAGTCTCGCAAGGCATTCAAGGATTATCTGCTTTATGATTCCTTGATGAATTATAATGTACAGTCGGATGAGTTTTATTACATAAAATACCGCTGTGAGTCTAAGATACGGCAGTTCCAATTGGCTCTGAACGATATTGCGCATGCCATTATATTGAACCGCAGAGAGCCGGTCTATTATGCGGAGATGGCGAGCTTGCAGCTCCGCGTAAACAAGCCCGACGATGCTATCAAGACTTGCGATATGGCTTTACAGCTGTCCGACAAATATGCAGATATTTATATCATCAAAGGCATTGCACTTTGCGAAACAGACAAAAAGGCGGAAGGCATTGAGGCTTTGCAAAAAGCTAAGGAACTTGGCGACGATAGGGCAGAGGGACTGATTGAGAAGTATAGCAAAAAATGAGTATTGTAAACTTTAAATCATCAGCATCCCCTCTGTGAGTGGCATATTTGGCTTAAAGCTTTCCTTTTCTCTGAAATATCGCAATGGTGGTGAAGTTGGTAAATCATTGATAATCAACTGTATATCAAAATATGATTTTTTGACAGTAGCAGAGGTGTCATCTTTACGGCGGCAAGAAAGTGTGATTACGCCGTAAAGATGTCTTCTTTACGGCGTAGAAGCATGACTTCTACGCCGTAAACGTTATGCAATTGCGCCGTACAAGTGACTCGCAGGCGGCGTGGCTGTCTGTCAGGATAGTCGTTTGAGTGTTTCCACTACTGTTTTTCGCTTCTGGAATGACACTTTCCGTTTGTCTTGATTTTTTACTTTTTGTCAATTTGTTTCATAATAATAAATTGTCACAGAGGTTGCTTCTGTTAGTGCCTCTGCCGTTATATATAGTGGGTTTACTAACTTTTTTGCAATATTGACTTTACATTTTTGCATAAAAGATTGTAACGTTTGAAAATAAATTGCTACCTTTGTAGCCGTTTAAACGAATTCAACAAAATAACGTTATCAACTTTATGAATTTCACTTTGTTAATCACCGTTTTGCTGACGGCAATCACATTGGTGGTAGGCGCTTACGTCATCGCCAAGCTGATTGGCCCACGTTCGTACAATCCGGTGAAGGGTGAGCCTTTCGAGTGTGGTATTCCCACGCGTGGAAGCAGCTGGATGCCTCTGCATGCTGGCTATTATCTGTTTGCCATCCTTTTCCTGATTTTCGACATTGAGACAGTATTCCTGTACCCTTGGGCCGTCGTGGTGCGTGATTTCGGCAGCATGGCTCTCGTGAGCATTGGGTTCTTCCTGTTGGTTTTGGCATTTGGGCTGGCTTACGCCTGGCGGAAAGGAGCATTGGAATGGAGGTAAGAAAGCCACATATCAAGAGTATTCCTTACTACGAGTTTAAGGACAATGAGACTTTGGAGAATATCGCCAATGAACTCAACGAGGGCGGCGTAAACGTAGTTCTCGGTTCCCTTGACCAGATGATCAACTGGGGCCGCTCTAACTCTCTCTGGTCACTGACCTTCGGTACCTCTTGCTGTGGTATCGAGTTCATGGCAGTGGGTTGTGCACGTTACGACTTCTCCCGTTTCGGGTTTGAGGTGACACGTAACTCAGCCCGTCAGGCAGACCTTATCATGTGTGCCGGAACCATCACCAACAAGATGGCACCGGTTTTCAAGCGTCTGTACGACGAGATGGCAGAGCCTAAGTATGTCGTAGCCGTTGGCGGCTGCACTATCTCGGGCGGTCCTTTCAAGAAGAGCTACAGTGTCGTACGTGGTATTGACCAGATTGTTCCAGTTGATGTGTATATCCCCGGCTGCCCTCCACGCCCTGAGGCCATCCTCTATGGCATGATGCAGCTGCAGCGCAAGGTAAAGGTGGAGAAGTTCTTCGGTGGCGCCAACCACAAGATGAACCGTACCGAGAAAGAGGAAAGCCTCGCACTTGGCGGACTCCACGGCATCAGCAACGAGAATCTCTCTGCCGCTAAGATTGGAGCGAAAGAACCTATTATCGTCACCGCATCTCCTAACAAGGCTGATGTCGAGGCACTCGGTAAAGAGCTCGACGCACTTGAGAAGAAAGGTGAAGAATTCAAAGTAAACAAATAACAAGTACTCGAAATGAAATTAGAGAATAAAGAATTCGGATTTGACAACTTTGCCGCAGAGATGGCAAAGCTGAAGAATGAGCAGCATTTCGATTACCTTGTGACAATCGTAGGTGAGGACTTCGGGCCGGGTGACGATGCCCACGAAGGAGGACTCGGCTGCATTTATATCCTTGAGAACACACAGAGCCACGAGCGCGTAACAGTAAAGCAGATGGCAAAGAAGCTTGATGACGGGAATCATGTCATCCCTTCAGTCATCAAACTTTGGCACGATGCCGACCTGCTTGAGCGTGAAGTCTTCGATTTCTTAGGCATCAAGTTCCTCGGTCATCCTGATATGCGCCGCCTATTCATGCGTAACGACTTCAAGGGTTATCCTCTGCGCAAGGACTTCGACATGAGTCCGGAGGCAAACCTGTTTCCTATGACTGATGAGCCTGAGACCGATTGGACAACAGAGTATAACCTCGACAAGTACGGCAACCTCATACAGACCAAGCACCGCTTGCTCGACGATGATGACTTTGTCATAAACTTTGGCCCTAACCACCCGTCAACACACGGTGTGCTCCGTCTTCGCACTGTCGTAGACGGCGAGACAATCAAGCATGTCTATCCGCACCTCGGATATATCCATCGTGGTATGGAGAAGATGATGGAGTCTATGACTTATCCACAGACTCTCGCTTTTACCGACCGTCTCAACTACCTTTGCGCCATGATGCACCGCCATGCTCTTGTAGGTGTCATTGAGGAAGCTATGGGGGTTGAGCTCTCCGACCGTATACAATACATCCGTACCATCATGGACGAGTTGCAGCGTATCGACAACCACTTGCTCTTCCTCGGAACCTGCGCTCAGGACTTGTCGGCACTGACGGCTTTCCTGTATTGCATGCGTGACCGTGAGCATTTGCTGAATGTCATGGAGGAGACAACGGGTGGACGACTCATCCAGAACTACTACCGTATCGGCGGACTTCAGGACGATATAGACCCACACTTCGTGGAGAACACAAAGGCTCTATGCAAGTACCTTCGTCCTATGATTCAAGAGTACCTTGATGTTTTCGGCGATAACGTCATCACTCACAACCGTCTTGAGGGCGTGGGCTACATGAACCTCGAAGACTGCATCAACTATGGTGTCACAGGGCCTGCCGGACGTGCAGCCAACTGGCACAACGATGTCCGCAAGAATCATCCTTATGCCTTATACGACAAGGTGGAGTGGGATGAGATCACCGGTACAGGTTGTGATTCTATGGAGCGTTATATGATTCACATTAAGGAGATGTACCAGAGCCTCAATATCATTGAGCAGCTCATTGACAACATCCCTGAGGGCGAGTACTACATCAAGCAGAAGCCCGTCATCAAAGTCCCGGAGGGGCAGTGGTGGTTCTCTGTAGAGGGTGGAGCCGGCGAGTTTGGCGTATACCTTGACAGTCGTGGCGACAAGAGTCCGTACCGTGTGAAGATGCGTCCTATGGGTCTGACCCTTGCCGGAGCTTTCGACAAGATGCTCCGTGGTCAGAAAATCGCAGACCTCATAGCTACCGGCGCAAGTATCGACTTCGTGATACCGGATTTGGATAGATAATAGAAGTCCGGAAGGTAGAAGTCAGGAAGTTCAGTCAAATGTTTTTCGGATTCTTTTCGTCCAAGAGACCAATGACAGGATTTCAGAACTTCAGAATTCTGAACTTCAAAAAAGAAACAAACAATGTTTGATTTTTCAGTAGTAACACAATGGTTTGACAATCTGCTCCGCCAGACATGCGGCCTGAGCAGTTTTTGGACAATCCTCATCGAATGTGTGCTGGTAGGTTTGATAGTGCTTACGCTCTACGCCCTTATCGCCATGTTCATGATATATTTTGAACGTAAGGTCTGCGCATTCTTTCAATGCCGTCTCGGCCCTATGCGTGTGGGTAAGTGGGGTATCTTCCAGGTCGTTGCCGACGTGCTGAAGATGCTCATCAAGGAAATCTTCGGTGTAGACCGCAGCGATAAGTTCCTCTATGCCCTTGCCCCGTTCCTCACAATCATCGCCTCCGTAGGCACCTTCTCTTTCCTTCCTTGGAACAAGGGTGCCGTCGTTCTTGACTTCAACGTCGGTGTCTTCATGGTGACGGCAATTTCGTCTATTGGTGTCCTTGGTGTCATTCTCGCTGGATGGGGGTCTAACAACAAGTACTCAGTTGTATCAGCAATGCGTGGTGCCGTTCAGATGATCTCTTACGAGATGTCTCTCGGTCTTTGTATGATTACCGCAGTAATCCTTTGCGGCAGCATGCAACTTAGCGACATCATCAACGCACAGGTCGGCCCTTGGAAGTGGCTCATCATTCAGGGGCATATCCCTGCCATTGTAGCCTTCTTCGTTTTCCTTATCGCAGGTAATGCAGAGGCAAACCGTGGTCCGTTCGACCTTGCCGAGGCTGAGAGTGAGTTGACTGCCGGTTACCACACAGAGTATAGTGGTATGGGCTTTGGATACTTCTACCTCGCCGAGTACCTTAACCTCGTGGTTATCAGCGGTCTTGCCGCCACGATATTCCTCGGTGGCTGGGCTCCTCTGAACATCGGCATCGAAGGTTTCGACACAGTGATGAACTACATCCCAGGCTTTGTCTGGTTCGCTGGCAAGACTCTCTTGGTAATTTGGATTCTCATGTGGGCACGCTGGACTTTCCCACGTCTCCGCATTGATCACATCCTGACCCTTGAGTGGAAATACCTCATGCCGCTGATGCTCGTCACACTCGTCGTAATGACAGCGTGCGTAGCCTTTGGTCTCACATTATAAAGTTTGAAGTCCAGAAGACAGAAATACAGAAGTTCAGTCAAATGTTCTTCGGACGAAAGTCAACCAAGATAGTAATGACAGAACTCCAGAACTTCTGTCTTCGGGACTTCCCAAAAAGATAAAACAATGTCACAATATTTTAAAGGTATTAAGGATGCCACCAAGACTTTGGCTACGGGCCTTAAAGTCACGATGAAGGAGTACTTCACGCCGAAGTCTACAGAGCAGTATCCCGAGAACCGCAAGACAACGTTGCATGTCTCCGCAAGGCACCGCGGCCGTCTGGTCTTCAAGCGTGTCACGGAGGAAGACTTGCAAAACCCGCAGATTCAAAAGCGCAGGTTGGAGGTCGGCGACTACAAGTGCACTGCCTGTTCGATGTGCGAGAAGGCGTGCCCTAACGACACTATTAAGATCATATCCCACATGGAGGCAGATCCGGAGACGGGTAGGAAGAAGAAGGTACTTGACGACTACCAGTACGACCTTGGCGACTGCATGTTCTGCCAGCTCTGCGTCAATGCCTGCAGCTTCGATGCAATTCATTTTGTCAACGACTTTGAGAATGCCGTCTTCGACCGCAAGAAGCTTGTCCTTCACCTTGACAGTGAGGTTTATCAAGGAGGCTCGTTGCCAAACCTCATAGACGGTGGAGCTCCGTGGAATATCGGTAAGTTCAATACTAAAACCAAGTAATGACTATGGCTAATATAGTAATGTTTGTTATTTTGGCTGTAGTCGTCCTTGGCTCAGCTGTAATGTCAGTCTGCACTAAGAGTATCATGCGTGCCGCCACTTGGCTGCTTTTCGTTCTCTTCGGCATTGCGGGATTCTACTTCCTGCTTGACTACACGTTCCTTGGTGCCGCACAGATTTCCATCTATGCCGGCGGCATCACTATCATGTATATCTTTGCCATCCAGCTTGTTTCCAAAAGGAGCTTGCAGAACCTTGTGGCACGCTTCAAGGGTGTCCGCATCGCTCATGGCTTGCTTATCTCACTTGTAGGCCTTGTGGTGACTGCGATTATTCTCTGTAAGAATCAGTTCATCAACCTTGCAGTGAGCCGTCCCGACATGGAAGTTCCAATGAAGGAGATTGGTAAGGCTATGGTTTCTTCTGGCAAATATGGTTATGTATTGCCATTCGAGTTCATCTCAGTATTCCTTCTGGCATGTATCGTCGGTGGCGTAATGATTGCAAGAAAGGAGGACAATAAGAAATGATTTCAGTTTATGCATTCTTAGCAGTCAGTACGCTGCTTTTCTTCATTGGCGTGTTCGGATTCGTCACACACCGCAATCTCGTGGCAATGCTCATCTCTATTGAGCTTGTTCTTAACTCCGTGGATCTCAACTTTGCGGTATTCAACCGCCTGCTCTTCCCAGGGCAGCTTGAGGGAGCCTTTTTTACGCTCTTCTCCATCGGTGTCAGTGCTGCGGAGACTGCTGTGGCTCTTGCCATTATCATTAACGTTTACCGTAACTATCACAGTGATCAGGTAAATAGTATTGAAAACATGAAGTTTTAACACACACATCACACAATGGAATACAGTTATGCATTTTTGATACTTCTTCTCCCGTTCCTGAGCTTTCTCGTCTTGGGATTGCTTGGCATGAAGATGAAGAAGCCCGTTGCCGGATTCATCGGCACTGCAGTGCTCGGTGTGCTGTGGTGTATGAGCCTCTATACGGCTTATGAGTATTTCTTTGCCATTGGAAGGGATGCAGCCACTGGTCTTTACCCGACAGTGACGGTCTTCAACTTCACTTGGCTCAAGTTCACGGAGATGTTGACTTTCAACATCGGTTTTCGCTTGACACCTATCTCCGTGATGATGCTCATTGTCATCACTACAGTCTCGTTCATGGTTCACATCTATAGCTTCGGCTATATGGCAGAGCGTGATGAGAATTATAAGAAGGAAGGTTACGAAAAAGGATTCCAGCGTTTCTACGCTTTCCTCTCTCTTTTCACGATGTCAATGCTCGGTTTGGTAGTTGCTACTAACATCTTCCAGATGTACCTTTTCTGGGAACTGGTGGGTGTCTGCTCTTACCTCTTGATTGGTTTCTACTATCCCAAACACGCTGCCGTGCATGCTTCAAAGAAGGCGTTCATCGTAACACGTTTTGCAGACCTCTTCTTCCTCATCGGTATCCTGTTCTACAGCTTCTACACTGGTACGTTCAACTATGACCTTACCGCTGATCCCAAGCTTGTTACAGAGTTGCCTGGTGCAGCTTGGATATTGCCGATGTCACTTTTCCTGATGTTTATCGGTGGCGCAGGTAAGTCTGCAATGTTTCCTTTCCATATTTGGCTTCCTGATGCCATGGAAGGTCCAACCCCGGTGTCAGCCCTCATCCATGCAGCCACGATGGTTGTCGCCGGTGTATATCAGGTGGCTTCACTGATGCCAATTTGGCTTGCTTACGCTCCTGACACATTACATTATATAGCATATATCGGTGCCTTTACAGCGTTCTATGCAGCTTCTGTGGCATGTTGCCAGCGAGACATCAAGCGTGGCCTTGCTTTCTCCACAATCTCACAGATTGCGTATATGATTACTGCTCTCGGTGTCGTAACGGCAATGTCTGGTGAAGGAAGTCTCGGTTACATGGCTTCCATGTTCCATCTCTTCACACACGCTATGTTCAAGGCTCTCCTCTTCCTCTGCTCTGGTACCATCATCGTTATCATCGGCAGCAACTTCAAGGATTACATGGGTGGCCTGCGCAAGTATATGCCTATCACCAACATTTGCTTTCTCATTGGAACTATTGCCATCAGTGGTTTTTGGCCTCTCGCCGGATTCTTCTCTAAGGATGAGATTGTTGACGCTTGCTTCCACTTCTCACCGTACCTCGGTTGGTTCATGGTTCTTGTCAGTGGTATGACTGCATTCTATATGTTCCGTCTCTACTACGTTATCTTCTGGGGAAACAGCTATTATGAGCAAGATCCAGAGCACAGAAGGAAGCCGGAAGAGGTTCCGTTCGTAATGTGGGGTCCGTTGGTTTTCCTCGCTATTATCAGCTGCGTGGCAGGTTGGATTCCTTTTGGTCACTTCGTATCTCTTGACGGTCATCCTGAGGATATAGCTCTCCAGCATTTCCAATTTGGCACAACAGCATGGATTTCTCTTGCTGTAGCAACAATAGGTTTTGCGCTTGCAACTTACATGTATGCTCCTAAGCACAACCCGTTGTCTGATAAGCTTGCTTCAAAATTTCCGAAACTTCACAAGGCTGCCCTCAACCGTTTTTATATTGACGATGCATGGCAGTTCTTTACTCACAAGATTGTCTTTGCTTGTTTCTCGATTCCTATCGCATGGTTTGACCGCCATGTCATTGATGGTGCTTTCAACTTTGCTGGTTGGGCAACACGTGAGGGTGGAGAGGCTATCCGTCCTTGGCAGAGTGGCGATGTTCGTCAGTATGCCGTATGGTTCCTCACAGGCTCAGTGGCATTGACACTCATCTTGCTTTGCATTTAAGCTAACTGAATAACAAACATTGAATAATTAAAGAAAATGACTTTTTTAACATTATTCGTCATTATACCGGTTCTGATGCTGCTTTGTTTGTGGCTTGCCAAGAATGACACGCAGGTTCGCATGGTCATGGTGGTAGGCTCTACGGCGTTGCTTGCTTTAGCCATCTATCTCGTAATCGCTTTCGTAGACGCACGCGAGACCATGCCGGCAACTGAATATCCGTTCCTTTTTGGTGATGCCATTCCTTGGTTTAAGTCGTTGAACATCTTCTACCGTACAGGTGTAGACGGCATCGCAGTAGTGATGATTTTGCTGTCTTCCATCATAGTCTTCACGGGAACCTTTGCTTCGTGGCAGTTGCACCCAATGCAGAAGGAATACTTCCTTTGGTTTACACTTCTGTCTATCGGTGTCTATGGCTTCTTCATCTCTGAGGATTTGTTCACAATGTTCATGTTCTATGAGGTTGCCCTTATCCCTATGTACCTTTTGATTGGCGTATGGGGAACCGGACCTAAGGAGTATTCTGCCATGAAACTTACCTTGATGCTTATGGGTGGTAGTGCATTGCTCATCATCGGCATCCTTGGCATCTACTTCTTCAATGGTGAGTATAGTGGCATCTATACGATGGATGTCATGCAGATAGCTCAACTTCACGCTATTCCTGCTGCTATACAGAAAGTGTTCTTCCCGTTCATCTTCATCGGTTTCGGTATTCTTGGTGCCTTGTTCCCATTCCACACATGGTCACCAGACGGTCATGCTTCAGCCCCAACCGCTGTATCCATGCTCCATGCTGGTGTGTTGATGAAGCTCGGAGGCTATGGCTGCTTCCGCATTGCCATGTTCTTGCTGCCTGAGGCTTCACAGCAGCTTTCAAGCATCTTCCTCGTGCTGACAACAATATCGGTTGTCTACGGTGCTCTCTCCGCTTGCGTGCAGACCGACCTTAAGTATATCAATGCTTATTCTTCGGTTTCTCACTGTGGTATGGTGTTGTTCGCACTTCTGATGATGACACAGACAGCTTGCACCGGTGCTATCCTGCAGATGCTCTCACATGGTCTTATGACAGCACTTTTCTTTGCTGTAATTGGTATGGTCTACCATCGTGCTGGAACACGTGATGTTCGTCGTCTTGGTGGTTTGATGAAGATAATGCCGTTCCTCTCTGTCGCTTACGTAGTGGCTGGTCTTGCCAATCTCGGCCTTCCAGGTTTCTCAGGTTTTGTAGCAGAGATGAATATTTTCGTTGGCTCTTTCCAGAACGCTGACATCTTCCACCGCACGTGCACCATCATTGCTTGTACGTCTATCGTCATTACGGCAGTGTACATCCTGCGTGTCGTTGGTAAGATTCTCTATCAGAAAGTTCCTAATCCCGAGTATTACAAGCTCACCGATGCTACATGGGATGAGCGTCTCGCCGTTGGCGGTCTTATCTTCTGTGTAGCCGGCCTTGGCCTCGCTCCATTGTGGGTTCAAGACATCATTAATGATGCCGTCGGTCCTATGATTATGCACATTACTGGAATGTAATTTTCGGAAGTTCAGAAGTCAGAAGCCCGGAAGTTCAGTCAAATGTTCTTCGGGTTCCAATCAACCAAGAGACTAATGTCAGAACTTCCGGGCTTCTGACCTCTGTACTTCTAAAAAAAGAAAATAAAATGAATATCGATTATAGTCAATTTCTGAATATGATACCTGAGGTCACGCTGATGGCTATCCTCGTGATAGTATTCCTAATCGACCTCTTTACTGCGCAAAAACCTACGGCTGTTGCCATTGAGCAAGCTGACAAAGGTGAGCAAGGATTGCAAGGTGCAGAAGTATCCATACCTGTAGAGGAAGAGAGTGGAAAAACGTCTCGTGCTTGGTTCAACCCCTTGGTCTGTGTACTGTTGTTTATACACATTTTGATCAATATTTTCCCGACAGAGGTAGCAACTTGTTTCGGTGACATGTACGCTACAAGTCCGAGCGTTGGTGTCATTAAGACAATACTCGCTTTCGGTACACTCCTTGTCGTCATTCAGGCACGTGAGTGGTTGCAGCGTCCTGACACTGCATTCAAGGAAGGTGAATTCTACGTACTTGTAGTCTCGACTCTCCTTGGCATGAATATGATGGTAAGTGCCAATCACTTCCTGTTGTTCTTCCTCGGTCTTGAGATGGCATCCGTCCCGATGGCTTGCCTTGTGGCAATGGACAAATACCGCCACTACTCTGCAGAGGCAGGAGCTAAGTTCATCCTCACAGCTACTTTCTCAAGTGGTGTGATGCTTTTTGGCATAAGCTTTATCTATGGTGCTACAGGAACACTTTATTTCGATGATATAGTGCCAAAGTTGCAATACCTTATCGATTCAAGTATTTCGGCTGCTCCTCTTATAGTCATGGGCATGGTGTTCTTCTTCAGTGGTCTCGCTTTCAAGATTTCTCTTGTACCGTTCCACTTTTGGACAGCCGACACCTATCAGGGTGCTCCTACGGCTGTAACTGGTTATCTGAGCGTAGTTTCTAAGGGTGCAGCTGCTTTCGCACTCTGCTCAATCCTTATGAAGGTCTTTGCTCCGATGGCAGATTACTGGCAGTATATGTTGATGATAGTCGTAGTGCTTTCTATCACTGTCGCCAACCTTTTTGCCATCCATCAGAAGAATCTCAAGCGATTCATGGCATTCAGCTCTATCTCACAGGCAGGATACATTGTTCTCGCTATTATCGGCGATTCGACTATGAGTGTAGTTGCTCTTAGCTACTACGTTCTTATTTATGTTGTTGCCAACATTGCTGTTTTCGCTATCATATCTTCTGTTGAAGAACACAACGGTGGTACTGTAGACATTGACTCATACAACGGCTTCTACAAGACTAATCCACGCTTGAGCTTCATTATGACGCTTGCCTTGTTCTCCCTTGGTGGTATTCCCCCGTTCGCAGGTATGTTCTCGAAGTTCTTTGCGTTCATGGCAGCAGCCAATGGTGCACAGGTGTCTACTGCAATCGGTGCATTGACATACGCAACAGTCTTTATTGCATTGATTAACACAGTCATAAGCTTGTACTACTACCTGCTTATTGTCAAGGCTATGTTCATAAAGCATTGTGAAAACCCGTTGCCGACATTCAAGAGTGCTACTTCTACGAAGCTTTGCCTCGCCATCTGCACCCTTGGTGTAGTCGCCTTTGGTGTTTGTTCAAGTGTCTATGATTGGATTGCAGCCGCTGCTGGAATGTAATAGTTCTTCTTATGCTATTCTCATTAATTACTCTTGGATAGTATTAGGATAAAATAAAAGATGCCTTACAGAAGTTTCCCTGTAAGGCATCTTTTATTTTATCCTAATTAAACTCTCTTATTGAAAGTTTCTTTCTTTTTATTCCTCAATCTCTTGTAGTGAGCGTGCAAAATTACTAAAGTAATTGCTTATTGTTTCCATTGGAGCATAAGCCAAATATCTTAGGCTTCTGCGAAGGTTCCTGCGTAGCAATGCAGAATTGTTAGTTACAAAGCCGGAGTTGTTTTGTCTGAAATGCCATTCCTCTGCTGTATCACTTGCTGTATGTACCACTGAGCGTACTACGAGTTTGTATGCGGCAGGTTCAATTCTCTGAACAAATGGTAACTCGTCTTTTTCGAAGTGGAATACAGTTATGAGCATGCTGCCTTGAAGTTGTGCCATGCGTCTTAGATGTAGATGCTTTATCCATTTGTCGAGCTTCAGGAAGTCAACCTTGTCTCCTTTAGCGCGAAGATAACAGCCAAGGGTGAGAATGCCTTTAAGCATCATGCCATGATTAAGCATCATTGAGACGGTGTCTACAATGATTTTCAGTACGTCCAATGCGCCTACGTTGGTTTCCATTGAGCGAATTTCGTTGTGTTCTATTCGCTTTAAACGTTTGTTTAGGATAGCATTGCTCAGAGTGCATGGCTTTTTTTCTGCCACTTCCAAATTATCTTTTAAAAAGCCATAAGGTACATTTGTCCATTCTCCTCCATTATGCTCGTTTAGTCCTTTCACGACAAAGTCTTCCACATGCTGCACATGCACCATTTGTTCTAACCGTTGCCACTTGAAATGTGACATCGGTTCCAGCTTCTCATTTTCATGCAATGCGCCAGAGTACAGAAGGCGGAAAAAATTGCGCGTTATAATGTCCATAGACGATTATGAGTATTTCTTAGGGTACCTTAGCAGTATGGCTAATGTTGCCGCTATTCCTATGGCGAATGGATAATATAGATATGGTATTATGTCGACGGTCGACAGATGTGCAAGTCCTGCGGCAAGTAACATCTGAACTCCGTATGGTATAAGTCCTTGTACGAAACAAGAGAAAGTGTCAAGTATGCTTGCTGCCTTTCGTGGATCTACGCCATACTTTTCACTTATCTGTTTTGCTATATTTCCTACTGTTAGTATGGCAACCGTGTTGTTTGCCGTGCATACATTCACGAGGCTTACCAGTGCGGCTATTGAGAATTCTGCTCCGCGTTTGCCCTTGACATGCGCTGTCAGTCGTTTTATGATATAATCAATGCCACCGTTAGCCCTTATTATTTCCAACATGCCTCCGGCCATCATGGCAATTATTATCAGTTCTCCCATGCCTACAATTCCTTTGCCCATTGAGTCGAGCCAGCCGTAAAAGCCATAGTCGCCATACGCTATACCTATAATGCCGCATAATATGATGCCTATGACAAGTACGGCCATTACGTTGATGCCGCAGATGGCGGTAACCAAGACTGCAAGATAGGGAATTACCTTAATGTATTCAACGTTTGAGCCATGTTCGGGAGTCTGCATTCCCCATCCAAGATAAGTGTAGATGGCAAGGACAACAATTACCGCAGGGGCTACAATCTGTGAGTTTACCTTGAATTTATCGCTCATTTTGCAGCCTTGGGTCTGTGTCGCTACTACGGTTGTGTCTGAAATGAATGAAAGATTGTCGCCAAAGTAAGCACCGCCTACTATTACAGCGGTCATCAATGCCACGTTAGAGTCTGTACCCTGTGCCAACCCTGCGGCAATGGGTACGAGTGCCACTACTGTTCCTACGCTTGTTCCTATAGATATTGATATGAAGCATGCGGCAATGAAAAGTCCTGGCAAAATCAATCCTGCAGGCAGTGTATTAAGCGTAAGGTTTACAGTTGCGTCGATGGCTCCCATTCCATTTGCCGATTGTGCGAAAGCACCCGCCAGCACATATATCCAAAGCATGAGCACAAGGTTTGGCGCAGATGCCCCCTTGCTGTATATGTCTATTCGTTGCCGCATGGAAAAGTCTTTCGATGTAACGATGGCGTAGACGCTGGCTATAAGAAAGACAACGGTCATGGGCACACGGCTGAAACTGCCTGCCACGATGCTTAGTGTCAAGTATAATACAATGAAAACAATCAATGGAGACAGGGCCAATATTTCCTTAATGCCTTGACTTTGCTTCTTTGATTTTATTGTTGGCATAATTGTCTATCTAACATTTTCGCTAATCTGGCATTCCTGTTATTTATAGTTGAGTTCTCCTATAGAACTTTACGTTTTCCTGTGTTAGTAGCTCTATTGGCATGTAGTTCACAGTTTGTATTTTTGTTTTCAGCACTATCGCCTTAAATAGCGAATCAATGCATGAATAGCCTTGCTGGTATGCATGTTGGGCTATGAGGAATGAAATACTTCCTTCGCGTAGGCACTCTGCGTTTTTCTTGACCATGTCATATCCCATTATCTGCATGTTGCGTCTGTTGGTGCGAAGCAAATATTCGCCCATGACATGAGCCTTTGAGCCGAGAGTTATACAATGGTGTATATTTGGATGCTCGCTAAAGAAGCTCTCAAGCTGCTTGTCGTATTGTTGTCGTGTGCCATCGAAAGGAAGCTCCAGATTTATAATCCTTATGTTGGGGAAGTGGTCACGCATATAGTGTCTGAAGCCTACTTCGCGGTTGTCCTGCTGTTTACTTACTACACGCCCGTCTTTTGTGATTTTCATCAAGACTATTTCCTTTTCCTCTCTTGCAATCAGCATGAGCATTTTAGCAGCAAAAAAACCGCTGGAGAAAGAATCTTGACCGAAGAAAGCCAAAGGCTTCAAGTCAGGCATATAAGAGTCAAGCAGCACAAACGGTATAGAAAAATCATGCAGCTTGTCGGTTATCTCTCTTGTAACCTCAAGCTCTACAGGCACCAGCACGATGCCGTTCGGGCCTTGTGCTATGCACTTGTTTGCCACTTCGGTAAACTCCTTGTCGTTGAAGCGGTTGTAATAATGTATGTCAGCTGTTATGTTAAAGTCTTTTCTTGACTCGACTGCCATTTTTATGCCTTGTTCCACTTCTTCCCAATAGGCAATCTGTTCATGTTTTGGCATCAGTACGCTAAACTTGTAGCTCTTGTTGTATGCAAGGGCTGATGCATAGATGTTTGGTCTATACTTCTGCTCCTTCAAGGCTCTTTCAACCTTTGCCCGTGCTTTTTCCGATACATTAGGTCTACCGTGTAATACGCGGTCAACGGTTCCTGCCGACACTCCGGCTTTCTCTGCTATGTCCTTTATTCTTATTCTTTCTGCCATTCGACTTTGTTTTGAATGCAAAAATAATAAGAAAAGTGGTAAAAGCAAAGCGCAACGCGGAAAATATTTTATTTATCCGTCGGTTGGTTTTCTATATCCTCCTTATTTTCCCAATGTTGCCATATTTCATCTTGCCAAGGCTTGGACAATTGTGGGGAATCTGTATATTCTTCCTTTTTAGGTAAACTTGCATCGGAATTGTTACTTGCAGCCAACATGTAATTCATGCTTGCTTGAATGTTTACTGCTATCATTGGTTTCATATATGTGTGTTTCATGGTATTGTTTTTTAAATTGTTCTTATGTGGTGTTTTTATCTTATTATAAACTTATTTCCTTGACGTATTATGATGCCTTTGTAATCTTTACTTACGCGTTGCCCTTGCAGATTGTATAAAGGATAGTCTTGGCAGTCTTGTTCGATGGCGTTAATCTTTGTGGCTTCGCCTTCGCTGTTGAAAGCAAAGCTCCTTACTGCTTTGTGTTGTGCATTCTGCGATTTATTCACTGCCAAGTAAGCTTTGTGTGCCCCGTTTTTAAAAGCTACGCCGTCTTCTGCTCCCCAATAAAAGCCTGTGACTCCATTTGGACTTGCCAGCTTATAATAAATATCACCGCCAGTAGTGGTGGTTTTGGTGTCACTGCCTTTAAGCATGTTGTTTTTAGAGTCGTCAATGCCATTATCAGATGAGAGTTTCAAAGAGTATTTGCCCTCGTTGGCTTTCAATATTACGGCAGTCCCCTTTGGTATTGTAGAGCCAGCCTCATAACTGTGGCTTTTCTTTACCATGTCATCTGCTACGTTCATGGTGTATGCCTCCATTCCTTCCGGTACTACCAATGCCTTGTCGCTATAATAGAGGGTGGAATATCCGGCACTGCTGATGTTTACGTCTATGGGTAAGAGGTCTTCTGATATTATAGAAACATCGTCAAGATAGACGTAATGACCTATAATATATATAGTTGATGAGGCACTTGCTCAAGTCAGGTTGACCTCCTTGTAATACCATTGCCCGTCCTTTTCAATGGTAACATTGTATTGCTTTTTATTAACCTCAACATAGCAAGAAGGCTCTTTATTAGTCAATCCTGCTACCCTAAAGGTCAGTTTACATTTGCTGTTTAGCCCGCTAAAGCCATTAATACTGTATGACCCAGCACCGTTATCGCTGCTGGGTCCTATTATGATACATTTGTATGCGCTTTTTAGGTTATTTTTAGATACTAAATCAGGCTGGTCAAATTCTACAGTGGTGTTGCTTATTGGATTAGTGAAATTACCATCGTTTCCTCCTTTCGACAGGTTCTTGTCAAAACTTTCATAGAATATTTCGCCTTCAGGTTTCTTTCGCTCTACATTGAGTGTGTAAGAAGCTTCTTGATATGAGTAGTTTTCGTCGCCGTGGTAAATGGCAGAAACTACGGTTTTGCCAATACCGTTAATCTTTACGTTGCCGTCTTTGTCTACTGAGGCTATGCTGTCGTCTGTGTTCCAATAGTAAACAGGCAAGTTATGTGGGTTGTTGAGAGAAGGCAAATTATATGTCTCGCCGTATGTGACCGCGCTTTCTGTATTTGTAAAACTCAGTTCTGGCGATGTCTTCGTAGGGCGGCAATTGGCAGAGCCTGAAAGGACGATGTCATCCAAATAAATATTGTTTTCGGTCTCATTAGAAAAGACTATTGTAATGCTTTCTGTGTTTTCTGGAATGCTAAATGTAAAAGTTCCGCTATTTGTAGATTCAGGTGATAGCTTTATGTCATTCATTGTTACAGTTGGCATTCTATAGCCAGTTGACGTTCTATAGCATTTGAATGATAACGTAAAATCTCCACTTGCGCCATAAAGGGCTATCTTTGCTGTAAAAACGTCGCCCTTCTTGATTTGTAGCTCCGGACAAATGCAATCTGTAGCTTTTTGCCGTGACATTGTTACAGTGCCACTATATGTATATGTCGCGTTTTTGCCAACAGTGGGACATTCAAATCTGCTGGTAAAATCCTCAGACCAAATGATGGAGCCGCCATTATTCTGGGCGTGCGTTGATACTGCTGTCAGAAGTAGTAGGAACACTGATGTCGTGATTGTTCTAAAGTATTTCATGGGTAAGCTTTTTATTTTTTGTGTAAACTTACTGTTCAAAGAAAATTTCTTGAACATGACCTTATTTAAATAATGTCAATGAGCTGTTCAACCACTCTCATTGTCGGCTGGTGTTTTTCGTAACAAGAGTCAAGGACAACATAAGTATGAAGTGGTGGAGAAACGTCCTGTATGTAACTTATCATTGCAAAGAAAATGTATCATATTAATCAATATTTTTATATTATTTCGTCTGCCATCGGGAAAGTCATCTTCGAGAGGAAACCTTTAGGCGAACTATTCGTTAAACTAAAACATCATATGAAAGACCCCGACAATGGCCAGCTGACATTATGGGAAAAATCTTTGAATAATAATGTGTAAAATTAAGAAAAATAATCAAGAGCCTGACTTTTGCAGGTGGTTAATTTGTGTAGCAACTGAGTGTTTTTGTATTATTTAATATATTGTAGTGATAATGTAAGGGTAAGTGCCGTTTTCAATCAGAGCTACCGTTTTCTTAAAGCTTTAAACTGCAAATACTATACGGTAAATCAAAGGTCGCTATAAGCCTTCGTATGGCATTTTTTTGCTTATTTTGGCATTCTTTCTTCAACTTCATTGTGTATGTCGCATCTTTTTTATACTTTTGCAGATTATAATATTAATTTGATGAAAAAGACCATATATAGTCATTTCGACAAGAAAGAGATTGCTACGCTTCCTGTAGTGGCCTTTTCTGGTCGTATTATAACGATAATGACAGCCGGCGAGGCAGAAAAGGCTGTTGATTATTTGTTGTCAAGCGATATATTGGGCGTTGATACAGAGACAAGGCCTTCTTTCCGCCGCGGACGGCAATATAAGGTGGCTTTGCTGCAAGTGTCCAATCGTGATACTTGTTTTCTCTTCAGACTTAACCAGACAGGCATCACTCCTGCCATTAAACGTTTGCTTGAGGATAAGACAGTTAAGAAGGTTGGACTTTCATGGCATGACGATATTAGAGGGCTTGAGGCAAGAGAAAAATTTGAGCCTGGTCTTTTCATTGAGTTGCAAGACATGGTTGGAGACATTGGCATAAAAGACCTTAGCTTACAAAAGCTATATGCTAACATTTTCCACAAGAAGATTTCAAAGCGCGAGCGTCTGACCAACTGGGAAGCTTCTACGCTCACAGAGAAGCAAAAGCGGTATGCCGCCATTGACGCATGGGCTTGCATTCAGCTTTATGAGGAAATACTAAAGCTTGAGAATACAAAAGATTATAATCTCGTTGTTGTGGCAGAGCCGGATAATCAACCAGAGCCACAAAAAATGGCAGTTGCATCGTCTGATAACTTGGAGAAAAAACGCAAGGCTCCAATCAAGCAGAAAAAGATAGAAAAGGAAACACGGGTAATCGACAAGGCAATATAATTATGTACAAGAACATATATCTCAAACGTGGCAAGGAAGAATCTCTCAAACGTTTTCATCCTTGGATTTTTTCTGGGGCTATCCATCACATGGACGAAGACATGGAGGAAGGCGAAACTGTGAGGGTAATAACGCCAAGTGGCGATTTTATTGCTATTGGCCATTGGCAAAAAGGCACCATTGCGGTGCGCGTGCTTTCATTTGACGACGTTGCCATAGACGAAACGTTTTGGGAAGACCGCATGGCATCGGCGTTGAGGATGCGTAAGAGCATGGGCATTGCTGATAACCCACGCAACAACACCTACCGCCTTGTACACGGAGAAGGTGACTGCTTGCCAGGGCTTGTCATCGACTGCTATGGACTAACGGCGGTGGTGCAGGCTCACAGCGTCGGGATGCATGTTTGCAGGCATCAGATATGCGACGCTCTTTTGAAGGTTATGGGCGAAAGGATCAAGAATGTCTTTTATAAAAGCGAAACCACGTTGCCGTTTAAGGCAGAGCTTGACCATGAAAAGGGTTTTCTGTATGGATGTACAAATGACAACACGGCTGTTGAGAACGGTTTGAAATTTCATATAGACTGGCTTCGTGGGCAAAAGACAGGATTCTTTGTTGACCAGCGCGAGAACCGCAGCCTGCTTGAGCGTTATTCGAAAGGACGTAGTGTTTTGAATATGTTTTGCTATACAGGTGGCTTCTCTGTGTATGCCATGCGTGGTGGAGCCAAGCTCGTTCACTCTGTTGACAGCAGTGCCAAGGCAATAGAGCTTACCAAGCTCAACGTGGGGATGAACTTTCCTGGCGACGGCAGGCATGAGGCCTATTGTGACGATGCGTTCAAGTTCTTGGACAGCCATGACGATAAGTATGATCTCATTGTCCTTGACCCACCGGCGTTTGCCAAGCATCGGTCAGCTCTCCACAACGCACTGAAAGGCTACATTCGCCTTAATGTGAAGGGTTTTGAGAGGATAAAGCATGGCGGTGTATTGTTCACGTTCAGTTGTTCACAGGCAGTCAGTAAAGAGAATTTTCGCAATGCCGTATTCACAGCTGCTGCTCAGGCAAACCGAATCGTGAGAATACTCCATCAACTCCACCAACCTGCCGACCATCCTATTAATATATATCATCCAGAGGGTGAGTATCTTAAAGGGCTGGTGCTGTACGTAGAATAAGCACAAATGGCTTAGAAATTATATTTCTCCAAGGCTTCTACGCCTTTTAGCGTGCAGAAGCCTCTTACATACAACATTATCATATTGTGGATAATATGCTTCATGGTGTATTTCTTGAAGAACTGGTTCTCCATGATGTAGTCAACAGTGCCGCTACTCATCTTGTTTATTAGTGAATAGTCAAGGTCATTCCTAAAGTATCCTTCTTCAACGCCTCGCCTGAAAAAAGCCAGCCTCTCTTTTTCTTCTCGTTTGTGGCTTGCGTCTATCCATTTAATAACAGAGGCATACTTGTGCAGGTCGGAATAGTATTCTGGCGATATGCTGTTTAGTCTTGTTATCTGGAATCTGTAAGTCTCTATGATAATGGCAATTACCGACTTGTCGTCGTTTACGAACTTGCTCATGTTTTCCTTGAACTCTTGGTGCATTAGTTTTACACATTCAAGAAGGAGTTGCTCCTTGTTGGCAAAAATCTCATATAGCGTGCGCTTCGATATTGTCAGCTCTCGCGCAATATCGTCCATCTTGACGTTTTTTATTCCCCGTGAGGTAAAAGCCGTTGTTGCCGTTGATATAATCTGCTTACTTAGCGATAGCCTGTAAGCGGTTGTTCCGCCTTCGTTGGACATTGTAAGTTATATTTTTCTTGCAAAATTACAAAAAAAGACAAAATTCGCTTAGGTTTTAATGCTTTTTATTAATTTTGCATTAGAAAAGAAAGAAAAAAAGAGAAACATAGAATTTAAAGTAGAACAATCATGGTGAAAATTACCAAAGAGACAGCCCTTGCTTATCACAAGAATGGCAGACCTGGCAAAATTGAGGTAAAGCCAACTAAGCCTTACCGTACTCAGACCGATTTGAGCCTTGCCTATTCGCCGGGCGTGGCTTACCCGTGCCTTGAAATTCAAAAGAACTCCGATGATGTTTATAAATACACCGATAAGGGCAATTTGGTGGCTGTAATCTCAAACGGCACCGCTGTACTTGGACTTGGTGACATAGGAGCCATGAGTGGCAAGCCCGTGATGGAGGGCAAGGGTCTTCTTTTCAAAATCTATGGTGGCATAGATGTTTTCGACATTGAGGTCAACGAGAAAGACCCGGAAAAGTTTTGTGAGGCAGTTGAGCGTATAGCACCAACATTTGGTGGCATAAATCTTGAAGACATCAAGGCTCCTGAGTGCTTTTACATAGAGAACCGTTTGAAGAAAACCCTTGATATACCTGTCATGCATGATGACCAGCACGGTACGGCTATCATTTCGGCTGCTGGATTGCTGAATGCTTTGGAGGTGGCAGGAAAGAAAATTGACGAAGCTAAAATCGTGGTCAATGGTGCTGGAGCCGCAGCAATCAGCTGCACGAAGCTTTATTGTTCGCTTGGCGCAAAGCACGAGAACATACTTATGCTCGACTCACGTGGCGTTATATACAAAGGTCGCGATCATGTCAACGAGCAGAAGGCGGAGTTTGCCACCGACCGCACCGATATTCACACTTTGGAGGAAGCCATTAAGGAGGCAGACGTGTTCGTTGGCTTGTCAAAAGGCAATATACTGACCCAGGATATGATACGCTCAATGGCAGGTAACCCTATAGTCTTCGCCCTTGCCAATCCTATTCCCGAGATTTCATACGAAGACGCTATGGCAGCACGCCCCGACGTACTCATGTCTACTGGACGTTCAGACTATCCCAACCAGATAAACAACGTGATAGGTTTCCCGTATATATTCCGTGGCGCGCTTGATGTTCACGCCAAGGCCATAAACGAGGAGATGAAGCTTGCCGCCGTGAAGGCTATTGCCGACCTTGCCAAACAGCCTGTACCTGACATCGTGAACCAAGTTTACCATGTCAACGACTTGCAGTTTGGTCCAAAGTACTTCATTCCTAAGCCAGTTGACCCACGTCTCATCACCGACGTGTCGGCAGCTGTTGCTAAGGCTGCTATAGACAGTGGGGTGGCGCGCCGTACAATTACCGACTGGGGGGCTTACAAGGATCACTTGCGTGAGTTACTCGGACAAGAAACCAAGCTCACGCGTAATCTTCATGCCACAGCAGCAATGCATCCTCAGCGTGTGGTGTTTGCCGAGGGGGGGCATCCTACAATGATGAAGGCGGCTGTTCAGGCTTTGCAGGAGGGTATTTGTTATCCTATCTTGCTTGGAAATTTAGACCGCTTGAATCGTCTTGCTAAACGTTTGAAGATAGACTTGACAGGAGTTCAAATAGTGGATATGCGCGCTGATAAGGAACAAGGCCATCGTGCTACCTATGCTAAGCATCTTGCCGAAAAGCGTGCGCGTGAGGGTGTTACTTTTGAGGAGGCTTATGACAAAATGTATGAGCGCAACTACTTCGGCATGTCTATGGTGGAGCAAGGCGATGCCGATGCTTTCGTTACAGGCCTTTATACCAAGTACAGTAATACCATTAAGGTGGCGAAAGAGGTTATAGGTATAAGGCCGGAATACAGCACATTCGGCACGATGCACATCCTCAACACAAAGAAGGGAGTCTTCTATCTCGCTGACACGCTTATAAACCGCCACCCAGACAAGAACGTGCTCTATGATGTGGCAAAGCTTGCCGAGCACACAGTCAAGTTCTTTAACACAGACCCTGTCATAGCTTTGGTGAGTTATTCTAACTTTGGTACCGACACAATTGGTTCGCCAGTTAGCGCACATCAGGCTGTTGAGAGGTTGCAGAAGGAATATCCTGACATGCTTGTGGATGGTGAAATGCAGGTGAATTTCGCTCTTGACCGTGAGTTGCGTGACGACAAGTATCCTTTTACACGGCTTAAGGGAAAGAATGTCAACACGCTTGTGTTTCCAAACATGAATTCTGCTAACATAAGTTATATGCTCATGAAGGAGCTTGATCCTGACACAGAGGTAATAGGTCCTGTACAGATGGGACTCAACAAACCTATTCATTTCACCGACTTCGAAGCAAGTGTGCGCGATGTCGTCAATGTCACAGCCGTTGCCGTCATTGATGCATACGTTGACAAGGTTAAGAAGGACAAGAAATAACGTAGGGGCTTGACATAGTGTATAAAAAGCTCCTGTTGCCTGTTGCGCTCGTTGTGGCTCTATTTGTTGCCAGCCTTTTTCTTGGTAGTGTGCCAGTTCCAACAAAGTCGGTTCTTGGCGCATTACTTGGACAAGGTGAAAACTCCACGTGGCACTACATTATTATATATAGCCGTTTGCCGCAAGCCTTGACGGCACTGCTCGCAGGTGGTGCTCTGTCTGTGAGTGGCCTCTTGCTGCAAACGGCTTTTCGTAATCCATTGGCAGCTCCGGATATTTTTGGAGTAACAGGTGGAGCCTCGTTTGCCGTGGCTTTGCTAATGCTTGCACCTGGCATGGCCTCTGGCAGTGTAGCTGGTGATCTGTCAATTGTGTCAGCGGCATTTATTGGCGCTTTGACTGTGACTGTATTAACATGGGCGTTCAGCCAAAGGGTAGGGAGTAGCACTGTCTTGGTCATAATAGGCATTATGGTTGGCTATCTCTGTTCCAGCGGTGTTACGTTGCTAAATGCAATTGCTACTAAAGATGGCGTGAGAAGTTACGTTGCATGGGGGATGGGCAGCTTCGCGGGCGTAAGTATGGATGATATGCCTTTCTTTGTACCATTCGTCTTGTTTCCCACGCTTGCGACATTATTTCTCATGAAGCCGCTCAATGCTATGCTTCTTGGTGCTAACTATGCAGAAGGGTTGGGTATAAATGTCAGACATGTGCGCAATGCGATGCTTATCCTTACAGGTCTTCTCACTGCTGTAGTCACTGCCTTTTGCGGTCCTGTGGCATTCATCGCTTTAGCCGTACCCCATGTGGCGCGCCTTGTGATGAGAAGTTCTGATCATCGCAGCCTGTTGCCTGCTACCATTCTTATGGGTTCAGCCGTAGCATTGTTTTGTAACATACTTACTACCGTTTTGCATGATGGCTCCATATTGCCACTCAATGCAGTCACGCCGCTCATCGGTGCGCCAGTCATAATTTATATTATCTTGAAAAAGGCATAGAAACTATGCCTTTTTCAGTTGCCACCACCCACGGCGTGGTATAGTCTTATGATACTCTGTATCTTGTTGAACTTGTCTTGAATCTCAGTGAGCTCAGACTGCAAAAGTGTTTGTTGGGCAGTGATGACTTCGAGGTAAGACGCAGATCTACTGTGCTGCAATAGCAGGCTGGTGCTGTGTACAGCGTCACGCAGGGTAGTGACCTGTTTGGAGTCTATGTCCAATGGTTTCTGTGCTTTCGCCTACCTTCTCCATTATTTCCAACGTGCGCAGGCTGATGTCGAGTTCCCAGTCGGTGGACAATGCGAGATTGTAAGTCTGCGTGCCATTGCCGTCGAAAATAGTCAACTGTCCTTGCGGAGTGATGGAGGCGGCAGGGAGGTAAGACAACTTTACCGCCTTCAATGATGCCTCGGCTTCGGAGACACGGAGTGGAGCAAGGCGTAGGTCGGAGTTGTTTACGAGACTGGTTTCGATAAGGGATTGTAATTTGGAGTCGGTGAATAACTCGCGTCAGGGTAAAGAAGCTATTGAGACAGTATCTGTATTGGATGTTGGAAATATTCTGCAATACCATTCACAATTTCACCTTCTATAAGAGCCCATAGGATATTGTAAAGAACATATATGATAACAAAGAATAGAAGGAAGTTCTTCCAGTTGATTAAACGGGCTTTCATATATCAACAAAAAAATCCGCGAATGTCTATTCTTGAGACATTTGCGGATAATGGAATATTGTGGTTCTTTAGTACGCGCTCTTGAACTCTTCCAAGAAACGGGTGTCGTTTTCGGAGAATAGGCGCAAGTCGTTGACCCCGTATTTCAAGTTGGTTATGCGTTCCACTCCCATTCCGAAAGCATAGCCTGTGTAAATATCTGGGTCGATGTTACAGGCTGCGAGGTCGTGTGGGTCTACCATGCCGCAGCCGAGGATTTCCACCCATCCCGTGTGCTTGCAGAAGTTACAGCCTTTGCCGCCGCAGATGGTGCACGAGATGTCCATCTCTGCACTGGGCTCTGTGAAAGGAAAGAAGCTTGGGCGCAGGCGGATTTTTGTTTCAGGTCCGAACATTTCGCGTGCGAAAGTCAGTAGTACCTGTTTGAGGTCGGTGAAGCTCACCCCCTTGTCAACATACAAACCTTCTACTTGGTGGAAGAAGCAATGGGCGCGGGCAGAGATGGCTTCGTTGCGGTATACACGCCCTGGGCACAGCACGCGTATAGGTGGGCGGTGACTTTCCATGTAGTGTGCCTCGTCGCCAGAAGTGTGAGAACGTAGAAGGACGTTCTTCGTCACGTCGGTTGTATTCTGGGAGATAAAGAAAGTATCTTGCATGTCGCGAGCTGGATGGTCGGCCGCGAAGTTGAGCATTGTGAAGATGTGCTTGTCATCGTCTATCTCCGGGCCGTGATAGAGCGTGAAGCCCATGCGTTGGAATATCTCTATTATTTCGTTTTTCACTATCGTGAGAGGATGACGTGTGCCAATACCTATCGGGCAGGCTGTGCGCGTGAGGTCAAGGCTTTCCGTTCCCGTCTCTGTAGTTTCAAGTTCCTCTCGCAGTTGGTTTATCTTTTCGGTGGCGTTTTTCTTCAGCTCGTTAATCTTTATGCCCAAGGCCTTTTTCTGGTCTTTGGCTACAGTGCGGAACTCTGCCATGAGCTCGTTGATTTCGCCTTTCTTGCTAAGGTATTTCAGCCTGAGCCGCTCTACGTCCTCCGCATTCTTTGCAGAGAGGCTTGACACTTCCTTTAAAAGTTCGTCTATCCTATCCAATAACATAGTCTGAGATTATTATTTCCTTTTATGGTGCAAAGTTACTAATTTTATTGAATAAATTAGGCTGTATGTGAAAAATAATGAGTAATTTTGCGCTTGTTAATATGTGTGTTATGAGGAAAGCGATATTTTTTGTTCTCTCATTGCTATTTTTTGCAACCATTGTGGTTCCTACGGGATGTTCTGACAATAAACCACGGCCTGCCGACACCTCAATTGTGGACTCTGTTGTTGCCGATACGTTTGAGGTTGACTCGTCTGAGGAAATCATTGCTTCCATGCCTATGCCCAAGGCTGCCGATGAGCTTTTCGATGACTTCGTTTTCAATTTTGCCGCTAACCGTAAGTTGCAAAGCAAGCGTATCGCATTTCCATTGAAGGTATATAGGAATGGCAAGCTTTATAAGGAAATACCGGAGAGGCAATGGCGGATGGAGCACTTTTTCATACGCCAGCAGTATTACACGTTGATTTTTGACAATGAGCGACAGATGAACCTTGTCAAGGACACGGCGGTTGCTCATGTTATAATAGAGAAAATTTTCTTTGACAGGGAGGTGGTGCAACAATTCTTGTTTGACCGCATTGACGGACGATGGGTGATGTCATCCATGAACTACAAGCCCATTTTTAAGAATAAGAACGCTGACTTCCTGCAGTTTTATGAACGCTTTGCGCGCGATTCCGTATTTCAGATAGAGAGTATGGCTGATGAGGTGGAGTTCTCTGCACCTGATCCTAATGATGATTTCTCATCGATAAACGGCATAATGATGCCGCAGCAGTGGCCGGACTTCAAGCCTGGACTTATACCGAAAGGGAACATCTACAATATAATATATGGGCAGAAGTACACCGAGACGGGAAAGAAGATTTTCGTGATACGCGGCATTGCAAACGGTCTGGAGATAGAGATGACATTCAAGAGGTTTGGCAAGAATTGGAAATTGGTGAAGTTTAACAGTTGACAAGCGCAAGATAATAAATATGCAGAGGTTTAAGGATTATTCGCTGCTTAATGAAAACACATTTGGTATTGACCAAATGTGTGACGAGTATGTGGTTTATGATGGCGATGCCGATGCCGTGAGTGTGGCGAAGGAACTGCGTGAACACGCAGAATGTCCTTACTTGCTTCTTGGTGGCGGTAGCAATCTTCTTCTCACAGAGGACTTTCACGGAAAGGTGGTAAGCCCTGCCAAGCGCTTTGACATATCCGTTTCTATGTCTTACAACAGCAATGTGCCAACATTACGCTGTTGGGCTGGCGCAAAGTTTGACGATGTCGTCGACTATGCTGTGCGTCACGGCTATTACGGATTGGAGAATCTAAGCCTCATTCCTGGCGAGTGCGGAGCTACGGCTGTACAGAATATTGGTGCTTATGGTTCGGAGATAAAGGATGTTATAGAACTCATAGAAGCTGTGGAAATATCCACGGGCAATGTTGTCAAAATAAAGCCGGAAAATTGCGACTATGCCTATCGTGACAGTCGGTTCAAGCATGAGTGGAAGAATAAATATATCATAACATACGTCTCTTACCGTCTTTCACGCAGTTTTAAACCTGAGCTTGACTATGGAAACATACGCAAGAGGCTTGCAGAGCTTGGCATTGGCATAGACGGACTTACGGCGGGGCAGCTTCGAGATGTCATCATTGACATAAGGCGTAACAAGCTTCCCGACCCGAAGGTTACGGGTAATGCTGGTAGCTTCTTTATGAATCCCATTGTAGATGAGAAAACATTTTTGCGTTTGAAGAAAGAGCATCCTGATTTGCGATACTTTGAGGTTGAGTCTACAGGATCAGTTCCCCTCTACAAGATTCCTGCTGGTTGGATGATTGAGCAATGCGGATGGAAAGGACGAGCGGTAGGCAAGGCAGGTGTCTATGACAAGCAGGCTCTTATACTTATAAATAAAGGTGGAGCTTCGGGCAGAGACATCGTCAACTTGATGCATGCCATACAAAAAGATGTAAGAAACAAATTTGGGCTTGACATAAAGCCTGAAGTGAATATTCTGTGATGAAGTTTCGTTTCCTTGGCACGGGCACATCACAAGGTGTGCCGCTTGTTGGTTGCCGATGTGAAGTCTGTACGAGCAGAGATTCTCGCGACAAGCGTTTTCGTACGGCGGCAGTCTTGGAGTCGTCAACAACAAGACTGTTAATCGATTGCGGGCCGGACATACGGATGCAGTTGATGCAAGTGCCGTTCAGGAAAATAGATGGACTGCTGCTTACGCATGAGCATTATGACCATGTGGGGGGACTTGACGACTTGCGTCCATTTTGTATGGCTTTTGGCAATCTTGACATCTATGCCAACGAGAAGACAATAGAGGCTGTACGACATAATCTTCCATATTGTTTCGACGAGCATCCATATCCAGGTGTGCCGAAATTCAATCTTCATGTCGTAAGCAAGCACGAAGCCTTTACTGTGGGAGACATTGACATTTTACCTGTAGAAGTGATGCATGACAGGCTGCCTATACTTGGCTATAGGTTTGGTGATTTTGCTTATATCACCGACATGAAGGCTATAGATGAAAGTGAGTTGAGTTATTTAAAGGGAGTAAAAACGCTCGTTGTCAATGCGCTACGTTGGGAAAAGCCTCACCATAGCCACATGCTTGTAAAGGAAGCCATAGCTTTTTCGGAAAAAGTTGGAGCACGCCGCACTTTCTTTGTGCATGTGACTCATAAGATTGGTCTTTATGATGAAGCAAACAGCCGTTTACCCGAAGGCTTTGAAATAGCTTATGACGGACAGGAAATAGAAGTTTAGCGGTGGATTTGTGATTCCATAATGACCTTAAGCTATAATATAAGATGTGCCTATTTCTTGAATTTTCTATACAATTTCCATGCGAGCAGTACTCCGTCGAGAAATCCGGCACCCATATTCATAAAGCTGCCTATGCGTTTTGAAGGTGCTACGGCTTTTGAAAGGCCTTGAGGCTTTCTGAAAAGCGAGTGCCATTGTAGGTCAATCTTTTCGCTGTCTTTCTGTATGTCTTTAAGCAATAGTGCTTTGCGCATACGTATTTCTTCTAATGTGCTATACGTAGCCAGTGTGGAATAACTTTCTGCCATTTTCAATATTTTTTCTGCTAATTATTAATCTTGAAGCTTGTATTCTTGTCGTTCGTGTCCGTCAACTTAGCAGCAGTCCTGCGAGAAATCTTACTAAAGGCTTTTCTATCCACTGTTTCCTGAAAATTAAAAACAGCAGCAATAATGCAATGTAAAAACCTGCAACTATAGCAAACGCCACTACTTGACCCACGACATGTTCTAAGGCGAATGCTGCGGCAAAGCTTAGGGAAAGCAGAATGAACATGACAAGCAGGCACACGACGGTAGTGACAGCAATGGCAGTCAGAACTCTTACCGTTTTTTCGGCCATTGACAGCTGGACATATTCTTTCTGAAGCTCCAAATAATGCTTCAATGTATCTACCAACTGGCCTATAGTCTCTATGTTCTGGTCGTTTGAAAACATAATCTTATAATCAAGAATGAGATGGAACTGAGAGCTATGGGTGAAGAATCCTTCATTCTTCACCCATAGCTCTTACCTCCTCACTTTATGCAATATCCCCGTCGACGGCTTCTTTGATGCCATCCACCAGGTCGTCGGCATCGTTGCGGTTCAGCTTGATGTCATGCTTCTTACAGAAATCATCCACGGCACCGGCTATTTTGGTACGGGTGTCTGAACCTTTCTCCGGGGCAAGTAATAAACCGATGGCCGTGCCTGCTATTGCACCGCCCAAAAAAGTTGCAATGTAGCCAAATGTTTTCATAGTTTATGTCCTTTCTTTTTATGAGTTTGAATTTATATTGCAAATATAGAGATTATGAATGAAATACGGAGGCTTTTTCTGTTAAAAAAACTACATTTTTTTCATTTAACAAACTTTATGCGGCCTTTGGACGGCTAATTGTGGATAATTTTGTAATTTCGCAATTCAAAAGGACTTAATCTTTATAAGGAGCAAAACATTAACAACATTTACAAGAATAAGAAGCATGAATAAAATTATGGTTTTAGGCGCGGCCCTTTGCGTGGCTTTCGCTTTTACAAGTTGCAAATCTCAGGAGAGCGCTTACAAAAAGGCATACGAGAAGGCTAAGGCACAGGAGGAAAACAGTGCCACTACCGCACAGAATGACCAGTCGGCTGCTACAGTTACTCCGCTTGTAACAAAGCAGGCAAACCAAACTACTGTTACGAACGCTGACAACACGCCGGTACGCCAAGAGGACGTTACGGTTATTGACGGAGCAGGCTTGCAGCAGTACAGTGTGGTGGTAGGTTCTTTCAGCTTAAAATCTAATGCAGCAGGCTTGCAGAGCCTGTTAAAGCAGGCTGGGTACGATGCTCAGATTGTCTACAACTCGAACGTGAACATGTATCGCGTTGTGTCGGGTACTTATGCCGACAAGAGCCAGGCGGTTCAAAGCCGTAATGCCATACGTGGAAGCAAGTTCAACAAGAACAGCGACGCTTGGCTTCTGTATAAAAAATAATTTAAACTTGGAGTTGGGAGACATGGGTTAAGGGTTGATGCAGAAAGATGTGCCGGCCTTTAACTTTAGCTCTTGATACCAAATGCTTTGCAATGGGTAGAGTGCTCTCTATAGACTATGGCAAGAAACGCACGGGATTGGCCGTTACTGATCCGTTGCAGATAATTGCCAATGGCCTTACCACGGTAGAGACAAAGAATCTTTTCGACTTTCTCATGCAATATACGCAGCATGAGACGGTCGAAAGGATTGTTGTAGGCAAGCCCATGCAAACCAACGGCTTGCCGTCAGAAAACCTTGCCCGAGTGGAAAACTTTGTAAACCGCTGGCGCAAGGCTAATCCCACAATACCGGTTGAATATTACGACGAGCGATTTACGTCGGTTCTTGCCCACAAGGCAATTGTCAATAGTGGCGTGAAGAAAAAGGCAAGACGTGAGAATAAAGGATTAGTGGACGAAGTGAGTGCCACTATCATTCTTCAGGATTACATGAACTCTAAAAGATGATATTACCTATTTATACATACGGCCAGCCCGTTTTGCGAAAAGTAGCGCAAGATATTCCCGCCGATTATCCCGATTTAAAGCAGTTGCTTAGTGACATGTTTGAAACGCTTGCCGCGTCTTCCGGCGTTGGGCTCGCGGCTCCGCAAATTGGAAAGAGCATACGTGTTGTGGTCATTGACCTTGATGTTCTTAAAGACGAATATCCGGAGTATGCAGACTTTCGTCATGCTTACATTAATGCTCATGTCGTTGAGATTGATTCCAAAGCAGACAAGGTGGACATGGAGGAGGGATGCCTCTCTATACCAGGGCTGAGCGAAGATGTCAAGCGCCCGTCGCGTGTGCGTGTGAAATATCTCGACGAGAACCTTGATGCCCACGATGAATGGGTTGACGGCTATTTGGCACGTGTCATGCAGCACGAGTTTGACCATTTGGATGGCGTGATGTACGTTGACCGTCTTACTCCTTTCCGTAAGCAAATGATTCGCAATAAGCTGCGCAATATAATCCAAGGAAAGTTTAAGGCAAGCTACCGCACAAAGCCTGTGTGCAAGTAGGGCAGGTGTGAATGCTCGTTGTCGGAAAAGCAGAGAGCTGAAGGCGAGGCGTATGCGGCGGAAAACAAGGTCAAAGGCGGCGTTTGTAACTCTTACGTACGGCGTATGTGGCTTCCTTATACGGCGTGCGTAGTTCTCTTGTAGGGCGTACGTAACTTCCTTGCACGCCGTACGTAGCTCTCATACGCGGCGTATATACAAAGTCAAAAGGGTGTTGTAAATGTGTTTTATGCGGAATTGATTCCGCAACAGGCTAATTCATAATGAATCATAATGAAAATGGATATGATTGGTAAATGGGATGATTTTTCCTGTAATCAACACCCTTTCCTGCGGAAGGGCTTAGGGAGTATTTTTGTTTTTTTGCTTCTTGTTTTCCCAGGCACCAAGGCTAATGCTCAATATAACGTTGATCGCCTCATTATGAATGGTGAGGTGGCTTTGCATTATGAGGACTATGTGCTTTCTATACAGTATTTCAATAAGGTTCTTGCGTTGAAGCCCTACCTTTGGCTGCCGTGGTATGACAGGGCCGTGGCTAAGTTTTATCTTGACGATTATATTGGCTCCGAGAGCGATGCCACTAAGGCAATAGACCTTAATCCTTACATAGAGCAGATTTTTGACCTTAGGGCAATATCACGTATAAGGCAAGATAAGTATCAGGATGCAATAACCGACTATAACAAGGCCATACGTTTGAACCCTTCGGTTTCAAGCTTTTGGGTGAACAGGGCTATCTGCCGCATGAATGTCCAAGACTATAACCAGGCCCTGCTTGATGCTGACACTATCATAAAGCGTTGGTCAAAAATAGCCGCCGCCTATTCGCTTAAAGCTGAAATATATCTTGAAAAAAAAGATACTACCGAAGCCGACAAATGGCTGAGCCAAAGCCTTGACATCGACCCTTATAATGCTGAGGCTTGGACTACGCGCTCGTATATTGCCCTGAATCGCAGGCAGTGGCATAATGCCGATTCTTGCCTTAGCCGGGCCATTCATTTGCGACCGAGGACGGTCAATAATTATGTGAACCGTGCCTTGGCTCGCATCAACACCAACAATCTTCGTGGAGCAATGGCCGACTATGACATGGCTATAGACCTTGACCCGCAGAACTTCCTTGCGCATTATAACAGAGGATTGCTGCGTGTGCAGCTTGGCGATGACAACAGGGCTGTGGAAGACTTCGATTTCGTCGTGAAAATGGAGCCACAAAACTTTATGGCTATTTATAACAGAGGACTGCTCAACGACCGCATAGGCAATCTACGGGCGGCTATCCGCGATTATACTACAGTCATCAATCAGTTCCCGAACTTCTGGACAGGTTTGGCGGCAAGGGCAAACTGTTATCGCCGGCTGGGCATGAAAAACCAGGCTGAACTCGACGAATTCCGTATCTTAAGGGCTCAGATGGACAAGCATATAGGCGTACAGCAACGCTGGAGCAAGGAGAAGCTAAAGGAAGTGCGCAAGCGTTCGGAGATTGACATGAATAAATACAATGATATAGTCGTTGAGGACAAGCCGAAAGTTGATCATGATTATAGCGGAGGCATCCGCGGATCTGTTCAGAACCGTGACGTTGAAATAGCTTTCTTGCCGATGTATCAATTGTCTTACTTCACCTATAAGAACGCTGTAGAGGGCTATCAGGCTTTTGATACGGAGCTGGATAGATTCAACTCGAAGATGGATCCGTTGCGCAAGCTCAACCTTACTTGCAATCAGACCTGGGAAGCCTTGACAGATGTGCAGTCGAAGCAAGTGTTCCAGCTCATAGACGCTCTCACAGCAGGCATTAATGACGAAAAAGACCGCAAGGTGAAGGCATCGTTGCTTTTGCAGCGTGCGGTGGCTTATGCTGAGGCTCAAAACTATAGTGACGCATTGTCTGATCTTGACGATTACCTGTCGGTAGACACGGTGTCGGCAATGGGGCATTGGGAGCGCGCCGTATGTCAGCAACTGCTCAACGACTATGAGGAGTCTAAGGGGCAGAAGGTTACCATGAAACTCTCGCAGGTGGAAGGCGACTTCGCTATGGCAATACAGTTGGCTCCGCGCAACGCCTACATATATTATAATCGTGGAAATCTTTACGCCAAGGAAAAGAATTACAGTCGCGCCATCGACGACTATACAAGTGCCGTGAAGCTTGACCCACGTTTGGCGCAAGCTTATTATAATCGTGGCATAGCCCGCTATTATGCCGGACAAATAATTGAGGCTCAGCAAGACCTCAGCCGTGCCGGCGAGCTGGGGTTGTATGATGCCTATGCCTTGAGCAAGAAGATAGGAGAACAGAAAGCGGCTGAAGAAGCCAAGAAAGCAAAAAACAAGGGCAAGAACAAGTAATGACGGATAAAAGTATTACCTTTGCACTTGATATTATAAGATAAAAATGAAGTTTAGCAAAAAGAAAAGATGGCACTGCATCTCAGGGCAGCCTGTCACCGAGCTTGATAAAAAAGTGATGCACTGGGAGAACAGAGGCAAATTGGTACCTACTCGCGATATGGTTCGCACGCCTGAGCAAATTGAAGGCATACGTATTGCTGGCAAGTTAAATACGGGATGCCTTGATGCCGTAGCAGCAATGATAGAGCCTGGAATAAGCACGCAGGACATAGACGACGTGGTAATGAAATATTGTGAGGAGAACCATTGTCATCCTTCATGCCTAAATTACGAGGGATTTCCCAAGGCTGTCTGCACGTCAATCAACGAGGTCGTCTGTCACGGCATTCCAAAGAAAGAGGATATTTTAAAGCCTGGTGACATTGTCAATGTTGACATGACACTTGATTATAATGGCTACTATGGCGATGCTTCGCGCATGTTTATTGTCGGCGGCAAGACAACCCCTGAGAAAGAACAACTCGTTAGGATTACAAAGGAATGCCTTGACCTTGGTGCCGAAGCTGCCAAACCGTGGGGATTTGTTGGCGACATAGGCCATGCAATACAAAAGCATGCCGAGAAGTATGGCTATGGCGTGGTACGTGACCTTTGCGGGCATGGTGTGGGCTTGGCAATGCATGAGGAACCTGAAGTTTTGCACTATGGTTATCGTGGCACGGGCATGATGCTTGTGCCTGGCATGACATTCACCATTGAGCCTATGGTAAACATGGGCGATTGGAAAGTGTTTATTGATGAAGACGACCCTTACGGTTGGGAGGTCATATCTGCTGACGAAAAACCATCGGCACAGTGGGAGCATACTTTCCTCATGACTGAGCACGGTGTAGAAATACTTTCGGAATAAGAAGCCATGAAAAATATCTGTATTCTTGGTATTGAGAGTAGTTGTGATGATACGTCTGCGGCAGTGTTGCGTGATGGCGTATTATTGAGTAATGTCACGGCCTCGCAGGAAGTGCACCGTGCCTATGGAGGTGTAGTGCCGGAGCTGGCGTCGAGGGCACATCAGCAAAATGTGGTGCCTGTCATCGACCAGGCTATTAAGCGTGCCGGCATTACAAAAGAGCAATTGTCGGCAGTCGCATTCACACGTGGCCCCGGGCTTATGGGTTCTTTGCTCGTTGGAGTGAGTTTTGCAAAGGGCTTTGCCCGTAGCCTTGACATTCCTCTTGTTGATGTTAATCATTTGCAAGGACATGTAATGGCTCATTTTATCAAGGAGAGCGACGACGATAGCCATATGCCTCCGTTCCCGTTCCTTTGCCTTCTTGTTTCTGGCGGAAATTCGCAAATCGTGAAGGTAAATGCTTACAACGACATGGAAGTGCTTGGGCAGACAATAGATGATGCCGCAGGCGAGGCAATTGATAAATGCTCCAAAGTGATGGGGTTAGGCTATCCTGGCGGGCCTATAATCGACAAACTGGCACGCAAGGGCAACCCTTTGGCTTACAAGTTCTCTGAGCCCAACATCGCTGGCATGGACTATTCGTTCTCCGGATTGAAAACTTCGTTTCTGTATAATCTGCGTAAGTGGGTTGACGACGACCCGGACTTCGTAGAGCATCATAAAGAAGATTTGGCAGCAAGTCTCGAGCACACCATCGTAGACATATTAATGAAGAAACTGCGCCTTGCTGTCAAGACAACTGGCATAAAGCACGTTGCGGTAGCTGGTGGAGTGTCTGCCAATAATGGCTTGCGCAATTCGTTCCGCGAACATGCTCAGAAGTATGGTTGGACTATTTATATTCCAAAATTTAGTTATACTACTGACAATGCCGCTATGATAGGCATTGTGGGATATTTAAAATATCTTGATCATGACTTTTGCCCTATTGATGCTCCTGCATTCTCAAAGGTAACATTCAAATAAAAACAGTTTTATGGATCTTGAAACAAAACAATTAAGCCATCTGATACAGGGAATCCTCTATAATACAGGCAACACGCTTGGTACAGCAGAAAGCTGTACAGGAGGGCGCATTTCTGAGGCAATAATCGCGGTGCCCGGAGCTTCTCAATATTTTAAAGGCGGTATAGTTTCATACACCAATGAGGTGAAAGAGAATATTCTTGGTGTTTCCCGCCAAGTGCTTGAGGAGCAAACGGCCGTGTGCGAGGAGGTTGCCAAGGAAATGGTAATAGGAGCCTGCCGGGCGCTCAACTGTGATTATGCCATATCGGCTACAGGGGTGGCAGGACCAACAGGAGGAACGGCTGCAATTCCTGTCGGTACAATTTGGTTGGGTTATGGCTCAAAGGATGATGTCCGTACGTTTAAACTGACAGATGACTTTGGGCGCGACCTTAATCTTACCATAGCTACGGACAAGGCTCTGCGGCTTTTCATAGAGTATTATAAGGAAAAGCATGCTCCACAAGTTGAGGAATAAAGGCATAATAGTAATAAAAATACTTAAAAGACGACATTATTCAAGTTTTGCTTGGGTAACGTCGTTTTTTTTTATTAACTTTGCACACTGTTTGGAATAAGAAGTAAAAAGAAGTAAAAACAAAGAATAGCAATGTCTAAGATTTGTCAAATTACCGGCAAGAAGGCACAGATAGGTTGCAATGTGTCTCACTCAAAGCATCGCACAAAGAGGAGCTTTGATGTAAACCTGTTCAGCAAGAAGTTCTACTATGTAGAAGAGAAGTGCTGGATTTCACTGAAGATTAGCGCAGCTGGTCTCCGTCTTATTAATAAAGTTGGTCTTGATGCAGCTCTCAAGCAGGCCGTTGCTAAGGGTTATTGCGACTGGAAAGACATTAAAGTTATAGGAGAATAATAACCATGGCAAAGAAAGCTAAGGGAAATAGAGTTCAGGTCATTCTCGAATGCACTGAGATGAAGAATTCGGGTCAGTCTGGTACAAGCCGCTATGTGACCACGAAGAACCGCAAGAATACTCCGGGTCGTCTTGAGCTGATGAAGTACAATCCTATCCTCAAGAAGATGACTTTGCATAAGGAGATTAAGTAAACGAATTAAAGATAAAAGACTATGGCAAAGAAAGCGGTCGCTACCCTTCATGAAGGTAGCACAGATGGACGTGCTTATTCAAAGGTTATCAAAATGGTGAAGAGCCCAAAGACTGGTGCTTATATCTTTGATGAGCAGATGGTTCCTAATGAGGCTGTAAAGGATTTCTTCAAAAAGTAAATGAGCCTCCCCAACCTTTCCTTTGAAGGAATGTGGATTACAAAATAGAGCCATTCTCCTAATGATGGGGAATGGCTTTTTGTATAGTTTTTTTGTAAAAACAAGGGGGATATGCCTAAAATAGAATCAAGCGTATCCCCATTGCTTTTTAATAATCTTCTTCAGAGTCGTCGCTTATTTCCTCAGCTTCATAATTAAGCTCGTCGGGGCTTGTCTCGTACGTTGTACGATAGCTTTCTTCTGTCAATTTGTCGTCGTCAAAAGCATCATCGTCATCATCGTCGTCCTGATGGATGTTAGCTTTTGAGTCTGCATCCTCATCGTCGTTGTCTTGATATGAAGACTCAAGTGTGTCGTCATCAAACAAGGACACATGCAGTTCTTCTATTATTGGCTTTTCCTTTGCGAATATTGCTTCTGTCCATGAGCCTTTTGGTATTTCCAAGACTTCATAGCCGTCGCCAACCAATTTCTCGTATAGTCCGCCAGGTTTGTGTAGGCGGTCGGCAGGCAATGTCGTGGTTGATATGTCAAATCCTCTTTGTATGATGTCCTGTATGCTTTGTGGCAGCGAATCCCATCCTCCGCCGAAGTTACGGTCAAGTACTTCTATAAGCTTTGCTGCCGATATGTGGCGTATATTCTCATAGGTAAGGTCGGTAACGCGCATTATGGAGCGCTTCTTTATGGCTATTTTCTTTTTATTGTCTCCATCGGTACGTATAGTCCCAACCTTGAAACCGCGTGCTTCAATTTTCTTAATTATTTCTGGCTTGTCAACTTTAACATCCTCTACTTCGAAAGCTGAGCGGATTATGTCGGTATAACGCCGCATGTTGTCTTTGAGGTCGGTGTCTTTCTCGGCAGCCTCCCACATGCGAAATACGTCATTCTCCTGCAAATCCCAAACATTGCTCTTTGTCAGAGTCTTTAGTGTCACAGTTTTTTTATCTTTCATAATGTTATTTCTATATGCGGTGCAAAAGTAATTATAAATTCGTAATCGGCAAACAAAACATGACAATTTTTATTGGTTGTATGCTTTTTTCAAGTGTCCTTTGTTATTCTAAGTATAATTGTTGATACTGCATTGCAACTTTTTTATACTCATGATGCCTTTGTATATATTCTACGCTTTGCTGCTTTAGAATAGGTATTAGTTCGGGATGCAACAATAGCTGCTCTATCCCGTGGCAGACACTTTCAAAGCTTGGCTGTACGTTTATGATAGGCCGCAACTCTTTTTCTCCAAGTATATCATAGTTTTCTTCTTCGCCTCCGCCAATAACTATTACGCCGTGGCTCATTGCTTCAAGCGCGTTCATGGCAGGAGTGTAACTGTAAAGCTGGTCAAGAATGGCATCCGAGCCTTGCATCATCTTTACGTATTCGTTGAATGGCACCCCGTTTGCTATTTGCAGTTCTATTTTGTTGGGATATTTTTCTTTCATGGCTTTTGCTGCCGAAAGCATTATGTCTGTGCCTTTGTAATGGTTTCGGCTCTTACTTATGCCTATGAATATTTTTATGGTTTGAGGCTCTATGCTAATTGCGTTGCTAAAGTCCTTGCCATTATTAATCGCAATAGGGAAAGGGATAAACGATGTCTTGTCAGGAAATAAAGGCTTGTAGCATGCCCAATATTCGTATAGGCCGGCTACAATATGGTCGCAGTCGTGGGCGATGTATTTGTTCAGCTTTTCTTTTTCAGTGCCTATCCAGTCTTTGCGCTCTTTCATTGCTTCGGCATCAGTGCGTAATGTGTTGCCAAAATTAAAGTCTGAATATCTTAGAGGAAACCTTGTTATATTTTCGTGAACCCAATAGTAGTCCATGCCGAAAGCTCCCATAATAATCTTGCCATTGTGCCTGCGCAAGTATTTATAAATGGGCAGAATCCTTTCTGTTTTAATTTCAAAAAAGACAGGATTGATTATTTGTACAATGTCATATCCTCTCATTTTTGGCAGAAGGCTTATGATTTTTGCCATAAGTTTCAGCCCGCCAAGTTTATTATACGAGCGGCTAACGTCAATATCCCGTGGATAGTCTTTCCAGAAATCGCCATTGCTGACAACGGTAACCTTATGTCCCAGCTCCCGCAATCCTTTGGCAAGAGTGGCGTGGACGTTGCTGTATTCACCTAAAAGAAGTATCCTCATTTACAATAGTTTTCTGAAAAGTGAATATTTTAGGGTATATCTTTTGTTGGGTAGAGGGTAGAGCCCTAAATCTACCAGAGAGGTTTTTGCCTTTTCCAGTTTCTTCCAGCTTTTGGTCAATACTATCACGTTATACAGATAGTCCATAGATAGTTGGTCTATTCGTCTGCCTAATGCCTCACGTTCTTTTGGCGTAAGTTTTTTTTGTACCATTTGTAACCGCCTGATGACTATGAGCATGTCTCCGAGTCGTTTGTCGTTGTGGGGCTTTTCATGGCTGTGCATGATAGAGCTTCTGCGTTGGCGATAGTAGTAGGCTTTTGTCGAGGTGGTGTAAAGACATTTTGCCCGAAGCGTAAGTAGTGGGGTGAATTCCTCGTCTTCATGGTATATTCCTGCTGTGAAACGCAGGTTCAAAGCCATAGTCCTGCGGAAAATGTACCCCCAAGCAGAACCTCGCAGGTTGTTTAAGAGCATGTGTTTAGTACCTGTCGTGGGGCCGTTGAAACTGGCTATTGAATGACTATTTATGTTGCTTGTATGGCTGAACATAAGCATATCTATGGAAGTATTGTTCCGCAACAGGTCGAGACAGTGGCAATACTGTTTTGGCAACAGGCAGTCGTCTCCGTCCACAAACTGAATGTATAGTCCTGATGCGTGTTCCATTCCCGTGTTTCTTGCCTCTGACAAGCCCTTGTTCTGCTGCCGTATATAGATAATGTCTTCTGCAATGTCTTTAAGGCAGTTTATGGCAGGAATTTCTGAACCGTCGTCTACAACAATCACTTCCCTTTGCTCATGGCTGAGCGGTAGCTTCAAGATGCTGCCTATGCATTGTCGCAGCATCTTTGCCGGGATATTATAGGCTGTGACTATGAATGAAATAAAGATATTGGTCATGCCCTCGGATTGTGAAACTTGCGGAATATTCTGTGTAGCCGGCATAAATGTCTGATGCCTATGAGGTGAAGCATTTTTAGCTTAAATGTCTGCCGGTATGGCAGGGTTGGGAGTTTTAATGCGTCCTGAAGCGATGGAGCATTATCTGTTACGTCCAGTTGTATGTTCAATGCATAGGCGTAGTAATCGGCAAATGCAGGCTCCAGATATCCTTTGAAGTTTAGCTTTTCCTTAGTCGGATGCAGTTCTTTGATTACTTGCAGGTGTGCCTCCAAAAGGCATTTATTGTCTTCGAATGAAGCATTGTTAGTGATGCCTGTGTCGTTGAACCAATAATAGTATAGGCCTACATCAGTTGTTGCCACTATTTTGCAATGCTTAAGAATTTGTGGCAGCATAAACGCGTCCTCAAAGGTTTTGCCTTCCGGATAGCGCATGCCTCGTAAAACGTCCCTGCGGTAAATCTTGTTGCAAGCATAGGAGTGTTGGTAGGCTTTGCCTTTGAGCCAATACTCTTTCATATCGGTATATTCTTGTTTGCGGAATTGCAGCAGTCTTTGCCTTTTGCTGCCAAAATGCTCATATACCGGATATTCAAGTATGTCATAGTCGGGATGTATGGCGATTTCCTCCATGAGCTCCTTCAAAGTGTTGGGAGCTATGAAGTCGTCGCTGTCTGCAAAGGTAATGTATTCTGCCTTTGCCTTGGCAAGACCGGCATTGCGTGCTGCGCTGAGTCCGGAGTTCTGCTTTAGGTGTATGACCCTGATGCGTTGGTCGGTGCGCGCGTATTCGTCGCATATAGAGCCGCTGCGGTCGGTAGAGGTATCGTCGACAAGCAACATCTGCCAATCGCGGAACGACTGGCTTGCAAAACTGTCAACGCAACGGCGAAGCGTATGTTCTGCCTGATATACGGGTATTATAATATTGAGTTTCATGATAAATGACAATGCAAAGATACAAATAATTTCATCACTCTGTGTATTTATTGGTAATAAAACGGCAAAACAGGCGTTAAGATTTATGATGGTAAAAACTAAAAAGGACAATTCCTATTCGCATATCCTAAAATACACGAGCCTGTTTGGCGGCGTGCAAGGGTTGAACATCCTTGTGGGGATAGTGCGCAATAAGCTTGTGGCTATGATACTTGGCCCGGATGGCATGGGCTTGGTATCGCTATTCAACTCCACCATAAAGCTTGTCTCAGACTCCACCAATCTCGGTTTGCCGATGAGCGCGGTAAAGGATCTTTCACAGGCTTTTGACAGTGGCAACGCCGACAGGCTAAATCGTGAGATAAAGATTATAAGGTTGTGGAGTATCGCCACGGCAGTTTTAGGACTTGTCGTTTGCCTGCTGCTTTCTCCGCTGCTCAACAAGTGGACGTTTGCGTGGGGCGACCATACGCTCCACTTTGTTCTGCTCTCGCCTGTGGTGGCGTTGATGGCAATTACAGGCGGCGAAACTGCCATCCTGAAAGCCACCCGGCGTCTTCGGTGCCTGGCAGAGGTCTCTGTTTACAATGTCCTTTCGGCATTGGTAATATCTGTGCCAGTCTATTATTTCTTTGGGCAGGCAGGCATAGTGCCGTCCTTTTTGTTGCTTGCCGTGGCTCAATGCCTGCTTACCATAGGTTGCTCTTTCCGTTTTTATCCTTTGCGGCTTGAGTTTTCAAGCAAGCTTTTCGGCGAAGGGGGTGGAATGATGAAGCTCGGAGTAGCCTTTGTCATTGCCGGAATATTGGGGAGCGGAGCCGAGTTCTTGGTTCGTACATATCTTAATAATGTTGGCGACCTTGCATCTGTGGGGCTTTATAATGCTGGCTTCGTGATGACCATGACCTATTCAGGCATGGTGTTTTCGGCTATGGAGACCGATTATTTCCCACGCCTGTCCGGCATTGGCAGCCTTGGAGTAGAGCTTAACCGCACGGTAAACCAACAAGTGGAGGTGTCTTTATTGCTGATTTCGCCGTTGCTCGTATTTTTCCTCATTGGGTTGCCCTTGCTTTTGCCAATGCTTTACAGCGGCAAGTTCATGCCGGTAATAGGCATGATGAAGTTTATGGTCATGGCAATGTATGTTCGCGCCATGATGTTGCCGATAGAGTATATCCCTCTCTCTCGTGGCGACTCGCGCAGCTACCTTCTGCTTGAGGCGGTGTATGATGTTGCCTTTGTGGCTTGTGTAGTCGCAGGCTACTGCCTTTACGGGTTGACCGGTACTGGTATCGGAGCGCTTGTGGCTGTTGTCGCGAGTTTTGTCTCTGATGTGGCTTATGCCCGTTGGAAGTATGGCTATTGCCTGTCTAAGGAGGTAAAGTTGTACGCGTTTGTACAGATAGCGATAGGCGGTGGCGCGCTTGCCGTGGCGTTGCTGGCTGACGGCATCGCATATTGGTCGGCAGGGCTGTTTGCCGCCTTAGCGTCTTGTGCCGTGTCGTTGAAGATTTTGCACAGCAAAACGCATCTTTGGGATAAGTTGAAAAATAGATTCTGCAAACATGGAAAGCAATAACTCTCAGCCTCCACAGCCTGAATGCCAAGGTGTTACGATGTCCGTGCTCGTTGCCGTGTACAATAACGCGCGCTATTTGCCCCAATGCCTCGACTCACTGCTGAGGCAGACGTTGGCAGACATACAGGTGATTTGCGTTGACGACGCTTCCACTGACGACTCATATAATATCTTGCTGAACTATGCGGCAATGGATAAGAGGATAGAGATAGTCAGGCTCAGGAGCAACGGCGGGGTGGGGCATGCGCGCAATGTGGCTTTGGGCAAGGCACGCGGCAAGTACATTGCTTTTCTTGACAGTGACGATTGGATGGCTGACGACTGCCTGGAGAAAGCCGTTGAGGAGTTTGAAGTGTATCCCAAGACAGGCTGCGTGCTGCTTAAGGCTGTTTATTGCTATCCTGACGGGCGCAAGGTGGATTTCCAAATGTCGTCTTTCGATGCCATGCCCGGCTATGAAGCGTTTGTGAAGTCTCTATCGTGGGGCATTCATGGAATTTATGTCGTAAGTGCCGATATTCATAAGCGTTTCCCCTATGACGAGACATGCAGGACTTACAGTGACGAAAACACCACGCGGCTGCACTATTATGCCTCCGGTGAGGTAAGAACCTGCCAAGGCATATATTATTATCGTCAGAATCCCGACAGCGTTACCCACAGCGTCAGCGCGAGCCGCTTCGATTACTTGACTGCCAACATGAGTATGCGCCGAACGTTGCAGGAGCTGAAGGTGCCGCAGGAAGTGCTTGCTATGTACGAACGGTTTCGTTGGCTTAACGTCATCGACCAGTATATGTTTTGGTATTGCCATCACGGTGAACTGACTAAGGAAGACTCCAGATACGGCATGGACATGATTCACCGGGCGTGGCAATCCATTGACATACGTGCCGTGCCTTTAAGGCTTCGTATGAAGTTCGGCTTTAAGCCTTTCCGCTATTGTTGGCGGATGTTCGGGGCAGAGGAAAATTTGTATTTCTTCCTTCGGAAATTATTTGGCAGATTGAAAGCGTAAGACTTATTTTGTTCTGGCTATGAAGAAAACAGAGGATATTGGCGGGCGGCAATGCGTGCTCATTGCCGGCGATGAGCCTAAGATGACGCTGGTGCAAATTCTCCATACAAACGAGGTTGACGGCTTCGAATGTGAGGCAAGGATGATTGAAAATGCCGCCTGTGGCGTGCCGTTTGCTATGGTGGGAATTGTTGTTACAGACTGGGCAATGGATTTGATGCCTTGGTACGACTCGAATGTTTCGCGCGATGAAAGAGTGGGGCAGGGCATCGAGCCTACGTTGCGGTATATAGAAGGCGTCTTGCTGCCTGGCTTGCGTGAGCGTTTCGGCAAGTCGCCCGTGGTGCTTGGCGGCTATTCCCTTGGCGGCTTGTTTTCCTTGTGGGCTGCTTCGCAAACAAGTTCTTTCGATGCCATTGCCGCTGTGTCGCCGTCGGTCTGGATAAAGGGATGGCTCGATTATGCCGTTGCAAACCCTGTTAATGCCAAGGCTGTTTACCTTAGTCTTGGCGATTGTGAGGAACATACACGTAACAAGACCTTTGCCTTGGTGGGTGACAACATTCGCGCTGAGCATGAATTGCTGAAAGCCCAACTTGGCAATGAAAACTGTGTATTGGAGTGGAACAAGGGCAGTCATTTCATGGACAGCGACAAGCGCACTGCTCGTGGGTTTGCTTGGTGCTTGAAACTTTTGGCTTCTTCTGTTGACTGAACTTATTGTCGTAGCGTGCTCGTGCGGCGGCTGTGGTTTCTACGGACGGCGTTTGTGATTCATACGCACGGCGGCTGTGGTTTCTACGTATGGTGTCTGTGGCTCCTACGTACGGCGGCAAAAACTTCATCGCATTGCGACAGAAGTTTTTTCGCATTGCGGTAAAAGTTTCATCGCACGGCGGCAAAAGCTTTGCCGTGTAATGATGTGAAAGTAAGGGAGTTGACAGCGATGGCTCAGAATTCGAATCTGACTTTAGCGTTTACCTGTCTTCCTGTGAGATAATTGGGCACGGCGTATTGCTGATTGGTTACGTCGGTTACCCAATAGTAGGAGTTCACGTTGTTGATGCCGAAAAGGTTGAGGCAGTCAACGCCGAGCCAGATATTCTTGAATATGCTCTTGCTGTGGCGGTCTTCGTTGTCCAGAATGCGGTAACTCATGCCGATGTCGGCACGTTTGTAGGAAGGCGCACGGAAGTTGCTGCGCTCCAGCTCGCGGTGTGGCGCAAAGAAGGGCAGCCCGTCGGCGTAAGCAAGCTTTAGGCTCATGAGCCACCTGTCGGTTCCCGGGAAGTAGTCGGTAAAGAAAAGGTTTACCGCATAGCGTTGGTCTGTGGGCATGGGTATGGTCTTTCCGTTGAGCTTCATCTTCGTGTCCATCAGCGAGAACGTTATCCACGAGTCGGTGCCGGGAACAAATTCGCCGTAGAGCTTAAGGTCGAGTCCGGCAGCGTGGCCGCTTGCCATGTTGTCGCCATAGTAGGTTACTTTCATGTTGTTTACGCTGTAGGGCACAAGGTTGCCGAGCAACTTGTAATACAGCTCTGCCGTGAATATGAACGGGCGGTTGGCTGAGCGGAAGCGGTAGTCCATGCCGGCAATGAAGTGCAGCGACCTTTGGCTTTTTATTTTGCTGTTGAGCGTGGCTATGGTTACGCCGTTGCGCGTGGTGGTGTCACGCAGTTCCTTGAAGAAAGGAGCCTGATAATAAAGGCCCGTGGCAAAGCGGAAGCTGAGGCTTTGGTTGAAAGCCGGGATGACGGTCAACGACACGCGCGGCGAGAGTATGGACTCGTGGTTGAAGTTCCAGTGTGCGAAGCGTATGCCGTAGTTGAGCGTGTACAGTGTCTGGAGGCCTGTGGAGTCGTCTCTTTCGCGCGAGCGGAAACGCCATGTGTCTTGGATGTAGTATTCCAGCCGGTTGGCGTTGAGCTCGTTTCGTGACCGCAGGCTGTAGATCATGTTCAGGTCTTTGCCCGTGTGGGGAATGTTGTAGCCTGCCGAATCACGCATTTCGTACTCAGCCGATTGTTCTTCCACGTGCTCAATCTTGTAGGTCAGCCCGCTCTCTATGTTGTGCTGCTTAGCCTGATGCTTGAACAGCAGCTTTATGCTTTCTACGTGTCCCTTAAGGTAGTTGCGCGCGTGTTGGAAGTATGTGCCCACGCCGAGGTTCTCCGATGTCTCGGTCTGCGTGAGCCAGTATTGCCCCTGTATGTCATAACGCTCGCGCTCGTTGGTGGAGAATGCGGAGCCGAGGAGGGCGATGGACGTAGAGTCGCTGAAATGGCGCGTTATGCCGATGGTGCCGAAATAGGTGCGGAAAAGGTCTTTCTCCTGCCCGTCGAAGTAAACGCGGAACGACCTAACGTTCTGCATGGTTCCGAAGCGCGTCTCCCGGTCGTGCGGCTTGAAGTTGTAATGATTGTCTGATATGTCGCCAATGAGGTCTATGCTCCAGCGTTTGTTTGGAGTGAACGACATATAGGTTTGGTAGTCAAGGAAGTTTGGCTTGTATTCGCCGTTAGTCTCAAGAGAGCCGAGCAGGTAGCGGTTGGTCTTGTAGCGCACGCCGTTTGCCCACGCAAACTTCTTGTTGGAAAACCCCACGTAGGCACCGGCTCCGAGCAGAGAGGCATCTACGTTGGCTTCGAAGCGTTTAGGACGGCGATAGGTTATGTCGAGAGTCGACGACATCTTGTCGCCATATTTTGCCTCATAGCCGCCGGTGGAGAACCTTATGCGGTCAACCATGTCAGGATTGATTATGGACAAGCCCTCCTGCTGGCCGCTGCGCACAAGGAAGGGGCGGTAGACTTCCACGTTGTTGATATACACGGAGTTCTCGTCAAAGCTGCCGCCTCTGACGTTGTATTGGGATGAAAGCTCGTTGTGGGTTGATACGCCTGCCTGTGCCTGTATGAGCTCCTCAACGCCGTTGCCCGTCGTGGAAGGCATGCCCCTGAGGGCATCCTTGGACAATTCCTGTGTCTGTCCTGACTGTATCTTGCGTTCTGTTATCTCCACGCCTTCGAGCGTCTTGGCACTGCTGTTGAGAACCACTATGAGCGTCTGTGGGCCTTTCGGACGACGTAGGACTCGGGTTTTGGCGCTATAGCCAAGCATGGAGAAACGGATGACAACCGAGTCGGCAGAGTGCAACGTGAGCTGGTATTCGCCCTTAAGGGAGGTGACGGTTGCCTTGCCCTGGCTGACGCAAGCCACGCTGGCAAGCTCCACGGGGTTGTTGTCCTCGTCGATGACACGCCCCTTAAGCGTGAATGTCTGTGCCGACAGTTCTACGGCTGAAATGAGTATGATGATGAGAAAACACAGTCTTTTCATGTTTTAAAAAACGCAGAAAAGCGTGTGTTATTGTAATTTTACGTAGTTTTTAAGTCAAAAAGAAATCCCGCCAAAAGCCAAATTGCGGCTTTTGACGGGGGGAGTGAAAATGTTTGCTATATTTTGCTTGTGCAAGTTGCGTCTTGCCTATAGAGACAACTATGCCAGTTTGTCATCAGCCAATGAGCTCAATGCTTCTCTTCAGGAACTTGTCAAGAGCCTCTCCCTTGAGCATTCCGTTCTGCAAGAGAGCAAGGTCGATGAGCTGATGAACAACCTTGTTGCCTTTTGCATAGTCGTCAAGAATCTTGTTTTTCTTTGCACGCTCATCGTTGATGGTCTTTTCTGTGTTCTGGAGGTCGTCTTTTTCTTCCTGCGTTATCTCCTCCGGCTTCTTGTTTGCCTGGCTTTGGCGCAGTGCGGCGAGGCGTGCCTCCTGTCCTTTCAGTTCGCTGATTATTGGTTTAAGCTCAGCGTCGGTTGCCGAAGTGGCATCGGCAAGCACTTCTTTCACAAGCCTGTGGTCGGAGTTGAGCACCATCATGTATGAGTCTGGCATTTGGTTGTAGAAGCTCATGCCGGGTTGGAACTGGCTCATCTCCTTCATGCGGCGCATGTATTCGCTTTGAGTAATGATGACAGGACTCGCCTGTTCGCCGAGAGCCTGCACGTCTACGCTGTAATTAGCCTTCTCGGTGGTTGGCATTTGCGAGCTGAACACCTCTGACAGTTTGTCACGGTCGTCTTTTTCAAGTTCTTCCTTTTTGTTGTCTTCCTTGGCTATGAGCCTGTCTGTTATGTCAGCGTCTACACGCGAGAAACGTGTCTTCTCAAACTTCTGTTCGAGCATGTTTATCATAGGTGCGTCGAGCTGGCCGTCAAGCAGCAACACGCTGTAGCCCTTGTCCTGTGCTGACTTGATATATGTATACTGGTCGTCAGTGTTTGTGGCATACAGATAAATCAGGTCGCCGTTCTTGTCGGTCTGGTTGTCCTTTGTGAGAGTTTTGTACTCGTCAAAGGTGAAGTGTTTTCCATCTACGTCCTTGAAAAGCGCAAAGTCCTTGGCGCGCTCATAGAAGTCGTCCTGCGAAAGCATGCCGTAAGTGATGAAGAGCTTTAGGTCATCCCACATCTTTTCATAACCCTTGCGGTCGTCTTTGAATGTCTGCTGTAGACGGTCGGCGACCTTCTTGGTGATGTAGGTTGAAATCTTTTTCACGTTGGAGTCGCTTTGTAGATAAGAGCGGCTGACGTTCAGAGGAATATCGGGCGAGTCGATGACACCGTGTAGCAATGTGAGGAACTCAGGGACGATGCCTTCCACTTGGTCGGTGACAAACACTTGGTTGCAATAAAGCTGTATCTTGTTGCGTTGCAGGTCGATGCTGCTGTGTACGCGTGGGAAGTAAAGAATACCCGTGAGGTGGAACGGATAGTCTACGTTGAGGTGTATCCAGAACAACGGGTCGTCCTGCATAGGATAGAGCTCGCGATAGAACTTCTTATAGTCTTCGTCCTTCAGTGTCGATGGCGACTTTGTCCACAGCGGTTCCAGGTTGTTGATGATATTGTCATCGGCAGTCTCAACCTCCTTGCCGTCCTTCCATTCAGTTTTCTTGCCAAAGGCTATTGACACCGGCATGAAGCGGCAGTATTTGTTGAGAAGTTCGGTAATCTTGACCTTGTCAAGGTACTCGCTGCAATCGTCGGAGATGTGGAGGATTATGTCTGAGCCACGGTCAGCTTTTTCTGTCTCGTCCAAAGTAAACTCAGGTGAGCCGTCACAAGTCCAGTGTACAGCCTGTGCGCCTTCTTTGTAGCTCTTGGTTATGATCTCCACTTTGTCGCTCACCATGAAGGCAGAGTAGAAGCCCAGTCCGAAATGGCCGATTATGGCATTTGCCTCGTCCTTGTATTTCTCAAGGAAGTCGGTCACGCCTGAGAATGCTATTTGGTTTATGTACTTGTCTATTTCCTCAGCCGTCATGCCGATGCCGCGGTCGCTGATGGTAAGTGTCTTTGCATCTTTGTCAAGGTTTACGTGTACGGTCAAGTCGCCCGTCTCGCCCTTGAAGTCGCCTTTTTGCGCAAGAGTCTTCAGCTTCTGTGTAGCGTCGACAGCGTTTGAAATCATCTCACGAAGAAAAATCTCGTGGTCAGAATAGAGGAATTTTTTTATGACGGGGAATATGTTTTCTGTTGTTACCCCAATGTTACCTTTCTTCATTGTTCTATTGTTTTTGTGTCTTTTCAGGCTTGTGGAATGCAATAATTGTGCCAAATGAAGGAAAAATGTAAAATGAATGGAAAATTTTATGGTTAAAAAGAAGATTTGCGGATTTCTTTACACAGGATATCAATCAAATCGCTAACTTTGCAACATAGATTCATTTCAATAGGTTAAGGTTAGTTTTTTAAAAGGTTAAAAGAAGCCCCAATTTGAGTCGTGAGACTGTGAATTGGGGCAATTTTTTGTAGTTATCTTGAAATGACGGCATCTTTTTTCACGCCAACAACCCCCTGTAACTTGTCATCGAGATAGAAAGTGTTCATAAGGGTATCCTTGCCGACAACATACTTTACCGTTATGAAGTTCAGCTTGTCCGTGCGCTTGGTATATTCTGGATTTGCTTTCACCATTTTTTCTTTTTCGGCAGCATTGCGCATGGATGTGAGCATAGAGTCGGTCAGACGGGATGTTGAATTCATGTTCGACCACGTCAGCACGTCAAAGTCTTCGATGCGCATTTCGCTTTTCATGAAAGCTTTCACGTTTGCCTTGGCATTGTGTGATTGGCCGCATGAAGCAAGGATTGTGGCAGACACTATTATTAATAATGAGGAAAAAACGTTTTTCATAAATAAGATACAGTTTATTTCTTATCCCCTTCCCGTCCCTTGCTTTGGGGGAGGGGAAAGCATGCGAGGCATTGCCTCGCATGGCAGGCTTTTCTTTACTTCTCTGGGATATTCTTCAATATCTCAAGCAAGTGATCCCATACCATCTGCACTGTTGGGATGTTTAGGCATTCGTCTGGCGTATGTACGTTGCGCAACGTCGGTCCAAAGCTCACCATGTCTATGTTAGGATATTTTTCGGAGAACAATCCGCATTCCAATCCTGCATGGATGCCACGCACTACAGGTTCTTTGCCAAACAACTTCTTGTATGTGGCGATGGTTATCTGCTGGAGCTTGGAGTTGTGCTTAGGCTGCCATGCGGGGTATCCGTCGGTTTGTTCAACGTTGGCTCCGGCAAGTTCGAAAGCTGCCTTTACCGTGTTGCACATGTTGTCAAGATTGCTTGTGACGTTAGAGCGTTGTGAGCTGACTATCTCGACCTTGTCTTCAGAGCTTTGCACGCTGGCAACATTGCTTGATGTCTCTACCATCCAAGCCAATTTTTTGTTCTGGCACATCGCGAACACGCCATTGTCGACAGCCTGGAGGGCGGCAATGAGGTTGTGGCTCACTTTCTCGGGCATCACCGTCTGCGCGTCTGCGCTTTCAAGGCTCCACTCCGTGTGTGTGTCGGTGACGTGGAATTCGTCTTCAACGGCAACGCAGAACAGGTTCCAGTCGGCCTTTACTTCTTCTTTCTTATCTTCGGGCACGGCGAATGTAATCTTTCCGTCGCGTGGGATGGCATTGTGCATCTTCCCCGAGTTCCATTGGGCAAGATACAGAGGCATCTTTTGCTGCTCATTGTAAAGGAAGCGTGCGAGAATCTTGATAGCGTTGGCACGCTTCTTCTCAATGTCGTCTCCTGAATGGCCGCCGTTAAGTCCTTTGAGGCTGCCTTGCATGAAGAAGAATCCCTTTGGTGCGTCTTCGCGCTTGAACGTGAATGTGGCAATTGTGCTTCTGCCGCCAGCGCATGAGATGAAAATCTGGCCTTCGTCCTCGGAGTCGAGGTTGATAAGGTAGTCGCCTGTCATAAAGCCGGGCTTCATGCCGAGGGCTCCTGTGAGCTGCGTCTCCTCGTCGCGCGTGAAGACGCACTCCAGCGGGCCGTGTTCTATGTCGTCGCTGTCGAGGATGGCGAGCTCAATGGCATCGCCAATGCCGTCGTCGGCTCCGAGGGTAGTGCCTTTGGCGTGCATCCAGTCGCCGTCGATATATGTCTGTATGGCATCCTTTGAAAAGTCAAAGTCAACGTCCACGAGCTTGTCGCAAACCATGTCCATGTGGCTTTGCAGGATGGTCGTGGCGCGGTTTTCATATCCTTTGGTTGCCGGTTTCTTGATGAGCACGTTGCCTGTCTCGTCTACTTTGGTTTCGAGATTGTGCTCTTTGCCGAACTTCTTGAGGTAGTCTATCATCTTCTCCTCATGCTTCGAGGGGCGCGGTATTTGGTTGATTTTCGCGAACTGCTCGAACACGCGAGCGGGTTTTAATTCTGCCATAGTGCTTTATTTTTAAAAATGTTGTTACTTTTCTTTTGCGTTTTGCCGTTTTTACATTATCTTTGCAGCTGTATTGGCATAAATGCAATGCAAATTTAGGAAAAAATGATAGAAACATTGCTCTTGACGGTGTTAATAATTGCTATAGCCGTGGCTTTGTTGTCTGTAAGGGTCATACTTTTGAAGAACGGGCGTTTTAAATCGTATCACATACACGACAGCAAGGCTATGCAGGAGCGTGGCATTCATTGTGTTATTGACCAGGACAGGGAGATGCGCTCTGCAAAAAATACATATTGACAACGAATAAAAAGAATAAGGTAAATATATAAGGAATAATGAAGAAAATCGTCATTTTATCTGTGGCAGTAGCAGCCGCAACAACTCTCGGCTTGGCTTCTTGTGACAAGAGCAGCCCTAAGATGGACGAGAAGGCAACAGCCACACAAACGGCTACAGTTAGCAACAAGATTGCGTATGTTGAGGTTGACTCTATAATGACGCAGTATAAATTCTGCAAAGAGTACACAAAAATACTCGAGACTAAAGGCAACAACATTCAGAAGACCCTTGCCAGCAAGCAGCAGGCTCTGCAGAACGCTGCCGCCAACTTCCAGCAGAAAGTGCAGCAGAACGCTTACACACGTGAGCAGGCTGAGGCAATACAGGCAGGTCTGCAGAAACAGAGTAACGATTTGCAGGGACTGAACCAGAGGCTGAGTGCCGAGTTCCAGACTGAAACAGACAAATACAACAAGGCTTTGCACGATTCGCTGCAGCATTATCTCGCCATCTATAACAAGGACAAAAAGTATGGCATGATATTCGCAAAACAGGGCGACAACCTGCTGTATGCCGACAAGGCTTACGATATCACCAACGAGGTGGTGGCAGGGCTTAATAAGGCATATAAAGGAAATAAAGCTGCGCCAAAGAAGTAAAGGCAAAAGAGGAAATGTTGAAAAAACTTGCTAAAATATTTGGCAGTTCAAAATTTTAGCATTACCTTTGCACTCGCTTACGAAAAGCATGGCTCCGTAGCTCAACTGAATAGAGCATCTGACTACGGATCAGAAGGTTCCAGGTTTGAATCCTGGCGGAGTCACTTCTTTTCTTTAGCATATTAATGGTTTGGCTCCGTAGCTCAACTGAATAGAGCATCTGACTACGGATCAGAAGGTTCCAGG
>CAZEEP010000009.1:116118-116376 GCA_964511295.1 uncultured Prevotella sp.
TTTGAATCCTGGCGGAGTCACTAAGGTCGAATCGATAATTCCACAGAATTGAGATTGAGACAAAGAAATTTCAGAGTAGACAAAGATGATTCGGAGAACTTGCGTAAACAGGTTCTCCGAATCATCTTTTTTTATAAGGACTTAGTTTGGACGACACCAAAAAAACGTTCGCGGTTACGGTTTATTTTGGTCAGCGGATTTTCCGGGTTGGCGGAGGAAATGTCATAGTATAGTGTAATCTTTGCAAAATGAAACCAG
>CAZEEP010000010.1:0-111220 GCA_964511295.1 uncultured Prevotella sp.
CGTTCATGGTGTCCTTGGTGAGGCGCGTGCAGAGGTCGTCGGCTAAGAACTCCTCTGGGCCGTTCTTTACGAGCTGGCTACGTAGGCTTTACGAGTGGGCTACGTAGGCTTTATGAGTGAGCCACGTAGGCTTTACGTAAGAGCTACGCAAGCCTTACGTAAGATTGGCTTAATGCTTGCCAAGTGAGCGGAACCAGCGGAGGGGATGCTTTATGATGTCTTTGATGCCCATGCCTTGCTGGCTTTCTGTCTTGCCTTGAGTTTTCTGCTTGCCATTGGATGCGTTTTGTGCCCTGCCGTTGGTTGTTGCTTGCTGTCCTCGCTGCTTGTCGGCAAACTTGTGCCGGCTGCGCTGCCTGCGCGCTTTCTGCTCTTGCGTATTTGCTTGATTTTGCTCATTGCCTTGCTTTTCAGCGTTTTGCTGACGGGCGTTGTTGCTTTGCTGTTGGTTGTTGGCATTCTTTGGCTTGCGCTGGCGGTTGCCTCTCTGCTGCTGGGCTTTGCCGCGCTTTTCGCCTTGCTTTTCTTCTGTTTGCCCGGTCTGTTTGCCTTCGCCATCTGAATGTTGCCGTTCGTTGTTTCCACGCTGTCGGCGATTGCGCTGCTTTGAGTCTTTGTGAGCGTTCTTGTCGCGGTCGTTGCGTCTGCGGTTTTTTGCGCTCGTCTTCTGACGACGTGTGGTGGTATATTCGGGGCCTTCGCCGCATCCTTCCGGCAATGGGTTCTTTGTGATTTCCTTTTCAAGCAACTTCTCGATCTGGTGGAAGTAGAACATGTCGTCTTCGTTGACAAAGGTTATGGCAATGCCGTCCCTGTCGGCTCTTGCCGTGCGCCCTATGCGGTGGACATAGTCTTCGGCATCGCGTGGTACATCGTAGTTGATGACCATAGCTATGTCGTCGATGTCGATGCCTCGGGCGAGGATGTCAGTTGCCACGAGCACGTCAATTTGCCCGCTTTTGAACTTGAACATCATGTCGTCTCTTTCAGCTTGTTCAAGGTCGGAGTGCATTTCACCGCTGTTTATCTTCATGCGCTGAAGAGCTTGGTTTATTTGCTTGACCTTCATCTTGCTGCCCGAGAATATGATTACGCGCTTCATGTCGCCAGCCTTGAAGACATCTTGTATGATTTTCAACTTCTGCGTCTCATAGCAGATGTATGCGCTCTGCTTTATTTTCTCTGCCGGCTTGCTCACGGCGAGCTTCACCTCTACGGGGTTCTTGAGCAGTGTCTGCGCGAGCTTTTCGATGTCGTCGGGCATGGTTGCTGAGAACATTATTGTCTGGCATTCCTTTGGAAGCTTCGAGGCTATCTTCATTATGTCGTCAGAGAAACCCATGTCGAGCATGCGGTCGGCTTCGTCAAGGACAAAGAAGCTTACTTTTGAAAGGTCAATGTTGCCCATAGAAATGTGCGAGATGAGTCGGCCGGGTGTGGCTATGATTACATCGGCGCCGAGACGCATGCTTTTCATCTCTTGGTCGTAGCGGTTGCCGTCGTTGCCTCCATAGACGGCTACGCTTGACACGTCGTCCAGCCAGTAGGCAAAGCCCTGCATGGCTTGGTCTATCTGCTGTGCGAGCTCGCGGGTCGGCGACATCACGATGCAGTTGACTGCGTCTTTAGGATAGCCGCCTTCGTCAATCTTCGAGAGTACGGGCAGCAGGTAGGCTGCTGTCTTGCCGGTGCCTGTTTGGGCTACGCCAAGCAGGTCGCGCCCTTCAAGTATTGGTGGGATACATTTTTCTTGTATTGGTGTGCAGTCCTCGAAATGCATGTCGTAGAGAGCGTCGAGGATGTGGTCGGTGAGGTTTAATTCTTCAAATTTCATTTTTCTTTCGTTTAAAATAAAGGAAGCCGGCGATGCAGGCTCTTGTGCAACAGGCAGCACTACAGGTGTGCGCCAATTGTTAGTTGGGTGCCTTTGTATAGCAGAAGAACGCCACGAAGGCGAAGATGATGTTTGGCATCCATGCGGCGAGCATTGGCGGGAAGCCGGCGTTGATGGCGAATGTCGCTGAGATGGTTTGCAACATTATGTAGGCAAAGGAGAGGGCAAGGCCGATGCCGAGGTAAAGTCCCATGCCGCCCTTGCGCTTGCGGGCAGAGAGGGATGCGCCGATGATTGTGAGGATGAATGATGCAAACGATGAAGCTATGCGTTTGTGGTACTCCACTTGGTATTGCACCACGTTGCCCGAGCCTCGGTCAATCTGTTTTGAGATGTAGTCTTTCAGCTCTGGTGAGGTGAATGTCTCTTGCTGGCCTTTGGAGTAGACCAGGTCGGTTGGCTCCATCTGTATCAGCGAGTCTTTCTTCGCCCCGCTGGTGATGTGCTCGCGCAAGCCTTTCAGCTGGCGAAGCTTCCAGCTTGACAGCTTCCAATGGTACTTTGAGTCGGAGATAGTGTCATACTGGATTTCCATTGCCGTGAGGTGCGACACAAGCTTCTTGTTCTCAAACTTGTCAAGGCAAAAACCGTAGCCGCGCTTGGCGTTGTTGTCGTAATGCTGGATATAGGCTATTACGCCTGGCGCCACTTGAAGCTGTACGTTCTCCGCCGACGTGTTTTTCTTCTTGTTCTTGTACATCGACTCGAAGTTTTGCCTTATAACCGTGCCATGTGGTATGACGTAGGCAGAGAGGTAATAGGAAAGCCCTGCAAGGAGGACGCACGTAAACATATATGGCCGCAGCAACCTGCGAAAGGAGATGCCTGCCGCAAGAAGGGCTATAATCTCCGAGTTGCCAGCCATCTTTGAGGTGAAGAAGATTACGGCAATGAAGACGAACAGCGCGCTGAACAGGTTGGCGAAGTAGGGGATGAAGTTGGCGTAATAGTCGAAGACGATAGCTTCAAAAGGGGCGTGGTATTGCGTAAACTTCGCAAGATTCTCGTTGACATCGAAGACAATGGAGATTGATATGATGAGCGCAATTGAAAAGAAGTAGGTGCCTATGAACTTCTTTATAATGTACCAGTCAACAGTCTTGATGTAGCGGAAGGGGTTGAGATGCTTCATGAAGCCAAGCTTCCGTCCAATCCACCGCATTGTGCGTTGCAGCAACCGTGTGTGGTTGGCTATCCAGTGGAAGAAACGGTGCAGCCAAGCTGGGTGGCGTGAAAGCCATCTCCTTGCTTTATATTGGCGGCGGTTTTTTTTTATTCTGCTAAAGCTTTTCATCTTTTTTGTTTCAAAACTCCAAACCTTCTATCTTCTTACTCCCAGTTGGTTTATCACGCCCCGCTTCCATTGCGTAAAGTCGCCTTCTATGATGTGCTGTCTGGCATCGGTCACGAGACGCAGATAGAATGCAAGGTTGTGAATGCTCGCTATTTGCATGGCAAGTAGTTCGCCGGCTTTGAAAAGGTGGTGCAGGTATGCCTTGGACGTTATTCGGTCAATATCGCAACCATCGGGGTCAAGTGGCGAGAAGTCCATTTCCCATTTCTTGTTGCGCATGTTCATAGTGCCTTCGTAGGTGAACAGCATTGCATTGCGGCCGTTTCGGGTAGGCATTACGCAGTCGAACATGTCCACTCCGCGCTCAATGCCTTCAAGGATGTTCTGTGGAGTGCCGACACCCATAAGGTATCGAGGCTTGTCCTTTGGAAGGATGGCATTGACCGTCTCTATCATTTCATACATCACCTCCGTAGGCTCGCCCACTGCAAGTCCGCCAATAGCATTGCCGTCGGTTCCCTTGTCGGCTACGAACTTGGCGGCTTCCTGCCGCAGGTCTTTGAATGTGCAACCCTGTACGATGGGAAAGAGGCTTTGCTTGTATCCGTAAAGCGGCTCCGTATCATTGAACCTCTTTATGCAGCGGTCGAGCCACCGCTGCGTCATGGCAAGGCTGTTCTTGGCATAAGCGTAGTCGCTCTTTCCTGGTGGGCACTCGTCGAGAGCCATCATTATGTCGGCACCTATGATGCGCTCAGTGTCCATTACATTCTCTGGGGTAAAGAAATGCTTGGATCCGTCTATATGAGAGCGGAACTCGCAACCCTCTTCCCTGAGCTTGCGGATGCCTGTCAGCGAGAACACTTGAAAGCCGCCGCTGTCAGTAAGAATGGGTCGTTCCCATCCGTTGAAGCCATGCAGCCCGCCCGCTGCTTTCAGCACCTCCAAGCCTGGTCGAAGATACAGATGGTATGTGTTGCCGAGGATGATTTGGGCTTTAACCTGCTCGCGAAGCTCACTGAAGTGCACCCCTTTGACGGTGCCGGCAGTTCCCACGGGCATAAAGATAGGGGTCTTTATCTGTCCGTGGTCAGTGGTTATGATGCCAGCGCGGGCGTCAGAGTAGGAATCGGTATGTTGTAATTGGAAATCCATATATTTGTCACTCTCGCATTGTCATAGTTTGCGCAACTTGCTAATGCTTTTCTTCTTCTTTTCTTCAGGTATGGTCAAGTCAACGGGATTTTCCACCTTTTTGTCTGTAAGGGCGAAGTCCCATACTTGCTGCACATTTTCTACATAGTGGAAAGTCACGCCTTTGCGGTAGTTTTCCGGTATTTCCTCTACATCTTTCTTGTTTTCTTTGCAGATTACTATGTCTGTTATGCCGGCTCGTTTTGCTGCAAGGATTTTCTCTTTTATCCCCCCTACAGGCAACACTTTTCCACGAAGCGTAATCTCGCCTGTCATTGCAGTTTTTGCCCTTACTTTGCGTTGGGTCAGGGCAGAGGCAATGGATGTAGCTATGGTGATGCCTGCCGACGGCCCGTCTTTTGGCGTGGCTCCTTCCGGTACGTGTATGTGAAGGTTCCAGTTGTCAAAAATGCGATAGTCTATTCCGAATGCATCGCAATGAGCTTTTACATATTGCAAGGCAATGATTGCGCTCTCTTTCATCACGTCACCGAGATTTCCTGTCAACGTCAGCTTTCCGCCTTTGCCCTTTGACAGCGAGGTCTCTATGAAAAGAATTTCGCCGCCTACGCTTGTCCAAGCCAGTCCCGTTACGACTCCTGCATATTCGTTGCCTTGGTAAATGTCTCGGTAAAAAGGTGGCTTGCCAAGCAGGGCTTCAATGTCGGCTGGCGATATTGGTTTTGTTGGAAGGGTGTCGTCCATCGCTTTGCGGTAGGCAAGCTTGCGCAGAGCCTTGTTGATTTGCTTTTCAAGCTGTCGTACGCCGCTTTCACGAGTGTATGACTCTATAATTTTTTCCAGTGCGCTTTTTGAGAATCTTATCTTCGGCTCAATCTTGTTGAGCCCTGTGTTATTCAATTCGCATGGCACGAGATGTCGTTTGCCAATCTCTATCTTTTCCTCAGTTACATAGCCCGACACTTCTATTATTTCCATGCGGTCAAGCAATGGACGAGGTATTGTGCTAAGGTCATTGGCTGTGGCAATGAATAGCACTTTCGAAAGGTCATAGTCTATGTCGAGATAATTATCGTGGAAAGCGTTGTTTTGCTCTGGGTCAAGCACTTCAAGCAATGCGGACGACGGGTCACCGTTATGGTGGTTTTGCGATACCTTGTCAATCTCGTCAAGGATGAATACAGGGTTTGACGAGCAGGCTTTTTGAATGCTTTTAATAATCCTGCCGGGCATTGCGCCGACGTATGTGCGTCGGTGTCCGCGTATTTCACTTTCGTCGTGCAGTCCGCCAAGAGATACTCGTACATATTTTCGCTTCATGGCTGATGCTATGCTCTTGCCGAGTGAAGTCTTTCCCACTCCGGGAGGGCCGTATAGGCAAAGTATGGGCGACTTGAGATCGCCCTTCATCTTCAGGACGGCAAGGTATTCGAGTATGCGTTCCTTAACTTTCTCCATGCCGTAGTGGTCGCGGTCAAGTATAGTACGTGCTCGCTTGAGGTCAAGGTCGTCTTTTGTGCAGAGATTCCATGGCAAGCTCACCATCAAGTCAAGATAGTTGATTTGCACGCTGTAGTCAGGACTTTGCTGGTTGAATGTGTCAAGGCGGTTAAGTTCTTTGTTGAAAGTCTTTGCTATGGCCTCGGGCCAGTCTTTGCCTTTTGCTTTCTTTTCCAGCTCAGCCTTAATGGAAGATTCAGCGTCATCGCCGAGTTCTTCCTTTATGTTTTTCATCTGCTGATGCAAGAAATACTCTTTCTGCTGCTCGTCGAGGTCGACATGTGTCTTGCGTCGAATGTCGTTCTTTATATTTTCGAACTGCGTTTCACGGCTTTCAACTTTTAAAAGCTCAATAGCCCTGTCCTTGATATTGTCAAACTTTAGCAGCCTTATTTTGTCCTCGACAGGGAATGGCAGGTTCGTACAGGCAAAGTTTATCATAAGTGCATCGTTTGAGATGTTCCTTATGGTCATTGCCGTCTCATCTGGAATGTCTGTGCTCAAATGTATAAGTTCTTCTGTTGAAGTTCTTACATTATCGGCTATTGAGTCAAATTCACGATCGTTTTCATTTGGCAAAATCTCTGGTATGGGTGTGACATGCCCTTTTATGTAAGGCTTGTGTGATGTTATCTTGTCTAACTTGCACCGCCCCTCCGATTGGAAAATGGCAGTTATATTGTCAGTCCCCGGCAGTTCTACAATGCGCACTAATCGTGCAAATACTCCACAATTATATAAATCTTCCAAGTTAGGAGTATCTACATCTGGATTTACTTGACAAAATATAGCACATTCGCGCTTATTTGGATCTTTAGCTAAATACTTTGCCAAATTTGTACTTGAACGCCTGCCGAGCAAAATTGGGACAAGCACTCCTGGAAATGTCACCATGTTGCGGGTTGCCAGAATAGGCATTTCGCCCTCTCTGCCCATCTTTAGCAGTTCGCTTATATCGCCGTCATAGTCGGCAAACATTTGAATGGTTGTATTTTCTCTTGTCATGTCAAAAATATATCTATGCAAAGGTACGAAGAATAAAATAAAAACATGCATGTTGACGTTTGAAAAGTATGCGAGAGGAATTTAAATTCAGAAACTTTATTATATGCCAAGAAAGCTGCGCAATGAAAGTTGGTACAGACGGTGTTATGCTTGGTGCATGGGCTAATGGAGGGCAACATATACTTGATATTGGCACGGGGACTGGTGTCATAGCCTTGATGATGGCTCAGCGTTTTCCTGAGTCTTATATAGAAGGGGTGGAAATTGACCCGCTTGCAGCACGACAGGCTGCTGAAAATGTTTTGGCATCCCCTTATGCCGACAGAATCGGCATTCATGTTTCTTCATTGCAGGATTTCAAACCGCATACGAAGTTTGATACCATTGTGACTAACCCTCCTTTTTTTGTCAATAGCCTTGCATCTCCACAGTCTGCTCGTACTGTTGCCCGTCATGCAACGAGCTTGACATACGCTGATATATTCAACTTTGCCTCATTGTGGCTGTCGCCAGACGGTGAGCTTTCTGCTGTGATACCTGTGGAAGTAGTTGATAAATTTACGTCAGAGGCTTTTGTTCGTGGCTTCTTCCTTGCACGACAATACTTGGTTAAAACGGTGGAAAGACGCATGCCGAGGCGTGTGCTTTTGTCTTTCAAGAAGTTAAGGCCTGAAACTTTTGATAGTCAAGAGGTTTTGCTTATGTATGATGGGAAAAGATCTCAATGGTATGAAAATCTAACCAAAGATTTTTATATAAAATAAAAAGGGTGTATCAAAGCTGATACACCCTCCATTGAAATAGCCTGTATTATGTTTATAGCGTGGTCATAGTGTTACCTAAGTCCGCGGCCATGACAGTTCTTGAACTTCTTGCCGCTTCCGCATGGACATGGGTCGTTAGGCCGTGGCATCTTCTCACGGACGATGGGCGCTCGGTGTTGGGGCTGTTGGCTTGCACTTTCACGCGTGTCTTGGCTTGCCGCACGCCTTTGAGCTTCTTCTGCCTCGTCAAAATTGGCCTTTTGCTCGTTGTAGCGTTGTTGGTGCTCTACAGGGGCTGCTTCCTGTACAGGGGCCTGTTGCTGCTGTACAGGTATCTGCCCGCGCATCAAGAAGCTTGTTATGCGATTGTTCATGTCGTCAATCATAGTGTCCCAAAGCTTTGCGCTTTCAAGCTTGAAGATGAGCAGAGGGTCTTTCTGTTCATAGCTGGCGTTTTGTACGCTATGGCGAAGCTCGTCGAGCTTACGCAGGTTCTCCTTCCAGTCATCGTCAATTATATGAAGGACTACAAACTTCTCGAACTCCTTGACAATGTTCTTTGCCTCAGTCTCGTATGCCTCCTTCAAATTTACGCGCAACTGAACTACATGACGGCCATCTGTGATAGGAATGAGTATGAACTGGTAGATGTTGCCTTGATTTTCATAGACTTCTTTTATTACAGGATAAGCGTCGCTTTGTATGTGGTCGGTCTTGCGTTTGAATGTTGCCATTGCGGCTTGGAAAGCACGCTCCTCAAGCTCGCCACGATCGCTGTTCTCAAATTCCTCCTCGCTGAACGGAACTTCCATTGACAGCACTTTCAGGAATTGCTCTTTTACCCCCTCGTAGTCATTGTTTTCAATGAAGTTGACTACGCGATCCCAAATAGTGTTGGAAATGTCCATGCCTATACGCTCACCCATGAGGGCGTGGCGGCGCTTTTCGTAGATTACGGTACGCTGCTTGTTCATCACGTCGTCGTATTCAAGCAAGTGTTTGCGTATTCCGAAGTTGTTTTCCTCAACTTTCTTCTGTGCGCGCTCTATGCTGTGGCTAATCATCGGGCTCTCAATACGTTCACCGTCCTCAAAGCCAAGTCTGTCCATGACCTTTGCGATTCTTTCAGAGCCGAATTTGCGCATGAGGTCATCTTCAAGCGAAACGTAGAATACAGAAGAACCGGGGTCGCCCTGACGACCGGCGCGACCACGAAGCTGGCGGTCTACACGGCGGCTTTCGTGACGTGTTGTGCCAATGATGGCGAGTCCACCGGCAGCTTTCACTTCCGGAGACAGCTTTATATCTGTACCACGTCCTGCCATGTTGGTGGCTATGGTTACAGCCCCAAGCAGACGTTCCTCATTTCGAATCAATGTTTCAGGCTTTTTGCCTGCAAGGCTTGTATCAACGTCTTTTATTGGCTTCTCTCCATTCTTCACCCTTTCTGCTGATTCGTTGGCTTTGTTTACGAGCTCTGTTTCATGTCGCAATGCCGAAGGACGGTCGGTGAATGCCGTGTTGTCTGTTGTGACATACACTATTCCCAGAGTGCTCTTGCCTGCCTCTGCCACAATTATGGCTTCCTTTTGGTGCAACTTGGCATTAAGTACTTGATGGGGAATCTTTCGCATTGTAAGCATGCGTGAGAGTAATTCGCTTATCTCCACAGATGTTGTACCTACCAGACTTGGGCGGCCGCTGACACGCATGTTCTCTACTTCTTCAATTACGGCCGCATATTTTTCACGTTGGGTCTTGTAGACGCGGTCGTCCATGTCGTTACGTATAATGGGCTTGTTGGTCGGGATTTCCACCACGTCTAGCTTGTATATGTCCCAGAATTCTCCAGCTTCTGTGCTTGCTGTACCAGTCATGCCGGCAAGCTTGTGGTACATGCGGAAATAGTTTTGGAGAGTTATGGTAGCAAATGTCTGTGTGGCTGCCTCAACTTTCACATGTTCCTTTGCTTCTATGGCTTGGTGCAGTCCGTCGCTCCAACGGCGGCCTTCCATGATACGTCCGGTTTGCTCATCTACAATCTTTATCTCACCGTTCATGACAACGTATTCGTCGTCCTTGTTAAACATGGTGTAAGCTTTCAGCAGTTGCTGTAATGTATGTACACGGTCGCTTTGCACTGAATAGTAATTGAGCAAGTCGTCTTTCTTGTCAATGCGCTCTTGCTCGGTAAGGTCTTTTTCATTTTCCAGTGCTGAGAGCTGGGATGCGATGTCGGGGAGCACGAACAGGTTCTTGTCATGTACTTGGTTTGCAAGCCAGTCGAAGCCCTTGTCTGTTAGGTCAGCGCTGTTGAGCTTTTCATCGACGACAAAGTATAGCGGATTTACAGCCTCTGGCATGCGGCGGTTGTTGTTCTCCATGTAGATTTCCTCGGTCTTTTGCATTCCGCTCTTGATTCCTTCCTCAGAAAGGAATTTAATCAATGCCTTGTTTTTCGGCAAGGCTTTGTATGAGCGGTAGAGGCTGAGGAAACCTTCTTCAAGCAGTTGCTGAGCTTTGTTCTTGTCTTGCTCATTGCGGCCTGCTGCAATCTTTTGGCGTGCATCAGAGAGCAACTCTGTAGCTTGCTTGCGCTGTACGTCATACAATCTTTCCACCAAAGGCTGGTATTCTTCGTACATTTGGTTCTCGCCCTTTGGCACTGGGCCTGATATGATAAGAGGCGTGCGGGCATCATCGATAAGCACCGAGTCAACCTCGTCAACAATGGCGAAGTTGTGGCGACGTTGAACAAGATCGTCTGGCGAAAGTGCCATGTTGTCGCGCAGATAGTCGAAGCCGAATTCGTTGTTGGTACCGAAAGTGATGTCGGATTGGTAGGCTTTCCTGCGCTCTTGTGAGTTAGGCTGATGCTTGTCAATGCAATCTACTGAAAGCCCGTGGAACTCGTAAAGTGGCCCCATCCATTCAGAGTCACGCTTTGCCAGGTAATCGTTTACGGTCACCATGTGCACTCCGTTTCCTGTCAAGGCATTAAGGAATACTGGCAACGTTGCCACAAGGGTCTTGCCTTCACCTGTTGCCATTTCTGCAATCTTGCCTTGGTGTAAGGCAATGCCGCCGAACAACTGCACATCATAATGAACCATATCCCACTTTACCTTGTTGCCGCCGGCAGTCCATTCGTTGTGATATATGGCTTTGTCTCCGTCTATTGTTATGAAGTCGTTCTTGGGGTTGGCTGCAAGCTCACGGTCGAAGTCGGTGGCAGTCACTATTGTCTCCTCATTTTCCTTGAAACGGCGGGCTGTGTCTTTGACAATGCTGAAAGCGACAGGCATCACTTCGTTCAATGCCTTTTCAAGAGCTTCAAGCATCTCTTTGTCCTGCTTGTCTATATCGTTGAATATTGGCTCGCGCTCGTCGATAGGTGTTTCTTCTATCTTGGCTCGAAGCTCAGCCATTTTGTCTTTGTAAGGCTTTGCCGCGTCTTGGACATACTTTTGTATCTCCTTGCTCTTTGCGCGAAGTTCGTCGTTTGACAGAGCCTTGACGGCTGGATAGGCTTCCTTGACTTTTTCTACAAGTGGCTGGATAAGCTTCATGTCCCTGCTTGACTTGTCACCGAAAATGGATTTTAAAATACCTGTAAAATTCATATCTTTTTTCTTTTATTTTCTTTATAAATGCAAAATTACGGAAATTTATCGACTAATCGGCTTTTGTCGATTAATCTTTTTGATTATTGCCTATTTGTTGCCTCTTTGCGGCATAAATATCCTATGGTTACATTGTAAAGACAACGCAGTTGCGGCGTAAACGCATTTCGTTGTCACTTCTTTGTTTAGAAAAGAGGCTGGGCAGTACAAGCATTGGGTGCCCTTATGCGAATTGTCTTGGCTATTGTCGGGGCTATGCGGTCGACGGTAACTGGCGACAACATGCGTTCATGTTTTATTCCTCCGCCAAAAAATATTATAGGAAAAGGAACAACGCTGGCTCTGCTCGTGAATGTCTGTTGCGTAGTTTCATTGAGTAAGCGCCATCCTGGAGCTATATTTATAATAATGTCTCCACTCAAGACGGGATTATATCCGCCGCGTATTTTCAATATGTCATTGTTTCCGGCAAGCAGACGTGAGCTTGTATAAACATCGGCTACACCAGCGTTTTGAAGCAGGAATTCTTGGCTTCGCGTAAGAATCTCCGCCATTGACAATCGCTTTTGTTCTATCAGCCGATGATTGAGATATAGCTCGTTTTCATAACATTCCTCAACATAGCGTCCTTGTCCGTATATTGCGCCAAGATACATGTTGAGCAATGATGCCGTACGGTTAATGTAGAAAGTGCCGGTAGGGATGCGATAGTGAGTAAGGTCTTCCGGCTTTTCCTCGGTATATCCTGTTGAGGTGACCACAAATAACACCTCGTTTAGGCTTATCCTGTTTTCTACGGCTGTTATAATGCGTCCAAGAGAGAAATCAAGCTTTTGATAAACGCTTGCCATGTCCTTCTGCCAGTCGCCCGTGACCTTGCCTTTGGGCATTTCAGCAGTAAGGGTAATACTGAGCAGGTCAGAAACTGCGTCATTGCCCAATTCTGTAGAACGTAGGGCTGTAAGAGCCATGTCGACTACGTTGTCGTTTGTCTGGTAGTCTTTGCGCTTCTTGAATACGTGACCATATTCACTGTTATACGTCCTTACCCAGTCTGGCAGTGCCTTGTTATAATAGACACTTCCTGTCCATTGGCTTCCATTGTCAAGCCAGAATGCGCCGTCTGCATCGTGACCAGCCGAAAGAATTGCGCTTTCCTTAGTTGGAGCGAACGAATAAACCAAAGCCTTGCCTTGGCTGCTTACTTTGAGCTCGTCGCCGACTGTCGACGTTCGCAACTTCGCTGGAGATGAAAGGTAAGTCTCGTCATCCACGCTTCCAGTGGGGCGAAGGGTCTTACGGTCGAGCCAGTTGCCGCCAATGATGCCATTGAAGAATGGAGTGGTGCCAGTGGAAAGCGATGCTGTTGCCGATGAACGGTCTATTGGAGCAAACGGATAATTGGCTCCTTCGTAAACCAGTCCCCCCTCAAGAATTTTCTTGAAGCCGTTGGTCGAATAGATGTTATTGAACGCCTCGAGGTAGTCAGAGCGCAACTGGTCTATCGTAATGGACACTACAAGACGTGGCGCAAGCTCGTAAGCTTGCACCTCTGCTGTCGTGAGCGCTGCCAATATAAGCGCGAGGTATTTCATTTATAACTTTTTCTTAAATACACAATTTTGTTAATCAAACATCTTACCACCAAAGTACATGCCAAAAGCATCATTCCTTCGGCATAATTTTGGAAAACGCGCCCAATTACTGCCAAAACGGCACATGCGAGCATGAAAGTCCAATACTTGCTATACCTTCCTTTGACAATGCTGTTGCCAACAGAATATGCAAATACAATGCTTAAAGGATTGAGGATAAGTATTTGCAGATTTACTTTTACCGTTGGGTGCAGTGAGAAAATCATTGCAAAAAGGCAAAGTCCTGCCAAACCGTCGAGCGTGAGCAATACTACGTCATAAAGCCAAAAAACTTTTTTCCGCTTATATTCAATGGCTGCGATGGCTATGGTGATAATAAACAGCGCGAGGAAAACCTTCCAAGGTGTCAACGTGTCCCAAATGTTGCTGTGGGTATCGGCATTTGCCTCATTTACCTTCAGTAGTGTAAATGTAGTATCTACAAGGGCGTGTTTCATTCCCCCTGGTTCGACGACCATTGCTTTACTAAAATCTTTACGCAATGTGTCGGGCAGGAACTGTTGCTGCGCAAAATAAGTCTCTCTGTCCGCCCCTATTCCGAGCAGCAGGTCGCAACCGAAACTCATCCACGGATGCGACTCGTTCCACTGGTGAATCATTTGGCGGTATGTAGCCTTAATCGATTGGTCTATTTTGTATTCCACCTTGCCGTTCAAGTGCTCTGCGAGCATGTCACGAGCCCTTGTGGTACAGTTGTCGTAGAAATAGTTATAGCGGTAAACGCGGTTCTCCGGCTGATAGTTGAGAGCAATGGCTTGGGTAATGGCGAGCTTTTCCTCTCTTGTGAGGTTGAGGGTTTGCTGTACAACGCCCCTTCCTTCCTTGGCATATTCCAAGAGAAACATGCTGAAAGGCTCGATGCCCATCTCATAATCAGTGCGTCCGAATACAAATCTCAGCATGAAATTCTTCTGTCTGAAATTGAACATGCCGTAATTGATTGCCAAGTCTACGTTATGGGCTTTGTCTTCATATCTGATGGCGGTGTGTCCATACAAGCTCCATATCTTCTGGCCTGGCGAGCAGGTCAGAAGGCTGATTTCCACACTGTCCATTTGCTGCGAAATGGAATCAGCGGTAGCCTCTTCGACTGACATGTTGGCATTCTGTCCTTTCATGCCAATAGAAATAATGGCATAAAAGGACAGGCATAGCGTCTTTAAAATGGTGTTATAATCTTTCACACTGCAAAAATACCTTATTATTTTCACTTAACGTGCTTTTATATCGTTTTTTTTCAATACTTTTGCACTTGATTTTTAAATCTTGAGAGAAAGTAAACACAAAAACGCATATAAAGGAGATGAAATTACATAATACACTTGCAACTGCAATATTATTGCTTTCAGCTTCAGTGGCAATGGCTCAGAGCAGCACCGACTCACCTTACAGCCAGTTTGCCCTTGGCATGCAGGCAGATCAATCGTCGGGCTTCAACAGGGGCATGAACGGTGCCGGGGTTGCTTTGCACGAGCATAATCAGGTAAACTATCTCAATCCTGCTTCTTATGCATATATTGACAGCCTTAGCTTCATCTTTGATGTAGGCATGTCCGGGCAGTTTACCAATTTCAAGGAAAATGGTGTGAAGAAAAACGACCGCAGCGCCAGTTTTGAGCATGTCATGGCTGCTTTCCGTCTCCGCAAACATTTGGGCTTGAGCTTCGGTCTCATTCCGTACACTAATGTCGGGTATTCATATTCCAATACTTCAAAACTTAATGACCCCAACAACACTTCGTCTGTAAACACCTATTCGGGGAGTGGCGGACTTCATCAAGTTTACCTCGGCCTTGGTTGGTCGCCGTTCAAGGGCTTGTCGATAGGTGTCAATGGCAGCTATCTATACGGTAGCATAAATCGTTCGGTTGTAAACAGTTTCAGTAATTCGTCGGTAAACACACTCTCACGTCAATATAGTGCCGAAGCCAAGAGCTATAAGCTTGATATTGGCGCCCAATACACTTTCAGCCTTTCCAAGAAAGACGAATTTACGATAGCCGCAAATTATAGTCCCGGCCATAAGATTGGTGGCGACCCCACAATGTTGCTTATATCGAGCAACTCCCAAACCAGTGTCCGCGATACAGTTGCTTATCCTGGGAAAAATCAGCCAAAGCTTGAACTTGAGATACCCACTACTGTTGCAATCGGACTTTTGTATAACCATGGAAACAGGTTGAAGATTGCTGCCGATTACACCTTGCAGCGATGGTCGGACGTAAAAGAGCCGGAGGTTCATACAGAGAATGGAAACACCACTTATACGTATGGCAGTGGACAGTTTAAGAATCGGCATAAGGCAGTGATAGGTGTTGATTATTGCCCGGGAGAAAGAAGTCGTCGTTTCTTGGATCGTGTCCATTATAATGCAGGCGTAGGCTATGCAACACCTTATTATTATATAAGTGGGCATGACGGGCCTAAAGAAATGTCGGCGAGCGTGGGCTTTGGCATTCCAATCATCAATTCTTGGAATAACCGCTCTATGCTTAATATCAGTGCTCAATGGGTTCGCCAGTCTGCAAAGAACTTTATTACCGACAATACATTCCGCATAAATGTTGGAATAACCTTCAACGAGCGTTGGTTTGCAAAGTGGAAGGTTGAATAAAGTGGCAAGTGCAAACACGTTAAATCTAAGCACAAGGGAATGAAGATTTCTGTGAAAAAAATGTTCTTGCCTGCTTTGGCATTCAGCTTGATGGCCATTTCTTGCCAAGAGGCGGTTGAACATACGGCACCTGCTATACGCGACCGCGACTCTGTGGCCATGATGACGAGTTATGGTGTCAACACTTTGATCTCTGATTCAGGCGTTATCAAGTACCGCATTGTGACAGAGCGGTGGGAAGTCAATCAGAACAGGATTCCCTCTCGATGGATTTTTGACAAAGGACTGTTTCTTGAACAGTTTGATGAGAAATTCCATGTGCAAGGTTACATACAGTGCGATACAGCCTATTACTATGACAAGCAACGTCTTTGGGAATTGCGCTCGCGTGTTCGTATATTGACTAAGGACGGCTTGCGCTTTACAAGCCAGCAGCTTTTTTGGGACGAGACAAAACATGAGTTATATTCTTATGTCTTTTCTCGCCTTATAACGCCCGAGCGCACGCTTCAAGGCAGCTATTTCCGCTCAGATGAAAGAATGAGTCACTATATTGTGACCAATTCTCGTGGCTCTTTTGAGAGCAGTGACTTTGGCGGTGGCTCTGCAAATCAGTCAGATTCAGTCAAGGCGGCACAAGACAGCATGCTTATGAACCAGCGAACTAAGGCATTGCCTGTCCGAAACCAATAATACATCTTAATTGCAATCGTGGAACAAATTGAAATTTCCTCTGTTATAGAGATTCTTATCACTATGGTACTGAGTGCTTTCTTCTCAGGTATGGAAATTGCGTTTGTATCGAGCAACCGCATGCTTGCCGAGATGGATAAGGATAAGAACTGGTTTTCCCAAAGGCTGATAAGCTTTTTCTATCGCCATCCAAATGGTTTTGTGTCGACGATGCTTGTAGGCAACAACATTGTGCTTGTTGTATATGGTATCCTTTTCGCTCGCATTTTCGATTCCACAGTATTCGCAGGTTTCGATGCTGGGGTCAGGGTCACCCTTGACACTATTCTTTCAACGGTTGTGATGCTTTTTACGGGTGAGTTTCTGCCGAAGACATTCTTCAAGAGCAGCCCCAATAAGCTTTTTGCCATTTTCGCGCCATTTGCTGCCGTCTTTTACGTATTGCTGTGGCCAATAAGCAAATTCTCGACGTTCCTTTCAAGAATCATGTTGCGCATTGTAGGCGTGAGCATCGACAAGGAAAAGTCAGAAGACAGCTTTACAAAGGTCGACCTTGACTATCTTGTACAGTCGTCTATAGACAATGCTACTGCTGAGGAAGCCGTTGACGATGAAGTTAAAATCTTCCAGAACGCTCTCGACTTTCCTGACATAAAGGTGCGTGATTGCATGATTCCGCGTACAGAGATAAACGCCGTAGACATGGGCAGTTGCACGACTGCTCAGTTGATGCAGAAATTTGTTGAGAGTGGCAACTCGAAAATAGTTGTTTATAAGGGCGACATTGACCACGTTGTAGGGTATATCCACAGTCAGGAAATGTTCCGCAAGCTCGGGCATTGGCAAGACAGCATACGCAAAATGCCATTTGTGCCCGAAACCATGCAGGCGCAAAAGCTCATGCGCATTTTCCTTCAACAGAAGAAGAGCCTTGGCGTGGTCGTTGATGAGTTTGGCGGCACCAGCGGACTTGTGTCTCTTGAGGATATTGTGGAAGAAATCTTCGGTGACATACAAGATGAACACGATAGCAACAATCTTATTGCAAATAAGATAGATGACAGCAATTTCATCCTTTCCGCACGCCTAGAGATTGACAAGGTGAATGACATGTTTGGCTTGGAGTTGCCGGAAAGTGACGAGTATATGACCATTAGCGGGCTCATACTGTACGAGTATCAAAGCTTCCCCAAGCTTAACGAAGTCATAAAAATTGGGAAGTACAGTTTCAAGATTCTGAAGACTACTGCTACGAAAATAGAGCTTGTAAGGCTCACGGTAGGCTGAATAAGTGGTTAAAGAGAATATTTTTGGTAAAAAATTAACTTGTTTGCCGATTAATTTGTAAATTTGTACGCATTTAGCAGACAATAGGAAAAACATAAAAAATAAAACATAAAAAACAAATGGCAGCATTAGGAAAAATCAGAAGCAAAGGCGTCACCCTGATTGTCATCATAGGTATAGGCCTGTTTGCTTTTATCGCCGAAGAGGCTTTCCGTAGTTGTGAGTCTTCTCGCAACAACCAGCGGCAGCAAATTGGCGAAGTTTTAGGAGAAAAAATCAATTACGAGGAATTCATGAAGCTTGTCGACGAAGCTCAGGACGCAATGAAGGTCATGGGGCAGGACAACCTCAACGAGGGGCAGCTCAACCAGCTTCGCGACCAAGTGTGGCAAGGCTATGTGCAATACAAGCTTGTTGAAAACGAATGTGACAAGCTTGGTCTGACTGTTACCGACGGCGAGATGCAGAACGTGCTCAATCAGGGTACAAACCAGATGCTTCTCTCAACACCGTTTGTCAATCGCCAGACAGGGCGTTTCGACGCCAACCAGCTCAAGCAGTTCCTTGCTCAGTATAATCAGATAAAGGCCTCTAATCCGCAGGCAGCTGAGCAGTATGAGACAATCTACAAGTATTGGAAATATCTTGAAAAGAGCTTGCGCCAGCAGCTTCTCATCCAGAAGTACAATGGCTTGCTTGCCCATTGCTTCCTTTCAAACCCAGTAGAGGCTAAGCAGGCTTTCAATGAGGAAAGCCAGGAAAGCAGCATCCAGCTTGCTTCTTATCCTTATTCAAGCATTCAGGACAGCAAAGTCAACATTACCGATGCTGACCTTAAGGCTAAGTACAATGAGCTTAAGCCTCGTTTCCAGCAGTTCGTAGAGAGCCGTGACATCAAGTATGTTGATGTTCAGATTTTTGCATCCGCCGCTGACCGTGCCGCTCTCCAGAAGCAGTTTGCAGGTTATGCAAAGGACTTGACAGCAGCAGCTGATCCTACAGAGATTGTGCGCAAGAGCACCTCACTCGTTCCATACGTAGGCATTCCTGTTGGCAAGGAAGCCCTCCCGACTGACATTGCAGCAAAGATTGACTCTATGGCTGTAGGCCAGACCCTTGGCCCTGTAGAGAACAAGCAGGACAATACATTGAATGTAGTCAAGCTCGTTGCAAAGCAGCAGCTTCCTGACTCAGTACAGTTCCGTGCCATCCAAGTGGCAGGCAACACTGCTGACGAGGCTCACCAGCGTGCCGACTCAATATACAAGGCTTTGCAGAATGGCGCAGACTTTGCTACTTTGGCAAAGAAGTATGGTCAGGACGGTGCAGAGCAATGGATGACAACCCGTCAGTATGAGTACACAACATCTATGGACAATGATACAAAGCATTATCTCAACACGTTGCTGACATCAGCTCCAAAGACCGTCCAGAACGTTACTATGACGCAAGGCAACATCATTCTTGAAGTGCTTGACCGCCGTAATATGGTTGACAAGTATACGGCTGCCATCATAAAGAAGACCATCGACTATTCTAAGGATACCCGTGGCGCAATCTTCAATAAGTTCAGTGCTTTCGTTAGTGCAAACCAGACCCCCGAGAGCATAGAGAAGAATGCTGCCAAGAATGGCTATAGCGTACAGGAAGTTCAAGACGTTACTACAACGCAGCATTATCTTGCAGGCATTCGCTCTACACGTGATGCCATGAAGTGGCTGTTTGATGCCAAGGAAGGCGAGGTTTCTCCAATGTATGAGTGCGGAAACAATGGTGACAATTTGTTGCTTGTTGTGTGTGAGAAGATACATCACGTTGGCTATCGTTCACTTGAGGATCCACAGGTTAAGGAAATTGTAAAGCAGGCAGTTCTGCGTGACAAGAAGGCCGAACAGCTTGTTGCCAAGGCAAAGGGCGCAACAAGCATTGCTGCCGCAAAGAGCAAGGGTGCCTCTGTTTCTGTAGTTAATCAGGTTACTTTTGCAGCTCCAGTTTTTGTACAGGCAACGGGCAGCAGCGAGCCTGCACTCAGTGGTGCTGTCTTTGCTACCAAGCAGGGCGCATTCAGTTCTCATCCTGTACAGGGTCTTGGCGGTGTGTTCCAGTTCCAGATTGTAAAGCGTGCCAAGAATGCACAGAAGTATGACGAGAAGGCTCAGGAGGCTAAGCTTCGCCAGAAGGCTATGCAGTATGCAGGCAACTTCATGAACGAGCTTTACATAAAAGCTAAGGTTGTTGACAACCGTTACCTGTTCTTCTAACTGAATTTTCTTTTTATACATACTCCAAAAGAGGTGAAGTGTCTTTTCCAGATGCTTCCCCTCTTTTCATGTGATACTAACCAAGGTTCTTAAATATAGGTGCGACCATTGTGAGCCGTCCGTATGTGGCTGTAAACCGCATACCTAAGTCTTCTGTAAATTAAAAACCATGGCAACAGCGTTTGTGAGCGGCGGGTCGAACGAAATCTTTTAATTCATTTTCTCCTATATAACTCAAAGCAGGGCAGCCTATAGAGACATAACGGACAATCAGAGGCGGTTTTTCCTTGTCAATAGATGCAGAAATAGACCCTAAATTTTAGCCCCAATTTATATGTAATTGATTATCAAAAAGATAACGACTACTGACAGACCAAAGAAATAGACCTTTTATATTTGCATCAATGCCAAATATTGTGTAACTTTGTCCCAAATATGGACTCATGAATAACAAGAAAATCATATTTCTGTTAGTATTCGCCATGTTTCTGGTTAGCGGCTGTAAAGAGAGACACAACAAGGCAATTAGTTTGGCATACCAATTAACTGCAACGGCACTGGACAGCGCCTTGTCAATACTTGATGACGTAAAACAGGCAAAGCTTAGTAAGGCGGAGATGGCGAGGTACGCATTGGTCTATACCATTGCCCAAGACAAAAGCGGACTGGATGTAGACAACGACTCGTTGCTAAGAACAGCCTACACATATTATAATAAAAGGACTGACGATACCCTTTATGCTAAGTGCATGTACTACATGGGAACGTATTATTTACTTAACGATAGTGTGGAAAAGGCAATAGATTGTCTGATCAAATCCAGCGATATAGCCGATAAACAGAATGACAAGTATACCCAAAGTCTTGCTTTAGTTCAACTTTCAAAGGCACTTGAAAAAACAGAGCCGCAGAAAGCGGTATCTGTAGCTAAGAAAGCTGAGATGATATATAATACTTTGTCCAATACGGCAAAATCCAACCTTGTTTATTATAAGTTGAATGTTTGCGTGTCTTTATTACTTGCTGACAGCTTAGAGTCAGCATTAAAAGTATGTAGAGATGCCATAAATCTATCTTTTCAATCAGGAGATTCTTCCACAATATCAGATGCATATCAAGATATGGCTTCCATCTTGAATGAAAAAAAAGAATATAGGCAGGCATTGTGGTATTCTAAGAAATCATTTGAACTCAGCAGACCCGATGACACATCAAAATTGTTGAACTTAGCATGGGCATATTTAGATACAGACTCTTTAAATGGATGTGCTCAATCAGTGTTAATTTCAGGGCGTATTATAGACGAAAATCAAACTCCGATACCGGATGCCTGCATCATGGTATACTCTCAAGATTCAACTTTGGTATCGGTTGGACTTAGTGATTCTTTAGGTGAATTCTGTATCCAAACCGATTCTATACAAAGTAATAAAATCAAAGTTTCTTGTTTGGGATTTAAATCTGTTTGGAAATCTCTTCCAATAGATGAATGCATAGAATTAATAACCGACAATAAGGTTCTTTCCGAGGTCGTGATAAAGGGAAAACGAAACTTCACAAAACAGACTACCACAGGATTTGTCTATGATTTGTCAAACATTAATTTCATTAAAGACCAAAATCTGCTCCAAGCCATTAGGCTTGTTCCTTTTGTATATGTTGACAACGAAGGACAAATAAGTGTTAATGGTGACGAGCGTTGCTCAATATATCTTAATGGAAAACCATTTGATATGGCAATGACTAATCCTCGCCAGATTCTCCAGAGCCTTCAGGCGAAGGATGTGAATAAAATAGAGATTGTCACTGAACGAGATTTCCGCTTCGGCAACAATATACCAGCTATCAACATTATTACATCTCATAATTCCCTAAATGGAGTTTATTGTAACGGTGAGGTCAGGTACAAGACTACACCAAATGTTAAAGCTGGTGCATCCTTTCTTGCCAAGAATAGTTTTGTTGATTTCTCTTTATCATATAATTACGACTATCAAAGTCAGCATAATCAGCCGATTTATCAACATATTACAACCCCGGATAATGCGACTGCCCTGCAAGGAAAAGGGGATGGTAATTGGCATACTCATATATTTCGGGCATTTACTTCATGGCACTTTGATTCGTTGAATGTCGTTTATGCCGATATTCATGCAAAAATTAACAAGGATAGCTACACTACAAGATGGGTTGAACAGAGTGAAAGCAACATTGGAACAGAGAATGATAATCTGAGCCTTAATCAAAACTGGTCGACCAAAGGGACTATAGAAGCAAATATGATTTATAGAAACTTTTTCAAACGCAATAGTAACCAGGAGCATTTTTCTATCGGTTATCGATATGCTTACAATCCGGATAAAAGAAACTATATCCAAACGAGTGCTGGCAGTTTGAATCCAATGATTCAGAAGACCGACGGCGGTACTAATGAACACACCCTTAATTTGCTTGCCGTAGTGCCTGTTTCAAGCTGGCACCAATTCTTATTTGGAGCAAGAACAATTTACAGAAAGACAGAAGTAAACTCTTCCGACAACTCGGGATTGTCATACTCTCAAAGCATAACCTATCCATACATAAACTATACAGGACATCTCAAGTGGTTCAACGCCGCCGTTAATCTAAACGGTGAATATGAATATTTGTCAATTCACGATGAATATAAAGCTGGTGGTGAAAGTAAATCAAACCATTTCTATTTTCTACCGTCAGTAAAAATTTACCATTCATTTGGCAATTGGAATATCAACATCAGTTACAACCGTAATCTGAAAAGACCCTCTATAGTTATGCTCAACCCGTTCAGCGATAGTCAGAACGGATATTTCCAACAAATTGGCAATCCCGACTTGAAAGCCGAAATAAAAGACAACATAAATCTTGAAGCCTTCTTCTTCAAAAAAAGAATCAGTATGTCTTTAGGATTGACTTATTCCCATACAGATAATACAATACTATACTATCAGAAAGGATCTTCGGAATCGGGGGCTATTATCTCATCTTACGGCAATATCGGCAGATTGAATACGCTTATTGGAAATATATTTGTAAATTGGCAGCCGGTTTCCGCATTGGTAATAAAGTGTAACATTAATGGAGGACTTTATAATTTATCATCCAGAAATTTGGACTTATCCCAGAAAGACTATACCCTTAATGTGTTCGGATGGATAGACTATTATTTCCCGAAGAATTGGAATATCGGATGCAATATCACGCATTTCAAGCAAGTTCCAGAGCCATTCGGGACAGTAAATTCTATTACAAATTATTTGATTCATATTGACAAGACATGGATGAAAGGTGCATTGGCAACTTCCGTTGAATTGGCAACACCGTTTAGCAGATATTCAAAGTTTAAGACAAAGGTAAGTAATCCGATGTTTTCAACGGAAAAAATCAATTATATGATTGCCAGATATTTTGGTGTCAGTATCTCATATACTTTCCAACAAGGAAAGAAATCCAATCTGAAACGAGATTCTTCCTTGATAAACTCTGATCAAAGCTCTGGTGTTCAATGATTTTTATAAGACAACAAGATTCAATGCAGTGCGGTATAGCTTGTCTCGCCATGATATGTCGAAATTATGGGAAGAAATATACCATAGATGCTCTTTCAGATATTAGTTTCGCAACAACTGAAGGGGTGTCTCTGTTAGGCATCAATGAAGCTGCAAATATACTAGGATTACATACTACATGTGCAAGAGCTACGACTTCTATTTTTAGCGAAACACCTCTACCTTGTATTCTTCATTGGAACCAAAATCACTTTGTGGTACTGTATAAAGTCAGGAAAGAAGTTCTATATCGCCGATCCTGGGAAAGGAATAGTAAAATATATTCTTGAGGAATTCAAGAGCCATTGGATAAGCATAAAGTCCGATGGGGAAGAGAAAGGAATAGCGATGTTCCTTGAACCAACGCCAGCATTTTACTCTTACAAGGCAGATGGGGATAAGAATGAAAAAGAGAAGGAAGACAATCCACGGTCAAAAGCACCGTGCAAACGAGACAAAAGCGCCGTACAAACGAGACAAAACCGCCGTACGTGTGAGTCACGTGCGGCGGTTGTATCAGGCACAGGCACCGTACGTGCTCTTTCTGTGCTCAGGAATGAGTTTTTCTGTTATAAGTTCTTTTTACTTTTTGTAAATTTGTTTCTCTGTATTTTCTTTTGTCCGTATTGCGTATAAATGAGCACTTTACGGTGTGTAAGTGGGACAAACTTCTAAAAGTCGTAACGTTTTAGTATGCTTTCATAGTTGTCAATGCGGCGGTCACGAAGGAAAGGCCACCAACGCCTTACCTGCTCCGAGCGTGCAAGGTCAATGTCTACGGTCTTCTCTACTTCCTTGTCGGCAGGCGCGCGATAGATGAATTCGCCTTGTGGACCTACTATAAAGCTTGAGCCCCAAAACTGTATTCCGTTGGTTTGACCGCTTTGGTCGGGCTCAAAGCCTACTCGGTTTACGGTAATGACAGGCAGACCGTTGGCAACAGCGTGTCCCCGTTGTACTGTAGTCCAAGCCTCGCGCTGTCGTTGCTGCTCATCATCGGTGTCGCTCGATTCGTAACCTATCGCCGTAGGGTATATTAGCATTTGTGCTCCGCGAAGTGCCATTATGCGTGCGGCTTCAGGATACCACTGGTCCCAGCAGACAAGCACGCCAAGGCGGCCAACCGAAGTGTCTATTGGCTGGAAGCCTATGTCTCCTGGCGTAAAATAGAACTTCTCATAATATGCCGGGTCATCCGGGATGTGCATTTTGCGGTATTTGCCTGCTATGGTACCGTCGTTTTCCAACACTACGGCAGTATTGTGGTACAGCCCTGGCGCACGCCGCTCGAAAAGAGAGGTAACGATTACTACGTGGAATGTTTTTGCAAGATTGCCGAATATTTCGGTCGATGAGCCGGGGATTGGCTCGGCAAGGTCGAACTTGTTTACGTCTTCAGTCTGGCAAAAGTATAGTGAGTTGTGCAGCTCTTGCAGCACTATGAGTTGCGCGCCGTCGTGAGCCAGTTGCCCTATTTTCTCTGACAGTCTGTTTATGTTTTCTTCTCTGTCTGCAACGTTGTGTTGCTGTATAATTCCGACTTTCAGTTTCATCTTTTTTATTGTTTAATGGCTCCCTCGGGAAATTGCATGGTCAGGCAATGTATGGAGCCGTGTTGGCGAATCATGGTTGTGGCATCTATGCCAATGACCTCCCTGTCCGGGAAGGCGTTGCCTATCAGCGACATTGCCAGCTTGTCAAGGTCGGGCTGCCGGTATGTAGGCACTATGACGGCGCTGTTTATCACGAGGAAGTTTGCGTATGTTGCCGGCAGCCTGTTGCCGTCGTCATAGATAGGGCGGGGCATAGGTAGGCGCACGAGATTATACGGTTCTCCTTCCATTGTCTTTAAGCTGCGCAGCTCTGTCTCCATTTTCGTGAAGTCATCGTATTGAGGGTCTGACTTGTCGTCGCAGCCCATGTAAACAATGGTGTCGTTCGGGGCAAACCTGGCAATAGTGTCGATGTGGCCGTCGGTATCGTCGCCAATGAGTTGCCCGTGGTTTATCCATATTACCCTTTTAGCGCCAAGGCGTTCAAGCAGTTCCTGTTCTATTTCAGCTTGTGTCTTAGGTTGGTTCCTGTTTGCTGCAAGCAGGCAGTTCTTTGTGGTCATTATGTTGCCTTTACCGTCGCTCTCAATGGAGCCGCCTTCAAGGACAAAATCGTCATAATCAATCAGTTCCCCATTGAAGGCTCCTTGCTTGTACAGGTTGCGCGTGACGGCGTTGTCTTTATCAGCTTCAAACTTCTTTCCCCATCCGTTGAACTTGAAATCGAGTAAGCGGCAGTTTGTGTTTGAGCCTGTGGCGTTTGAGCCATCAATCAGGGTTATGGCTCCGTGGTCTCTTGCCCATGTGTCATTGCTTGGGCAATGGTAAACTGAGATGTTAAGCTTAGCCTTTGCTGACAGTCTGTCGGCAAGCAAATCTTCAACTTTCTTAGTGTCTGGCGTGGCAATTATAAGCTTTTCTCTATCGGCTATTGCCTCAGAAAGAGCTATGAAGGCTTCTGTTATGTCTGCAAGATACGGTTGCCAGTCGGTGCCTTCATGGGGCCAAGTGAGCTGTACGCCACTTTGTGGATACCATTCGGCAGGCAGGTGATAATGATGCTTTGGCATTTTATGGATAAATATTGTCGTTTTCTGTTTGCTGCAAAATTAAGGAATATAATTGTAAAAAGAGGTTGAAATTGAAAAAAACTCACATTGTTCTTCATGCCTGTGCAGTTTCTGATATTTTTTTCATATCTTTGCCGACAGATTTGCTTAAAGTAGGTAATTATAAAAATGCCGTTTTTTTTGATGGGGAGAATGAAAACCATTTAGACGGCAGATTGCTGTAGGATGTTAGAATTTAAGAATACAAGTGTTAGGCTCTTGGACGGAAGCCAGTCGAAACAATTCTCTTTGGTTGTCGGCGATGGTGATGTTGTTTGCCTTTGCGGATGCCACGGCTCGGGCAAAAGCCGTTTGTTGCAGGCTGTTCTTGGAATGTTTCCAATATCTTCAGGATTTATTACCTATGACGGCGAGATTATATCTCCAGGTTCGGCATATTATTTCAGGAAAATGATTTCTTACCTTCCGCAGGCATTGCCTACGGGACAACAGAGTGTAGGCAATCTCTTGGATGAGCTTCTTCATTTGCATGTCAATGCCTCGCTCTGCTTTGACAAAGGCAAGCTTATGGACATCTGGCAGTCGGTGGGGATTGACAAGTCTTTTTATGACAAGGCTTTAGATGAAATAGACCGTGAAACTGAGCAGATTATATTGATGTCGTTCTTGCCTTTCCTTGAAAGGAAAATAGTTCTCATTGATGACATCGCCCAGTCGGATGCGGCGGAAAGGATGCTTTCCGTAGTGTCTTCGTGCGGTGCCGAAATTATCTATACTTGTGTAGAGAACAGGATGAGGTGTACTAAAATAGTAAACTTGTAGGCTATGAATATCACTGTATTGGGTCTTTTGTTTGGCTTGTTGCTACTTGCCTTGCCGCTTTATGTGATTTATCATTTCAAGCTGCGCGTTATGCACCGCTTTTTGATGTCTATGGTGAGAATGGTCATAGGAGTCGCCTTAATGTCTTTGATAGTGTATGGGGCTGTATGCCTGGATAGTATAGTCTACGACATTGTGGCTCTCATTGTTCTCTCCTTGCTTTCAGCATTGTTTGCCTTGAATAAAGCAAGGTTAAGAGTTGGCAAAATGCTCATTCCTGCCGGCATTGGTGTAATTGTAGCTGTTGCTTTTATAAGTTTTTATGTCTTGCTATTGGTATTTGGCGAAAAAAATCCGTTTATCCAGCATCTGTTTATACCTGTCATAGGACTGGTTTCAGGAAGCATGGTCGCCATTGACGCAAAGGCACTGCAATCTTACTATTCTGGTTTGCTTTATCATAATCAGCTCTATAATTACTTGCTTGGCAATGGCGCAAGCCATCGTGAGGCTGTTCGCTATTTTGTGAAGCGCAGCCTTGAAGCTTCAATAGTCGCTGCATCGAAGCAAATGTCAGGCATTGTATTTGTTTCCGCGCCTGTTTTGCTGTTGGCAATGGTAATGTGTGGAGCCAACCTGTTTACAGCTGCGGCTTTTCAAGTCTTGTTCTATATTGTGGTCTTGGCGGCTTCGCTTATATCCTTATGCCTTACGCTTTTAATTGGTCGCAGATATAGCTTTGACGAATATGAAAGGCTGAAAAGCGTATATGGAAGTGAGGAAAAAGCTGTGTCTACTGATGAGTGAATGACAGCTTAATGCTCTTGAACCAGTCTTTGAGTACGTGGCGGTATTGATTTTGTGAGTCGGCAACAAGCAATATTACGCGTGAGCGGTCTTTCAGTTCTGGCCCGATGCACATGCCTTCATAGTTTGCGAAGCTTCTGCCGAGGATTGTCAATGATGTGCGCCAACTTGTCAGTAGTTTCTTTTCCAGTATGAAGCTGTCATTGTTTGCGTTTTGTTCGTTTGCGTCGGTTATAAGCTTCGACGTGTCGGGTTTACAATAGAAAAGCTTGCAGTTGACAAATGCTCCGATTTTATTTTGTGGAACATACAGCTCTCTTTCAAGCAACAACAGGTCGCCACTGTCCAAAGCGCAAATTGCCCCTATGCCGTGGGCGTATAGTTCTGCTTTTGATGCTTCTGCCACAGGATTGTCAATGCTGTATCTGTATGTCGCTTTTGGCTTCAGCTCATCGTCATAGCTTTGTATATATACGTTTCCGCTTTCGTTGCATGTCCAAAGCGTGTGTGTGTTGGCATTATAACTCAGAGCCTCCAATCCGAGGTTACCGGGAAGATGCAGATAGAATGGGGTAGGGGATATGCTCCTGCCCGTCAGATTGCCATTTATGTCATATTCTTTTATAATGTTGTCGGCCTCGCCGCTTATAAAGATGGTGTTGGTGTGTGGGTTATAGGCAATGCCCTCACCGTCACGGTTAGACTGTTCGCTTGATTTGAAGCCTAAGTTCCTTGCTGAGATTATTTCTCCGCTTATGGAGTCGGTCTTTATCTCAAAGATGAAGAATCCGTCTTCTTCTGACTTGTCGCTTACTATGGCATACATGTCACCGCCAAGCCAAGTAATTCCACTGTAGTTGCCTGACGGAATGCTGTCGGGAAAGCAATGTTGCGCATTTTGCTTTGCCGTAATTTGGGCAAATGCGTAAATAGGGGAAAACAATAAAAGAAGGAGTAGTCTTCGCATAATTAAAAAAGGACATGAGTTTTAATCATGCCCTTTACATATTGTTTATTAGCAGATTCTGCGTGAGCCGTCGCCTATGACAACGTCTATAACCGCAGGCTCATGCCCGTATTTCTCATTGAAACGTTTCTTCGCATCGGCAATAAAGCTGTCATAAGCTTCATTCTTGACGAGGTTGATGGTACATCCACCGAAGCCACCGCCCATGATACGGCTGCCTGTAACGCCATCTTCCTTGGCTATATCGTTGAGGAAGTCAAGTTCTTCGCAGCTTACCTCGTATTCCTTGCTAAGGCCATAGTGAGTCTCATACATTTTCTGACCTACGGTTTCATAGTCGCCTTTCTGCAAAGCATCGCTTACAGCAAGTACGCGATCAACTTCACCAAGGACAAAGTGGGCGCGCTGGTAGTCTTCTGCGCTTACCTCTGCCTTCACAGCCTCAAGATCGTCCCAGTTGGCATCACGCAGAGTCTCGAAGTGACGGTCGGGGAAGTGAGCGTTGAGTTGCTTTACAACATTCTCGCAGGAATTGCGGCGGTCGTTGTAAGGAGAGCCTTTTAACTCGTGCTTTACCTTTGAGTTGAGCAAAACAAGTTTGTAGCCCTCAGGTTCCCATGGGAAATACTCGAACTCGCGGTTGCGGCAGTCGAGTCGCATGAGCTTACCCTTCTTGCCAAAGACAGACGCAAACTGGTCCATAATGCCACAGTTTACGCCGACGTACTTGTGCTCCGTGGCTTGTCCTGCAAGTACCATGTCCCATTTAGAAACCTTATTGTCGCCAAAGAGGTCATTGAGGGCATAGGCAAAGCAACTCTCAAGAGCTGCGCTTGAAGACATTCCGGCTCCCAAAGGTACATCGCCGGCGAATGCAGCGTTGAAAGGCTTCACGTCTACGCCAAGAGCCATCATCTCTTTACAAATGCCGTAAATGTATCTTGCCCATGAAGCCGATGGACCATTGGGATCGTCAAGCCTAAAGTGAGCCATATCCTTGAGGTCAATAGAATAAACATTGACACTCTGCTGCCCATTGGGTCTTATTTCTGCCATGATGCCTTGCTCCACAGCTCCTGGGAATACAAAGCCACCATTATAATCGGTATGCTCACCGATGAGGTTGATACGCCCCGGTGAGGCGTAGATGTTTCCTGTTTTGCCGTCAAAATGCTTGATGAAACGGCTTCTTACGAATTCGATTTCCATAATGGTATTATTTTTAAAAGTTATATTTGCACCTTTAGTAGGTTACTTTTCTACGCCAAATTTATAAACAGTCGACTGTTTGTAACGTTCGCCAGGATTAAGGACAACCGACGGGAAGTAAGGGTGGTTGGGCGAGTCTGGGAAATGCTGGCATTCCAAGCAGATGGCTGAGCGCTTTGGATAAGTGGCTCCGTGTGTGCCCTTGAAACCGCCGAGGAAGTTGCCTGTGTACAGCTGCATCCCAGGCTCAGTGGTGTAAACTTCCATTGTGCGTCCCGATACAGGCTCTAATGCCTTTGCCGCATAAGAGAGTTCGCCCTCCTCGCGCTTGTTGAGCACGTAGCAGTGGTCATATCCTGTGCCGTTTTTAATCTGCTCATCGTCGGCATCAATGTCCTTGCCGATGGGCTTGGCGGTCGTGAAGTCGAATGGGGTGTCCTTTACAAACCTTATTTCTCCTGTTGGTATTGAAGTCGTGTCAATAGGAAGGTAATGATTTGCGTTGATTTGCAGTTCAACGTTGTTGACGCTTGGGGTGGGGTCTGCAATGCCTGCAAGCGCAAAGAAACCGTGGCTTGTAAGGTTGATGATGGTTTTCTTGTTGGTAGTTGCCAAATAGTCTATGTGGAGCTCGTTGTTGTCAGTCCAAGTGTATTCTACCGTTACTTTGAGTTCTCCCGTATATCCTTCTTCTCCGTATGGAGATACATAGTTGAGGGCAAGCGTGTGGTCATTCATCAGCTCAGGAGTCCACACTTTTACGTTGAAACCGTTTTTGCCGCCATGTAGAGAGTTGGGACCGTTGTTTATTGGAACGTGATATTCCTTTCCACGAAGGGTAAAATTGCCTTTGGCTATACGATTGCCAAAGCGTCCTATTAGGCGTGAAAGATATGGTTCTGGCGAGTTTATGACATCCTGGATGTTGTCGTGCCCCATAATGACATTGGCAAGCTTTCCATTTTTGTCAGGAACCATGATTGCTACAATGGCTCCTCCATAGTTGGTTATTGCTACCTCATTGCCTTCGCTGTTGCGAAGAATAAATAGATCTGTCTTCTTTCCGTCCACTGTGGTCTGAAAGTCTTCGCGTTTCAGGCCACATGCGTTTTGTATTTCTTCAGTGTTTGCCATACAAGTGAGTTTTTAGTGGTTTTACCTTATACATGCAAAGTAAGCAAAAAAAACTCGGACTACAAACTAAAAAATCAAAATGTTACGGAAATTGAGTGTTAAATATCCTTTATGGTTAAAAGGTCGGCTACTATATAGCTTGAACCTCCTACGAAAATAAAGTCATTTGGCGATGATTCGGCCAATGCTTTATGGTAGGCTTTATCAACACTGCCACAGTCAGTTCCGTTAAGTCTTTGTTCTTTTCCAAGCCTTGCCACCAAAGCCGATGGGATGGCTCTTTTGGAGGTTGCCTGCGCCCAATAGTATATAGCGTTTGGGGGAAGAAGGGATAGTACGGTGTCAATGTCTTTGTCATCTACCATGCCGAACACCATCCTTAAAGTGTCACACTTCTGCCCTTTGATTTGTTGGGCGAGATATTGCCAGCCGCCGACATTATGGCCTGTGTCGCATATCATAAGGGGCTTGTCGTTAAGCTTTTCCCATCTGCCGTGAAGTCCTGTCGTGCAGCATACGTTTGCCAAACCTTCCTTTACATTGTCTTTGCTTATCCTGAACTTTTCGCTTAACAATGGCATAGCCGTTAAAATGGTGTTCATGTTCTTTACTTGGTATTCTCCACCAAGGTCGCAATGCAACTCGGCATAATCTTTAGTTATATAGTTCCTGCCGCCATTGATGTCTGGCTTTGAACTTAAGACGGCAGGGTTGTCTTCCGCAAAAAATATTGTGGAGTTGCATTCTTTTGCTTTAGCCGTGAATACAGGACGTGTTTCTGGTAAGTCTTCACCAATAACTACAGGTATGTGCGGCTTTATTATTCCGGCTTTCTCACCTGCAATCTTTGCCAGCGTATCTCCAAGGAATTGCGTGTGGTCAAGGCTGATGTTGGTTATGATGCTTACTTCCGGCGTTATGATATTGGTACAGTCAAGCCGTCCGCCAAGCCCTACTTCAATAACCGCCACATCTACTTCCTGCTCCTTGAAATAGAGAAAGGCTAATGCGGTTGTAAGCTCGAAGAATGACGGATGCAATGGCTCAAAGAAACCGCGTTCTTTTTCCACAAAGTCGATAACTCTTTGCTCTGGTATAGGATCTCCATTAATCTTGATGCGCTCGCGAAAGTCCACAAGGTGGGGCGAGGTGTAAAGCCCCACCTTGTAGCCGGCTTTTTGCAGTATAGCTGCAATGCTGTGGGAGCATGAGCCTTTGCCGTTAGTGCCTGCAATGTGTATTGTCTTATAAGCTTTGTGCGGATTCCCCAAGTGGTTATCCAAGGCTATGGTAGTTGCCATCCCTGGCTTGTAAGCCGATGCGCCCACATGCTCGAATACAGGAGTGGAATTAAAGAGAAATTGAACGGTTTCCTGATATGTCATTTCGTCAGTTGAAATAATTCTTGAATTTCTCAAAGATACTCTTTTTCGTAGAGATATCCCCTTGGAAATTCTCACTTTCACGCAATTCTTCTATTGCTTTCCTCTCGTTCTTGTTAAGTGTCTTAGGTACGAAGACACTCATGTTGACAATGAGGTCACCCATGCCGCTGCCATAGCCTTTTACAGCAGGCAATCCCTTGCCACGCAGGCGTACAGTCTTTCCAGGCTGGGTTCCAGGTTCTATCTTCAGTGAAATGGTCTTTCCGCTGATTGTAGGGATGTCAGCTTCACCGCCAAGAGCAGCAGTCGGGAAGTCAAGAAGCAGGTTATAGATTATGTCTTGCTTGTCGCGTACGAAAGTCTTGTCTGGTTCTTCCTCTATAAGCACCTGAATGTCACCGGGAATTCCATTGTGTGGGCCTGCATTGCCCTTGCCGTGAACATTGAGCACCATTCCTTCCTCTACACCGGCAGGAATGTTTATTTCGACAACGTTTTCTCCTTTTACGACACCTGTACCGCTACATGCCTTGCATTTGTTCTTTATGACAGTGCCTTCGCCGTGACAGGTGGGGCATTCGCTTTGGGTGGTCATCATGCCGAACATGGAGCGCACCGTGCGGCTCACCATGCCAGAGCCGTGACATGTTGGACATGTCTCCGGTTGTGCGCCTCCTTCTGCGCCGCTACCATCACATACGCTGCATTTAACATCTTCACGAACCTTGAATTTTTTTGTAACACCACTTGCGATGTCTTGAAGCGAGAGCTTGACCTTCAAACGAAGGTCGGAGCCACGGTAAACGCGTTGCTGACTGCGCTGGCCTCCGCCAAAGCCGCCTCCGAAACCGCCAAATCCACTGTGTCCGCCGAATATATCGCCAAACATAGAGAATATGTCGTCCATATTCATTCCGCCGCTAAAGTCGCCAAAGCCTGCGCCTCCAGGGCCGTTGAAACCAAACTGGTCATACTGATGGCGTTTGTTTTGGTCGTGAAGAACCTCATACGCTTCGGCGGCTTCCTTAAACTTCTCCTCTGCTTCCTTGTTGCCCGGATTGCGGTCGGGATGATATTTTATAGCCAGCTTACGGTAGGCAACCTTTATCTCATCTTCCGTGGCGTTCTTGTCTACACCTAAGACCTCGTAGTAATCTCTTTTCTCAGCCATAAGTTTTGTTTCCTCAAAACTTCAAACACTTTTAGTTCAAATACTTACACATTACTGTCCTACAGCTACTTTCGCATGGCGTATAACCTTGTCGTTCAGGGTGTAGCCTGTCTGTACGCAGTCTATTACTTTCCCTTTCTTTTCGTCGGGCTGGCCTGGCACCATAGCCACGGCCTCATGATAGTCGGTATCGAAATCCTTGTCGGCAGTGTCAATCTTCTTTACGCCCAAACCTTCGAGAGCCTTCTCAAACTTGTTGAAAATCATCTCTACTCCTTTGCGAATGGCTTTTGGATCTTCGCTCTTGTCTTTCAAGGCACGCTCAAAGTCGTCAAGTATAGGCAGTATAGCGGTGACAGTCTTTTCGCTGCCATTCAGTATAAGTTCAGCCTTTTCTTTCAGTGTGCGTTTTTTATAGTTGTCAAACTCGGCGAGGGTGCGCAGGTACTTGTCCTTTAAGTCTGCGATAGTCTTGTTGGCTTCCTCCAAAGCGTCTTCCTCTTTTTCGTCAGCCTTCTTGTCTTCTTCTTTTTCTGCTGCTTTCTCCGATGCTTTTGCTTCAGCATCTTTTGCCTCTTTCTTTTGTTCAGTATCAGTTTCCTGACCCTCTACCTTTATTTCCTTCTCTTTATTTTCCTTTTCTTTTGCCATAATTGTCTAAAAATCTTTTTAGAATATAAACTAACAAAAACCGTGCCATCTGGCACGGCTTCTCTGATTACAAAGTTAGTAATTATTGTTTACCTATGCAAATCTTTGACAATTAAAATTACATGCGGCAAAGAGCTTGGGCATGGCTGAACCGCTTTTACCAATCAGAACAGGTAGCCTCGAGCAGTTGCATTGCTGACTCGGCAGCGAGTGCAAATGTCTGTAAGGCTTGCCCCACCTGCTTCAAGATTGTAAAAGGTACTTTCAGGGATGAGGACATATTCCCACTCACGTGCCATGCGTTCTTTCTCGGGCAGAGTATTTATCTTCTTCACCCATTCTGTTGCTGCTATCTGTTTTTGACGGACGTTTGCATCGTCTACCTTGTCATCGCCTTTTGTCTCGATGAGATAAACCTTTTCTGCTGTAGCAACAAGAAAGTCGGGGTGATAGGTAGCCATCAGCCCGTCTTTACGCATATAGAATATCTGCGCAAAGGCATGTTGCGTTTCGTTTATTTTCAGCCAACGTTCTACGTCTGCGTCTTGTTCAAGCAACAGCATGAAAGCTTTCTCCAAGTTGCCACCGTGTGTCGGCCAGCCCTGACGGGCGTAGATACATTTGGTCACGTCTATCGAGAACGATTCTCTCATGCGAATGACTTTTACCGATGAGAAAGGCGTGTGCGCAACGTCTGCGCCGATAGTTGTGAGTTGCTGCTGAGCTTGATACATAGCCTTGGCAAATTCTTCCACTATGTGCTTTGTAACGATTCCGTCTTTGGCAAGGAGAATCTTCCAGTCGTTGCCGTTGAAAGGATCAAAAGGCTCTGAGAAAAGCCGAGTGCGTATATATAAGTCCATTGCCGCAACAGTCTGCGCCTCATTGACTTGTATTGTCGGCATGCCTCGACGATTGGCAGAGGAGAAGCGCATGGTGATGGTTTGCAGCAGCTTAGAAAGATACTCGTTGTAACTCTCTGCCGTGAATAAGTCGGCAGTGACACGATAACGACCGAATGTTGTTTTCGTCATCACCTCTTGTGAGGCAAAAGTCTCACCTTCTGTGGCAAGGAACTTACGCAGCAATGCCAACGGATAATCCTCGAACGGCTTCAACTTGTTGATGTCTATTGGTTTGGCGTCTATCTCTTGCTCAGCATCATGCAAAATGACAGGCCATTCAAAGTCGTATTGCTCGAAGCCTTCACGCAATGGCACGGTGATGATGTCTCCCGTAGCTCCGCTTGTGCCCACATCGCCTTCGTCTATTGCGGCAAGTCCGTTATTGAGAAGGTCGTTATAGAACTTTATGAACGCCGGATGCTCTATTACAGACAAAGTGTCGATGTAGGTCTTTGGAGCTTTGTGCAACATCAATACTCGCTTGCGGTCTTCACGCTTTATGCTTTGGTATTCCGGCTCACGCCACATCAGTCGCAGCCCACGGCCAATGAGCTGTTCGAGAAGGATAGGAGCCTTTGACGAGCGCAGAGGCACAAGGACACAGATGTTGTTTACATCGAAACCTTCACGAAGCATCAATACTGAGATGACGACCTTGGGCTTTTTATGGTGGTCAATATTAAAAAGCTCGGTTTTTATGCGTTTCCATTCCTCCGGCTTCACCTCGCCTTGCTTATTGCTGTCGATAGTCACAATATCGTCATCGTTGAGGCCTTCTGATTTAAGGAAGTCTTCGACGAAAGGCGATACAGACGTGTCTTGGCAGACAATCATCATTTTCGGGTTCTTTGTCTCATCTGTGGCAAGAAACTCGTCTTCAAGTTTCTTCAACTTCGTAAGTCCGGCTCTGAGCATTATGCGCTGTCCGTCGCTAAGGCCTGTTACATTATTATTGTCGTCACGCACAGCGTTATAGTCGAGGCTGGCAAGCTCGGTGAGTTCCTGCCGCCTGTCAAGCAGCAGCAACTTCACCAAGCCGAGACGCATGGCTGTTTGCAAGTCGAAGTCGACAATGATATGCGGGAAGTAGATGCGCGTCACGTTGTCGCCGGAGCCTTGCGTGTCGTAAGGAGTGGCGGAGAAGTCGACTTGGAAGAATCGGTCGTCTTTCGTCTCACTTATTTTGTTCAGTCCTTGCTGCCATTCCACTTCCTCCGTCTCGCCTCCACGTTTTATCTCGTGTATATGGTGAGCCTCGTCGTTGATGACCATCAAGTCGTTAAGCCCGGCAAGATACTCCAGTTCAGAGCCGCCAAGGGCCCGCCTGTCAAGCATACCGAGGTCGTTGCCAGCCGCTTTGCCTGGACGTACAGGCAGCAAATCGCTTATTATTTCCTGTGGGGTAACGTTCTCTCCCCTCCCTGTAGGGGTGGGGTCGGGGGTGGGGACTTCTATTTGGTTCTCAAACAGATGCCAATTGGTGATGGCTATCAGTCCGTCGCCCGTCACCTTCTTGCCTATTCCGTCTTCCTTTGTCACCACATTTCTTTGCAGGAAAGAGAAGAACTCGTGGCGATACTGCGGTGGCAGGAATACTTCTTGGTTGAGCACAAAGTCACTGGTTTGTGGGTCGCGGGGCAACGACCCCACCCCCTGCCCCTCCCCTTCAGGGATGGGAGCTAAAGATTCTTTGCGCCCGAGGAAAGCATCGAGAAGGCGGTCATAGACGATGAGACCGGGGGCGACAAGCAAGAAGTTCTTAGTGAATCTGAAAGGAGAATGTTTACTTGATATGAGCTCAGATTGGCTTTGCGTCTCCCCTCCCTGAAGGGGAGGGGCTGTGAGAGGGGTCGTTGAGGGCGCTGTTGTATTCCTTTTCGCATTGAGCACCTGCCAAATGATAAGCGCATGCATTACCCACGTCTTGCCCGTGCCTGTCGCCATCTTCACGCAGTATTTAGGGAATCGGTATTTGTCTTTGGCGAGTTGCGCAAGGTCAACGTTCTCCATAAGGTCGGGGGCGATAGTGCTGTAGGCATCTATCACTTTCTTTTCACCTATTATCTCATGCAGGTAAATGATATTGAGTATCGCTTGCCGCTGTCCTTGATGGAAGTTGCGGGAGCGGAGCGAACAGAAGTCGTCACCGAACCAGAACTTCAATAGTTCCGCGGTCACAGGTGTTACCTTCTCAAGCATCTCTCCGCTTTGCCATGATTCGTTCACTACGTCAGACAGTCGCTTAGCGAGTTCAAGGGATATATTGTTTTGATTGATGTTCATCATAGTTATATTTCTTCAACTAATTTCTCATGTTAATCGAATGCCTCCTCCTATTCGTTTAATTTGTGAAATTCGTTGAAGATATTATTTGTTGATTAAACAGTTTGCGTTGACTGACTTTCGAAGCCGAAGACATCCACAGCCTTTACGCAGACCTTGCGCTCAGGCTTATGCGGTACTGTGAGGCTGGTGCTGTAGACGCAGTGGAGGGCATCGTTGTCATTGTCGGTGTTCTCACGATAGTCCTGCCATGTAGAGCGGAAGGTCTCGCCGTCATAGTCGGGGTCAATGCTCCAATACTCTATCAGCGACAGCGGGTCACGCTGCATAACCTGTTGCAACTTCACCTTGTCTTTTTCGTCAAGCGGAATATTGTCGGGAGACAACAAGACGTAGTTGAGCAGGCTGATGTCGAGAATATCATTGTCGCCATTTCTTGTCACCTTCACCGGGTTGACAACAAGATATTGCAAAGACGAGAAGCGCACCTGCTTGTCTTTTACGAGTTTCGCATAGCCTTTCTTCGAGAGCTTGTCGAGCAGGTCGGGCGGAATTACAAGCACTTCAACATTGGCGTTCTTATACTGCTGAATGGCCTGCGAAATGTCGAAGGCGAAGTTCCAACCCAACACGACAACCTTCTCCCAACCGCCACCAAGGACGGTAGCTTTTGCTTCAGCCGCACGCTTTACCGTTGCGGCAGTGGTGAGGCGGTTGGGCGAGTCAACAATGACGAGCGTGTGAGTACCTTTCACATAACCGATGTTTCTGTCCGTCGTCTGCTCTGGGGTAAATGGCAATGCGCCATAAAGCCCGAGGACAACCTGCGAAAGGTCGCCGACACGACGCAGTTTCTTGTTGTTGTGGAACGCCTCTTTCTGATAATCGCCGATACTCTGATACAGGAACGGCTTCACGCCTTGGTCTATAAAGCGCTTGCGCATGACGAGTGCAGCCGGTTTGCCGACATCGCAGGTTATCCAACGCCGACCGAGCTTTTCGGCAACCGCGGCGGTAGTACCACTGCCACCAAAGAAGTCGCAGACGAGGTCGCCTTCATTGGAAGAAGCTTTGATTATTCGTTCAAGAAGTGCTTCGGGCTTTTGGGTGGCGTAGCCAACGCGTTCATTTGCGACAGGATTAATCATTGATATATCCCAAACATCAGGCATAGGAACACCCTTTGTAGGCTCATTGGTCATTATTGAATGCCTAACTCCATTTTCATCGAAAACGCTCTTCCATGATTTTCCTTGTGCACTTGATTTTTCAGACTTAGGAATGTATAATTGATTATAAATGCTATTAGTCTTGTTTTTTCTATAATAAAGTAAAGTGTCGTGATTTGTTGCGAATGAACTTCCTGCTATATTCCATCTTCTATAATACCAAATAACTTCATTAGTAAAATTGTCCTTACCGAAAACGTCATCCATCATTACTTTAACGTAAGCTCCTATGTGCCAATCAATATGCACATAGATGCTTCCTCGTTCAGACAACAGCTCTTTCATCAGCACAAGGCGAGGATATATCATCTTGAGGTAAGAGATTGTTCCTTCCTCCCACGTATCAGCGTAAGCAAACTGCTCTATGACAGTAGGCTTTTGTTGAAGGTCAACCCCAGGAAGGTTAATCTTTGTTCTATAGTCAGCCTTAGAATCAAACGGTGGGTCGATATAGATAAGGTCAACCTTGCCACGCAAGGACGGCAAACCTGTCTCTGGGTCACCGGCAAGGAGTGCTTGCATGGCGAGAAGGTTGTCGCCATAGATGAGTCGGTTCATCCAACTGTCGGATGAAGGCGAGGGCATGTCGGGCATTTGGCCTCGGAATAATCCCGAGACATCTTTGCGCGGCAATACGAGTTCATTGGTTTGCAGGCCGATATGCGTGCCGCTTCCCAATCGCTCTATCAGCGACTGGGCTTCACGCCGACCTTCCGCCGCTATGCGCGGCAGTTCTTCGATAAGTGATTTTGCCATTGCATTAATCTTTAGGTTAATGCGAGAGCCATTCCTTTAAAAACGGAGTTTTCCGCCAAGTGCCTCTAAACGCAAAACGTGGACAACCCAACTTATCCACGTTCAGAGGTACTTGGCGGAAACCCATGCAAACAGATAAGTCGAACGTCCACGTATATGTGGACGCTCGCTCTTTATTCTGTTCGCATTCTTTCCACCGCCAAGTTTCCTGAACGTTTTTGAATAAACAGCAAACGCTATTTTTCCACAAAAACGGACACCGCCTGCCGCTGCAAGCTGCATCAACAATTAAGCTCTCACCTGATTATCAAAGCATGTCGAATAGAGATTCGCGAGATTTGTTTAATTCGATGAAAGACAAAATATCAGTTGAACGTAATGTCCATTTGCAAAATTAAGAAAAGTTTTTGAACTTGGCTGCGTTATAATCGAAAAAGTTTGATTCTTTTGAACCAAAGAGCATAAATGCAGCAAAGTAAAAAGGAAAGAAGAAGGAGGAAGCTGTAAAAATTGTGAGTAATTCATGAGAAATTCATGTTTAAAAGCATATCGTTTGAAGGTTCATGCACCTTTATTCCTTACATGAATTTCCCATAAATTTCCCACGAATTTTTCATAAATTTCTTATAGATTTAAAATTCGTCTATTGAGTACGTAAAATAATTTATGCAAATTGCCGGCAATTGCTGAGAATTGCCATTATAAAAAAGTATATCTTTTTAAACAGCAATTGCCAGCAATTCCCGGCAATTATCGGCAAATTTTATATTTATCGGCAATTTTTTTGCTTACTTACTTGTACATCCTCTCCTTTTGTTCCTTTATTCCCTCGTCGTGGATGTATTCCTCGTATGGCATCAGCTTGTCGATGGCACCGCTCGGCGTAAGCTCAATGATGCGGTTTGAGACGGTCTCGATAAGCTCATGGTCGTGGCTGGAGAAAAGGATGTTGCCCTTGAATGCCACGAGGTTGTTGTTAAGAGCCTGGATGGATTCGAGGTCGAGGTGGTTGGTCGGCGTGTCGAAGATGAGGCAGTTGGCGTTTTGCAGCTGCATGCGGGCAATCATGAGCCTCATTTTCTCACCACCTGACAGCACGTTCACCTTCTTCTCCACGTCCTCTTGCCTGAAAAGCATGCGGCCGAGATAAGATTTCATCACGACCTCGTTGCCGGGACCGTATTGCGAAAGCCAGTCTACAAGGTTGTGGTCGCTCTTGAAGAACTCGGTGTTGTCGAGTGGGAGATATGCCGTGGTGATGGTCACGCCCCACTTGTAGGTGCCTGCGTCTGCCTGACGGTTGCCGTTGATTATCTCAAACAGGGCTGTCATAGCCTTAGGGTTGTTGCTCAGGAAGACAACTTTCTGTCCTTTCTCTATGTTGAAGTTTATGTTGTCGAACAGCACAGTGCCGTCGGCATCCACAGCCTTAAGTCCTTCAACTTCAAGTATCTGGTTGCCCGGCTCGCGCTCCATGCTGAATATGATGCCGGGATATTTGCGGCTTGACGGACGTATCTCCTCCACGTTAAGTTTTTCGAGCATCTTCTTGCGGCTTGTGGTCTGGCGGCTCTTAGCCACGTTTGCCGAGAAGCGGCGTATGAACTCCTCGAGCTGCTTTTTCTTCTCCTCTGCCTTCATCTTTTGGTTTTGCGCCTGGCGCAGGGCAAGCTGTGAGCTCTCATACCAGAAGCTGTAGTTGCCGGCGAAGACCGTTACCTTGCCAAAATCGATGTCTATGGTTTGCGTACTGACGGCATCGAGGAAGTGACGGTCGTGGCTGACGACGAGCACTGTCTGGTTGTCGTCTATGTTGCCGAGATAGTCCTCGAGCCACTCCACGGTAGTAAGGTCGAGGTCGTTGGTAGGCTCGTCGAGCAACAGGTTTTCGGGCTTGCCGAAAAGAGCCTTGGCAAGCATCACGCGCACCTTCTCGTTGTTTGACAGTTCAGCCATCTGCTTTTGGTGCAGGTCCTCAGACACGCCGAGGTTTTGCATCAGTTGGGCGGCATCGCTCTCTGCCTCCCATCCATTCATTTCGGCAAACTTTTCCTCAAGTTCGGCTGCGCGGTTGCCGTCTTCTTCGGTCATCTCCGGCTTCGAGTAGAGCATTTCGCGCTCCTTCATGTTGCTCCACAGAGACTCGTGACCCATCAGCACGGTGTCCATCACCTTGTAAGCGTCATACTTGAAGTGGTCCTGCTCCAGTACAGAGAGCCTTTCGCCAGGTCCCAGCTCCACGTTGCCCTTGTTAGGCTCCAGGTCGCCGCTGATGGCACGCAGCAGTGTGGACTTGCCTGCGCCGTTGGCTCCTATGACACCGTAAATGTTTCCACGCGTGAACTTGATGTTCACATCTTTATATAATACACGTTTGCCAAACTGTATGGCGAGGTTTGTAAGTGTTATCATTATCGCTAAAACTTTTCAAGTTGCAAAGTTACAAAAACTTCCATGAATAACCTTGGCTTGGCAAATAAAAAAGTGCAAGTCAGCGCAAAGGCGGTGGATTTTATCGGAGGCTTGTCTGTATGGGGAGGTTTTTTCTTGAGCTAAAACAAGGTAAATGAAATTTACAAAAACTTATAGTCAAGTTTTAAAGTAATAAATATAAATGACAAAAAAGCATGTCAAAAAACAGCTCTAAAAAGTCTTGTTTTATTGACTTCTGAAAGGCTCGCGGCCTTTCTATGGTTTAGCCTTGCCGTGCCAGCATCCTCTTTACGGCGCAAAGAAGGATTCTCTACGGCGTAAAGGTGGCACGTTTACGGCGGCAACGACTCATATATACGGCGTAAAGAACTCGCCTTTACGCCGTAATGAAGGTGCAGCAAAATAGTGCCAAGATGGGTTGTGTTTGAAACTGATTGGTAATCAATAAGTTGCAAAATTTGCTAAAATGGCTTGTTTTTGAGCAAAATGTTGCCTCGTGGCTGAATTTGCCGTTCACGGATGTGGCAATGTAAAAGTTTTTCGGCATGTATAAACAAAAAGGAGCATGCCAATATTTTGACACACTCCCTTTATTCATCGGTATGTAATGGCTGTTGCCACTATAGTGTATTTACTTCAGGTTAAGGCTTTTCTTGATGGCTTCAATCTTGTCCATGGCCTTTGCAGTGAGAGCCTCATACTCAGATGCGTCCTTCATGGTGTCCTTCACCTCAATGTAGAACTTTATTTTAGGCTCAGTGCCCGACGGGCGTACGCTCACCTTGGTGTCGTCGTCGCAGAACCACTGTAGCACGTTGCTTGGCTCCGGCATGTCGATATCGGTTTGCTTGCCGTCGATGTCGGTTGCCTTGAGAGTCTTGTAGTCTTTCCAGAGCACAACCTTTGAGCCACCCAGATCCTTTGGCGGATTGGCACGGAAGTCTATCATCATTTGCTGAATCTCGTCGGCTCCCGTCTTGCCAGGACGTTCTACGTTGATGGTAAACTCGTTTGAGAAGCCGTACTCCTTATAAATATCCATAAGGATGTCGTAGAGAGTCTTGCCTTTGTCCTTGGCATAGGCGCAAATCTCGGCGAGCAGAGAGCAAGCTGACACAGCATCCTTGTCGCGAACGAAGTCTTCTGCCAGGAAGCCGTAGCTTTCCTCGCCGCCGCCAATGTACTGCTGTTTGCCTTCGGAGGTTCTTATCTCGCTTGCTATCCATTTGAAACCAGTGTAGCAGTCGCGCATTTCTACGCCTTGCTTGTCGGCTATCTTCTTTATGAGCTCGGTAGTTACGATGGTCTTCACGATGAAGTCGCTTGGCTTGAGCAGTCCCTTTGCCTTTCGGTTGGAGATGATGTACCACAGGAAAATCATGCAGGTTTGGTTGCCGTTGATGAGCACCCACTCGCCCTTGTCGTTCTTGCAAGCCATGCCTACTCGATCGGCGTCAGGGTCGCTTGCCATGAGGATGTCGGCATCGAGTTGTTTGGCATCGCGCAAGCCGAGGGTTAAAGCTTCTGCAAACTCCGGATTGGGGCGGTCTACGGTTGGGAAGTCGCCGCTCTTTATCATCTGCTCGAACACGCAGTGTACATTGTCGAAGCCCCAATAGGCCAGCGAGCGTGGAATTATGACCCGCCCTGCGCCGTGGAGGGGGGTGTAGACTATTTTGAGGTCGTGCTGCTTGGCTATGACCTCGCGGTCGATGGAAATGGTGCGTATCTGGCGGAGATAAGGCTCGTCGATGTCCTCGCCGATGATTTGTATGAGGTCGTGGTTGCCCTTGAACTTAACGTCGTCGATGGTGCATTTGTTCACCTCGTCTATGATGCCTTTGTCGTGCGGTGCCAAAACTTGTGCGCCGTCCTCCCAGTAAGCCTTGTATCCGTTGTACTCGCGTGGGTTGTGGCTTGCCGTGATGTTCACGCCTGCTTGGGCTCCAAGGTAGCGTATGGCGTAGGAGCATTCAGGTGTCGGGCGCAGATCGTCAAAGAGATAAGCCTTGATGCCGTTGGCGGAGAAAATGTTGGCAACGGTCTCGGCATACAGGCGGCTGTTGTTGCGGCAGTCGTGGCAAACGACTATGGAGATCTGCTCACGGTCCTTGAAGTTCTTTTTCAAGTAGTTGGCAAAGCCCTGCGTTGCCATGCCCACGGTGTAGACGTTCATGCGGTTGCTTCCGGCTCCCATGATGCCGCGCAAGCCACCCGTGCCAAACTCAAGGTCCTTGTAGAAGCATTCTATAAGGTCGGTCTTGTCGGGATTGTCAAGCATAGCCTGTACATTCTTGCGTGTCTGCTCGTCAAACGATGGGCTAAGCCACTGCTTTGCTTTGGCTTCACACTGTGCGATAAGCTCTTTGTTTTCTTCCATATTTGTCAAAATGGTTTAAAATGTTGTATTATGTTTTCTGTAGGCAAAGATAGTATTTATTTTCCGTTTAGGGGGATATATTCAATTAAATTTTGTAAATTTGCGTCCGATTAAACAATTAGGATAAAAATATGTATTTTACAGGAATAACAATTGCAGTCTGCACATTCTTGATAATAGGCCTCTGCCATCCGCTTGTCATAAAGGGTGAGTATTACTTTGGCACACGCCTGTGGTGGGTGTTCCTTGTGGTAGGCATTGCCTGCATAGTTTGCTCGATCTGCATAAGCAATGCAATACTGTCGTCGCTTGTAGGCGTGATGGGTGCCTCGTCGCTATGGTCGATAGGTGAGCTTTTCCATCAGAAGAAACGTGTGGAAAAAGGATGGTTCCCCATGAACCCGAAAAGGAAGAATGAATATGGTGAAAGACCTGCGGAAGGGTAGGGCTGCGTGGTATTACGGCAAGCGTATTGCCGCTGTATGTCAATGGATTCAGTCTTGCCTGGCAATGGTTTGCGTGACCGACGCTATAGCTTCTATTGATGCAGGGAAGGGTGGGTGCTACAGTAAGCACTTAAACTTTTTTCAAAAAAAAAGCCGTTTTGTTTGGCTGTTAAGAAAAAAAGCAGTACCTTTGCAACCGCAATTCGGAAATGAGCCTTTACGAGACTTGTTGATGATGAGCAAAAGAATGCGCCCTTAGCTCAGCTGGTAGAGCAACTGACTCTTAATCAGTGGGTCTAGGGTTCGAGTCCCTAAGGGCGCACATCTTTGTTTTTCTGCATCAGCGCCCTTAGCTCAGCTGGTAGAGCAACTGACTCTTAATCAGTGGGTCTAGGGTTCGAGTCCCTAAGGGCGCACAAAAGCTGGTCTTTTCATGAAAGAACAGCTTTTTTTTGTTAGACGAATGAAGAATAAAAGGATGCATAGGATATGCGGATGCAAAAAAGAAGAATATAAATTTTGCAGTTTCAGAAAAATGTCATAACTTTGCGTCCGTAATGCCGATATGGCTCAGTTGGTAGAGCAACGCATTCGTAATGCGTAGGTCCTCGGTTCGAGTCCGAGTATCGGCTCTTTTAAAAAGAGCAATTTTCAGTTTTTATTGCGGGATTAGCACATCGGTAGTGCACGGGCTTCCCAAGCCTGGGAGGCGGGTTCGATTCCCGTATCCCGCTCCATTGCTTGTAAGCGCATTAGCTTTTCCCATGCTCATGTGATTTTTTTTCTCTGCTTTGGAAAGGCTGTTTACTTTTAAATCTTATTTCTTTTTAAGCTTAAGTTTGGGTACGTTGACTTTCTCTCCTGCTTTGAATTCTTTTTGCCCTCCGTTTACGGCTTCTATATAGCATTCCATGCCAGGACCGAGTTGCGCACGGCTGATGCTCGCCAAAGTTTGGTTCTCTTTGACGGTAACGGTATGGTCAATGCCAGTAATGATGTATGCGCCTGTGCGGATGCGTGGATCCTTGCGGCTTATAGTCTCAAAGTCATTGACGGCATTATCTTCCTCTGCCTTTTTGGCTGTATTATCCTCTGTGGCTATTGCTGCATTGTCTTTTGTTGCCTTTGCCGTATTGTCTTTTACTGCTTTTGTTGATTGGTTTGTTACTTTGTTAGTTTTTGGAACAATGGTTTTGGCGGTTGGCTTCTTTTCCGTATATTCAGAGACTTGCGCTTCAAGGTGCTCTATGCGGTGGTCTCTGACTTTTATTTCCTTAAAGAGATAGAAGGCGGCTGCGCTGATTATGGTAATTACTGCCACGGCAGCTACTATATATTTTAGCTTGCCATGATGTGGAGTGTCTTCTGAAAGGTCTATATCTGACTCTATATTAGGCTTTTCTTCCGCCTGTGGTATCTCTTGCTTAGCTTCTGGCTCTGTATCTTCTTCCTCAGCTTTTGCTTCTTCTTTTATGTCTTTCGGCTTTGCTTCTTCTTCCTCAGCTTTTGGTTCTTCCTGTATAGCTTCGGGCTTTTCTTCTTCTTCCTTTGTCTCTTGCGTTAGCTCTGTCTTTGGCTTTTCCTCAGTCAGATTGTATTTGTCGTCTATTTCTGAAAAATCTACGCCATCGTTTATTGCCACCGTTTCGAATTGGGCAAAGGGGCGGTTTACGTTATCGCGCAAAGAGGCATCGGGGGTAAATGATATTTTATCCCTGCCGTTTATTATAATAGGGTCGCCGGTATTCACGTCTACACTTTTGCGTGAGGCTATTCCTACGACCTTAAAGGTTCCTAATCCCTTAATCTTGACTTGCTTGTCAGATTGCAGGCCATCACCAAGCATTTCGAACATTGCGGCAACAAAGTTCTCTGCATCAGACTTGCTAAGTCCATGCTTCTCAGTTAAAGTTGCAGCTAACTCTTTATTTCCTGTTTTGTTCATGCTCAATGGATTGTCTTCTTTAAGTTTTCTTTTATTGACGCAATTGGCTTGAAGTTTATGACAAGCTTGGGAGGTACCAACATACGTTGTTGAGTAGACGGGTTTATAACAATGCGCTCAAGCCTTTTCCTGACTTCAAAACTGCCGAAGCCTGTTATCTGGACGGTGTCACCGTCTTCAAGCGTATGGCTCATTTGCTCTATTATGGTTCTGACCATCTGCTGAGTGTCGACTTGTGTGTATCCTGTTTTTTGGGATAATGCAGCTATGTAGTCTTTGTTGTTCATGGTTTTAAAGCGTTTATATAACCTTACCGTATAGGTCAAATTCGTCACTGCCAGTCATAAGTACATTGTAAAATTGCCCGGTATGGAGCCTTTTGTTGCTTGCAGGTATCAATACCTCCGGATCTACTTCCGGTGAGCAAAACTCCGTGCGGCCTATGTAATAATCGCCTTCTTTGCGGTCAATGACTACTTTGAATGTTTTGCCAACTTTCTCAGCTTCAATATCGCTGCTGATTTCTTCTTGAACTGCCATAATAGTATCAAGGCGCCTTTGCTTTACTTCTGGTGGCACGTCGTCTTCATAATGCAGTGCGGAATAAGTGCCTTCTTCCTCAGAGTAGGTAAAGGCTCCCATTCGTTCAAAACGCTGTTCTCGCACAAAATTTACAAGCTCGTTAAAATCTTCTTCTGTTTCTCCTGGAAAGCCTACCATTAGGGTTGTCCGAATATTGATTCCGGGCACACGCTGGCGAATGGTCTTTATCAATTCTAATGTCTCAGCTTTAGACACATGGCGATGCATGCGTTGTAGCATGTGGTCGGAGATGTGCTGTAGGGCTATATCAAGATATTTGCAAACATTTGGTCGTTCGCGCATGACATCGAGAAGGTCAAGGGGAAATTGGTTGGGATAAGCATAATGTAGACGAATCCACTTGACTCCCTTTACGTCTGCCATCCTGTTTATGAGTTCGGCAATGCGTGGCTTGCCGTATAAATCAACGCCATAGTAGGTGAGCTCTTGCTCAATGACTTGAAATTCTTTTACGCCTTCATTCGCCAGTTCCTCTACTTCCTGAAGGATGTCTTCTATTGGACGACTTGTATGATGTCCTGTTATGAGAGGTATTGCGCAATAGGCGCAACGACGGTCGCATCCCTCTGCTATTTTTATGTAGGCATAGTGGGATGGGGTGGTAAGTTTCCTGTGGGTGTTGGCTGATACGCGACGTGATGTGAACGGATGATTGTCTTTTATTTGGGAGTTGTTGCTTATTGCGGCTGGCCCAAGGTCGTCGAGGAGTTGCTTATAGTTGAATTTACCATAAAACTTATCTACTTCCGGGATGTTGTCTTCAAGCTCCTTTTTATATCTTTGTGATAAGCAACCCATTACGTATAGTTTGTTGAGCCTGCCTTTGTTCTTTGCGTCAACAAACTCCAGAATAGTGTTTATGCTTTCTTCTTTTGCGCTTTCTATGAAGCCACATGTATTTATAATGGCTATCTCGCCTTGCGGACGTTTTGCGTCATGGACACAGTGATATCCTAATTTTTCAAACTTGTGCATGAGTTGCTCGGAGTCTACAAGATTCTTTGAGCAACCCATTGTGATAAAGTCTATTTGATTTTTCTTCATGAAAAGCAGTTATGCCGGTATGTAAAAGCTTAAAACAGCGAATCTACGAATTCTTTTTTGTTGAAAAGTTGTAAGTCTTCCATTTTCTCTCCAAGTCCAATATATTTTACAGGTACTTTTAGTTGGTCGGAGATGCCGATTACTACACCGCCTTTGGCTGTGCCGTCAAGTTTGGTAATGGCGAGTGAAGTGATATTGGTTACGGCTGAGAATTGCTTGGCTTGTTCAAAAGCATTCTGTCCTGTACTGCCGTCAAGTACAAGCAAAACTTCGTCAGGAGCTGCGGGTACAACCTTTTTCATGACTTCCTTAATCTTCTTAAGCTCATTCATAAGGCCGATTTTATTGTGCAAACGTCCTGCGGTGTCAATAATGACAACGTCAGCGTTATTGGCTTTTGCACTCTGGAGCGTATCGAATGCCACGCTTGCCGGGTCTGCGCCCATTTGCTGCTTTATTACAGGAACACCAACACGGTCACCCCATATTTGTATTTGCTCTACTGCCGCTGCCCTGAAAGTGTCGGCTGCGCCAAGGTAAACTTTTTTGCCCGCTTTCTTGAATTGATAGGCAAGTTTGCCTATGGTAGTGGTTTTGCCGACTCCGTTTACGCCGACAACAAGTATTACGTAAGGCCTATGGTCGGTTGGCAAGTCCCAGTTGGAATTGTCATCTGAATTGTTTTCAGTAAGCAATGCGGCAATTTCTTCCTTTAGAATTCTGTTCAATTCCGCTGTGGATACATACTTGTCTCGCGCTACACGGTCTTCAATGCGACGTATGATTTTCAGTGTTGTATCTACGCCGACATCAGAAGTTATAAGTACTTCCTCAAGGTTGTCGAGTACATCGTCGTCTACTTTCGACTTACCCGCAATGGCACGCGTAAGCTTTGAGAATACACTTTGTTTTGTCTTTTCTAATCCGTGGTCAAGCGTATCCTTATTTTTCTTGCTGAATAGTCCGAATATTCCCATAAAATAAAATTAGCTAATCTTTTTGCAAAGATAGCATTTTATCGGCTAATTGCAAAGTAAAATTTTGAAAAACAGCTAATAATAATTAAGTGTTGCTTTTTTAATAGCTTTTATCTATGATTGTCCATTCGTCGTCTGTGGTCAACTTGAATGATGTGTCGCCTGAGCCGCTTGTCCCATCTGTGAAGAAGGCTCCTTTGTATTGTGTTATTTTGTTGCGGCTGATGGGAACGTCTTCAAAGGTTTTACTTGCTACAGTCTGACCATTGGCATCCAACGCGGTAACCTCCATTTTTAGCAAATTCTCGTCATCTTTAGGGAAAGTGTAGACCTCAAATGTGCCAGGCTTGCCTGTTTCCAGGACAGTGATGTTTTCTTCTTGTTTTGAATTGGCATTTCCTTTTCCTGTTAATGCGTTCAAAGTAGAGCTGCCTCCTGTATAATAGAATTTCATCTTTGCAACATTTGCCGGAATGTTGTCGGTAGTAACTAATCTGAACATTGCTACTGCTCTGTGCATGCTGACATCCTTCTCAAGTTTGCTCTCTACAGTTATGTCGTCACTCCAAAGGAAGGTGTCTGACATTTTGCCATTATTGCCAAATATGATTTTCTCAGGATCCGTGGCAGTGGGATTGTCTTTGCTGTTATATGCAAGAATTACGACGCGATACGTGCCATTGCTTAATGATATGGAAACCTTTCCAAAGTCTTTGTCTGAAGATGTTTGTGACTTGTATTGAAGCCTTTTCCCACCATTGTCGTAAGCTGCAAGGTAGATGTGGCTGCATAGTTCAGATATATCTGTGGATCTTGAAGAATATTCAATCGAAGAAAATGGAATTTGTTCTATTTGGCTTATCTTGAAAGTAATAAGGCTTTTTTGCCCTTGTTCTTCTTCATTTCCATTCACGTCCTCCTCTACTATTTTCTGGCATGATGCAACCATTAATAAGCAGAGTATCAATGTTGCCAAGTTGAATAATTTTGTCATGTACTTTCAGCCTTTAAGTTTATATGAGCAAAGATATGGAAATAATGTCAAAGTACAATTTATGGTGAGTGATTTTATGAAAAATTAAGAGAGACCCTATAGACTCTCGTCCTCGGGCCTCTCTAAATGTCTTTTAATTTTAAGCATGTGCTTGCGATTTTTAAGCCATGCTTTTTTACGTTCTTCGTAATCGCGTTGATGTCTTTCCAAATAATTGTCAGCCATCTTTTTGCTTATATTTGTCCAAGTTGTATGCTTCTGCTATATCCTATTTAAAGCGACTGTAAATTACGTCAATTTTTATAGGACTGTTGCTTGAAGTGCCCTTTACAAGTTTTGTACTCTCCAGCCCCATATTGTGCGTTACCTTTTGTACAGTTGCCGACTGGCTTGAAGATGAGCTATAGCCATAGTAGTAATAATAGTATGAATTATAGCTATTTGAAGCATTTGAAGTAGACGATGTCGTGACAGACACAGGGACAAGGACAACTTTATTCCAGCTGTCTGACCTTTGGCTTTGTGGTATTGCTGCCATAGTGTTTATCATGCCAGAGATATTGTTGAATGTGTAGGTGTTGCCATTTGCATTGCTTGACGAGCCGTAAGCCCACGATGTAAGATATGATGTCCGGTTGTTGTACATTTCACCTTTCTCAAAGAAAGTGTAAATCGAATCTTTGGGTACCATGAGTACATATTGTGGAACGTCGAAGGCATATTGGCTTTGCGAAGAATTGTTTATGCGCTGCAATGAAAGCTTTGCTGAGGCAATATTGAAGCCTGAGTGATTAGATGTTATATCGTCTACAGGCAATGTAAGTTCTGTGAATATTCCTGCCGGTGTTTTAAGATACGTGCAACTGTTGTCGGCTACAAGTGTACTCAATGTAGCTTTGTCATTGGTGATATTGGTAGTTTGCAGCACCTCGTCAGTCCCCCAAAATACAGTAACACCATTCATCACGCTGTCTTTATACAGCGTTGTAGTATTTCCGTTTGTAGTTGAAGTGTATGGAACTCTGGCAGTATATTTATAGTACACAGTTAGTTGTGAGGCATCGACATAAGCCATGTTGCCTAAGCCTGCCTTGTGCTTAAAGTAGAAGCCTGGAACTACATTGTTACGGAAAGTGTAAGCGTTCTTGAAGTTGGATGCATCTTCATAATACTTCTCTAAGATATATGTGCCATAGTTGCTGTATGTCTTACCACTTTTGTCCATGTATGGGTCATTGAGCTTTATCGTGATATAAGGCTCGTATGTGGAGGTGTCACGGGTTGACTCGGGCACCATAAAGTCTGTGAGTGCATATACCTTGTCCTTGCTAATTCCTCCATTACGTATATACCCCTCTTTCATAGGGTCAAAATTGCTGTAGTACTCACGATTCTCGTTCATTGGCTTGTCCATCTCGTAAGCCGTGAGCTTCATCGTTGCGGTACTGTCGCCGTAGAAGTCTGAATAGAACAGACGTATCTCGCACGAGTCAGCTTTGATTACTCCCTTCTGTGCATTTCCATTTTCATCATACACAGTCATAACACTGTCCTCTGGGAATTTGTAATTCTCAAGGCAGTAGAATTGCGCCATGAAGTCGCCCGTGACATAAGCCCTGGTTTCAGGGTCACGTACTTTGCCGATGTATCCAATAGAGTTTCTTGAAAGCACAGAGTCAGCCAAGATGGATTTGCTTTCTACATCGTATGACTGAGTTTGCACATTCACGCCATCAACAAGTTCGGACAGTGACGAGCCTATTGTGTCGGTAGTTTCTGTACAAGAGGCAAATGCCAGTATTGTAAGAAAGAGACCTGCAGTCTTATCCAGTTTCATCTTTTTCTTTGATTATTCAGCCAATAGCTGGTTATAAAAGTCCTTATATGCAACAGCATAGTCATCGCCTGGGTAAGCTAATATAGGCTTGCTTGCATTCTCGGCATAAGCCTTAAGTTCTTCATTGACTTCTTTGCCGGCTTCTATGACTGCATCGCTATAGTCGATAGCCATTTTTCCAAGTTCCAGAAAATCAAACTTCTCGGCATACTTGTCAAGCATACTCACTTTAGCATTGCCATATCCTACGCACTGTTTGAATTTGTCGCCGAATGTACTTTTAAATTGATTCTCAAAAAGTGACGTTATGACCTTCGTATTTGCGAATGTAGGATCTTCATGGTAAGCAGTCTTTACATAGAGTGGTATTACTCCTGCCATCCAGCCTTGGCAGTGGATAATGTCAGGAGTCCATCTAAGTTTCTTGACCGTTTCCAAGACACCACGGGCAAAGAATATGGCTCTTTCTCCGTTGTCGGCATATTCTTCACCGTTTTCATCCTCGGTCATTGTGCGACGCTTGATGAAATAATCCTCATTGTCAATGAAATATACTTGCAAGCGTGAGACGGGTATACTTGCAACCTTTATAATCAACGGGTGGTCTGTGTCATCGATGACAATATTGAGTCCGGACAAACGTATAACCTCATGCAACTGTCCTCTACGCTCGTTGATGTTTCCCCATTTGGGCATGAAAGTACGAACATCAAAGCCTTTGTCCTGCATCTGCTGAGGGAGGTTGCGCCCCATCAGAGCCATCTCGGAATTGGGAACGTAGGGTACTATTTCTTGGTTTATGAATAAAATCTTCTTTTTGGCCATTATTTTATTCTCATAATTAATTGGGTGCAAAGTTACGAATAAATAATGATAAATTGCCCGTTTTTGCATGAATTCACACAAAAGCGGGCAATTTTTATGGATGTTTAGTGGTTATTCCACTACAACCAATGCGTCGTCCTCCATGACGCTTTGGCCAACCTTTACGCAAACGGCAGTCACCTTGCCGCCTTTATCAGCCTCGATGTTATTGGCCATCTTCATGGCTTCAAGCACAACAAGGGTGTCGCCGGCTTTGACTTCATCGCCGACTTTTACGTTTATGGCTGTAATTGTGCCTGGCAGGGGAGCCTTGATAGCGTTTGCCACATTTACATTGGCAGCAGCTGTTGTTTCTTCTCCTGCATCCTCCTGCACCGGCTTGCCAAGTACAGGCTTCTTCTTTTCTTCCTCAGCGGGTTTTTCCATGCCCACCTCAAATTCCTCGCCGTTTACCTTGATACTGGCGATGTTGGTTTCTTCGTTGATGTCGACAATTTGAACTTCGTAGTTCTTGCCGTCGATGGTGTATTTGAACTCTTTCATAGTCAGTTATGGTTTGAGCGTGAATGAAAGTTGCTTTGCATCCCAAAGCGTTTGCTTAGGTTTGATGGTTATCACGCCTGGCTCTTTGTCGTGTACATTGTTGCCCTGAAACTCGTACAAAGCCAAGGCTATTGCAGCATATATGTTTTTATCCATTTCCCAAGTATAAAAAATTACATTGGCATACAGCCATGCTTCTTTGCAGGCAGCGACTGACGTTTGTGAGCCAATTGGGCCAGTCCGCGGCAAATGCGGAAGCGTGTGTTGCGCGGCTCTATTACGTCGTCAATATATCCGAATTGTGCAGCCTGATATGGGTTGGCAAACGTTTCGGTGTACTCGTTCTCCTTTTCGGCGAGGAAAGCTTTCACGTCGCCACCTTCTTCTTTAACCTTTTTCGCCTCTTTGGCGCACAGTACGGCTACGGCTCCGCTTGCTCCCATGACGGCAATCTCGGCAGTGGGCCATGCGAAATTAAGGTCGGCGCGAAGTTGTTTGCAACCCATCACGATGTGGCTTCCGCCATAGCTCTTGCGCAGGTTTATTGTTATCTTTGGCACGGTAGCTTCACCGTAGGCATAAAGCAACTGGGCGCCATGCTGTATTACTGCATTATATTCTTGTCCTGTGCCAGGAAGGAATCCAGGCACGTCAACAAGGCTGACAATTGGGATGTTGAATGCGTCGCAGAAGCGCACGAAGCGTGCTCCCTTGCGTGATGCATTTACATCAAGCACGCCGGCATAAGCAGAAGGCTGGTTGGCTACGATGCCGACGCTCTGTCCGTTGAAACGGGCAAAGCCTGTGATGATATTTTTTGCAAATTTAGGTTGAACCTCGAAGAACTCTCCATTATCCGTAACGGCTGTTATGACCTTGTACATGTCGTATGCTTTGTTAGGATCATCGGGAAGAATATCGTTCAGGAGGTCTTCTTTGCGGTCTACGGGGTCTGTGCATTCCACGCGTGGAGCTTCTTCAGTGTTGTTTGAAGGAATGTAGCTCAACAGCTTCTTTATCATAGCCATGCACTCCTCCTCTGTCTTTGCCGTGAAGCTGGTCACGCCGCTTTTGCTTGCGTGGACGCTTGCGCCGCCAAGATGTTCAGAGTCTATGTCCTCGCCGGTTACGGTCTTTACCACTTTCGGGCCTGTCAGGAACATGTAGCTTGTTCCTTCTGTCATGAAAATGAAGTCGGTGAGGGCGGGAGAGTAGACTGCGCCACCTGCGCACGGGCCGAGAATTGCAGATATCTGCGGTATGACTCCGGAAGCAAGTATATTGCGCTCAAAGATTTCACCATAGCCTGCGAGAGCGGAGATGCCTTCCTGGATACGAGCGCCGCCTGAATCGTTCATGCAGATTATAGGTGCGCCGTTTTGCATTGCCATATCCATTATCTTGCACATCTTTTGTGCCATAGTCTCAGAGAGCGAGCCGCCGTTGACGGTGAAATCTTGTGCATAAACGTAAACGAGACGTCCGTCAATGGTTGCGGAGCCGGTTACGACACCGTCGCCAAGAAATTGTTTCTTCTCCATGCCGAAGTTGTGGCAACGGTGAAGCTTGAACATGTCGTATTCCTCAAAAGAATCCTTGTCGACAAGCATTTCTATGCGTTCACGGGCGGTATATTTGCCTCGGCTGTGCTGTTTGTCGATGGCTTTCTGACCGCCGCCGAGTCTGGCTTGTTCGCGTTTCTCGACGAGCTCTTTGATTTTCTCAGTTTGGTTACTCATAGTTTATATTCCTGTTCGTTGTTTACATTTTGGTGCAAAGTTACAAATTATAAATGATAATTTTTTCTTTATGCTATATAAAATAATGTTATTTTGTTTGTTGTTGAAAATATTTGTCGTATCTTTGTGCACGATTTATAACTTTAAATTCTATCCGATATTATGAAGCAGACCATTTTGGTAACAGGCGGCACGGGGTTTATAGGCTCACATACAACGGTTGAGCTTATAGAGGTTGGTTACGATGTAGTTATAGTGGACGACCTTTCAAACTCCAAGATTGAGGTTCTTGACGGCATAGAAAAAATAACAGGCGTTCGTCCTGCATTTGAGAAAGTAGATTTGCGTGACAAGGAGGCAACGGAAGGAGTCTTCAAAAAATATCCGGAGATTAAGGGCATTATACATTTTGCGGCAAGCAAGGCAGTAGGGGAAAGCGTACAAAAACCTTTGCTTTATTACCGTAATAATATAACGTCGCTCATCAACCTGCTTGAGCTTATGCCTAAATATAATGTGGAGGGCATTATATTCTCATCAAGTTGCACTGTCTATGGTCAGCCAAAGCCCGAAAATCTTCCTGTCACAGAGGAGGCTCCTCACCAAAAGGCAACTTCTCCTTATGGAAACACAAAGGAGATAAACGAGCAAATCATATACGACTACATCCACAGTGGTGCTTCAATAAAGAGCATTATATTGAGATACTTCAACCCAATAGGCGCACATCCGTCGGCTCTCATAGGCGAATTGCCAAATGGCGTGCCAAACAACTTGATACCTTATGTCACGCAGACAGCTATAGGCATTCGCAACGAGCTTACTATATTCGGTAACGACTACGATACGCCGGACGGCACATGTGTACGCGACTACATATATGTAGTGGATCTTGCAAAGGCGCATGTGGCTGCCATGAGGCGTGTACTTGACGATGAGGACAGCCCCGCAATCGATTATTTTAACATTGGAACAGGTCACGGCAACTCTACGCTTGAGATCGTCAGTACGTTTGAAAAGGCCAATAACCTTAAGATGAACTGGAAATATGGTCCGCGTCGTGAAGGTGACATAGAAAAAATATGGGGTGATTGTTCAAAAGCCAACAAGGTGCTTGGCTGGAAGGCGGAAACACCACTTGACGATGTCTTGCGCTCTGCCTGGAAATGGCAGTTGAAACTGCGCGAGGACGGCGTGATGTAAAAGAAACATGCCGGCTACAATTGCCGGCTATTTTGTGTTTGTGTTGTGGTGAGGCTTCGATGTGAATCAGAGCCTCACTTTTTTTGTGCTGTAAGTTGAGGATTACGGATAGAAACAAAGCCTATAGAGCATATTAATAGGTTAATTCTTGAAAAATATCGCTGGATTTTAGCGGTTTATATAAATAAAAGTCGTAACTTTGCAGCCGCTGTCACGAGATGGCAGCATAAAATTCAAACCATATAAAAAAGTTTTTTTAACACAATGGCAACAAAAATCAGATTGCAGCGTGGCGGTCACAAAGGCTATGCTTTTTACAGAATTGTGATTGCTGACGCAAGAGCACCACGAGATGGTAAGTTTATCGAGAAGATTGGTTATTACAATCCTAACACCAATCCTGCTACCGTAGATTTGAATTTCAACCGTGCCCTGTATTGGGTGGAAGTTGGCGCACAGCCTACCGACACAGTGCGTAACATCCTCAAGGGCGAGGGTGTGTACATGATGAAGCACTTGCGTGGTGGCGTGAAGAAGGGCGCTTTTGATGAGGCTGCCTGCCAGCAGAAGTATGATGCTTGGAAAGCAACCAAGGATCAAAAGGTAGTTGCTGAGAAGGAAGCTCAGAACAAGAGCCGTCAGGATGCTGCCGCAAAGGCTCTCGACGCTGAAAAGAAAGTCAACGAGACTATTGCAAAGAAGGTGGCTGAGAAGAAGGCTGCTGAGGCAAGGGCAAAAGCTGAGGCTGAAGCTGCTAAAGCTGCCGAGGCTGCTGGTGAGCAGGAAGCTCCCGCTGAGGAGGCTGCTCCGGCAGAGGCATAAGCTATCATCTTTTGAAGATCTGAAAAAAATAAACCGTCGGATTTATATATCCGGCGGTTTTTGTGTTGTTGCTAATTGGCAAAAAAGAAAAAATAATCCCTATACTGTTCTGTGGCATATAATTTGTTGTAAACAAACAAGAAAACAATAAGGGAATGGAGGATAGATAAAAATGGCATTTATAGATTATTATAAAATCTTGGGAGTTGACAAGAACATACCGCAAAAGGATGTCCGCAAGGCATTCCTCAAGCGTGCCAAGCAGTTTCATCCCGACCTGCATCCTGACGACCCCAAGGCAAAGGCAAAGTTTCAGGCTCTTAATGAAGCTTATGCTGTGATAAGCGATTCTGAAAAGCGTAAAAAGTATGACCGCTATGGCGAACATTGGAAAGAGGCAGGTGTATTTAACCAAGGTGGAGGTACAGGTTGTGGCGGGCAGCGGTTCCACAGGAGTTCGTCGTATGGTGGCGACCCTTTTGGTGGCTTTGACTTCTCAGGCTTTGGAGGTGGGGGAGGGTTCTCCAGCTTCTTCAATGACTTGTTTGGCAACATGGGAGGGGCAGGTGCACATCGTGCGGGCAGTGCCGGGAGGACAAGTACCGGCGAGATGAACGCAAAGGTGAACATTGACCTCTACACGGCCTTGCTTGGAGGTGAGGTCATTATACAGGTCAGCAATGGTCAGAAAATCAAGCTAAAGGTAAAGCCGGAGACTCAGAACGGGACTCGCGTGCGCTTGCGCGGCAAGGGCTATGACCGTGGCGACGGCACTTATGGCGATTTGATTATTACCTACAATGTTACGCTGCCAACCAATTTGACGCAGCGTCAGAAAGATTTGCTCAACCAAATGAGATATGCGGGTTGACCAGTACTGATTTTTTACGAATAATGTCACGGCATGACACTGTGTGTGTCACGCCGTGATAGTGTTAGTGTCGCGTCGTGACAGAGGGAGTGTCACGCCGCGACAATTTTTGTTTTCCTTTATGTCTGTGTCTTTAATTCATCCTGTAAGGCGAATATCTACAGGGCGACAGGTTGTGGTTGGCATTTGCTTATGGCTTTCTGTTTCTTAATGAAATCCTCGGCTCTTTTAAGGTCGTCGGGTGTGTCGATGCCCACAGTTTCCACGTTTGTTATTCCTACACGTATGCGGTAGCCGTTTTGCAACCATCTCAGTTGCTCCAGGCTTTCGGCTTTTTCAAGTGGTGATTGTGGCAATTTTGTTATCTCTTGCAGTACTTCGCGGCGGTAAGCGTATATGCCAAGGTGTTTGATGTAAGGATAGTGGTCAAGCCATTGAGAGCGGTCTATGCCACGCATAAACGGTATGACGGAGCGTGAGAAGTAGAGCGCAAAGCCGTTATTGTCAATCACGATTTTAGGAGAGTTGGTGTTTTCCACCGCATCCATCGACGTGAAAGGCTTGCCAAGTGTGGCTATTTGGGTTGACTCATTGTCGAATTGGCGGCAGATGGTCTCTATCTGCGACGGCTGTATGAACGGCTCGTCACCTTGTATGTTTATTATGACATCGGCGTCAGTTCCTATCTTTTCTGCAGCTTCTTCTATGCGGTCGGTACCGCTCTTATGGTCGGCTCGTGTCATAACCGCTTTGCCTCCAAACAGTTTCACGGCATTGAATATACGGTCGTCGTCGGTCGCCACCCATGCCTCCGGCAGCACCTTTTTCACTTGTTCATAGACATGTTGTATGACCGGTTTGCCGGCAAGCGTTGCCAAGGGCTTGCCAGGAAAGCGCGTTGACGCGTATCGCGCCGGGATTATTGCAATGACTTTCATTTTATTGATGATTAAATGAGTACCACAAAGTTACAAAATCTTTTAAAAAAAGTCGTGCAATCGCAAATAATTCATTTTTTATTATTATCTTTGAGCCGAATATAAATTTAAGCGAAAAGTAGTGAAGAAAAATATATTAATCTCTTTCATGCTTGTTGTTTCTTTGGGCATAAGTGCCCAAAAAATATCCCTTGGCTCTTGTACTATTGAGGAGATGGGGGTGAAAGGAACCTACAAGGGACAGCTGGCTTCGGGTAAGCCGCAAGGAAAGGGAAGCGTGTTGTTTGAGAACGGCAACACCTACGAAGGCGACTTCGTGAAAGGCAAGCGGCAAGGCTATGGCGTTTATACTTTTGCCGATGGAGAGAAATATGAAGGCCAATGGCTGCTGGGGCAACAGCATGGCCGCGGAACTTACTATTTCAACAATAATAATAAATACGTGGGGCTGTGGTTCCGTGACTTTCAGCAAGGTCATGGCATGATGTACTATTTCAACGGAGATGTATACGACGGCGACTGGTATCACGACATGCGCCAGGGCAAAGGCAAGTACACCTATTCCGGTGGAGCTTACTATGATGGTCAATGGAAGAACGACAAGAAAGAGGGTAAAGGCTTTTTCGATTGGGGCGATGGCACTACTTACCGCGGCGACTGGTCCAATAACCAGCGCTCGGGCTATGGGGTGAACAAGTATGCCGATGGCGACGTGTACAAAGGTCAGTGGAAAGATGACATACAGCAGGGACGTGGCATTTACGTTTTCCAGAATGGTGACCAGTATGAGGGCGACTATGACCAAGGCGAGCGTACGGGCGAAGGGATATTCAAGTATGCCAATGGCGACCGCTATACCGGGCATTTTTCTGAGGGCGACCGTGACGGCGACGGCACTTTTGTTTGGGCAAATGGAGACAAGTATGAAGGTTCTTGGAAGAATGACCAGCCCAACGGGCATGGCAAGCTGACTAAAAAGGACGGTGATGTCTTTGAGGGCGATTTTGTGAAAGGAAAGATTGACGGTGAGGTCATTATACATTATGCTAACGGCACCCGTTTCAAGGGAACCTATAAAAACGGCAAGCGCAACGGCAAGTGCATAGAGGAGACTAAAGATGGCAAACGGTTTGAAGGAACATACTTGAACGACGTGCGTGACGGACACTTTGTAGAGAAGGATCGCAATGGGCATGTCGTTTCCACCGGTCATTATGAGAGCGGCAGGCGTTTCAATGACCAGTAACTATAAACCAGAAAAAGTTTTATAAACTATACTTACTATGTCAGAACAAGTAAAGCACATTGGTATTGTGGCTCATGACCCTTATCTTGAGCCTTTTGAGGATGCAATCCGTGGGCGGCACGACCACGCTGTGTGGAAAATCAACCAGTTGATTCAGAACGGCAAGCAGACGCTTTCCGACTTCGCGAATGGTTATGATTACTATGGCCTTCACAAGGTTCGTGGGGGCTGGGTATTCCGCGAGTGGGCTCCTAATGCCACTGACATTTATCTTGTGGGTGATTTCAATGGATGGAAAGAGGATGATGCTTATCGCTGCAAGCGGATAGAGGGCACCGGCAACTGGGAGCTGAAGCTTCCTGCAAACGCAATGAAGCATGGCGACTTGTTCAAGATGCACGTGAAGTGGGATGGCGGACAAGGTGAGCGCATTCCTGCTTGGATTACGCGTGTAGTGCAAGACGAGCAGACCAAGATCTTCTCTGCCCAGGTATGGGCTCCAAAGAAATACAGGTGGCATAAGCGCGTTTTCAAGCCGTCAAAAGACCCTTTGCTTATCTACGAATGCCATATAGGCATGGCCCAGGATGCAGAGAAGGTGGGAACTTACACAGAGTTCAAGGACAATGTCTTGCCACGCATGGTAAAGGACGGCTACAATGCCATGCAGGTGATGGCAATTCAGGAGCATCCTTACTATGGCAGCTTTGGCTATCACGTAAGCTCTTTCTTTGCTCCGTCAAGCCGTTTCGGTACGCCGGAAGAACTAAAGGCACTCATAGACGCTGCCCATGAGCAGGGCATTGCCGTCATTATGGACATTGTGCACTCACATGCCGTAAAGAATGAGGTTGAGGGCTTGGGCAATCTTGCCGGTGACCCTAATCAGTATTTCTATCCTGGCGAGCGTCACGAGCACCCGGCATGGGACAGCCTTTGCTTCGACTATGGCAAGGATGATGTAATCCATTTCTTGCTCTCCAACTGCAAATACTGGTTAGATGAATTCCATTTCGACGGTTTCCGCTTTGATGGCGTTACGTCAATGCTGTATTACAGTCATGGTCTTGGCGAGGCATTTACGAACTATGGCGACTATTTCAACGGCCATGAGGACGACAATGCCATCACTTATCTTACGATGGCAAACAAGCTTATCCATGAGGTCAACCCAAACGCCATAACCATTGCAGAGGAAGTGAGTGGTATGCCGGGCTTGGCTGCTAAATTTGAGGACGGAGGCTATGGTTTCGACTATCGGCTTGCAATGAACATTCCTGACTATTGGATTAAGACTATCAAAGAAAAGAAGGACGAGGATTGGAAACCAAGCAGCATATTTTGGGAAGTTAAGAATAGGCGTACCGATGAGGAGACCGTCTCTTACTGTGAGAGCCATGACCAGGCATTGGTGGGTGACAAGACTATCATATTCCGCCTTATAGATGCAGACATGTACTGGCATTTCAAGCATGGCGATGAAACCGACCTTGTGCGCCGTGGCATTGCACTGCATAAGATGATACGTCTTGTGACTTGCGCTGCCATGAATGGAGGCTATCTTAACTTCATGGGCAACGAGTTTGGACATCCTGAATGGATTGACTTCCCGCGTGAGGGCAATGGGTGGAGCTATAAATATGCTCGCCGCCAATGGGACTTGGTTGACAATCCGGAGCTTGATTATCACTACCTTGGCGATTTCGACAAAGATATGCTCAAGGTGATAAAGAGCGAAAAGAAGTTTAAACTCTCGCCTGTGCAAGAAATATGGCACAATGACGGTGACCAGATTCTTGCCTTTGAACGTGGTAATCTTGTGTTTGTGTTCAACTTCTCGCCAACAAAGTCATACACTGACTATGGCTTCCTTGTGAAAGCAGGGGAGTATAAAGTGGTGCTTAATACGGATGACATTAAGTTTGGCGGGAATGGGCTTGCTGATGACTCGGTGCCACATCTTACCAATTATGATCCTCTTTATGAGAAAGATGGCAAAGGCTGGCTTAAACTCTATATTCCTGCTCGTTCTGCTGTAGTTCTAAGAAAAAAGTGAATAAATGACTCAAACCAATAAAAATGGCACATTTATCATGCGTACGATGTGTGCCATTTTTTTCCTGCTTTTTACTTTTTTATATCTTTATGAATATCAGGCTGACATGCTGGCGGTGGTTCAGCATGTGCTGTCTCATGGGGCTACGCATTACAATCGTGTCGTCGGGGCGGTTATAATCACGTTGCTGCTGTGGATGGTGCAGTTGGCAATTTATGCTTTGACAAAGCTGTCAAGGCGTGGACATGCCCTTACTTATCTGCCATCGCTGTTGCTGTTGGGAATTTTGACCGATGTGTCGCCGGATATATACTATTGTCATTATATGGGCAATTGGCTTTGGGCTTTTCCTTTGCTTATGGTTGTCTATGCCTTTGTAGTGTGGGCTGTGCGTCAACTGGAGCCAATGGAGTTGCCTGCATTGTCTCTTGGCGTGTTCTCGCGCATGACATGGATAAATATTCTGCAAATGGTGGCTATGGCGTTGATAACATGTGGAATAGGCAATTCTTCTCAGGTGTTTCATTATCGGTTGAGAATGGAAAATTGCATCATGAGTCAGGATTATGTCGGTGCTGCAAAAGTTGGAGCCTTAGATTCCAGGACAGACAGCAGCTTGACGATGTTGCGAGTGTGGGCTTTGTCGGAGCAAGGAAAGCTTGGTGACAATCTCTTTGAGTATCCGATAAAGGGCAAATCTGATGCCATGTTGCCGAATGGAGGCTCGGTTAGATTGATGATGGCTTCGGAAAACAGGCTTTATAAAGAATTAGGTGTGGTGTTCAGGAAGAAGATGCGTCCCGTAAAATACTTGGAGAAACTTCATGAAGAACACTTTGCCACAAGAAAGGCGCACGATTGGCTGCTTTGCGCTTATCTTCTTGATTGTAATCTTGAAGCCTTTGCAAGTGCTTTGCCCAAGTATTATAAATTGGACGAGGCTTTGCCCCAAAGCTATCGTGAAGCCATAGTGCTATACAATCGTATGCGAAACGATTCTCGCATAGTTTACGGAAGTCCGGTTTTAGATGCAGACTATGAGGATTTTGTATCGCTTGGTCGCAAAATAAAAAATCCTCAAGAGCGTTTGGCTACTCTTAAGGATAATTATGGAAAAACTTATTGGTATTATTTCATGAGCCAAAAGTTACAGTCTTCTCAAGGCTCCTAAGAGTTCAGAGTTTTCACTCTTGGAGCCGATGGTAATGCGCAGGCAACCATTGCAAAGCTTTACATTTGTACGGTTACGTACAATAATGCCATTCTCTACAAGATAATCGTATATGCCTTGTGCATCGGTCATCCTTGCGAGGAAAAAGTTAGCATCTGTAGGATAAACGGCTTGGCATTGTGGCAGTAGCTTAAACGCTTCCATTAGCCGCCCGCGTTCAAGGAGAAGCATTTTCACCCATTTCTCCACATCTTCCCTGTTTTGGATGGCCTCTATGGCTTGTTGTTGGGTAAGCAAGTTTATATTGTAAGGGTATTTGACCTTATTGAAAAGATCTATTATCTCTTTGCTTGCGAATGCCATGCCGAGGCGAATTGCAGCGCATCCCCATGCCTTGCTCATCGTGTTTAGTACTATGATGTTGGGGAATTCGGCAAGTCGCTTGCGGAAAACGGGCACGGTGGAGAAGTCGCTGTAGGCTTCGTCTATTACTACAATCCCTTCAAAATGCCTTATGACTTTCTCTACATCTTCTATCTGCATATTGTTGCCTGTGGGATTGTTTGGCGAACAAATCCATATTACTTTCGTATGCTTGTCGCAAGCTGCAAGCAGCTTGTCGGCATTCATTTGATAGTGTTCATCAAGCAGAACAGGCTTGTATGCAACATCGTTAATGTCGGCACATACTTTATACATTCCGTATGTAGGCTCAATAGCTACAACGTTGTCTATTTGTGGCCTGCAAAACACGCGGTATACCAAATCTATAGCCTCGTCAGAGCCGTTGCCGAGGAATATACATTCCATTGGAACACCTTTCACCTTTGAGAGGAGACTTTTGAGCTTAAGCTGCAAAGGGTCAGGATAGCGGTTTAGCGGGGTGTTGTATGGATTTTCGTTGGCATCGAGAAAAACATGTGCCTCATGGCCCGAATATTCGTTTCGGGCAGAACTGTAAGGCGCAAGTTTCCATATATTTGGGCGAACTAAATCTTTGAGTTGCTTCATTTTGCATTGAGACTTTTAAAGATAATACGCTGTTGATTATTAGAGCAAATGACCATTATTAAAGGTCATTTTTGTTTATATGCTCTATCCTTAGCCTCATGGCATTTGCATGAGCCTCGAGCTGCTCGTTTTCTGCCATGCACACCACGGCTTTGCCAATGCTGCGTATGCCATCTTCTGTTAGGTGCTGGAAAGTAACCTTGCGGTTGTAGCTGTCAAGATTTACACCGTTATAAGACAAAGCATATTGGTGGGTTGGCAACGTGTGATTGGTTCCACTTGCATAGTCGCCTGCACTTTCGCAAGCCCATTGACCGAGGAAGACGCTTCCTGCATTTATTACTTTTTCTGCAAGCTCCTCATAATTATTAGTTGCTATTATTAAATGCTCTGGTGCATAGCAGTTGCTTAAATCCATTGCCTCATCGTAGTCCTTGACAAGAACAAGCTTTGAATTTTCCAATGTCTGTGCTGCTATCTCACGGCGGGGCAGGGAATCAAGTTGCTTTGTGACCTCATCTTTCACCTTGCATAGTATTTCCTCGGATGTGGTTATAAGTATTACTTGCGAGTCAGTGCCGTGTTCTGCTTGCGACAACAAGTCAGCAGCCACATAGACGGGGTTGCTCGTATCGTCGGCAATAACACAAACCTCGCTTGGCCCGGCTGGCATGTCAATAGCTACGTCGCGCAAGCTTACTTGTTGCTTAGCTGCCATTACGAACTGATTGCCAGGGCCAAATATCTTGTAAACCTTTGGCACTGTCTCTGTTCCGTAAGCCATAGCACCTATTGCCTGCACCCCGCCCGCTTTGTATATTTTGTTTACACCGGCTATTTTAGCAGCTGCCAGTATGGCAGGGTTTATCTTGCCATCACGGTTTGGAGGAGTACAGAGCACTATTTCGCCACAACCGGCAATCTTGGCAGGGGTGGCGAGCATCAATACCGTTGAGAACAGAGGCGCAGTGCCTCCGGGAATATATAATCCAACCTTTTCTATTGGTACACTTTTCTGCCAGCATGTTACTCCTTTAGCAGTCTCTATTTTATGTCCTTCAAACTTCTGAGCCTCGTGGAAGATGGATATATTATGATGAGCAAGTTCAAGAGACGCTTTCAGCTCCAGCGTTATAATAGACATGGCTTCGTCTATCTCCTCTGGAGTAACGGCAAGACTTGTGAGGCTGACGTGGTCGAACTTTTCCTCATATCTTTTTACAGCGGCATCTCCTTGAGCTTTTACGTCGTCAAGAACGCTTTTCACTGTAGCGTTGAGCCTTGACAAATCAAGGTGTGGGCGCTTTACGATTGATGCCCAATCGTTTCTTGAAGGATATTTTATTATGTTCATAATAATCAGACTGTTTAGCTACAATATCATTTTCTCGATAGGTGATACCAGTATGCCCTGCGCTCCAAATTCTTTGAGCTTATTTATAATTTCCCAGAAACGCTTTTCGTCAAGCACTGTGTGAATGGCACACCACTCAGGGTCGTTTAAGGGGATGATGGTTGGGCTTTTTATGCCAGGAAGCACGTCAATGATTTCTTTTATTCGATTCTTCGGGGCATTCATCATCACATACTTTTTGTCCTGGGCTGACCTGACTGCCTCGAAGCGGAATAACATTTCGTTTAGAATGGAGTGCTTTTCCTCATCCATTTTCCAGTTGCCTATCAGCAAAGCCTCGCTTTGCATAACGACCTCTACTTCTTTCAGGTTGTTATGGACCAGTGTTGACCCGGAGCTCACAATGTCGAATATGGCATCGGCGAGACCAATGCCAGGGCTTATTTCTACCGACCCTGTTATAACATGAATGTCAGCCTTGATGTTGTTTTTATTCAAGAAACGGCGCAAAATGCCTGGGTATGACGTAGCTATGCGCTTGTCGTCAAACCATTGCAAGCCTGTATAGTTTATGGCTTTGGGAATTGCAAGTGACAGTCGGCACTTGGAAAAACCAAGGCGGTCTATGACTTGTGCGTCTTCTTGTTTTTCTTCAAACTCGTTTTCCCCCACTACGCCAATATCGGCAACACCGTTAGCTACGCTTTGTGGTATATCGTCATCGCGCAGGAAAAGCACTTCTAAAGGAAAGTTGCTGCTTTGTACCAACAGTGTGCGTTTGCTTGGTGTCACTTTTATGTCGGCTTCAGACAGGAGGTTCATTGTATCATCATAGAGGCGTCCTTTTGACTGTACTGCAATTCTTAACATAAACTTAACTATTAAAAAACATTGCAAAGTTACTTACTTTTAACCGTATATCCAATAAAGTTTGTAATTTTGTGACTAAATTGTTTATGAAGTTACATATTATAAGAATATTGATACCTTTTTTGGTATTTATGGCATGTTCGTGCTCTGAACGCAAACGTCCGGAAATGACTCCTTGGGGAACGCCGCTCGGTGGTGACACAATACCACAGGATGGCGGTTTCGGGCTTAATGACATTGTGAACAATGGCGAAATGATAATGCTTACGTTGTCAGGGCCGGACACTTATTATGACTATCACGGTCATGGCATGGGCTTGCAATATTTACTGTGCGAGAAATTTGCTGAAAAGCTTGGAGTCTCTCTGAGAGTAGAAGTCTGCAAAGATACATCAGAAGTGGTGAAGAAAATTCAGGCGGGCGATGCAGATATTGTGGCTTTGCAACTTCCCGACACGGTAAAAGGCGTTGACTTTACTAATGTCAAAATAGACTCTTTGAAACAAGGGTGGGCTGTGAATGCTGACAACAAGGAACTTGCCCAAAGTCTTGACCAATGGTTCACTCCTGAGATGGTTGGGAAAATGAGGCGTGAGGAATCTTTCCTTTTATCTGTCCGCAGTGTAAGGCGGCATGTATATTCGCCAATGCTCAATCGTTCAAAAGGCATAATTTCACGTTACGACCAATATTTCCAACAGTATGCGCCTTTGGCTCGTCTTGACTGGCGTTTAATGGCAGCACAATGTTATCAGGAGTCAACATTTGATCCGAATGCCAAGTCCTGGGCCGGGGCTTGCGGGCTTATGCAGATTATGCCAAGCACTGCCGACCACCTTGGGCTGCCAAGAGCCTCTTTATTCAATCCTGAGGAAAACATTGCGGCCTCAGCCCGTTACATGCAGGAGCTTGGCAGGCATTTTGCCGACGTGCCGGCATCTGAGAGAATATGGTATCAGCTTGCAAGTTATAATGGCGGTATGCATCATATACGCGATGCTATGGCTTTGGCTCACAAGCATGGGCGCAGTGCAAACCGATGGAGCGACGTGTCTGAGTTCGTGCTGAAACTCAGCCAGCCACAATATTATAATGACCCAGTGGTGCGAAACGGTTATATGCGTGGTACCGAGACGGTTAATTATGTGAGCCGAATACGTGACCGTTGGGCTCAATACCGTGGCGTGGCAGGCGGAGGCAGTATAAAAGGTTTTGTCACTACTCCGCAGCGGGCAAAACGTAATTATAAATGGCACCTTTAATAGTGCTGTAAAATGTTCGCACTGTTAAATTAGGGTTGGGTAGAAAATTAGGTGGGGATAGAAATACCTTGGCTTGGTGGATTTTGTATTTCACTCCCCACGAGGCTGTGAATTTATTTCTACTGCCTCCGTTTATTTCTTTTCAAACTTGTCCCAAGCCTTGTTGACATTGGCTATAGATGTTGTAGCAGAGCTTAGCATGTTCTTAGCTCCATAGCACTCAACGGTAAACCATCCGTCGTACTCTGTCTTGAGCAATTCCTTTATTATATCTTGTAAAGGCACTATGCCGGTTCCTATAGCCAGTGACTCACGGTCTCTCATCTTCCTTCTGTCTTTCAAGTGAAGATGGTGGATTTTGCTGCGGAAATGATGCAAAGCCTCCATGACATCCTCGCCACAGAAAGGGAAGTTGCCGGTATCCAATACCAAGTAGAGTCGGGGTACAGCCTTGAAAAGCTTGTTGAGGGCAGTCGTGTTATAGCAAGGGGAATTGACGTTGTCAAAGTCCTCGACCATTACTTCAAGGCCTTCTTTCCTGGCTTGACTGACGAATTGTTTAATCCGTTTAAAAGCCACTTTGTCGGTATTGCTGTCTGATTTATCCGGTCTAATGCCAGGGACTAAAAGTAAGCGTGTATACCCGTTCTTGTGCATAAAATCAAGGGCTTTGCGACATTCATCCTCCTTTCCTCCTTGATAGAAGTCTATATGACTGATGGCGGACGCATGCTGGAAGCCGAGGCTGTCAAGAGTGTGTTGGTCTTTTTCACTCAGATTCACCGATACGTCTACGCCATTATAGCCGAGTTTTTTCACTTTAGTAGCAGCTTCAGCAAAGCTGATGCGTTCTTGTCTTGCAATTTCTCCAATATGGTCACAAAAGATTGAGATGCGGCGTTGTGCGCTGCATGGCAATATTATGAACAGGGAAATGTAAATAAATAGTTTTTTCATGTTCTAAGAGTTTATATTATTCACTAAGTTGGAATTATTCTAATTCAAGAATCGCTCCCCGTATGAGCTCTCATATCTTCAAAAAAAGAAAACCACCATATCACGTTTGCCATTTTGTGGAAAGCAAGTGGTATGGTGGTTTTCTTTAATTTAATAGTAATATTTACTTGGATGCAGTGAGTGCATTTTCATATTTAGCCCTTGCCTCGATGAGAGTACATCCGCTCGTTTGGCACTGCATGTCATAATTGTTATCTGCTTCCTGCGTGGGCGTGCCTCCTTTGGTCCACTCGCGATTCCAATAATAATTGCCGCCTGAGGCAGTTTCCCATAGTGTCTTGGAATTGGTTTTAAGGAATGCCGTGTAGCTGTTTCGTGTGCCTGTGTCCAGGTCTTCTTCCAATGCCAGGTTTACAAAATAACGTATGAAAACAGCCCTGAACAGCCCTCCGTCGTCTCCGTTTGTGCTACCCTCCTTTTTAAGGATTCCTTTATCACACATGTTTGTTAATGTCCAAGTTGCCGCCAAGCAAGCATCTGTCAGATAACTTCGGTCGCCGGTCATGTGGTAAAGCTCCTGTGCGGTAGCCATGTATGTGCCTTGGTTGTAGGTGAAGTTCCAGCCGGTAACTTTTCCGGTCAAATCCTTGTTGTCTGCAACCTTGCCTTTAGTGTCTACTAAGTTTGCTTTTTCCCACTTGAATATTTTTTTTGCCCATTCCAAATTGGCTGATTTGTCTACACCGTTTGCCCATAAGCGGCAAGCGATGAGGCTGCCGGGCCCATTGGAACAAGCATTCTTCGTTGTTTTTTCGGCTGCGTTGTCATAGCCACGCCAAAACAAACCACCGCCCAGATCATCTGACCAGGCAGTCTTTATGGCTTCCCACAAATCTTTTGCGATATCCATATATTTTGCCACCCCGGTTGCTTCGTGCAACCTGATCATGGTCAGTGCAATCCATTCCATGTCATCAAAATAATGGTTTTCATAGCGTTCGCCATTCTTTTTATAAATCCCGGCATACCATTTGTCAAAGTACTGGCTGTACTCTGTCATTTTTTTGTAATATACCTGGTCGTTTGTCTTTTGGAACAGCTCTTTGTTGCGTAGATAGGCATCAATGACTACATCCATTGCATGTGCCTGCGGCCAATAGCCTGCATAGGTGTTCCCTGAGTGATTCCTTACGAAATAGTCGACACCCCCTCGCCAGTATTTAGAAAGCAGGAAACTGGTGCTGGCATTTGCATAGTCATTCCATTCGCTGACTTTGATTTCAGCAACATCATCTTTAACATCATCTTTCTTCCCTTCTTCTTCTTTAGAGGGAAGGTCGTCACTTCCACTGCTGCATGCTTGGAAAGAGAAGACACAAAATGATAAAACTGCAAATAAAATTACTTTTCTCATTTTCTTTTTTGCGCAAAGGTAAGAAAAATATTAGGCTTCATTTGTCTTCTTTTTTGACAAATATGTGTCATTTTCATACCTTAAAGACGAAAAAAGGCATATTTGCTGCAAAAAATGGACATCTGCACAAATTATATTAGAGCTTGCCGTTGCAGGTGGTTTCTCATGTGTTGATCGGCAATGTCAGCAAATCGGTAAAGTTGTCAATGAGGAAGTCGGCTTCGGCCTCTTGCAGCTTTTTGCGCTTGCCGTTACCGTAAGTCACCCCTACGGCTGTGGTTCCGGCATTCTTTCCCATCATAATGTCGTAAGGAGCATCGCCAATGACAACAGTTTCCTTTGGCGAGAATGACAGTGCTGACAATATTTTGTTTACCGGCTCTGGATCGGGCTTGGCATTGACTACATCGTCGGCGCCTATGATAGAGGCGAACAAGTCTGTTATGCCGAAATCCTCTATCAGTCCGTCCAAGGACTCATGCCTGCGGCTGCTTGCCACGGCGAGAGTCATTCCTTGGCTGTGAAGGGTGTTGAGAGTTGGTATTACGCCTTCAAAAGGCTTAACCGAGCCTTTGACATTATTCTTCCGGAATATTCTCCTGTAAACATCGGCACACTTCTCTCCTTCTTCAGCGCTGAGATGTGCCGAAACCGTAAAGCAGTCGGCAAGCGGCAGCCCGATAGTGTCAATGCAAGCCTCGGTCGGAGGCTTTGCTATGCCAAGTTCTTCAAAGGTGTCCATCATCGTGCGGACTATCAGACTGCGTGAGTCGCCTAATGTTCCGTCAAAGTCGAAAATATAGAGTTTCTTCATAGTTCTTTTGATTGAATTTTATAATACGTGTAGTCATTGCAGTAGAACATAAAGCAGAAACTGAAGAAAAATATTGGTGTCAATTGCTATTCATAAGAAATAATTGCCGATAAATTGCCGGTCATTGCCGGCTATTGCTGTTATAAAAGTCGTTTAGTTTAACGGCAATTCCCAGCAATGACCGGCAATTATCAGAAATTATTCTTTTTTGTTAATTGCCAAGAAATTATCAGAAATTTTCCAATTCATAGAACGGTTCCATGTTTTTGTCAAGCAAGATACACTCTTCGGTTGTTGCGTCAAATCCATAACGCTCCCCATAAAGACTTTTTTGACCGAAGTTAATCAGTACGCCAATAGGCTTTTTTGTCAGTCTCAGATAATTGAATAGTTGTGCACGGTGCTCTGACGTGATTTCAGAAACAGACTTCAATTCTACAATTATATCTCCAACGACAATGTCCATCTTATAATATTTCTTTAGCAGCTGCCCTTTATAATAGCAATGAAGGTACTTCTCTGTTTCACTGTCGATGCCTTTAGATTTCAGTTCAAGATATAAAGACTCGTTGTATATTGGTTCCAGCAAGCCCCATCCCAACTCTCTATGAACCGTCATAGCCGCCCCTATTATTTTATAAACATCGTCCTTATACTTTCTGAAATCCATATTAACTGAAACTTATAATTATTTATTAATTGCCGATAAATTGCAGGGAATTGCTGTTATAAAAGTCGTTTAGTTTTAACTGCAATTCCCAGCAATGACCGGCAATTTATCGTCAATTTAAAGCTATAATTTTTGGTAATTGCTGGCAATTGCTGTTGGAAAAAGCTCTTGATGTTTAACAGCAATTTTCAGAAAATATTCTTTCACTTTATATATTCTATTTTGCTCTCATCCCTTGGCTTTGCCTCCGGTTGTTCATCGGGATAGCCTACGGCAACGATGAAAGAAATCATGTAGCCGGCAGGAAGGTTCAGTTTGTCAAGGAAAGGCTTGCAATCGGCGTTGGTGTTGAGAAAGCGGACAGCTCCGCCGAGGCAACAGGTTCCGAGCCCAAGCGACTTTGCTGCAAGCATCATGTTTTCGCCCAGCATTCCGGCATCTACCGACGATTCTCCGTTTGGCGTTGCCACACATATTATATTAGGTGCATTGCGGAACATGTTTTTGAAGTTCTTGTCACGGCTAACCATGTCGGGGCTGGCTTTCTTGAAGATTGCCGTTGTGCCGTCAATCCACTCTTTGCTTTCAACCACGCGCACAGCCCAGCGCTGGCCGTTCATGCCGTTGGGCGCGTTGATGCCGCACAGGGCTATCTGCTCCAGTTTGGAATGCTCTACGGGCTTGTCGAGATACTTGCGGACGGAGCGGCGTGCCATGATAGTGTTGATTACTTCATTGCTGTCAGAGGCTTTTGCGCTGCAGCGGTTTTGCGCGCTTAGAGTCATGGTTGTAAGCGCGAGCGTCATTGCTAAAATGATTTTCTTCATGCTATTTGTCTTTTTTATAAATCTTAATCGTTGGCAAACGTGCAGTGTCACGGCGTGACACACTCAATGTCGTGGCTTGACACTTACGATGTCAGGGTGTGACACACACCGTGTCGCGGCGTGACACGATTTCTGACAAACTATTTGAGTTCGTAGCTTACGTAGGCGAAACGGCGGCTGTCCGGCGCCCATGAGTTCACGTTTATAGTGCCTTGTCCGCCAAAGAGCTTTACGAGCGTCCTGGGGTTGCCGCCTGCCGCAGGCATAAGCCTCAGCTCTACGTTCTTGTTTGGCAGGTGCTCGTCGGGCTTAAGGTCGCCCTTGTGGTAAGCCACGTACACCACCCACTTGCCGTCAGGCGACACGTGCCCGAACCAGCTGTTCATGTCTTCGTCGAATGTCATTTGCGTCTGGCTGCTTCCGTCGGCGTTCATGCGCCATAGCTGCATTAGTCCTGTGCGCACGGAGTTGAACCAGATGTGCCTGCCGTCGGGCGAATATTCGGGCCCGTCGTCAAGCCCCTTTGCCGTCGTCAGCCTCACCTCGTCGCCGCCTTCGGCAGGTATCGTGTAGACATCGTATTCGCCGTTGCGCTCGGCGCAGTAGGTCAGGGTTTTCCCGTCAGGACTCCAGCCGTGGAGATAGCTTGGGCCGACTGGTGTTATGAGGGTGGGGGTGCCGCCGCTCAGCGGAAGCGTGTATATGCGCGACCGCCAGTCGGCCTTTGGGCTGCAACTTATGGCAAGCCTTGTGCCGTCGGCAGAGAGCACGTGGTCGTTGTTGCAGTTTACGCAGAAACCGGTGTCAATGGTGTCTGCCTTGGTGCTTCCGTCTGCCGCCATGCGCAATATGCGTCCGCCGGAATTGAAGATGAGCCACTTGCCGTCGCGGCTCCAGTTGGGAGCCTCTATGCGTTGGTCGAACCTTGCGACAACGTTGTGCCGTCCGGTTTCAATGTCAAATATTTCCAGTTTGCTCACTACATCCTGTGCCGCAGCCCCTGTTGCAACAAGTCCGACGGCAAGGGTGACCATAAGTTTCATAATAGTTTTCTTTTTCATGGCATTTCCTTTTCTTTAGTTTCTGGTGATTCAAAGTTAAGAAGTTTCTGTTAGCATTGCAACAGTTTGCCAATCATTTAACTGCCTTTAACCGTGTAGTTTATTCAAAAGAGTTAAAAAAGTCATAAAGTTAAAAGAAATAACGCGCGAAACTCGTATTTGTTAATGGCTTTTAGTATTTTTGCAAGCGTTAAGGGATAATATATGAAGCAGTCTAATATATACAGGAAAACAAAAAAGCATTATGATTAAGAGAATGACAATTGCGGCAATGGCATGTCTTGCCGCTGTCGGGAACGTGTCGGCACAAGGCACGGGTAAAACCATGAAAGCATACATGGTGTCGAATGCGCATTTGGACACTCAATGGAACTGGGACGTGCAAGCCACCATCAGCGAGTTTGTACCAAAGACGATGCGCCAAAGCCTCTACCTCTTGGACACCTATCCTGAATATGTGTGCAATTTCGAGGGCGGCGTGAAGTACAAGTGGATGAAGGAGTATTATCCGCTGATGTATGAGCGCGTGAAAGAATATGTGGCAAACGGCCGCTGGCATCTCACAGGCAGCGGCTGGGACGCAAACGAGACGGTGGTCTGCTCGGCGGAGTCTTTCCTGCGCAACATCCTTCTCGGACAGACTTACTACCGTCAGGAGTTTGGCAAGGATTGCAGCGACATCTACCTTCCCGACTGCTTCGGCTTTGGCTGGGGGCTGCCCACGCTTGCCGCCCACTGCGGGCTCATCGGCTTCAGCACACAGAAGCTGGGCTGGCGCACCAATACTTTCTACTCTGGCAACCGCAAGTATCCTTTCCCCGTGGGCGTGTGGGAAGGCATTGACGGCTCACGCATAATGATGGTTCACGGCTTCGACTATGCCGCTAAATTCAATGAGGACTTGTCAAACAGCGAGAGCTTGAAAAAGAGCATTGCCGAGACACCTCTTAAAACAATCTACCGCTATTACGGCACTGGCGACACTGGCGGCTCGCCAAACATACCGTCGGTGCTGTCGGTAGTTAAGGGTATACATGGCAATGGGCCTATCCAGATTGTCAGTGCCACGAGCGACCAGCTTTATAAGGACTTCCTGCCGCTGTCGGCTCATCCGGAGCTGCCAGTTGCCAAAGGCGAGATGACGATGGACGTGCACGGTTCGGGCGTTTATACCTCTCAGGCAGCCTTGAAGCTTTATAACCGCCAGAACGAGCACCTTGGCGATGCTGCCGAAAGGGCTTCGGTGGCAGCCGAATGGCTCGGCACAAGCGCATATCCGCAACAGAGCCTGACGGAGGACTGGCGGCGCATGATATGGCATCAGTTCCACGACGACCTGCCGGGAACCTGCCTGCCGCGTGCATACGAATTCTCCTGGAACGACGAGCTGCTGACCCTGAACCGCTTTTCCAGCAAGCTGACCACGGCTGTCAACGGCATTGCAAGCAAGCTCAACACCAACGTGAGCGGTCAGCCGGTAGTGCTCTTTAACACCGAGAGCTATCCTCTGACAAACATCGCCGAGATTACGCTGCCCAATATGGCAACGGGATACAGTGTGGTGGACGCTAAGGGCAAGAAGGTTGCGTCGCAGGTGGTTACCGACCGCAATGGCAACCGCCGCCTGTTGGTGGACGCCAATGTGCCTGCAACGGGTGCAGCCGTTTACAGCCTCAAGGCTTCCGGCAACTCTATTGCCAACGTCAGCAAGACGGCAAATACCGTTGAGAACTCTGTTTACAAGGTGACAGTGGATGGCAATGGCGACATTTCATCTATTGTTGACAAACGATACAACCGCGAGCTGGTGGAGAGCGGCAAGGCTTTCGGCCTCGTGGTGTTCACCGACTGCAAGTCGAGGTCGTGGCCGTCGTGGGAGATACTGAAGGCTACCATCGACAAGGATCCTGTGAAGGTGACTGACAACGTAAAGGTGACTCTCGTCGAGAACGGCGCATTGAGAAAGACCCTCAAGGTGACCAAGGCTTACGGCAAATCATCGTTCAGCCAGTACATCCGCCTCTACGAAGGCAGCCAGGCTGACCGCATTGACGTATACAACGAGGTGGACTGGCACAGCCGCCACTCTTTGCTCAAGGCTAACTTCCCATTCGCTTTCAGCAACGCTAAGGCTACTTACGACATAGGGCTCGGAAGCATTGAGCGTGGAAACAACATTCCGCAAGCTTACGAGGTTTACTCGCACGAGTGGACAGACCTCACTGCCGCAGACAACTCATACGGCGTGACTATCCTCAACGACAGCAAATATGGTTGGGACAAACCCAACGACAACACCATGCGCCTCTCCCTGCTTTGGGCTCCGGAGACAGGGCGTGGCTATACTTACCAGGCCGACCAGGACATGGGCTGGCACGAGTTCACCTACAGCATCGTCGGTCATAAGGGCGCGCTCGACAAGACTGCTGCCATAAAGAAGTCGGCTCTCCTCAACGAGCCTATCAAGGCCTTCACATCCGGAAAGCATAAGGGCGAGCTGGGCAAGGAGTTCTCTTTTGTCAATTGTGATAATGACAATGTCATGGTGCACGCACTGAAGAAGGCTGAGGTAGGCGATGAATATGTCATAAGGGTTTATGAAAATGAAGGCAAGGAACAGCAAACAGCCCACATCACCTTTGCCGCTCCCATAGCCAAGGCTGTGGAGGCTGACGGAACCGAGAAAGAGATAGGTGCTGCCTCCTTCAGCGGCAAAACTCTCACTGTAAACATCAAGCCGTTCAGCGTGAAGACTTACAAGCTTTCGTTTGCCGACGGCAAGCCAAAGCAAACGGTTTTAACGGAGAGCGTGGCTCTGCCTTATGACCGCCATTGCTTTAGCCCTAACGGCTTCCGCAACCAGGCTGACTTTGAAAACGGCAACAGCTATGCGGCTGAGCTTATTCCTGACGAGGGCATCACGGTGGACAACATCCATTTCGCCTTTGGCGGCAAGGATGATGCAAACGGCGTGACATGCAAGGGCAACGTCATCAAGCTGCCTGCCGACGGCAAGTATAACAAGCTCTACATCCTCGCGGCATCTGACCAGGGCGACCGCAACGCTACCTTCACTGTTGGCAAGGACAAGCAGACGTTCCTCGTTCCGTTCTATTCTGGCTTCATCGGCCAATGGGGCCATGAGGGCCACACCAAGGGCTTCTACAAGGATGCTGAGGTGGCATACGTGGGCACGCATACACACACTGTAACAGGCGACCGTCCGTATGTCTTCGGATATATGTTCAAGTATTGCATCAATATTCCCAAGGGCGTAACAGAGGTGACTCTGCCTGACGATGCCCACGTGGTGGTATTCTCTGCTACGTTGGCTAATGAGCTGGATGCAGTGAAGCCTGCAGGCGGACTGTTCCGCACAAACAACAAGACAAACGAGCTCGACCTTACCGGCAACGAGAAGGACAATGTGCTTAAAGGGGCTAAAGTCATCGCAAGCTCCGGTGGCAAGCCTGAGCAGATGATAGACGGCAACACCAACACAGAGTGGGCTGATGCCGACCACCTGCCTTTCTATGCAGATTTCGACCTCGGCGAGAGCAAGACCGTGAAGGGATGGCAACTGCTGAGCAATGGCAGGAGCGGCTCGTCATACGTCACTCGCTCTGCCGTACTGTTGGGTAAGAACTCGCTTTCTGACGACTGGCAGACTCTTGACATTCTCAACAATAATGGCGATACTTTCACTGACAGGAGCTTCAACGCTGCATCCGTGCGTTATATCCGCCTTTATGTGGTGCAGGGCTGCCAGCAGGAGAACAATATCACCCGCGTAAAAGAACTGGTGGTTTATTAACAAATACAAATTATCCGCAAATATCTGAACAGTATTATTTATGTGAAGCAAGGGCGGCCATGAGAGCCGCCCTTGCATTTGGATGGTTGCGGTATTCATAGTTTACTAAGGTTATGGACAAGACAAGAATACTTTTTATCTGCCTTGGCAACATTTGCCGTTCTCCTGCGGCTAATGCCATCATGCAGCAGATAGTTGACAAAGCAGGATTGACAGACAAGTTTGTCATTGACTCAGCCGGCATAGGGCCGTGGCACGTAGGACAGCTGCCCGACGAGCGTATGCGGCGGCATGGCGCAAGGCGCGGTTATAAAATTGACCACATTGCACGGCAGTTTGATGCACGGCATGATTTCGAAGATTTCGAATATATCGTGGTGATGGATGATGAAAACTATGGAAATATCTGTAGGCAGGCAAGAAACCATTCTTCCTGTGTGGAAGGCGGCACGAGGGGTGCCGGTGAAGAAGGCTGGAAAGTCATTCGTATGGCAGAATATTTCATCAAGTACAAAGGCAGGACAAGTGTTCCTGACCCGTACTATGGCGGTGGCGCAGACTTTGACTTAGCCCTTGACCTCATCGAGGACGGCTGTAATGGCATACTGAAAACAATTACCGATAAATGCAGCGGCAATAAATGATATGGCTCGGCAAGAAGCGGTTGGTATAAGTTATGGTGTCCTTTTGGGGGACTTCATCGGGAACAGATATGGTAATTGAGCTTCATTCTTTTGATTTAAGTCAATAAAATGTTAAATTGTTAGCTTCTTTGTTATTTTTATTGCAAAATGTTATTGGTTTAGTCGTTAATTGCTTAACTTTGCAAAGTAATCAACGAAAAGACAGATTATTTGTAAGTGAGACGATGCGAACTTATTGTTTTGCAGGATAATATAACGTTAAACCAAAATAAACAGGAAAAAAGCCAATGAAAGCAACAGAAGTCGTTGCGAAACTGCAACAACAGTTTCCTAATCAGCCTGAATACATTCAGGCAGTGAGCCAGGTGCTTGGAACCATAGAGGAAGAGTATAATAAGCACCCTGAGTTTGACCGTGCCAATCTCATCGAGCGTCTCTGCATACCCGACCGTATCATTCAGTTCCGTGTAAATTGGGTTGATGACAAAGGCAACGTACAGACCAATATGGGCTACCGCGTGCAGCACAACAATGCCATAGGCCCCTACAAGGGCGGTCTCCGCTTCCATGCGTCGGTAAACGTCAGCATATTGAAGTTCCTCGCCTTTGAGCAGGTGTTCAAGAACTCGCTCACCACTCTGCCGATGGGCGGCGCCAAGGGCGGTTCCGATTTCTCGCCGCGCGGCAAGTCGAACGCCGAGGTCATGCGCTTCTGTCAGGCTTTCATGCGCGAGTTGTGGAACTACATCGGCCCCGACACCGACGTACCGGCAGGTGACATCGGCGTAGGCGGCAGAGAGGTTGGCTATATGTTCGGTCAATACAAGGCACTGACCCACCAGTTCGTGGGCATCCTCACCGGCAAGGGCCAGGAGTTCGGTGGCTCGCTCATCCGTCCTGAGGCTACAGGCTACGGCAATGTCTATTTCCTCGAGAACATGCTCAAGACGCGTGGCATAGACCTGAAGGGCAAGACTGTGCTCGTTTCCGGCGCAGGCAATGTGGCTCAGTACACCATTGAGAAGCTCATACAGCTTGGCGCAAAGCCTCTGACTTGCTCTGATTCTGACGGCTTCATCTATGATCCCGATGGTATTGACGCTGACAAGCTGGCATACATCATGGAGCTTAAGAACGTAGACCGCGGGCGTATCAAGGAGTATGCTGAAGAATATCCCAACTCTCAATACTTCCCAGGCGAGAAGCCGTGGGGCATCAAGGCAGACATTGCTACGCCGTGTGCTACGCAGAACGAGATCAACGGCGAGGCAGCACAGAAGCTTGTTGACAACGGTGTCATTGCTGTCAGCGAGGGAGCCAACATGCCTTCTACGCCGGAAGCAGTGAAGATTTTCCAGGACAACAAGATTCTCTATTGCCCGGGCAAGGCAAGCAACGCCGGCGGCGTGGCCGTGTCGGGACTGGAGATGAGTCAGAATTCTGAACGCCTGAAGTGGACACGCGAGGAGGTTGACAACTATCTGCACCGCATCATGAACGACATACATGAGAACTGCGTGAAGTATGGCACGCAGGCCGACGGCTACATCAACTACGTTAAAGGTGCCAACGTGGCAGGCTTCCTGAAAGTTGCCAAGGCCATAATGGCGCAAGGCGTGCTGTAAAAAAGCCGTTTTACAAGATTAAGAAGATGAGGCGGTCACTTGGCGGTGACCGCCTTTTTGGTTGTGGATTAATTAAGTAATGTCCTCAAAATGAGTTGGAATAAAACTCAGGCAAGTGCCGTGGGGAATTTGCTTAAAAACTATGCTTGCGGACACCGTCATGGGGCTACGTTTTCATGATGGTTGGGGAGAAGTGGCAGGCTTATTATTTGTCTGAGTAATATTCCTTTATATACATATAATGCTTGGCAAACTCAAGGGCTTTCGCAGGGTCTTCCCTCTTGATCATCCGTGCCGGCACTCCTGCCCACATCTCCCCAGCTCCGACTCTTGTCTTTGCCAGCACCACGGCTCCTGCGGCTATTATAGCCCCTTCGCCAATGTCTGCGTCGTCGAGCACTACGGCATTCATGCCTATCAGTGCTCCACGGCGCACTGTCGCTGCATGCACTATTGCCCCGTGCCCGATGCTCACGTCGTCTTCCAGTACGACGGGTGAGCCAGCCGTCTGGTGGATGCATGCATTGTCCTGGACGTTTACGCGGTTGCCTATGCGTATGCTGTCTACGTCGGCGCGAAGCACCGCCCCAAACCAGACGCTGCAATCGTCTCCCATGATTATGTCTCCTGCAAGCGTGGCGTTGTCGGCTATGTAACAACGCTCGCCCCATTTCGGTGTCTTCCCCTTTGCTTCTGTTATCAGTGCCATGTTTCGTAAGTTTCTTTTTATAACGCCGCAGGCTTGGTTTTATTATTCATATAAAAAAAACTTGCGCAAAGCTTTTCTTATATAAAAAAATATGCGTAACTTTACCGAAAATCTAAAACGTAAATGGAAGACGTAAAATCTTACCGCCAAAAAATATTGGAAATACTGTTGGCCGCAAAGGACGACAAAGGCAACAGCCGCCTCACGGAAAAGGCCGCTAAGGACTTGGCCAAGGAGTTCACCGACCAGGAGCTTGTTGACGGCATGGATTTCAATACGCCGGAGGAAGTGGCAGAGATGCTGCTCGACTCCGGGCTTTGACTACAGGAAAGCACTATGAAGAACGATAGAAAAATGTCCAACGCCTACACGGACGGGGTGGGCGAGAGGAAATTGCTGAGCGACAAGGACGAGGCAGAGCTCGCCTTGCGCATACAGAAGGGAGACGACAGGGCTTTGAACAAGCTCATGTCGCATAACCTGGGATATGTGGTCAGTGTGGCACAGCAATACAAGAACCGCGGACTTGATGTGGACGACCTCGTCAGCGAGGGCAACATTGGCTTGTTGCGTGCCGCCAGGAAGTTTGACCCGTCTACAGGCAAGCGTTTCGTGGCTTTCGCGGCACCGTATGTGCGTGATGTCATAGAGAAAGCAATAGAACAACAATCGGGCATATACCGTGTGCCACGTGACGTTTCCAATGCAGCATTGGAGAAGAAGCGGTCACGTGCGCTCTCCATCGATGCGCCCGTGGGCGGCAGCCCGGAGCTGAGCCTTGGCCGTGTCATTCCCGACGCAGATGCTCCCAACCCGGAGCGGGAACTGCAAAAGAATGCCTTGGAAAAGGAGTTGCAAACTATTGTCGCAGGGCTGGCACCGCGCGAGCAGCATGTGGTGCAGAGGTTCTATGGCATTGGCGTGGACACGATGACGATGGCTGAGATAGGACAGGAGATGGGCTTGAAGCGTGAGCGCGTGCGCCAGATACGCAACCAGGCTGTGCGCCAAATACTGAAGAAGACCCACGATGCCGCATTGAAGGATTTCCTCAAGAGCTGAACCCACAATGAAATACCTTCTTCTTTCCGACATTCACGGCTCGCTGTCACGGCTGAGAACGGTGCTCGACATCTATCGCAAGGAACGTTGCGACATGCTGCTGTTGCTGGGCGACGCGTTAAACTATGGCCCCCGCAACGGCTTGCCCGACGGGCTCGACGCGCGTGGCGTAGCAGACACCCTGAACGAGCTTGCCGATGAGATAATAGCCGTGAGGGGCAACTGTGACTCTGAGGTTGACCAAATGCTTCTCCACTTCCCCATCATGTCAACATACGCATTGCTTGTGGACGAACGCCGCAAGATACTCCTCACCCACGGGCACATATATAATAAGGAGAACTTGCCTCCCGGCAACTTCGATGCCGTGGTTTATGGTCATACACACTTGTGGGAACTGTCAAGGCTTTCTCTTTCATCATCCAAGGAAGATGGGGCGAATGACAGCCGGAATGCCATTGCTGTGAAGCCTCCCGTAGTGTGCAACACCGGCTCCATCACTTTCCCGAAGGGAGGCAGGGTGCCGACGTTTGGGATAATGGACAATGGCACGATTACCATACGCACGTTGGACAACGACATTCTGGCAATGGAAAAACTTTAAGCGCATAAACTTGCAGACCGAAGAAAGACTTATAAAACTATATGAATATCCGTCACTGCATTTGGATATTTGCGGATATTCAAGGAAAACTATACATACGTTATGAATAAAATCTTAAGCAAATCCCAATTTTCAGAAAAGGTGTTCTGCCTCGAGGTGGAAGCACCGCTCATAGCAAAGAGTTGCAAGCCCGGCAACTTCATCATCGTGCGCGTAGACAGCCACTCTGAGCGTGTGCCGTATACCATTGCCAAGAGCGATGCCGTGAAAGGCACGCTGACGCTCGTGGTGCAGGAGGTGGGACTGTCGTCGACCAAGCTGTGCGAGCTTGGCGAGGGCGACTATGTGCAGGACATTGTAGGTCCGCTCGGCACTCCTTCGAAGATTGAGAAATACGGAACGGTGGTTTGTGCTGGCGGCGGTATAGGCATTGCCGCAATCCTGCCCATCCTAACGGCTCTGCACGAGGCTGGCAACAGGGTCGTCTCCGTACTTGCTGGCCGCACAAAGAACCTCATAATAATGGAAGACGACGTGCGTGCCAATAGCGATGATGTTATAATAATGACCGACGACGGCTCATACGGCGAGAAGGGTATGGTTACGGCTGGCGTGGAGGAAGTAATAAAGCGCGAGCACGTAGACAAGGTCATAGCCATAGGGCCACCGGTGATGATGAAGTTCACCTCGCTCCTTGCCCAAAAATATAATATTCCGAACGATGTCTCGCTGAACACAATAATGGTAGACGGCACCGGCATGTGCGGGGCCTGCCGCCTCACTATCGGCGGCAAGACACGCTTCGTGTGCATTGACGGGCCAGAGTTCAACGGCAACGACGTGGACTGGAACGAGATGTTACAGCGCATGAAGACATTCAAAACAGAGGAACAAGTCGAGCTGCAACACTGGACAGACGAGGGATGCCCTGACCCCGGAGCTACCAAGGAGGGCGCGCAAGAGCCTGCCAAAACCCCACTCCTAACTTCTAACTCCCCACTTCCATTTTCTGACTCCTCCCTTACCGACCGCAACGCCCCGTGGCGTGTGGAACTGCGCAAGGCAATGAAGCCGAAGGAGCGCATGGCTATAAAGCGTGTAGTGATGCCTGAGTTGGATCCTGTTTACCGTGCCACAACACGCCTTGAAGAAGTGAACAAAGGCCTTACCAAGGAGATGGCAATACAGGAAGCCCACCGCTGTCTCGACTGCGCCAAGCCTGCGTGCGTGGAGGGCTGTCCCGTGCACATCCATATACCCGACTTCATAAAGAGCATAGAGCGCGGCGACATTCTCGGCGCGGCTTCTGTTCTTCACATGACTTCCGCCCTGCCTGCCGTGTGCGGACGCGTCTGCCCGCAGGAGAAACAGTGCGAAAGCAAGTGCACTCACATTAAGATGAACGAGCCTGCCGTGGCTATCGGCTACCTTGAGAGGTTTGCCGCCGACTATGAGCGCGAGAGCGGGCAGGGCAAGATGCCCGAACTGGCACCAAGCAACGGCATAAAGGTGGCCGTGGTAGGCAGCGGCCCTTCCGGCTTGAGCTTTGCCGGCGACATGGTACAGAAAGGCTTCGAGGTCTATGTTTTCGAGGCTTTGCACGAGATTGGCGGCGTGCTGAAATACGGCATCCCGGAGTTTCGCTTGCCAAACAGCATAGTGGACGCGGAGATTGAGAACCTTCGCAAGGAGGGCGTTCATTTTCAGACTGACACGATAATAGGAAAGACTATAACCATCGAGGAGCTTGAGCAGAAAGGCTTCAAGGGCATCTTCGTGGGCTCAGGCGCAGGCTTGCCAAACTTCATGGACATACCGGGCGAGAACCTCATCAACGTGATGTCGAGCAACGAATACCTTACCCGTGTGAACCTCATGGACGCGGCAAACCCCGAAACCGACACGCCTATCATCCTCGGAAAGAAGGTCGTGGTGGTTGGCGGTGGCAACACGGCTATGGACTCTTGCCGCACGGCAAAGCGTCTCGGTGCCGATGTCACGCTGGTTTACCGCCGTTCGGAGAAAGAGATGCCGGCGCGCCTGGAGGAGGTGAAGCACGCTAAGGAAGAAGGCATAAGCTTCTTCACGCTTCACAATCCGAAAGAATACCTCGCTGACGACGGCGGCCGTGTGCGTGCTGCCGTGCTTGACGTGATGGAGCTTGGCGAGCCCGACGCTTCCGGCCGCCGCCGCCCCGTAGCCACAGGCAAGACGGTCACGCTGGAGTGTGACCAGGTGATAGTGGCTGTGGGCGTATCGCCCAACCCGTTGGTGCCTAAGTCGGTGCCAGGTCTTGAGCTTGGACGTAAGAACACCATAGCCGTGAACGACGACATGCAGTCGTCGCGTCCCGACCTGTTTGCCGGTGGCGACATCGTGCGTGGTGGCGCAACGGTAATCCTCGCAATGGGAGACGGCAGGCGCGCGGCTGCCGCTATGGCGCAAAAATTGTTACCATGAGACGAATACTGTTTTTTTTATTAATGTTTTCAAGCATCCTTTGTGCTTCGGCGCAAAGGGTGCACAAGAATGTCGCCAATGCAAAGAAACCTGACGTGGCGGCTGAAACACCCGGGCAGAAGCTTTTCAAGAGCATGCTCCCCTCCACCGCAAAGGTCATGTTCGTAGACAGCGTTGTGGTCAGCAAGGCTGGCTTCCTCAGCCGTCTGCCTTTGAATGCCGAGGCGGGGATGGTGCAAGTGACCGACCCGAAGGCTGACTTCCCCAACCAGATGGCTGCCTATCAGAACGAGCTGGGCGACAGGCGCATCGTGGCGCACGGCGACTCTGTCCGTTCCGCACTGTACACGCAGACCATGCTTGGCAGCACGTGGAGCAAGCCTGTCCTTATGGCCGGCCTTGACACGGCAAGCTATAAGGCGCAAAACTATCCGTTTCTTGCCGCCGACGGCGTGACGCTTTTCTTCTCAGCCTCAGGCTCCGAGAGCATGGGGGGCAGGGACATTTTCATGAGCTCATTCGACTCCGACAACGCCCAGTGGTACAAGCCGCAGAACTATGGGCCGCCGTTCAGCTCAACCGCCAACGACTATCTTCTTGCCATCGACGACCTTGACACGCTCGGCTGGCTGGTCACCGACAGGCATCAGCCTGAGGGCAAGGTTTGCATCTACACCTTCGTGCCCACGGAGACGCGCATGACCTTTGACGACGACGACCTTGACGACGAGGAGCTGAAGGCATACGCCGAGATAAGGAGCATAAAGGACACATGGAAGTTTGGCAATCGCCGTGCCGCCATGCAGCGGCTCAGTGCCATGACTAAGCGGCTGAATTCTAACGTAAAGTCCTCATCGAAGATGCGCTTTGTAGTCGATGACAACACAGTCGTCACCTCGCCGTCGCAGTTCCGCTATGAGGAAAGCCGCCAGCTCTACCGGCAGGTGGCGGAGTTGCAGCAGATGATAGCCGAAACGCAAAGCAAGCTCGAAAGGGCTCGCAAGGCTTATCACGAAGGCAACCACGCTTTGGCAGAATCAATCCTTCAGTCAGAGAAAGACCTTGAGCAACAGCGAGCCGATCTCCTTACGCTTGAAAAGCAAATACGCAAGACGGAAAAGTAATATCTGTCGGCAGTGTTTAACGATTACTTCAGACCCTATGGAAAACAAGACTTTTTTCCCCGAATCAGAGCTTGTCATAAACGGCGACGGCTCCATATTCCATCTTCACCTGCTTCCTGAGCAACTGGCTGACAAGGTCATCCTCGTAGGCGACCCGGGGCGCGTAAGCCTCGTGGCCTCCCACTTTGAGAGCGTGGAGTGTGAGATTTCAAACCGCGAGTTCCATACCATAACGGGCATGTACCGAGGCAAGCGGCTGACCTGCCTTTCCACGGGCATTGGCTGCGACAACATCGACATAGTGATGAACGAGCTTGACGCGCTTGCCAATATCGACTTCAAGAGCCGCACCGAGAACCCTGTGCACCGCACGCTCACCCTTGTGCGCGTGGGCACGTGCGGCGGGCTCCAGCCCGACACACCCACGGGCACATACATTGCCAGCGCAAAGAGCATAGGCTTCGACGGACTGCTGAACTTCTACGCAGGGCGCGACGAGGCTTCCGACCTACAGCTTGAAGCTGCCTTCAAACAGCACGTGGGCTGGAACATGAAGATGGGTAATCCCTATGTAGCTTCTGCCGACCCTGAACTCATCAGCCAAATGGCAGGCGGCGACATGGTTTGCGGCATAACCATGGCCTGCGGAGGCTTCTTCGGACCCCAAGGCCGCCGTCTGCGTCTGCCGCTTATGGACCCTGACTTGAATGAAAAAATAGAAAGCTTCGAATATGACGGCTTGCGTGTCTGCAACTTCGAAATGGAGTCCTCTGCCCTCGCAGGCCTCGCCACGCTCATGGGGCACAAGGCAATGACCTGCTGCATGGTTATAGCCAACAGGCGGGCAAAGAAAATGGAGACTGACTATAAAGGAGACATCGACGGGCTCATAACGATGGTGCTTGACAGGATATAAGCTTAAGGCAAATTACATTTACGCCGTCCGAGGATGACACAAACGCCGTACCAGACTCTCTGGTGCGGCGTTTGTGCTTATCACGCGCGGCGTTTGTACAAAGTACGCACGGCGTGCGTGCAGTGTGATTATTATTGAAAAAGGTGCTTCAGAATTCTGAGGCACCTTTTATGATAGGTTTATGCTTAAAGCTGATTATTTGTACAGATTGGCAATGAATTTTGCCAGTTCCTCGCCGCGCAGGTCCATTGCTATGATTTTTCCTTTGGGGTCAAGGACATACATCTTTGGAATGCCGTTGACGTGGAATTGGCGGGCTATCGGTTCGTTAAACTCTTTCAAGTTAGAAATGTGATGCCAATCGAGTCCGTGTTTTTGTATGGCTTTCACCCATGCGTCCTTTGTCTTGTCAAGCGATACGCCGAGAATCTCCAAGCCCTTCTTGTGGTATTGCTGGTAAATGCTTTTCACGTTAGGCATTTCCCTCAGGCAGGGACCGCACCAGCTTGCCCAGAAGTCCAGTATCACGTAGTGGCCGCGGAGCTTGTAGAGCGAGAAGGGCTTGCCTTCCGGTGTTGGTGCCGAGAAATCGGGAGCCACGCCGCCGACGACATACTGGCCCATCTCGTCAAGCTCTGCTTTTATCATCTTGCCTGTGGGGCACTGCTTTACCCTGTCTGTCAAGTTGTTGTACACGCTTAGTGCTTTTTCATAGTCGGGCGCGAACTGTATGTAATAGTCGTGTATGAAGTATGGGGCGGCATACTGGTCGTTTATGGAGTCGGCGTATGCGTTCACCATAGAGTCGAGCTTGTTCTTCATGACATCCATGCTCTGTACGAGCGAGTCGAGCGATTCCTTCGTCCTTTTCTCCGATTCCTTGCTTAGTCTGAGCATAGAGGCGAGTTTGAAAAGCGAATTCATCATTATTTGGCTTTTCGACTTTTCAAGTATTGCCTGTTGTGGACTTCCCTTGACGTTGCAGCCCCCTTTCAGCCCTACGCTGAAAGTAATGGGCGTGCCGTCGAGGAAAACGTCTTGCTTAGTCTTTCCGAATCCAATATATGCCCTCCGCATTTGGTTTACAGTGCCTTTCATGCTGAACAGCGAGTCGGCGGACAGGGTGGTTGAGTCAATCTTTTGGGCTTGGTCCTCGTCAAGGCTGAGGTACACTTTGGTGCCTTGTGCTGCTTTCAGTTTACCACTAATGTTGTATGACATCTGTGCATGGGCAGCAAGTGAGGTAGTGGCAAGTGCCACCAGTAATAGAGTCTTTTTCATTTTTTTGTTATTGCTTTTATTGGTTGAGCGTGTCAAAATATCCTGCCGGGACGGGGTCGTCAGGGCAGTTCTGGTTCTGCATCTCTACGGGGTCAAGCCCGAGACTCTCGCTTACGAACAGAGCCAGCAGGTACGTGCGCTTGCGCAGGCGGGGGAAGTCGTCGAGAGTGAAGAAAAGGTAATCGAAGCGCGACTTGCCTGTATTGAACAGGAAGTTGATGAAGTTGCCCAGGTCTTCGGTGTCTTTCCATTTCAGGCACATGCCAAGATTGTCCCAAATGCCGCCTTGGGTGTTGGTATAGCCTGCCATGTAGACGTTGTACAGTAACTTTGAGGCAATGTTCTTGCCGAAGTCGCCGGGAAACACATAGTCTTCCTCGGTGTAGGTGTCATAGCATATAGTGTATTGTGAAACGTCTTTCTCTGCCATGAATTCTGCCAGTGCAGCCTTGTTTCCGTCGTAGATGGTGTTGAGCATAGATGTCACGAGGTTTGTTTGCAGCGTAGTCCATTTTGTGGCATTCCACTTGTCAAGCCTTGGGCCAACGTCGCTTATTGCGATGGCGTGGGTGGGCAGTTCGAGATAGGCGTTGTATTTTTTGCTTTTCATTGCCGAGTCGACGAGGAATATGCGGCTCGGCAAGTATTTGCTTACTATCTTGTCTGGATAAGAGCCAAAGACTTCGTCCTTTATGAAACGTATCATCTTGAGCGCCTGCTGCTCTGAGCCTTCCGGTACGGGCACGTAGGTGTAGTTGCTATAGTTTGTAGTCCAGTCGAGCTTGAACTGGGCAATGTCGAACTTGTAGAAGACTTTTGAGCCGAACTTAGCCATAAGGCTGTCGTTGGCCGCCTTTATTTCAGGGTTGCTGTCATTGCTGTCGAACATGGTTTGCGTCAGCGCAGGGTCTGCTGTCGGGTCGTCATCAGAGCATGAGGAAAGTGCGAAGACAAGGGTGCACGCAAACATTATAAGAATATGTGTCTTTTTCATTGTCGTTACTTATAAATTGATCAGAGTGGCTTTATTTGCCTACGATGTTCTCTCTTTGGTTATTCTTGACATCGTCATTGTAGTTGGTTTCCGACTCGGGTATTTGCAACACATAGTTGGCACTGCCTTGCGGAAGGTCGTAGGTGGTATAGTCGTTCTTCGATGTGTAAACCTTGTGAGTCTGCGCGGGCATGCCCTGGCGCCGCATGTCCCAGAAGCGGATGTTCTCTTGGAAGGACAGTTCGCGGCGGCGTTCGTCCCAGATGAATTTAATCAGGTCGTCGGTGGTGGCGAAATCGCTTGCCGAAACCGTTGCCTTGTCGCTGCCCGTGCGGTATTTCTTCACGCGCACGGTGTTGAGGCATTCTACAGCCTGGGCTGCATTGCCCTTGCGTGCGTAAGCCTCTGCCATATTGAGATAAACTTCAGGCACGCGCCAAGCCTGGCTGGTGTAGCGGTCGTTGGTGAAGTTGTTGGTGCACTTGTGGGGGTAATACTGCCCGTTGGTGTATTCTACAATCCATGAAACTTCCTTGGCGTAGGGGATGGTGTAGTAAGCCTTGAGGCGCAGGTCGTCGCTGTCGTAGAGCTTGATAAGCGAGTTGTCGCCGTCCCACGACACATGCAGCCCTACCTCATAGTTCCACCATGAATATTGGCCGGCAAGATAGGTGTGGGCGTTAGAGTAGCTGTCGTTCTTGCCAAAGCTCCATACCACCTCGTCGGCATTGCAGTCGTTGGCAAAGTAGCTGCCGTCGCCCGACGAAGACGTTACGAGTCCGAAAGTGCTTTCGTCTACAGTGTTGAGGTCGAAAACGGATTTGTTCATTTTCAGGAATTTCTCTCCTTCCTCAATGACCTTGTCCCAGTTTTGCTCGAACAGAGCCACGCGTGAGGCAAGGAAGTAGACACCTGAGCGGGGGAACTCGTATTTTGAAGCTTTTGCGTTGGCACCCACTACGTATTCCTCTGCCTTTGCAAGGTCGTCGTCAATCTGCTTGTACACCTCGCCTATGGTTGCCCTTCCTGTACCTTTGATGCCCAGTTCGGCTTCGTTTTTCAGCACTACGCCAGGCTCGTTGAGGTTCTCCTTGCTGTAGGGCTTGGCATAGGTGTTGATGAGGCAGAAGTAGTTGAACGCCCTCAGAGCGTATGCCTGGAAGGCGAGCTTGCGGTATAGGTCAGCCTCCTCCTCACGGTTAGCCATGTCGGGCAGCGCGTCGATGATGGAGTTGCAGGCAAGGATGTTGTGATAGCGTGCGTCCCAATAGCCGTCGCTGAGGTATTGCGAATAGTCGCGCGCCCAGCTGTGGGCATACGTGCCGTAGCCTGTGCTCTGGTCCACGCCCTCTATGAGCGAGAAGTTGTCGCCGTCGGCAAGCTGTTCTTCGGTGTAATAGAGCGGCCCCATTTCCACGTCGTCGGTCATGAGCTCGGCAAAGCTAAGCTCCGAGCCGATGGTGTTAGGATAGCCTTCGCCCAAGAGCAAGGGGGCGTAATCGTCTACCGACTTAGGTATTTGCAGGTCGGCACTGCTGGAGTCGAGGTATCCGTTGCAAGAGGCAAGGAGCGATGCCAGTGCTATGGAAGATAATATTTTCCTGTATGTTGGTTTCATGATGGTGTTTTTTTAGAAAGATACGTTTACGCTGAGGCTGTATGACGGCAGCTGCGGTATGCCGATGCCGCCTGTTTCCGGGTCGATGCCGTGCCATTCGCTCTTGCAGAAAGTCAGCAGGTTGGTTGCCTGCAGGCGGAGCCTGAGGTTGCTGACGTGGAGTGGGGCGATGAGCTTTTTCGGGAAGCTGTAGCTCAGGGAGACGAGCTTGAGCTTCAGGAAGTCGGTCTTCGCTATGCGTGCGTCGCTGAGGTTGTACATATCGTAGCTGTAAACCATGCCGCCGCCGATGGTTTCGTCTTCGGCATTAAACTGCCTGCCTGCATCTGAGTTGATATAGCTGCTGACGACCATGTAGTCGTAAACGCCCGGCAGGGTGGCGTTTTCGTTGCCTTTCTTCCAGCAGTCGAGCCATTCGCGCGAGACGTTGTTCAGTGGGTCGGCGGTGTATTGGCCGTTGACATAGTAGTTGGGCAGGCGGTCTATGGCCCCGAACTGGTAGGTGAAGTTAAGCCCGAGTGACCATTCTTTGTATCTCAGCTGTGTGTCGAAACCGCCGGTGAGCTTGGGGAATATGGACCCTACGCGCACGAGCTCAAAGCCCAGCCGGCTGCCCTGTATTGCCTTTCCGCCGTTCTTGGTGTAGAACAATGGCTGGCCGGTCACTTGGTCGATGCCTGCGAAGTGGTAGGCGTAGAGCGACCCTATGGGCGCGCCCTCCACCGACATGTTGCCGGCAAGCATCTGCTGCTGCACCTCTGATGACGACAGGTCGTCGTTGTTGGCATAGATAATCTCGTTGACGTTGCGGCTGAAGTTCACTCCTGCACGCCATTCCCAGTCCTTGTTTTTCAGTATGCCTACGTTTACGAAGCCCTCGAAGCCTTTGTTCTTCATCTTTCCGGCATTGTAGTACATCGACGTTGTTCCGTTTGACGCTGCTATTGTTTTAAGGATTATGAGGTCTTTCGTGTTCTTGCCGTACACGTCGAAGCTGCCGCGTATGCGCCCGTTGAGGAGCGAGAAGTCGAGAGCCGCGTCCCAGCTGTGGGTCTTTTCCCATCTGAGGTCGGGGTTGGGATAGAGGTAGAACTTCGATGTGGGCAGGTTGGTCTGCGTGTCGCGGTCGCCCACTTTCAGCACGAGGTCGGGCGACGAATCTTCGTTGATGTTGCCTTGGAGGCCGTATGAAGCGCGCAGGGCGAGGTCGTCAACCCATTTTGCCTGTTTCATGAAAGCCTCGTTGCTGATGTTCCATCTGCCGGCGAAGGAGTAGGTAGGCAGCCAGCGGTACTTGGGGTTGCTGCCGAACTTGTTGGAGCCGTCGGAGCGGATGTTGAAGTTGAAGATGTATCTTTCGGCAAAACCATAGGACAGAATGCCGTAGAACGATGCCACCTGTGTGAAGGTGTTGGTGTTGGTAGGCTCGGTGAGGCCTTTTTCGAGAATGTTCGACTTGAAATTATCAGTCATCACGGGGTTGAATACTTCGCCGTATTCGGGTGTCCATCCGTAGCCTGTCGATGTGAAGCCCTTGTAGGAATTGCGGCGAGCCTCTATACCGCCTATTGCGTTCACGGCATGCTTGCCGAAGTTCTGTCGGTATTCAGCCTGGTTTCTTATGGTGTAGCTTGTGCGGCGTATGGCGCCCTGCGTGAGTATGCCGCCGTAGGGAAGCAGCGACTCGTAATACTGTGAGTCGTAGGGCGTGTAGGCTCCATAGTCATAGCTGCGGTAGTTGTTGCCTATGTAATAGGACTTGTCCTCTGCCCAGTTGCGGGTGTTGGTGTTAGCCTGCGACCATGAGAACGTGCCGCGATAGGACAGACCGTCGATGATGTGCACGCTCAGCGAGAGAAGCGCGTCGAAATTGTCCATGTGGCTCAGTTGCCCGGTGTTGTCGAGTTCCTCGATGACGTTGTAGCCCACGGTCTTCACGCTCGACTGTCCAGCCGCGCGGTAAATCTTGTAATAGGAGCCGTCGGCATTGTAGACGGGCAGCGTGCGCGACGTGTTGTAAGCGTAGTTGAAGGGGTTGACGGAGCTGTGGTAGCCCTCGTTCCTCGTCGTAGAGTAGTTTATCTTTGCCTGCACGTTGATGAAGTCGTTTATGCGTGCGTCCATCTTTGCCAAGGCGTTGAACCTGCGTGACTCTGAGCCCTTGGCTGAGGCTTGCACGTTGGAGAAGCCAGACGACATGTAATACCTCATGCTGTTGGTGCCGCCGGATATGGTGGCGGTGTGGGTATGGGTTACGTTGTTGTGGAACAACTCGTTGAACCAGTTGGTGTTGCGTGTCTGCATAGCGTTCACCCTGTCGGCAAACTGCTGCTGGTCAATCTCCTTTGCGAGCAACGACTCGTAGGCGCCCTCATAGGTTTCGCCCACAGGCCTGCGTCCGGAAGTAACGCCTTGGTCGACGAGCATCTTAGAGAAAGCCACACGCTCCTGTGAGTTCATCACATTATAGTTGTCGTATGACGGGCGTGTGTTGAGCGTTATGTCGCCGTTGTAGGTTATGACAGGTCTTCCGGCGCGCCCTTTCTTCGTGGTGATGACTATGACACCGTTGGCAGCCTTTACGCCGTAGATGGCTGTTGCCGACGCGTCCTTGAGCACGGTAATGGTCTCTATGTCCTGCGGGTTGAGCCCGGAGATGGCGTTGCCGATAAGGTATTCGGCATCCTCGCTGTTGATGTCGCTTGCCGTGAAGGGCACGTCCTGTTCCAGTATCACCCCGTCGACAACCCAAACAGGCGACTTGTTGCCGTTGATGGTGGCATTGCCGCGGATACGGATCTTAGGTGTTGCGCCAGCCTCGCCGCTGCTGTTCATCACAGCCACGCCTGGCAGGCGGCCCTGCAGCATCTGGTCGATGCTGGCGGCACCCTCTACCATTATGTCCTCAGCTTTGACTGAAGAAATGGCTGAGGCAAGCTCGCGCTGGCTTATCTGCTGGTAGCCGGTAACCACCACGTCGTCGAGGAGCTTGGCGTTGCCTGTCATGTGAACGTTCATGTGCTTCATGGCTCTGCGCGTGAGGGGGTTCATGCCTATGTGGCTGAACTCCAGCATGGCGTTGCCGTCAACGTTTTGCAGTACAAACCTGCCTTCGGTGTCGGTCACGGTGGCTTCCTTGCTGCCCTTGACCCTGATGGTGGCTCCTATCAGCGGCTCGCCGCTCTCGTCGGTCACTACGCCGGCAACGCGCATCGTGGGCTCACCCTCGTGGGCTGCCGCCATTGCCTGCTCCTGTTTTTCTTCCTGCGCCACCGTCTTGTGGGCAATGCTGATGTACTTGCCCCTTACGGTGTACGTAAACGGAGTGCCTTCAAGGATGCGTGCCACTGCCTGCGGCGGTGTCAGCCCCTTGATGTTGGCGTTGACGGTATAGCCTTTGACATCGTTGACGACGAAAAGGATTTTCCATCCCGACTGTTTTTGAACTTTCTTCAGTGCACTTGTCAGTGGTTCGCCCCTGAGGCTCAGCGTTACTATTGCCTTTTGCTGAGCCTGTGCCTGTGAAGGCTGGGCGGTGAGAAGAAGGAGGCCCAACAGGCCCCAAACTGCTTTTTTAATCTCTCTCATAGGTTCGTGAGTTACAATTTGTATATAAAGATACGGATGAAACTTAAAAATGGGTGCAAGAATATTAAAAAAAGTTTGAAAAATTTATTTAATGGCTGTCCGCTTTTTGTTTTTCAATCCAAATAGTTACCTTTGAATAAACTTTAGCTGCACTCGGCAAATTGAAAGCAAGCTTTCTTTGCCCTTGTTGGCAAAAGTTTTGAATAAACTTTAGCTGCACTCGGCAAATGCTGCAAAACCCATAAATATTATAAGCTTATGAAGAAGATTATTATTGCAAGTATCGTTACCATGCTGCTGGCAATTCCTGCCGTAGCATTGAACATGGGAAAGGCTAAGGCTAAAGCCCTTGAAATAACATTTAATTATCAGTGTCAGCAAGGGCCTGGTTCCAACCAGTATGCTGTCTGGATTGAAAACGAAAAAGGACAGGTGGTGAAAACTCTCTTTGTTACCTCGTTCACGGCAAAAGGCAGAACCCGTGGCAATGAGAAGCCGATGCGGGGCTACATTAAACGTCCGGCATGTGTGCCCACTTGGGTGAAGGCGGCAAAGGCAAATGAGTTGTCAGACCGGCAGTTGGATGCCTTCACAGGTGCAACTCCCCAGACAAGCGGAACACAAGTGTTCACTTGGAACTTCACCGACCAAGAAGGAAAAGCTGTAAAGAATGGCATTTACAAAGTATTCGTAGAAGCTACCTTGTTTAATGCCAGCACCATAACCTATTCAGGTTCTTTCTCTACTCAGGACAATGCGGGTATTGTTAAGCTTAGATCTGAGCTTACTGAGCCAAATGAGAAGCATAAGGATATGGTTACTGACGTGAAAGTTGTTCTGAAATGACAAGCTACATAGTGGATATATGCCAATAGGGTATAAGCACTTGCTTCACCACTCGGAAAGAATTTTACAATACCCCTTCTGAGAATCGCGTATTTGAAAACAAGATGTGCCTTGGCTCTAAATTCGCGATTCTCAGGTGAAGATGCAACAGCTTGATAATGAAAAAGTTATGATTTTGTTGCAAAAACGAGGCTGAAGCCGTTTCTTCTTTACGGCGTAAAGATGAGACCTTTACGCCGTAAAGAACACTTTTTGCCGCCGTAATCTATGATGGTTTATGCCGTAAAGAAAGTGTCTTTACGCCGTAATGATGGTGCAGGCTCGATGGAGCGGCATGCCAAGCAGGTTAAAAAGTGTCAAAAAGCCTGTGTTTCGATTTCTATTTCGGAGACCCCTGTTTTTTGTCAGTTTTCTTTAATAATCGGTGGCTATTCTACTACCAGCTTGTTGTTTTGCCTTATGACTTTAAAGCGGCACATGCTGTTGAGCAGCCCTATGGCTTCGTTGACGGAGCCGTTGCGTGGCGTGGCGAAGTTGAGGCGCAGGTCTTTCAGGCTGTCAGCCTTGTAGACCACTGTGAGGTTGTACCACCGTCCGAGGTCGTCCATGATGTCCTCCAGGCGCTGGTCGTCATAATAGAACTGGTTGTCGCTCCATGCCGTCAGTTCCTCTGTCTTTACCTTTTCCACCATAATGTTGCCTTCGCTGCCGATGCCTGCGCGCTCACCCGGCTTTATCCTTTTGGTCAGGTTGCCGGCTGTCACCTCTATGCTGCCCTCCATGAGCACGACGGTGGCTTTCTGTCCGGCGTATGCCTTGATGTCGAACGTGGTGCCGAGCACGCGTGTCGTCATCTTGTCGGTATACACCAGGAACGGGTGAGCCTTGTCTTTGCTTACCTTGAACAGTGCTTCGCCTTGCAAGTGGACGCTGCGCGTGTCGCCGCTGAAACGGCTTGGATAGTCGAGGCGGCTCTTGGCGTTGAGCGTTATTGAGGTGCCGTCGCTTAGGTTCAGGGTCATGGTCTCGCCGGCGCCTGTGCTTATGGTCTTCACCTCGCTTTCTGCTGACGATTTCTCTACACGGGCAATCATCTTCTTTTCGGGAGTGAAGTCTTTCGACCGGTTGAAGACGAACAGGGCGAGCAACATGGCTGCGGCTCCTATGAGCGCGCCTATGGCATAGTGGCGCAGGGAGGCCGTAGTTGAGCTTTGCCCGTGGCCGTGGGGCAGGGTGGGGGCGGCGGTAATTCTTTCCAGTTCGCCGTCTATATTGGGTGTCTGTACGTTGCTTTCAAGCAAGGTCCTCTGTGCGCTGACGAGTAGTTGCAGGTCGCTCTGAGTCTGCTTGTTGGCGAGCAATGCCTTTTCTTCGTCAGACAACCGGATGTCTTCATCCGTGGACTTCATCACCTTCATTGCTACATCAAGGCAATCCTTTTCCAAGCTGTTATTGTTTAGGCTATCCATCTTTTTGCTTTTTGCTGCTATTAATAGTACGTTTCAAGCTACAAATCGGTTGCAAGGTCTTCGGGATTTTTTCCGGAAAACTTTTTCCTCAGTGTTTTCAGGGCTTTCATCACGTGCCGCTTCACGGTGTCGTGATGTATGTGCATCTCAGCTGCCACCTCGTCATATTTCTTGTGTTCAAGGTAGCATTTGCGCATTATGGTCTTGGTGGGCTCCTCCAGTTCAGCCATGAGCTTGTCCACCTGGCGCTGCTTTTTCATCGACTCGTCGCTGTCAACATAGCACTCGTCTACGGCATGGAGGTAATACTGGGCGTATTCCGACCGTACCATCATGTGGCGGAGATGGTCTACACAGCGGCGGCGGACGGCAACGTTGAGCAACACCTCTATCTTTGCCATGTCTATAAGATGCCATTGGCTCCACATGCGGGCGAAGGTGTCGCTCACTATATCACGGCTTGTCTCCTCGTCGTGAGTAATCTGTAGCGCATAGTAAAACAGCCGGGGATATTGCTCCCTGAACAGCTGCTGGAACTCTCTGTTTTGTTTTTGTCTCATCTCTAAACGGCTATGCAAAGTTACACATTATTGAAATAAAATTAGTAATTTTGCACCGCTTAAATTAGATTAATATGTCTTTTGCAACGTCAGATACGATTTGTGCCATTGCCACTCGCACGGGTGGAGCCATAGCTGTGATAAGAATTAGCGGGCAGGAAGCCATAGCCATGACCGACAAGGTGTTCCGCTCTGCTTCGGGCAAGCCTTTGTCTGAAGCCAGGCAAAACACCATCCATTATGGCTCCGTCTATGCCTACGGTGCCGGATCTTCACTCCCGGCTCCCGGCGTTATCGACGACGTTGTTGTCTCCCTTTGGCGCGCCCCGCATTCTTATACCGGCGAAGACTGTGTTGAGATTTCTTGTCATGGCAGCGCGTATATAGCGCGCAGCATTGTGCAGGCGCTTATAAAGGCAGGATGCCGCCAGGCAGGACACGGCGAGTTTACAAAGCGCGCTTATCTGAACGGCAAGATGGACTTGAGCCAGGCTGAAGCTGTTGCTGACCTAATATCGGCTGACAACAAGGCTTCGCATGACCTCGCCATAAGCCAGCTCAAAGGACATTTCAGCTCGGAGCTTTCGCGGTTGCGTGAACAGCTCTTGAAATTGACGTCCCTCTTGGAGTTAGAGCTCGACTTCTCTGATCATGAAGACTTGGAGTTTGCCGACCGCGGGGAATTGCGTGGCCTGACAGAAAGAATCTATGACAGGATAACGTATCTTGCAAAGAGCTTTGAGACGGGACAGGCTTTAAAAAATGGCATTCCAGTCGCTATCATTGGCAAGACCAATGTGGGCAAGTCTACATTGCTGAACAATCTGCTCAACGAGGACAAGGCTATTGTAAGCGACGTTGACGGCACCACCCGCGACATCATCGACGGAACGGTTGATATAAACGGCATCACCTTCCGCTTCATCGACACTGCCGGCATACGCCGGACTGATGACAAGGTGGAGAAGATAGGCATTGACCGTGCTTATCAGCAGATAGAAAAGGCGGCGATAATCCTTTGGGTCACCGATGCTCCGCTCACAGCCGGCGAGGTGGAAAAGATGGAAAAGCTTACCGCTGGAAAACAAGTCATAATAGTACGCAACAAATGCGATTTGAACTATAGTAATGTTCAAGCTTCGCAGTTGCAGCTATCGGGTAATGAAGCCCTCGGTTTAAAGTTCAAGGTTCAAAGCATAAGTGCCAAAAACGGTACCAACATGGACCTTCTGAGGCGTGCTGTTTATGAAGCGGCAGATATTCCCGAAATCAATGAGGACAGTATTATTGTGACCAATGCCCGCCACTACGAAGCCCTTGTCCGTGCCCAGTCTGACATACGCCGCGTACTTGACGGCATGTCCTCCGGCATCAGCTCCGACCTCCTTGCCGAAGACCTCCGCCTCTGCCTCGACGACCTTGCTGACATCACTGGTGGCAAGATAACGACTGAGGAAACGCTCGGAAACATATTCGAACACTTTTGCATCGGCAAGTGACATAAAGAAAAGCATAAAAAGAGAAAATACAAATCCGTAAAGTGCGATAAATCAGATACGCACATTGTTCAATATCGACCAGACCTTGCAGCCCCACGTTGACAGGAAAGCATACGATGACGCATTGGCAAAATACGGCAACAGCATCGAGCAAGGATTCGGAGAAAAGGAATTGCGTGAACTCAGGCCAAAATTCAATGCCTTCGTACAGTCTATTTCGAGAAATCTGGCACCGGTTCGCACGGATGGCAGCGGTGTGGCGCATTATGACAGCCAGAAAGACGCGATATATATTCCACGGCAAAAGGATTTCGCACATTACACCGATTACGCGCAGGAAACCCTTCGGCAAATCATAGCAGCCACCGGACACCAGCAACGCCTTGCCCGTGAGGGAATGGTGATGAAAAACGGGATTCCCCCAACAGAGGATGCCGTCAAGCAGGAACGGCTGATTGCCGAAATCGCTTCGGGTATCAAGATGCTGGAAATGGGACTTCCGGCCCGGTTGTCGGACGAGAGTGTCAAACTGGTGGACTATTGGAACCGTGAACTGAAAGAGAACCCTTGTCTGATAGATGCCATCGAGAGCGATGTGAACAATGCGCTGGAAGTGATACGCAAGGCGGAACGGGGCGAGAAAATCGAGTATGCCACCTATCGCAACCACCGCCAGACAGAACAGATGCGGGAACAAATGCCCAAGCATTTCTTCGTGGCTGACGAAATCAAGAAGCATCCCGACAAGGAAAACAAGACCATTGTCCTGGTCATCGACAAACAAGGCAAGAGTGCCGATGTGATACTCCCTGCCGGTGCATCCTTGGAGGTGAACAACGAAATCAAGGGAATGAGCAAACAGCGCATACAAAGCGCATTGGAGAAAAGCGGCATTGAAAAAGTGCGTTTCTATAATCCAGACGGTGCGTTGGGTTACCGTCCCGATGACCGTTACTTCGCCGAAAAACAGATAGAGGTGGCGCGTCTGAAAAACTGGGCATTGGAAACACTCTCCACCATCGATGCGCACCCTGCGGTGAAGCAAGCTGACAAACCCTGGTTTGAGAAGATACAGATGGTACAGGATGACAAAAACCGCTGGGCTTTGTTCATCAAGCCGGAAGGGAAAGCCGGTTACAGCGTCTATCCCGAAAAGGATGACCTGAACCGTTTCTTCACCACGCTGAAACAGTCATTGGATAATATAGACAAGGTGCGTGGAGAACTGGCCAGAAAATACTATGCCCTTGCCGAGAGCAAGCCAGATCTAAAAGTGGACCTGTTCCACACAGCAGATGAAAGCATCGACTTGAACCGCATACAACGAGTGGCCGTGTTCAAGACAAAGAACGGGGCGATACTCTGCGCTCCCACCATTGACAACCAGAAGCCACAGCCCCGAAGCGTCACGCCACAGCAATGGCAACGGATGTGGGTCGCCGAGGACAGGAACAGTTTCAAGCAGCATCTGGCGGCAACGCTTTTCGCGGACGTGCTGAACAAGAGCCAGGCACAGGAGCAGAACTCTTCCGAAAAACAGGAGGCGGAAGTGGAAACGAAGATCAGCCGTGACGAGGAAATCAAGCACGACCAGCCTAATGAGGAAGTTGAAGAAGAGGAAGATGTTTCAAAAGTAATGCACCGATAAACAGACAAAGCAATGAGCAAGAATAAAGAATATGCGGAGAAATACGCCGAGTTTGCGATGGAACAGATGCGCAAATACGGCATTCCTGCCTCCGTGACCTTGGCACAGGGCATACTGGAGAGCAGCAACGGACAAAGCCGTCTGGCCCTGAACGAGAACAACCATTTCGGTATCAAAGCCACTCCGGGATGGATTGCGCAAGGCGGCAAATACGGCATTTACACCGATGACAAGCCCAACGAGAAGTTTTGCAGCTACGACAGCGTGGGCGATTCTTACGAGCATCACTCCAAATTCCTTGTGGAAAACAAACGGTACGCGGAATGTTTTGACCTGTCTCCTGACGATTACAAGGGTTGGACGGAAGGACTTGCCAAGGCCGGGTATGCAAGTGGCGGCAATTATGCCCAAAGTCTGCAAAAAATCATTGAAGCAAACGGGCTGCAGAAGTATGACCGGATGGTCATGGCAGAAATGAAGGCAAAAGGATTGGAAACAGGAACCGGACAAGCGGTTACGACAAACGCCTATTCATTCCCGGTCGAGCGCGAAGAGTTCCTGTTTGTCACTTCACCGTTCGGAATGCGTACCGACCCCATGGATGCTGACAAGCTGCAAATGCACAAGGGTATGAACATCCGCTGTAAGGGCGATGCGGTGTTGGCTACCGAGAATAACGGCAAAGTGGTGGCAGTAAACCAAAATGCCAAAACCGCCGGAGGCAAGTCCGTAACCATTGAATACGAGAGGGCTGACGGAAGCAAGATACAGAACACTTATATGCACCTGTCCTCTGTTGATGTCAAGGTGGGTGACAAGGTGCAAGCCGGACAGAGACTCGGTATGTCAGGCAACACCGGCACAAGGACTACGGGCGAACACCTGCATTTCGGAGTGGCACAAATTACCGCTGACGGACAAAAGCGAGACATTGACCCCGCAATCTATCTGGCAGACATCGCCCAAAAGGGAAACATCAAGCTGCAAGCCTTGCATAATGGCAACGACCTGTTGGCTAAATACAAAACGGAGGTTACTGCCACTCCCCAGGAAACAAAATCACAAAGTCCTGAAGAGTGGATGAAGAAGCTGTTATCCTCGGAAGACAGCGGTGTCGGACTTTCAGGAACGAATGACCCGATTATGGATATGGTGGTCAAAGCCTTTTCCTCGCTGATGATGCTGGCAATGGTAATAGACAACAAGAACGAAGAAGAGCAAAAGGGAGCAATCTCGGATATGGCAAGTACCAAAAAAGTGGAACTGACGACATTATTGCCCCACATGAAAGCCTGTGCCATTATAATCAATGAAAACAATAAAGCCGTGTTGCAAGCGGATAACGGAACCGTGCAGGTTTCACGGGAACTAAGCGCAGGTGAATTGAGCCGGCTGTCCGCCACCTTGAACAATCCGGGACTTACGGAGGAAAGCAAGCGTATGCGAGTGGCAGGAATGGTCAATGCCATTGTGTTGTCACAACAGGCATCCCAAAACTTCGAGCAAGGAATGTCAGAGCAACAGGGCCAGAACGAGCAAATCAGAAGATAATGAAACGCGTGATGATGGAAATAGGATTGTTGATGGTCGGGCTATCCCTTGCCGGCCTGCATACCCTTTTATGCTACCGGCTATTCGGTCTGGCGGCGACACTCGTGATTGTGGGTATGCAGATTGTCATTGCGTCTGGGATAGTCTGGATTAAAATCCGTGCGCCCGATTAAAGACGGAACGTATATGCGGGTAGTTCACATTTAATAGGATATTCCGGTCAAATGGTCTTGGTTAAAATAAAACTACAAGCTATATGATTAAGTGTAATGTAACAGTGTGCGGAACCATCAGCAAGGCAGCTGTAGTGCGCACCAACAATGAGAACAAGGCTTTCACGGCATTTGCTGTAAACTGCGTGATCCCGGCAAGAAACGGTATCAACAAAACGGTGGAAATCTCTGTCGCCAAGGATGGAGAGGAGTACAACCGGGCTGACTATACCGTAGGCAAGAGAGTGGAAATTTCCGGTGTGTGTTGACTTTCAAGAAGCGTGGAGACAATATCTATTTCAATATGTCGGCTTCATCGGCCAATCTTACCGTGGCTTCAAACGAGGATTCCATCAAGGGCGAAATGCATTTCCGTGGAAAGATAGGCAAGAACATCGAGGAGAAGACAGACAAGAAAGGCAAGAATTTCTTGCAGTTCTCCGCATTTTCCGCGGAAAAGGTCAATGACGGCTTCGAGTACCTGTGGGTACGCTTCTTAGGCTTTGACCGTAAACGTGAGGAGTGGCTACAACCGCAGACCGGCATCGAGGCCAAAGGTGAACTGGAGCTGTCCGTCTATAACGACAAGCTGAACATTGCCTGCAAGGTATCGGAAATGTCGGAATATGTGAAACAGCCGTATAACCCTAACAACTGACAGTCATGGCCGGTTACAGGAAAAACAGCAATGACGGTCCGTCCGCAGAGGACAAGGCTCTTGACCTCTTTGCGGAAATGATGATCGAGCGTATCGAGACCATCAGCAAGGACTGGACGAAACCGTGGATTACCGAGGGCAGCTTAGGGTGGCCGAAGAATCTGTCCGGACGTGAGTATAATGGGATGAACGCGCTGATGTTGCTTCTTCATTGCGAGAACGAGGGCTACAAGATACCGCGTTTCTGCACCTTTGACTGCGTGCAACGGATGAACAAGCCCACAGAGAAACAGGCAAAGGAGGGCGTGGAGCTGCCAAGAGTTTCAGTGAACAAGGGCGAAAAATCCTTCCCCGTGATGCTCACTACCTTTACCTGCATCCACAAGGAGACCAAGGAGAAGATCAAGTATGACGATTTTAAGAAGCTCTCCGATGAAGAGAAGAAGATGTACAATGTATATCCGAAGATGCAGGTCTTCCGGGTATTCAATGTAGCACAGACCAATCTTCAGGAAGCCCGTCCGGAACTTTGGAGCAAGTTGGCGAATGGGGATGCCGTAAAGTTGGATGAAAGCGAGAAGATGTCTTTTGAGCCGATGGATGTGATGATCCGTGATAACCGCTGGATTTGCCCGATCAAGCCGATGCACCAGGACAAGGCATACTTTTCCATTTCCAAGAACGAGATTGTGGTTCCCGAAAAATCCCAGTTCAAGGACGGCGAATCCTATTATGGTACTCTTTGGCATGAGATGACCCACAGCACGGGCATTAAGGAGCAACTCGACCGTATCAAACCGTCCGGTTTCGGTTCGGACGAATACGCCCGTGAGGAACTGGTGGCAGAATTAGGCAGCGCATTGGTGGCACAGCGTTACGGCATGAGCAAGGCATTGAAAGAAGAGAGCTGCGCTTATCTGAAATCCTGGCTGGACCACTTGAAGGAATCGCCCCAGTTTATCAAGACCACACTTCTGGATGTAAAAAGGGCAACCTCGCTCGTTACGCAGAATGTGGATAAGATAGTGCAGGAACTGGAACAGAAAAACAAGGTGCAGCAGGATAACGGGCAGCGGAATGAGGTCAAACAGTCCGTACCCGAAGGAAAGGTGTTCTACTCTTCCGTAGCCTATCTGCAATCCACCGATGACACCTCACGACTGGATGCGCTTCGGGATAAAGGCGATTATGAGGGATTGCTCCGGCTTGCCAAGGAGTATTATGACGGCGATGGAATCAACGAGCAATATACCTTTGTCTCTCCTCGCCAGAACAAGGGTGATGACCTGCTGATAGAAGACAAGGATTTTGCCGTGGTCTATAACAACAGCGTGGGAGGAACTTACGAGGTAATGCTGAAATACTCGGAACAGGAAATCCGTGACCATATTACACGATATGGTGTCCGGTTGGCAAGCAGTGACATAAAAGAGATTGCCAAAGACATGGTGGCCGAGCAGTTCTCGGTGATGACAAAGCAGCGTACTCCTGTCCTTGAAATGCCAAGCGGAGATATTCTCCATATCGGGTATAACAGGGATGCCGACACCCTTGATGTCGGTACGGCGACTAATGCCGGACTTGCCGTCAGCCACAGTTTCCCATACGACCATGACAATTCGCTCGGTTCCAATCTACAATCCGTCAATGAAAAGCTGAATGAAATGGAGCAATATCAAAAGAGGAGGTGGAATACAGCGGTGGGATACACCGCTGAGTATAATTGGGTGTTTGCGTATTTCAATCCAGCCGTGGGGAGTTTGCTCTCTCTGCGGTTGGATTGGTTTAGTCCCACCGATCAGTCCTACTTACACAAAAAAGAGGGCTTTTCACTTTAATCCCCGCAAATTTTCGGCACTATTCTGAATTAGTGCCGAAAATTTGTTACCTTTGCAGTCGAATAAAGGAATAATAATCACATGAGCAACGAGACGACGACATTCATACTTGACTATGCTGAAGTTCATCATGACTTTAGTTTAGGAGATTTGTTTGCTTATCTACAAGAGAAGACAGGCATCAAAAAATCCTCTTTGTCTTGGTATCTGTTCAAGCTCGTGAATGAGAATGTCCTGGTCAGAACCGGGCGGGGAACGTATGCCAAAGTGATGAAACAGGTCTTTTCACCCCAACCGATAGAGGAAGTGAAGGAGGTTTACGGTTTGTTGCAATCGGATTTTCCGTTTGCGAAATTCTGTGTCTATCAAGGGGACATCATAGCACCTTTGCAACATCACCTTTCATCCAACCGCATCATCTACGTGGAAACGGACAGGGATTCAGCAGAAACCGTTTTCAATTTCCTGAAAGACAGAAACCATGATGTTTACCTGCGACCGGACAAAAATATGATATACCGGTATGTAGATATGGACAGCCGTGTCATTTTCGTGAAAAACCTTGTTTCGGAAGCTCCCTTGCAAGAAGTATCCGGCGTGCCTATGCCCACGTTGGAAAAACTGTTAGTGGATATATTGAGAGATACGGACTTTTTCTACCTGCAAGGCAGTGAGAGTGACCGTATCATAGAAAACGCCTTTAACCTGTACACAATCAACAGGAACAGGCTTTTCAGGTATGCCGACAGGCGTAAAGTGAAGAAAGAATTATCGTCAATTTTAGAAAACTTGAACATACAATGATAAAGAAAGAGTGTTTTACGACAGAATGGATTGAACAGGTTGCATCCGAACTGCACTACAATGACAAGAACCTCATAGAGAAAGTAATCCGTGCCTTGTCCCTGCTTGAAATGTTGGTTAAAGCCGGGTGTCCTCTCGTCTTCAAAGGTGGCACGGCACTTATGCTCATCCTTGGGAAATCCGCCCATCGTCTGTCAATCGACATTGATGTCATCTGTCCTCCCGGAACCAATATAGAGGACTATCTGAAATCGTTTGCCGATTTTGGCTTTATCAATCTGGAACTCGTGGAGCGCAAGCAAAGGGACGATGCGGACATACCTAAAAGCCATTCCAAGTTTTTCTATCAGATAGCTTACCGGAACGACACAGACGCCCAATCCTATATCCTGCTGGATGTATTGTACGAGGACATTCATTATTTCCAAACCCGGCAAATAGCCATTGATTGCCCGTTCATACGGCTGGAGGGAGAACCGTTAATGGTGACAGTTCCGTCCGCAGAAGATATTTTAGGGGATAAACTGACAGCTTTCGCTCCCAACACTACCGGAATACCTTATTACAAGAACGGCAGATCCTGTTCGATGGAGATAGCCAAGCAACTTTATGACGTGGGACGGTTGTTTGAAAATGTTTCAGGATTGCGGATTACCGCAGAGGCTTTCCGCAAGATTGCTGTAGTCGAACTCTCGTACCGGTCTTTGGGAACGGATATAGGACAGGTCTTCAATGACATCCGTCAGACGGCACTCTGTATATCCACACGGGGCAAATCCGGAGAAGGTGATTTCAATTTGATACAAGACGGAATCATCCGTGTAAAGTCGTTCATGTACAAACAACGATATCTTATAGACAATGCTATTATTGATGCGGCACGGGCGGCTTATTTAGCCACGCTGATTGAAAAGGGAGTCACAGAAGTGGAACGCTATTCAAACAATCCGGTTGACATCAAGGATTTGGTTATTCGACCTTCGCTGACCAACAAACTGAACAAGTTGAAAAGCAATCTACCGGAAGCCTTCTATTACTGGGCAAAAACGAGTGAACTGTTAGAATCTTGATTTTCGCGGTTCCTCGCATAATCCCCGGTTAAGATAAACGAGAGGCACCTTGAACGGAATTACCGAATCACAGGGTATATAAAAGGAAAAAAGATTATTATCGTTGACAATGTGCTGACTACCGGGCAAAGTGTAGCCGACTACAAGGAGGAGATAGAACGGTGCGGTGGCAAGGTGGTAGCTGCCATTTTTTATGGCAAGACTATCACTTTGCCGCATCCGCTAATTGTCAGGTTGGAGGTGTGGGGTGACTATATTTCTCGTTTTCGCAAATCATATTAGCTTTATTTGCTGTTGGATTGGCATTTCCAATGCGGTCAATCAATATCATGGCCTATCACGTATTCATCGTTGATAAGCAGATAGTAATAGCCGTTGCCACAATTCCGGTATTCTTTGCTGAAGCCTGCCGACATATCGCCATTGTCCCGTGGCTCACACCAGAGCGTTCCGTCATAGCCGCAAAAGTCAAAGTGACAAGTGGCGCATTGCCGCCATTCCACAATACTTCTCGATAGTGGCAAGTCCGATACATTTGCCGTCGATACGTGTACCAGTCGTGATGTGGTTCTCGTAAAGGGATTTGTCCAAATCCGCATTGGCGATGTCACGAAGCCAAGCATTTGTATGTGTGGCAAGCCAGGCAAGTTTCTGATATTTCAGAATGAGTTTCCTGTCCGTATTCGCTTCCTGTTCTAGCGAGGGATAGTATATCTGTTCGATGCTTGACCAATCTGTGAATACATAACCTTTTGTCCTTTTGCCGAGCGCGATAATGCCAATAACACCCCTGTCCCGATTGATGAACAAGCGTCTGCGTTTTCCTGCAATCCTCACGTATAGAAACGAAGGATTGGTTTCGTTGCGAAGATAGCTCTCCGCAGGGTGAATAGTTGCCGTTCCCATATCTGTATCTATTTTTCAACATTTATTTTACCTGTCCTTACCTGTACTCCGTTACGGTAGAGCGTGATTTCTCCGGGCTTGAAGCCCATTTCTCCGAAAGCTATGTATTTGATATAATCCTGGTACTTCTCGCCTGAAAAATTTTTGCCGCACAAGTTGTTGAAAAACATGGGTATCGAAAACCCATCCTCTCCTGACAACACTACTTTGCCGTTTTGTCTGATTTCGTCTAACATACTAATTTCCAATTTTCATTATCAATGGTAAGTTTGTTCAGTTCCCAGTCATACTCCAACCCAGGGCGTTTGTATATGGGAAATGGATTGTATAGCCGATTTGTCCATAGGAACAATGAAGCGGTGTCACACATATTTCCCTGCCAAAATAAAGACTTGGCGTGCAGTATTTTCGCCAGTTAAAGCGGTCTGCAAGGATGTTCCGGCAAAGTCTTCTGTAATATGATTTGTCCGATAAAGTCATAGTTGTAAACATTAGATAAATTCAACTTCAAGAGCTTGCAGCAACTCGTATATCTGTTCTTCGGCTTCTTCCATATCCGACACAATATCCTTGATATGATAAGGTGCGCCATTTCTGCCGTGTCCGTCATCGCCAATCCACAAATAGGCTTCATAATCCGGGTCAAAGTTCTCGTAATATCGCTTCATACCGGCAATAAGCGTGTCGATGTTTTCATCCTGCATATCGGCATTGAAATTGAAGTCCTGCTCGTATTTGGTGTAGCGTTGAAACTCAAATTGTATGCTTGTCTTGTTTTCGTCTTCAACGCTTATGCTCCAGCCTTTTTCTTGGGCAATGTCCGCTACTTTTCGTATCTGTTCTTGGGTAGTCATACTCTTTGTTTTTTGTGGGGAGACCTCTCCAATCTCCCCACTGGTTGATTTAATCCGTTATCTCAAAATAATATTCCTGTTCCTCGTCCGACCATTCAGCGGTCATTGCATCCGCTTCCCTCCACAGTTTGTCATAGAGAATGGCTCTTTGGTTGTCTCTCTCGTGCCACTGCCATATCTTGTGATTGAGGACAAGACAAAGTTCCGTCCAATACTTATAGTTGTCTTTCCATTCGGACTTGGCTCGCCTGTATGTGTCGATAATGGCATTGTTCCCGAACTTGTCGGCAATGGAAAAGTCCTGCCAAAAGGTGGTCATCGGCTCGTAACCGCTGAACTCTGTTATGTTCCATCTTGGGATGGCGATTTGAAGTGCTTGCATAATCATTATTGTTTATGGTTTTCGTAATACTCTTCGGGCAAATAATAGAGGCTGTTCTCTGCCAAATGGTCTATGGCTTCCGCTGCCAGACGGCACGCCCATTCGTTACGCTGGTCATATCTTCCCTTGTGCCAGTTCTCCGCCAACTGCTCCATAAAGTAGAACATCAGTTTGGCTTTCTCGTTTACCAAATAGCGGTGGTCGTCCGCCAATGCCTTGCCCACCTTTCGGGGTGAAGCCATTTTGCCGTTCACATAGTTTGAGAACTCGTCCGCAAAGCGTTTGTCGTTCTCCGATAGTTGATTGTTGTACTCCATTTCTAATGAATTTTGATGTTGAACATTTTTTCTTTTCCCTTTGCTTGAAGCTGTCAAACTTCGCCACCAGGATATGTTTTATGTGCGTTAAAGACTATGGTGTAAGGGAGATAAGACAAGTAAACAAACAGGGAGTTAATGAAATACCACTAATGGCAACATTCGTGGAAAGTTGTCGTTAAGTCCACTGAATTGTTAGCGCAAGCGGTACTTGGCATTCTACCTCCATAGTACCTTTGCACAATAAAACAATGCCGTGTGGCATGATGGCCGGCTCTAATGAGAATCCTCCGATGGCTATAATGGGAGATTATCGTATAAAGGTTTTATGATATAAATTCGGCAATGATTTTTATTTGTTGCCGACATCATACAAAAGGACATATATGACGGACATTATAAAAGTTCGCATTTAAGTCCTGTATAACAGAACTCGCTACGGTAATCAGCAAGTTACTGTAGCCACGCATAAAGCCACCTGCTACAATGTGTATCGTAACAAGTGGCTGACGAAAAGAACAGATTATGCGGTCATTCGTTTACGGATTTGCCGGGCATTCTTCTGTACAAGCCGGATAATTCGGTCGTGGTATTCCGTAGCCTTATTACAAAGCCCTCTTGACTGCAATACCTTGAATGTTTCAAGGCTCAATTCAATGGTTTCAATACGCTGGTTGTCAATCCGTGCAGAAAATACCAACGACTGCGGTTTGAGATAATATTCGCATTGTCCGACACAATGATGCATGGCATTTCCCTCCTTGTAGTAATCGTCCACACTTTCCAACACACTGACTACAATCAGTCCGTCCGTGAATGACAGTCCGAAGAATTTGCTTTTCAACTCTCTGAAACGCTCCTCATTCTCCTTTGCCTTTTTCCTTTGCGCTTCACGTTCCTCCCGTTCTTGGATAATCCTTGCCCGTTCTTGGTAGCGGTCGTGTTCGGCTTTCAAGTCTAATGGGCAGACATAGTGGGCATTGTGAATGTCCTTGCCACACCTTTCAAGTAAGCGGATGTAATCTATCCAAAGAGAAATATCTGCTATATGATAGCCATTGCGTAAGACTATCTTGTAAGTGTTCCAATACAAATCAAAGTACATTGAATGTTGCAGGAAGTAATTCAAATCAGTTTTCCTGCCTGCCTTGAACATCGTTTCGGCTCTGCTGTCTGTCAACAAGGCTTCGATAAGCCGTGTCGGTTCGATGTCAGCCAATGAGCCTTGCAATCCGTTGCGTCTTAACTTTGGAGTGGCAGAATAATATGGATAGACCTTGCAATCGGCAATCCGTCTATACACATAGTTGTCTCTCCGTAACTCCAGACAGCCGTCCAAAACAAAAGTGTCCGCGTAATGTCCGAGTGTGCGTTTCAATGCCGTTATCTCCGTCTTGCCGTTATCGTCCACCCAATAGCGTGCAATCTCCATAGAATAATACTCCGCTTTCTTGCCTTTACGGAAGTTTGCGTTCATAAGAAATACACGCTGTACCTGTAAACCGTCCTGTGTGGCAAGTGTAGAATAATACGCTTTGTCCTTGAATGTCCTGCACTTGGTGTCCTGTATCTCCAGTCTTGCACCGCAATGTGGGCAACGGCACACCTTTTTGTAGCTCTCGTCCCATTGGAAACCGCAATCCATACAGGTCGTTCCTCTGTTTTTGGTACGGTATGCGTAATGGCTGATACATTGACGAAATGCCCATAGCTCCTGCTTTTTTGTCTGTGGCAGTAACCGTCCGTTGGCGGTTACTGCCTTATGCTGTAATCTCGTTTTCGCTCTCATAGTCCTAAATCAAATAATGTTGGTTGTTCGGGTTCTTGTCTGACCGCTTTCGGGGTCGGTTTCGGTTTGCTGTTTCGCTGTTGGATTTTACGCAGTTCCTCGTTTTGGTAGGCTTTGAGTGCATTCTCCCTCGCTTCGGCTTGTTCTTCGGGAGATAGTTCTACTCTATGGTTGACTATCACTCCGCAGTTGACCGCCTTACCCACTTCTATATCATCTTCATCATAGTAATGTACTCCAAGCGAATAAACCTCGTCATCGGTCATACCGCAACCGCCCTCTTTACAGATTGCCATTGCCTGGTTGAGTATGAATGTCACGCAATCGTCCAAATTCTTGTTCTCTTTGGCATACGACACTGCAAAGAGTTCATCGGTCTTGGCTCTTTCGTCCAGATATGCCTTAATTGCCTGCTTGAAATGTTCTGTTCCTTTCATAATGTCTGTTATTTTGCTTGATAATAGATACTTGGTTCACTTGAAACATTGTATATGTACGCTCCGCACCTTACCAAAAGTGCCTGGTTTCCGTAGTACATCCGTTTCATCCCTTTGATACTGCCTGTGTAGTGGAAATTGGGAAATCGGCTGATATTGCACCGTTTCCCTTGTTCCTTTGTCATTCGTCTTGTCCTCATAGTGTTTAGAAATGATAGTCAATAACTCCGCCGATGTAAAGTAGTTTTCCCGGCTCAAACTGGCTGACCGTCTGTAAAAACGAGTACGATTGTTCGGCATAGCCATTAACGCCATACTCATCCATATAGAACTGATAACCGAGGTCAAGCGGATTTTTGAGAAATTTTTCAAGCT
>CAZEEP010000011.1:0-29116 GCA_964511295.1 uncultured Prevotella sp.
GGCCTTTACGTTAAGACAGCAAAACTTTTAATTGGACTTTATCACGCCGTGACACTCACTGTGTCACGCCACGACTCTGGCAATATCACGCCGTGACACAGTGAGTGTCACGGCGTGATAAAGTCGTTGTGCTGTAGTTTAACGCTTTAAGACTCTGTAGTTTAACGCTCTTGGTTGACTACTTATAGTCTTACTTTTAAAGTCGGTTGACCTTGTTGATACTTAATTTTATTATTAGTTGATACTATATTACCCCCTTTTAAAATCTCCCAGCCGGGAGATTTAACGAACTGAGAAAAATTTGGAGTTATAATTTATTGTTTAATTAATCTTTTTATCGTATGAAGAAAAAGAAGTTTTTTAGTTACATGCTTATGGGCCTGCTCACAGTGGGTGCCACAAGTACGGTGACTTCTTGCAAGGACTACGATGACGACATCAATGCCAACACAGAGCAGATAAACTCTCTGAAACAGAATGTCAGCTCTTTGGAGACAGCATTGGAGAAAGCCAAGAGTGACTTGCAGACACAGATTTCCAGCGCAACGGCAGAATGCGAATCAAAATGCGCAGCCGCACGCCAGCAACTTCAAAACGCCATCAACACGAAGGCCGATGCCTCTACGGTTACAGCCCTCGCTGAGCGCGTTGCTGATTTAGAGAACGACAAGGCTGGCAAGATTGCCAACCTGCAAGCTCAGTTGGACACTATCAAAGAAGCCCTCGAAGCACTCAAAAAGACAGTAGACACAAAAGTTGACACTGCCGACTTTGAAGAATTCAAGGAGGCCTACAACAAGGCTCTTGCCGCATACACCTCTTGGAAAGGCGGCGTAGACGACCAGCTTGGAAAGCTTAACAAAGTTGAAGGCAATATCCGCACGGAGCTTGGCGACAGCATCTCTGCTATGAAGGTCATCATAAGCAGCCTGCAAACCCAGCTTGACGCCATCAAGTTCTTCAGCGAGGGGACTGGAAGCGGCACCTTCAAGGAGACTATGGATCAGCTGACCGAGCAGGTTAATCAATACACTGACCAAACATACACAAAATTGGATGGCAGGGTAGACAGCTTGAATCAAAAGAGCGAAGATATTCAGGCTAAACTCGAATCATTGGTAAATGACGTTGAAGGCAACAAGACTTCTATTCAGAATCTTAAGGATGACTTGCAGAAAGCTTACAACGACATCTCTGCAATGAGTCCTAACCTCGCAAACTTGAAAATCCTCGTTGCTCGCTCTCTCACAAGCCTTGTACTGAAGCCAGCTTATTTCTTCGGCGGCATTGAGTCTGTAGAGATTCCTGCCCTTAGCAATGTTCCTACATACAAGCTTGCCAACGATGCAAACGGCTTGACCGTTGACGAGGCATGGGAGCTGGCAGAAGAAAAGGTGACTCAAACCAACCACGGCGTAGCCACATACCACGTGAACCCGATAAATGCCGACCTCACTGGCTATAGTTTCGAATTCTATGGCAACGATCCAAGGGTGACACGCGCTGGCATTGAGTATGTAACTGCAGTTTACAGGACATACGAAGAAGCTCAAGAGGCCGATTTCGGTGTCAAGGATGGCTTGATTAGCGTTCCGTTCGTATTGAACAAGGAAGCTTACCAACAGACTCTGGCAGCTGGCAAGACTCCTATGATAGCCCTTCAAGCAAGCAAAGACACAGAAGGTGAGGACGGAAAGACAGAAGCACGTACTGTCACTTCCGACTATGCCTTGTTGCACTCTACAGAGTACACCAAGCTTATCCTTGCCGACAATAGCCTCAAAAATGACAAACAGGCTACACTTGAAACTCTAGACAAGAACCAAGACCTCTATGGTCAAGGTGAAAACCAGACCATAAAGGAACTTACAGGAACTCCCAATGCTTACAGCCACATTATCGGCATTGAGGGTCAAGAGACATTTGACCTCAATGCGTGTGTTGAAACCCACTATGTAACAATTGAGGGCAACAATGAGATTCAGCACGTAATGCCTGCTGAGATTTTCAAGAGTCTTGGCTTGAGCTATGAGTTCGCACTCGTAAAGAACCAGCGCAACAACTTCAAGCACACAGAAGGTGACTATGCAACCTTGGACAAAGGTATACTTTCCGTCAACGAGGAGCTTAAGGACATAGCAGCAGGTCATCAGCCTATCGTTCGTGTCCTGCTTAAGAACAAGGATGGCAAGGTCTTGAAACACGGTTATATCAAGTTCCAGATTTCCAAGTTCGCTTATCCTATGTCAGGTGTTCCTTATCAAAGGGCTGAGCCTATAACATGCGACGGCGTTCAGTTTGGCGACTTGTATCTTGACGGTCCTATCACAGATCTCGCAAAGAAGAACGACATGGAGCCATCTCAGTACATCCTGTCCGTAGACTTCGAAAAGAACAGCGACAACACCCTGAAGCAATACAAGTTCAATGAAGATGGTTCATTCGAGGAAATCACAGAGACTGTTGGTTCTGTTACTACAAGCTTGGGCAATGACAAGCTGAACACTGCTATCGTACCATACACAGGTGAAGACCGTGACAGCATCATGTGGTCGCTGGACAAAGCCTTTACTGACACTATCACAGTAAACGCCGAAGGCAAGAACGTTTATGCTTACAATACATACGTTCGCCTGACAAACGGGCAAAGCTTGAACTCGTTTATCCAGCTGACTATCCCAGCAGGAGCCATCGTTAAGCCAATTGCTACAATAGCAGCAGACAGCAAGGTTGCAGCACGCTGGTACAAAGAGAATGGTGGTCAAACAGGTGCAACAATCGACCAGCTCACTGAGATTCATATCAACACTCAAGTTCCAGGCGATGGCCACACTGCTGAAATCACTTACAACCTTGACGAGAGCTTCCAGAGCAAGACTCCTAAGTTCAACTTGAACAAGGAATTCGATGGCAAGACAGTCAGCAACTGGGAATATAAGTTCATCGTTAAACCTGGAACGACAGAAGAAAATCCGTGGATTGTAACCGGTGCATCTGGCACAAAGTATGAAATCAAGGTTGCCAACGACGGCAAATCCTTGACTGCTACTACCAAGGGTGAAGTGAAGGGTAATGGCGTCAATACTGAAAATCACACATTTGCTATTCTCTCTGGCACTCACAATGCACAGGTCAACATCGTTACCAAGAACTCTGACCGTCAAAACCGTGCCATCTACGATATCATCAACGCTTACGGCCATAAAGAGCTCGCAGAAGGTGAGACTTTCAAGGCATATATCGGAGTAACTACAACTATTGAAGAATGCCATAAGGCCGATGCAGGAAGCTTCACAGCTCGCATCCTTCGTCCTGTCAACCTCGTACCAAACGTTGTTAGCATGAGCGGTGAAGACGCTCAAGACAATGGTTCAAGGATTAGTGTAACAGAACTCTTCCAAACTCCTACTGACTGGCGCGGACTATGGTCTGTTGCAGATGCTGGGATAGACTATTGGAATTACTATGGAATAGATGTAGATGTAGATGTAGAAAATGCTTTCACCGACGCAGCCCTTGCAGCCACAGATCGCATTGGATACGAGCCTAACGAAGAAAAATATGAAGAGAGGATTAAAGCTCTTGGTACTGTTGCCAATGCCAACCTTGACCTCACAAAGTCGGGATCTGGCATAAACAAAGAACTTATCTACAAGAACAACGGCGCAACCATTGGTGCTTTCCACATCTATGTCCCTCTGACCGTAACATACTATTGGGGTTACAAGTGGACAGTAGGCTATGCTCGCCTTGACATTGCAACTACCATCAACAATGCAAAGCGCAATTAAAAATAAACAAGCATAAGCTAATACTCTAAAAAGGGGTGTCAAGGTGCAATCTTTGACACCCTATTTTTACATAACGACCATGAAAATGAAAAGTATCATATTTCTGACTTCCATTGCCATCATCATGCTCATGAATAGCTGCAATAGTTGCAGCTACAAGGACAAAAACAAAAGACACACAGTGGAAGATGTAATAAAGGACAACACACCCGTAACGGAAATGAAAGTTTCAGGTGCTGATACAGCGGCAATAATGAACCAAGTCAACGAATTTACCAGCCATCTGAAACAGAACAACGTAGAAGCAGCAATGAGGATGGTCAAGTATCTTGACGGCGACACTATCAAGCCAACGCCTCAATATTTGCAAAAGAGGGAGCGAATGGTATTGGGAACCGTACTGGGTGCAACAAGATATGAAATTCAGAATATCACCCTGCTTTCAGAAAAGGACTGTGAAGTAAGAATAATGGTAACGCTTTTCGATCTGCCTCAAGGCGACACACGTCCAAATCAAGTGGGCTTAATCGTAAAGCCCGTACGTCGCTCCGGCAATTGGTTCCTGACCTTGGCCGATACAGACTCCCAGACCAACAATTCCAAAATAGTAAACTAATCATCAAGGATAGTAAAACAACAAGATGTTTAGACTTGCATACGCATATTACATAATTGCCATTGCCGCCATGCTAATCTCGTGTGGAGGCAATGACAAAACAATATCTAAAGAAGCACTCATAGAATTCAAAGACAGTACATACAACTTTGGTGAAGTAAAACAATCGGAAGGCTCTGTATCACACACATTCACTTTTCACAATATAGGGCAGCAGCCCTTGGTCATACAAAAGGTAGAGACATCTTGCCATTGCACAATCGTAGAATACCCCAAAGAGCCTGTCAGGACAGGAAAGAAAGGAAAACTAAAAGTCATATTCGATGCAAAAGGAAGCCTGCCAGTAAACTTCCATAAAACTATCACCATATACAGCAATTCAAGCCAAGGAACTACAGAGCTAAACATCAATGGCAGGGTCTTGCCAATATAACAAAAACATAAGGAACCATCCCCATATAGCTTTTACACCCAAAAGATGCAATACACTTCAAGGCAGGCACATTTTTTCTTGTAAAAAAGCAACATCATTTTTCTGCCTATATATCCATCTTGCATCATCTCCTCAACCGTACCCTATACCTTTTCTGCTTTTTTTCTGAAAAAAATCACAAAAAAGAATACACATAAAGAAATATTTTATATCTTTGCAAACGAAAATGGCATATAGGCATAAGCCGTGCCTTGCGCGCTACAGAAATTGAGGGAAATCTAAGAAGTTAATATTAACAAATAAATAATTTTTATGAAGCGTATTAAGTCTTTATTGGTCGCAGCCCTGCTCCTTGGCGGAGCTACAGCTGCCATGGCTCAGGCAACCTATACGGATGCCGAGGGCAATGAGTATCAGTTTAAGAAGCACATGTTCCTGGATGTGCAGGGCGGTGCACAGTACACACTTGGAGAGGCTGACTTTGGTGACCTCATCAGCCCGAACGTTCAGCTTGGCATTGGTTACCAGTTCAATCCCTGGTTCGCCATGCGCCTTCAGGCCAACGCCTGGCAGAGCAAGGGCGGCTACAATGGCTGGAATGAGCTGAAGCAGCCTGTTGCTATCAACAGCGGATACAAATTCAACTATGTTGCCCCAGGCTTGGACTTCATCTTCAATCTGAGCAACATCTTCTGCGGTTGGAATCCTAACCGTGTGTTCAACGTGAGCGCATTCCTCGGTGCAGGCGCAAACTTCGCTTGGAAGAATGACGACGCTGTTGCCATGAGCGATGCCAACCACATGCGATATATCTGGGACGGTACCAAGATCAAGGCTTTCGGTCGTGGCGGTGTTGAGCTGAACTTCCGCGTCAGCAAGGCTGTCAGCATTATGGTTGAAGGCAATGCAAACATCTTGAACGACCGTTACAACTCTAAGAAGGCTGACAACCCTGACTGGTATTTCAACGCCCTTGCCGGTCTGCGCATCAACCTCGGCGGCAGCTACACCAAGAAGCAGCCGGAACCACAGCCAGAACCACAACCAGAGCCACAGCCTTATGTAGAGCCTACACCGGCTCCGGCACCAGCTCCCGTTGCAAAGAAGGCTGACCCAATGCGCCGCGACGTGTTCTTCACAATCAACAAGTTTGCTGTAACCAAGACCGAGATGCAGAAGGTTGACGACATCGTAGCTTACCTGAACGAGCATCCAGATGCAAAGGTCAACGTAACTGGTTATGCTGACGCAGGCACTGGTAACGACCGCATCAACGACCGCATTGCAGGACAGCGCGCCGCTTCTGTAGTAAAAGTCTTGAAGGAAAAAGGCATCGCCGAGAGCCGCATCACAAGCGAGAGCAAGGGCGCACGCGTACAGCCTTTTGCAGAGAACAACAAGAACCGCGTGACCATTATGATTGCTGCTGAATAAGAGAGCAATACATAACAATAATAATTAAGGCGTATCATTTTTTGATACGCCTTTTCTTTTATCAAGACTTTAATTTGAATTGAATCAGTCAACCCAGCATCTGCTCTATGTCACCCTGTTTCAATATGCAGAGAACGGGCTTGCCATCGGGCGTATAATTGACATTCCGGCATTGGAAAAGGCTGTTTATAATATTCTCCATCTCATTATTGCCAAGCACTTGCGCATAAGGTATGGCAGCAGCACGGGCAAGACTCAGGGCAAAGCTATCATGAATCTTAGCCAATGCCTCGTTGTCAGGCTGAATGCCATCGGCTTGAGAAGACGACATGCCGTCGTTGGTCTTTGAAAGAATGTCGTGAAGAAAATCTGTAATATTAATGCCGTCGAAGCCCTCGGGGATGGCATTAACCGAATAGGTGTTGCCACCAAGGCTTGTCAATTCAAAGCCCATTTCCGCAATGTCTTCATTCAGTTCAGACATGTTGACAACCTCCCGGGCAGTCAGCTCTATAGCCTGTGGAAAGAGCATTTTCTGCGAATGCATCTTGTGGGCTTCTATGCGCTTACGGTATTCCTCAAACAATATACGCACGTGAGCACGGTGCTGGTCAATTATCATCAAGCCAGACTTAACCGCCGTCATGATATAGCGCCCCTTGTACTGATAATGAGCGGGCGATTTCTCGTCTATTATACTCTCATCACTTTCCTTTGATTGCTCAGGAAAAAGGGTTACTTGGTCTTCTTCGTCCTCGTCTTTAAGCCCGTCAAGCAAATCACCCCACCTGTCTTCCATGCGCGAACGTTTCACAGAGGATACAAAGCCATTGCCACTATCCCGCCCTATTTTACTTTGACGCTCAACAAAGCCCTCTTGTGATACAGAACGTGAACCACGACCTGTGTCCTTAAAAGGATTGTATTGAGGATTGTAATCTACCTTTGGTATCTGTGCATCGGTATTGGGGATAAAGATAGGGATAGCAGGCTTCCCTTCTACATCAAACTCTATGGTAGAGACATTGTTGAACGCGCCTACGGAATCTTTCACGGCAGCCATGAGAATTTGATATATGGCCTGCTCGTTCTCAAACTTTATCTCCGTCTTGGTAGGGTGGATATTCACGTCAATATCTCTCGGGTCTACGTCGAAATATATGAAATATGGCACCTGTTCGCCTTGTGGTACAAGACGTTCATAGACAGACTGCACCGCCTTATGAAAATATGGATGGCGCATGAAACGACCGTTGACAAAGAAATATTGCTTGGCTCCTTTTTTCTTAGCCGACTCAGGCTTGCCTACAAATCCGGTAATGCCACAAACCGATGTTTCTACTTTTACAGGTAAAAGATCATGGTTTATGCGCTTGCCAAAAATGTCCACTATGCGCTGGCGCAAGCCACAAGCCCGCAAGTCATACATCTCCGTGCCGTTGCTATGAAAAGAAAAAGCCACGTTTGGATAAACAAGTGCTATGCGCTCAAATGCCGTTATGATATTATTGAGTTCTGTAGTATTCGACTTCAAGAACTTCCTCCGTGCCGGCACATTATAGAACAAATTCTCAACGCTGAAGTTGGATCCCACAGGGCATGCGCAAGGCTCCTGGGATATTACTTTCGATGCTGCAAGGCACAAGTCGGTACCTATATCTTCGCCTGCCTGACGTGTCTTGACTTCCACCTGCGACACAGCGGCTATCGACGGTAAAGCCTCACCACGAAAACCCATAGTGTGGAGATTGAAAAGGTCGCCTGCCTGACGTATCTTCGATGTGGCATGGCGTTCGAAAGCAAGGCGTACGTCAGTCTCCGACATGCCCTTGCCGTCGTCAATGACCTGTATAGACGTGCGTCCGGCATCCACCACCGACACGGCAATACGCCTTGCGCCAGCATCTACGGCGTTCTCCACCAATTCCTTAATAACTGAAGCCGGACGTTGTATCACTTCGCCGGCAGCAATCTGATTGGCTACAGAGTCGGGTAACAGTTGTATTATATCGCTCATATTTTGTATTTCTACAGCTTCTGCAAAGGCGCGTCATGACGCTTCACTTTCTTTATCTCGGTGCCCTCGGCCTTGCCACGCCAGTTGAACACGTCGTCCTTGTCCTTTGGCCGGATATAATCAAACCACACGAAAACATTGAGCTTGTCCTTGCCTGGAGGTATCTGAGTCATCGGGTAAAGCGTTCCAACGGCTTTGGGCATCCAAATACGTTGCAACTTGCGCTCAGGCGATACATACATTCTCATAGTATCCGTCTCCACATAGTTTAGGCCTATAAGTGTGGAATCGCCACTATCTGTAGGATAAAAAATAGCCCTGACACTGCTCACCGCATCTGTACGCCGCACGTTGCCGTCAACAAAATAGGCATATATGTCGTTGGATGAGAGCTGGCTGTAGTGAGTGCTGTCATTCATGAGCTCTATTGACATTGCCTGACCTAGTACATCTGCCTTACGTATCGTAGAGTCATTGGTGTAGACCTTTATCACTTCTCCTGTCAACTGACGACCGTCGCTCCACGCAATCGGGTCTTCATACATTGTCATGCAAGAGTCAAGGCTATTGAAGACCATAGAGTCGCAAACGGCTTGGAAATCTGCCCTATACGCCCTAACCTTGCGGTAGCAATGCACTTTGCGGTATACAGAATCGGTATTGATGTTGAAAGTCTCCACGCGCATTGTATCAGAATGCATGTACAAAGTGTCTTTTTGCGAATAGTCCATGACAAGAGCATTCCGCGTAGCGTAACCAGCTCCGGTTTGATCGTTATAAACTACTTCGCCAGCCGTAAGCTTGTTCTTGTTTTTGCTATCCACATAGACAACGTTACCCCATCCGCGGTTATTGCCAGTCTTGCTGTCGTAGACCAAGGTGTCTCCTGTTATGGTCTTTTCCTTGTCTACAACCGTGGAACGGCCATAGAGCTGAGCATAATCACTTTTGGTGTTAAAGTAGGCATCAGTGGTAGTGACAGTACCGTTCTTGTTGCGCACTATTGACGGCCCTACCTCGCCGTTGCCTTTGTCAGGGGTGTATAGACCTACGACATGCGCCATTGACGTTCCCGTGTCGTAATATAATGTATCAGTAGAGACATGGTTGTCTGGCGTTCTAAGCTGAACGTCATAATAAAATACTGCACGCTTTGTCTGTGTGTTGTATTCGCCCCAGTCAGAGCTTAATTTGCTGTTTCCGTCCACAAGGCGTCCACCACGAAAAAAGTACGCATTGTTATAAAGGCGATCATAGTTTAGGCTGTCGGTGTACAGCGTCTGTTTGCGGTGATGCAACACAACGTTGTTGCGTGCTTCCATCATCTGCCCGTCGCCATCATACCATGCATAGTCGCAATTGAGCGACAAAGTGTCTCCCTGCCTGAAACGCACATGACCAAAAGCCCTGAATGAGTTAGATGCCTGATAATAATATGCACTGTCACAATTCAGCGTCGCCCCTTTATGGCGAAAAGCCACATGCCCCTTTGCTATCTGAGCTTCAGGATTGGGACCATACATGTCAAACTTCAAGACATCAGAATGTATAAGGTAAACCCTATCGTCGACAGGCTGCTTGCTGACACGCTTGCGAGCCGGTGTCATCGCGCTGACAATGCCAACGACAAAGAGGCACAGAACAGCACCAAAGACCGCCCTATGCCAACTCCTTAATATCGATGCAAGGTTCCGAATCATGACTTCACCCAACCTTGGTACTCATATTTGCTGTTGTCTCTGTATTTTGGAGCCATTCGTACATAAGTATGCTTTATCTTGTCAACAACCCAATCGTGCAGTTTCTTCTCACGCTCCTTGTTAAGCACAACATCCTTCATTACCTGAAAGTCCTCCGTAATTGTGGCCTTATGTCCCGATGTACGACTCTTCAACTTTACCACAGCCACTACAGTCTTACCTCTCTTGTCTATCATGTCGAAAGGTTTTGATATTTCGCCGACTTTCATCGTGTCAACCACACGTGCCACCTCTGTTGGCAAATCCTTCATCTGGAAACGTGAGGTCATGCCATCTGCTGTGCTATTTGACATAAGACCCTGATTGTTCTTGGTGTCTTTATCATCAGAAAGGAATGTCGCTGCCTGCTCAAAAGTGAACTTGCCGGCACGTATGTCGTCAGAAATTGAATCAAGCCTATGCTCTGCATCCGTTATCTCATCAGCTGATACTTTTGGCTTTAGCAAAATATGGCGAACATTGATTTTGTCACCGCGCTTGTCAATGAGCTGTATGATATGAAAGCCGAAATCGGACTCCACTATCTTAGATATTTTCTTGGGGTCGGTAAGATTAAACGCGACATTTGCAAAGGCAGGGTCAAGTACACCACGTCCAGTATACCCTAACTCACCACCCTGACGGGCAGAGCCTGGATCTTCAGAATAAAGACGTGCAAGTGTTGCAAACGTTGTCTCCCCCTTGTTTACACGATCAGTGAAACTGCGAAGTTCATCTTTAACACGATTTATCTCTGCTTGCTTGATACGTGGCGAGCTTACTATAATTTCCACCTCTACCTCATCAGGAACATAAGGAATGCTGTCTTCCGGAAGATTGCGGAAATAAGCACGCACATCAGCAGGAGATACCTTGATGTCCTCAACTATCTTCTGCTTCATCTTCTGTATGAGCTGCTGGTTCTTGAACTCGTCATGAAGCTCGTTTCGCATATCGCTGACTGACTGTTTTCGATACTCCTCGAGCTTCTCTTGCGAGCCTGCCATCTCTATCCAACGATTTATCTGCTGATTGACACCACTCACGACTTCAGACTCTGGAACGTCAATGGAGTCTATTTGTGCCTGATGAAGGAAAAGTTTCTGCACCGCCAATTGCTCAGGAATAGAGAAATCAGGATCAGAACCAAAACTGATGCCCTCGGCAAGACCCTGCATACGCATCTGCTCAACATCAGATTTCAATATAGGCTCATCGCCAACGACCCATATAACCTCATCTATAACGCTGTTCTCCGGTACTTTTACTTCCTCTGCAAGCTCCGTAGAATCATTGGACGCAGAGTCTCCAACAACTGCCTTCGGAGCTTGCATAAAAATCGAACCTTGGGGAACAGCCATTGCTGTAACTCCCAAAGCCAATACTACTGAGGCTATTATAGTTTGTTTTGCTTTCATATATCCTTTATATTAAAGTCTCATAAAGCCTTAACAGATTCTCCAATACTAAGAAGCTGTGCGGCTAATGCTTGTTTACTGTTGCCACAACTTTTTTGTCAACCCAAACTTTATACCGCTTCTTCAAAGCCTCAACCCATTGCTTTTCAAGCAAGTTCTGATAATCGACTATGACTTGCTGCCTTACATCATCAACATCTTCTGGTGCATATAGCTTATGCCCATAGACATCTGAATAAGGGTATTCTTTCTTCTCCACTAACGTAGTGTCCTTGCCGAAAACCTTCTTGTCAACAAGCGCATTAGTGCCAACTGTAAAAATGCCTTTCTCTGCACGTATGCGCAAAACCGAATCATTATTGAATGTGGAACGTAATATGTCAGCCCATTTGTCAAAATGCTTTCCGCTCAACACATCCTTCACCTTTTGAATGTCTCCCTCATTACGGGCGCAATAAGCTATGCCCTTGAAACGTGGCTCATTCCAAACATACTGCTTACGGTGAGACTTAAAATATTTTTCTTGCCCAAGAGAATCTTTCCGTGCTTTCTCCCACACAGTAGAATTGGCTATATCAAACAGTAAAAGACCATCATGATACTCTTGTATAAGATATTTCAAATTGGAATCTTTCTTTTCAAGCTCAAGTTTTTTGGCTTCCAACAGCTTGGCAGGCGTAGTATTTTGCTGTTTTGCCAATGTATCAAGTTTCGCGTCTATTATACGATCACGCAATCCTTGAGCTTCAATGAACTTCATAATAGCGTCTCGCTGGCTATCATAATCATAGAAATTTTGTGCTCCTTTCTTCAACAAAACATGCCAACCTGCAGTTGTTTTAACAGGCTCGCTTATATCTCCTTCCTTCAATGACCAAGCCTTGTCCTCAAACTCCTTCAGCGTCTGCCCTTTCACAATCCACGGCAATTCTCCACCCTCCTTTGCTGAGCCAGGGTCTTGGGAGAATCTCTTTGCCATATCAGCAAAATCAGCACCATTTTTTAATGCTGCGTAAATAGAATCTATCTTAGCTTTAGCTGCCTTCGACTGACCTTCATCAGCATTACGTGGCACCATTATAAGTACATGTGCCACCTTTACCATGCCACCACTGCCATCAATACGCTGCTTGGTCTCTGAATATATCTTATGTGCCTCAGCCTCTACGTCTGAATCATTAATAAAGGCAGGACGTATCTGCTGATCACGATATGTGGCAAACTCACGTTTAAACGAAGCAAGCGTGTCAACGCCAGCATCCTTGGCCGCTTCTACCTTAAGTTTATAGGCAATGAATAAAGGCAAATAATCTGCGACACTTTTCCTGTCAATTACTCCCTCCGCATTGTTCTTATTATAAGAATATTCAAACTCGGAGCGCATGACCGGCTTATCATTTATGCGCATGATAATAAAATCATCCTGTGCCAAAACAGGCATAACTCCTTGCAACATAAAGAGGAAAGCTACCAAGCTCCAGCGAACTCGAAGCTTGGAAAGTGTATGTAAAGCATCCACGATTATCATTGTCTATTATTACTTACAAAAATTAAGCAAAGCTATCGTAGCGCGAATAGTTGGGAGCCTCGCTCGTTATCGTAATATCATGAGGATGGCTCTCCAAAACACCTGCATTAGTAATACGTACGAACTTGGCATCATGCAACTTGTCTATGTCGGCAGCACCACAATAACCCATGCCAGAACGCAAACCACCCACAAGCTGATATATCACTTCCTGAACAGTTCCCTTGTAAGGCACACGACCGGCTATACCCTCCGGCACAAGCTTCTTAACATCTGTCGTATCACCCTGGAAATAACGATCCTTGGATCCGTTTTTCTGTCCCATAGCCTCAAGAGAACCCATACCACGGTATGTCTTGAATTTACGTCCATTATAGATAATAGTATCACCAGGGCTCTCCTCTGTACCTGCAACAAGTGAGCCTATCATAACACAACTGCCACCTGCAGCCAATGCTTTAACCACATCACCCGAATAGCGCAATCCGCCATCGGCAACGAGAGGCACACCTGTATCCTTCAATATGCTGTACACATCATATACAGCACTAAGCTGCGGCACACCTACGCCAGCAACTACACGTGTTGTACAGATAGACCCTGGGCCAATACCTACCTTTACACCATCAGCTCCATTGTCATACAGGAGCTTAGCAGCCGCACCAGTAGCGACATTACCGACAACAACATCAAGATGTGGAAAAGCATTCTTAACCTCATGCAATTTGCTAACAACACCTAAAGAGTGACCATGAGCAGTATCTATCACTATAGCATCCACACCTGCCTCAACCAAAGCCTGAGCGCGATCCAAAGTATCTATTGTTACACCAACTCCGGCAGCAACACGAAGACGCCCCTTGTCATCCTTACAGGCATTAGGCTTATCCTTAGCCTTTGTGATGTCCTTGTAAGTGATAAGCCCTATAAGGTGGTTTTCCTTATCCACCACAGGCAACTTTTCTATCTTGTTCTCCTGTAATATCTTAGCTGCATTAGCAAGATTAGTCTGCAGATGTGTCGTGACAAGGTTTTCCTTGGTCATAATATCATCAACAAGCTTATCCATATGCATTTCAAAGCGCAGGTCACGGTTTGTTACGATACCCACAAGGTGATTATCCTCATCCACCACTGGTATACCGCCGATATGGTATTCGGCCATCATCTGCAAAGCATCCCTAACAGTCTTGCCACGGCGTATTGTCACCGGATCGTAAATCATACCATTCTCTGCACGCTTCACGATAGCAACCTGCCGCGCCTGCTCTTCAATAGTCATATTTTTATGTATGACACCTATACCTCCTTCTCGTGCAATGGCAATTGCCATTGACGATTCTGTGACAGTATCCATAGCGGCAGTAACAAAAGGCACATTAAGAGAGATGTTACGCGAGAACTTAGCTTGCAAGTTCACCTCTTTAGGGAGTACCTCTGAATAAGCAGGAGTTAAAAGGACGTCGTCGAAAGTCAGACCATCCATGACTATCTTATCTGCAACAAATGATGACATAATGTAACTTTTGAAATTTATTGCGTGCAAATTTAGCAATATTTTTTCACATAGAGGGTATGTAACGGCTTTTTCTTTTGCGTTTAATAGTTTTTTAACGCCCAAGTCTCAACAGTAACCACCCCCATCTTGGAGAAACACAAGTATCACAAATACAAAAAATCAATTGCCCTCCTCGGAAAGAAATTTTATAAGCACCAGACGCGCCTTCTCCTCAGCTGTAAGGCCGTCGTCATCGTCATAAATGTCAACAGTCTCAATAGCCATGTCAATATCGTCCGTCTCGCTATGACGAAAGTAGTCAAGGATATCCTGCAATTCGTCAGAATCAATCACGCTATCATCATTGAGATAATAATCAATGTTCACTTTCATCCCACTGTTGACTATTGACTCTATGTCGTCAAGCAAATCATCGAAATCTATATTTTGGGCTTCAGCAATATCATCAAGCGATACCCGTCGATCAATAAGTTCTATAATCTTGAGCTTGCGTTTCGACTTGTTTGGCAACGTTATGACACGCATCATATCTGCACGCTCAATGCCGTTCTCCTCACAGTATTTCCTTATAAACTCAACGAAAGGCTTACCAAACTTGCGTGCCTTGCCTTGTCCAACCCCCTGTATTTGCTGCAATTCCTGAATGGTCTTAGGATAGCTCGTTGCCATTTGCGTAAGGGAAATGTCCTGAAATACCACATACGGAGGTAAGTTGTGTTTGCGAGCAACATCACGCCGTAAGCTCTGGAGCTGCTTGAAAAGATTCATGTCAAGTGCACTTGCGCCGCCCTCTCCTGTATCATCATATTCCTGAAATTCGCGGTCAGGAACAACCTTAAATGACTGTGGTTCTTTGAGATAAGCACGTCCTGCAACTGTAAGTTTCAATAGCCCATAATTTTCAATGTCCTTCTTTATGTAGCCAGCAATCATTGCTTGACGTATGACAGGATTCCATATCATAGAATTCTCCTCATTGACCTTCTTGCCATTGCCAAACTCAGGCAACAGGTTGTGTCCATGCCTCACGATGTTATCTGTGGCACGTCCACGCACAAAGTCAATTAAGTAAGCCTGGTCAAAACCTTCCTTTACAGCCTTAATCGCCGACAATACTGCAACGAGAGCATCTGTAGCCTCTACGAATTTCTTAGGATGCTTACAATTATCACAATTGCCACAGTTGTCATGATCATATTCTTCTCCGAAATAATGAAGAAGCACTTTACGGCGACAAACATTAGTCTCTGCATACGCCCGTGTTTCCTGCAAGAGCTGGCGGCCTATCTCTTTTTCCGTCTCACTCTTGTTGTCCATAAACTTCTCAAGCTTCTTCAAGTCCTTTGGAGAATAAAATGAAAGACATATACCTTCTCCACCATCGCGCCCTGCACGCCCTGTCTCCTGATAGTAACCCTCCAGGCTCTTAGGTATGTCATAATGGATAACAAACCGCACATCAGGCTTGTCTATGCCCATGCCAAACGCTATTGTAGCAACAATAATGTCTATATTCTCTTTCAAGAAGTCGTCCTGCGTCTGCGTACGCACCTCATTGTCGAGCCCTGCATGATAGGGAGCAGCACGAAAGCCGTTGAGACAAAGCTTCTTAGCAAGTTCCTCAACTTTCTTTCTCGATAAACAATATATTATGCCACTTTTGCCCTCATGCTGCTTTATGAAACGAATTATTTGGCTGTCTGTATCTTCCTCACTCACCTTTTGGCGAACTTCATAATACAGATTAGAACGGTTGAAAGAACTTTTAAACTCCAACGCATTCGGTATCCCAAGATTTTTCTTTATGTCAGATAACACCTTGTCGGTAGCCGTAGCCGTAAGAGCTATAATAGGCATGCGACACTCGCCACGAGCTTTTGAAATCTTATCGAGAGTAGAACGTATATTTCGGTATTCGGGACGAAAATCGTGTCCCCATTCTGATATGCAGTGAGCCTCGTCTATTGCAACAAAAGAAATCTTGAACGACTGGAAAAAAGGCAGGTTGTCCTCCTTGTTTAGCGACTCCGGAGCCACATACAGAAGCTTAGTGCGCCCACTATGAACATCATCTTCTACCTGTTTGATGGCAGGCCTGTTAAGCGATGAGTTAAGGTAATGGGCAACACCATTTTCCACAGTAAGACCGTTGATGAAATCAACTTGGTTTTTCATAAGTGCAATAAGCGGAGATACCACAATGGCAGTTCCGTCCATAAGCAACGATGGCAACTGATAGCAAAGGCTCTTGCCTCCACCTGTAGGCATAAGTACAAAGACATCCCTCCCAGACATCAAGTTACCGATGATGGACTCTTGATCTCCCTTGAACTTGTCAAAACCAAAGTACTCCTTCAATGCATTCGTAAGAAAGCATTCCCCCAAGCCCCCCGGAAAGGAAGAATTTTGATTACCTTTATCTTTATTAATACTTTTCATAGATTTAGCTTTCACATTAAGAATTGCTCTTTACGTAATCCTTTTTCTCTCATTCAGAGGGGCTTGGCGTAGTTTTTGCTTCCTTGCCCACTACGCCGACTCCAGCTTCTGCAAGTGCGCTTTGTCTATCTGCTTTTTCGCATAGTCAAGCGTAACTTCAAACTTCTTTATTCGCTTTGACGGTATTTCATACATGGCATCCATTATGACCGCCTCAACGATAGAGCGCAATCCGCGCGCGCCAAGCTTGTATTCCACAGCCTTGTCAACAATGAAATCGAGCGTGTCGTCGTCGAAGGTCAACGATATGCCATCCATAGCAAATAGTTTGGCATACTGCTTGACGATAGAGTTTTTCGGTTCAACAAGAATCCGCCTCAATGCTTCCTTGTCAAGCGGATTGAGATATGTCAGTACCGGCAGACGCCCTATAAGCTCAGGTATCAGCCCGAAAGACTTAAGGTCTTGTGGCACGATATACTTCATAAGGTCTCCCTTGTCTATACGGCGTGTATTTTCAACAGAGTTATATCCAACCACATGCGTGTTAAGCCTTTGCGCTATCTTGCGCTCAATGCCGTCGAAAGCGCCTCCACAGATAAAGAGTATGTTTTTCGTATTCACATGAATATACTCTTGGTCAGGATGCTTGCGCCCTCCCTGTGGCGGTACGTTCACCATCGTTCCCTCAAGCAGTTTCAGCATTGCCTGCTGCACGCCCTCACCGCTAACGTCGCGCGTTATGCTCGGATTGTCTGCCTTGCGCGCTATTTTGTCAATCTCGTCTATGAAGACTATGCCACGCTCAGCAGCAGCCACATTATAGTCAGCTACCTGCAACAAGCGGCTCAGTATACTCTCTACATCCTCGCCGACATAGCCAGCCTCCGTAAATACAGTAGCATCGACAATGGTAAACGGCACGTCAAGCATACGCGCTATGGTGCGTGCCAAGAGCGTCTTGCCTGTTCCTGTTGAGCCAACCATTATGATGTTGCTCTTTTCTATTTCAACACCATCGTCGGTCTCCGGCTGTTGCAAGCGCTTATAGTGATTATAAACAGCCACTGCAAGATTTCGCTTAGCCTCATCCTGTCCAATGACATACTGGTCGAGATAAGCCTTAATTTCCTTTGGCTTTGGCACTTTTTTCTTAGGCTGGTAAGGCGTTGAGTCAGCATGTTGTTGCGCATTGGTCGTCACGCCCGTTTGCTGTACTATACGATAAGCCTGCTGGGCACAGTCCTCACAAATATATCCGTTCAGACCAGTGATAAGCAACTTGACTTGATCTTCGCCTCTGCCACAAAAGCTACAAACTTTTTTCTTCATTTTCTAAACTTTGAACTTTGAGCCCTGAACCTTGCTTAATGCAATGTTCGAAGCCCAAAGAACAAACTAATTTTTCCTTTTCAGTACCTGGTCTATCATGCCATACTCCTTAGCCTCCTCAGCTGTCATCCAATAGTTACGATCTGAGTCTTTATAGACTTTCTCGTAAGGCTGATGAGAGTGCTCGGATATTATGGTGTACAGTTCTTTTTTGAACTTAAGTATTTCCTTTGCCTCAATCTCAATATCAGAAGCCTGACCTTGCACGCCACCCAACGGCTGGTGTATCATCACGCGGCTGTGAGGCAGAGCCGAACGCTTACCCTCCTGCCCTGCGACAAGCAACACTGCCGCCATTGAGGCTGCCATGCCAGTGCATATAGTCGCAACATCTGACGTTATGAACTGCATCGTGTCGTAGATGCCGAGGCCCGCAGTGACCGAGCCCCCGGGAGAGTTCACATAAATAGAAATGTCCTTGCCATTGTCGACAGAGTCGAGATACAGCAATTGGGCTTGAAGCGTATTGGCAGTATAGTCGTCTATCTCGGTGCCGAGAAAGATTATACGATCCATCATCAGGCGCGAAAACACGTCCATCTGGGTTACATTGAGCTGACGCTCTTCAAGAATATAAGGATTAAGGTACTGTTGCTGGGCTTTCACCACATCGTCAAGTACCATCCCGTTCAAGCCGAGCTTCTTGGTGGCAAACTTTCTAAAATCGTTGTTCATAATTTTTCCTTCTTTTATGTAAGACAATCTTAGGCTTTATCGTCCTAACAGATTGCCCTTTAACAAAGACTATGCCAAAAAAATTCATCAGCAGTTCGTCTTTACCATACAAAGATACCAAAATAAAATAGAAAAAACAATATTTTATAGATATTTTTTTGAATAAACGAGTTTTTTTTAATAACTTGCACACGATTTACTTATGGCAAACCAAGAAACAAAGCAATAGTACAAGGCCAAACTGCTCCACACTATGAACAGACAAAGCTTTGGGTGGACACGCCTACAAAAGCAAAAACGCGAACTCGCAAGCAGCCGACAGAGCAAATGGAAATATGACCATCGGCAACATAGAAGCGGAAAAAGGTAACGACATTGCGAGACTCAATAATATTTACTAATTTTGCAGCATGATTAAAGCTTTATTCTTCGACATCGACGGCACGCTCGTCAGCTTCAAGACGCACCTCATACCACAATCAACGGTCGACTCGCTGCGCAAAGCAAAGGCAAATGGCATCAAGGTTTATATATCCACAGGGCGACCTGTATCGTTTATCAACAATCTGGCTCAGATTGAAGACCTCATCGACGGCTACATCACCACGACGGGCGCCCTATGCATTGTAGGCAACGAGAAGTTCGGCTGCCACAGCATAAGCAAGGAATCGGTGAATAAAATAATAGACGCAAGCAGAAGGATGAACAAATCATGCGTCGTTGTCGGCACAGATCATACCGGCATAGTGAACGACTCAGAAGAACTGACACGCCAATTCAGAGAGGGACTAAACCTCCAGTACGACTTCACTCCGCTCGACGTTGTGCTGCAAGAAGACATACTACAGCTTAGCCCCTTCTTTGATACTGACGAAGAAACCGAAGTCATGCAAAGCATGAAAGACTGCATCAGCTCACGGTGGAACCCTGCCTTCACCGACATAACAAACATAGAGGCTGACAAGGGCAAGGCTCTTTTAGTAATGTCAAAGCATGAGGGCTTCAAAGCGAATGAGACTATGGCATTTGGCGACGGTGGCAACGACATCCCAATCATAAGGCAAGCCGGCATTGGCGTAGCAATGGGGAATGCACGAGAAGAAGTAAAGGCGGCTGCCGATTACGTGACAACAAGCGTCGACGACAACGGCGTGCGCAACGCCCTGCGGCACTTCAATGTCATACAGAAATGACAACACACAGAAAGCAACAGACTTGCAAAAAAAGTTTGGGGTGATTTAAGCCAACAGCCCAAATCGCCCCAAATCATTTATCGTAGAAGACAAGTATTGTTTTATACGTACCTTATAATCATTCCAGCCCTTACTTTTTGCGACTTGCCGAAACCATTAAGATGTCGCAATGTGTCAATGCTTACGCCAACCTTTTCGGCAATAGACGAAAGCGACTCCCCACTTTGCACCTTATAATAAAGGCGTTCAGGTGCATTCATCGCCGAACGAACCTCCGCTGGCTCCGCCTCATCGCTACGCCCCACCTCTCCATATATTTGGTCACGAGTATATCCTCCGTCACCTATCTTTCCACGCTCACGAGTAGCAATCTTCGAATCCTGCTCATAACCGTCTTTCAAGAACAAATAATGGTCGGCGGTGACATCCTGATTGCGGAAGTCGAAGAACAAGGCAGGATTGAGAGCCACGCCACAAAGACGCGTCTCAAAGTGAAGGTGCGAACCCGTGCTTCGCCCGGTATTGCCTCCGAGCCCTATAGGCTCTCCAACTCTTACAACCTGGTTTTCTGTTACAAGCTGCTTCGAAAGGTGTCCATAGATAGTTTCAAGACCATTAGGATGACGAATAACTATGTATTTGCCATAGCCTCCCGCTTCATATTTCACAACGCGCACCTTACCCGAGAATGCGGCACGAATGGTATCGCCAATATAAACTTTAATATCAAGACCTTTATGCTGGCGTCCCCAACGAGAACCAAAGTTGCTGGTTATAACCCTGCTCGGAGTGGGCATACAGAAATGGCGAAGATTAATGTTGAAAGAATCGGGCAATTCAGTAGAACGGTGAGCGTATTGGTTATTCCAGTCGTCACCATATAGCTGAGCAGCAGGCGACTGGATATTCTCACGTTCAATGAAGCTTTTCACTTGCACAGAGTCAAGCTTTTTCGCACGGCGGTCAACAGGTGCCTGACGTGCCAATAAATCTTGTGCTAAAACCGGCTCGGCCGCAAAGGCCAAGAATATAGTAATTGCTAATGCCCTTATCTTTCTTTTTATCGTCATCTATAGTGCTTTCTTTTCAAGTTTGTCTTGAAACAGAAACAATTGTTTCAAACCTAATTGCAAAGATACGAAAAAAATGCCAAGCTTGATTTACCTCAATTATTTTTTATTGGTTGTTTAACACAAAGTGCACGCAATGCGCCAATAATTAACAATTTTAAAAAAATATAGTCAAAAAGGCAGAAAGGAATTTCGAGCTTTCGCTATTTTCACGTCTTTAAGTCCCTATTTTTAGCTTATCGCACCCCAATTTATATTGGTGTTCTTGAGTTCTCTTAGTCTGTTCCACAATAGAGAGTATTCTGGCTTGCAGCAATCCCTGTCGTCATCCAAGATGCGTTGTGCCTCATTGCGAGCCAATTGAACAATCTGTCCATCACGCGCAATATTTGCAATTTTTAGGTCAAAAGCCATTCCGCTCTGTGCCGTCCCTTCCAAATCTCCCGGACCACGAAGCTTTAAATCAGCCTCGGCAATGCGGAAACCGTCGTTGGTATCGCACATTATATCTATACGCTTGCGAGTGTCGGCAGAGAGCTTATAGTTAGTCACGAGTATGCAATAGCTCTGCTTTGCGCCACGCCCCACCCTGCCGCGCAGCTGGTGGAGCTGCGAAAGGCCGAAGCGCTGAGCGTCGAGAATGACCATGACGGAGGCGTTGGGCACGTTCACGCCCACTTCTATGACCGTCGTAGCCACAAGGATCTGCGTCTCTCCGCTTACAAATTTCTGCATCTCCGCCTCCTTGTCCTTGGACTTCATCTGCCCGTGTACCTTGCTCATGCGGAACTGCGGAAATATCTGCTTGAGCGACTCGTAGCCGTCTTCCAGGTTCTTCAAGTCTTTCTTCTTGCTTTCCTCGATGAGGGGGAACACTATGTAGACCTGCCTGCCCTGCTTTATCTGCTGCGTTATGCCGGCATAAAGACTTGTCATCTGGTTGTCATATTTATGCAATGTCACAACAGGCTTGCGCCCTGGCGGCAGCTCATCGATTACACTCACATCAAGGTCACCGTAAAGAGTCATGGCAAGGGTGCGCGGTATAGGCGTAGCCGTCATCACGAGTATATGAGGCGGGCGTTCGCTCTTGCCCCACAGCTTAGCCCTTTGCGCCACGCCGAAGCGGTGCTGCTCGTCGATGACCGCCAGCCCGAGGCGTTTAAACTGAACTGTGTCTTCAATAATGGCATGTGTGCCGACAAGTATGTCCACGTTGCCAGCGGCAAGCCCGTTCAGCACCTCCTCGCGCCGCTTGCCTTTCACGATGCCCGTGAGAAGCTCCACACGCAAATCCATGCCCTGCAAGAAATCTTTGATGGTCTGCAAGTGCTGCTCGGCAAGTATCTCCGTGGGAGCCATTATGCAAGCCTGAAAACCGTTGCCTATGGCAATGAGCATTGACATCAGTGCCACAAGCGTCTTGCCCGACCCCACATCTCCTTGAAGCAGGCGGTTCATCTGCCGTCCCGAACGCATGTCATTGCGTATTTCGTGCATCACGCGCTTCTGCGCTCCCGTAAGTTCAAAGTGGAGATTGTTTTTATAGAAAGTGTTGAAAGCCGTGCCAACCTTGCTGAATACATATCCCTTGTACTTGTTGCGCTGTTCGGTGGCATAGCGCAAAATATTCAACTGTACGTAAAACAGTTCTTCAAACTTCAGCCTTTCCTGCGCGCGCTGTACGTCCTGCAATGTCTTGGGATAGTGAATCTTCCGCAAGGCTTCCTCGCGCGAGACGAGATGGAGCCTGCTGAGCTGCGAGGGCAGCAGCGTCTCCGCCACCGAGCCTTCGGGCAGGCGCATCACAAGGCTCTTGGTGAGCTTTTCCAAGGCGTGGGACGTAAGCCCGCGGTCTTTCATCAGCTGCGTGGTGACATAATAGGGCTGCATGCCCATCTGGTCGAGCTGCACATTCGCCGCTCGCTCCATGTCGGGATGCGAGAACTGGTAAATGCCATTGTAAGGCACGGGCTTGCCGAAGACGATGTATTCTACGCCAACCTTGTATTGGTCATAAATCCATTTGCCGCCATGAAACCACACGAGGTCTACAAAGTCACTGCCGTCGGTAAAGTGAGCCACGATGCGCTTCCTGCGCCCTTCGCCAAACTCCTCATACCTCACTATACGCCCGCAGATCTGTATCACGGGCATGTCGCCCGTAAGCTCACGTATGGCGTACACCTTTGAGCGGTCTACATATTTATAAGGATAATACTCCAACAGGTCGCCCCACGTCTTTACGTTGAGCTGACTTACAAGTATCTCCTTGCGTTTAGGCCCCACACCAGAAAGATACATTATGTCCTGCGAGAGAATTTCCATAATTAATTCTTAATTCATAATGCTTAATTAATGCATAATTCATAATTCCATTGCAATACGCATTAGCAGTTCTGACCTATGTAAATGTATTATTATAATGTATTATCCTTTATAATGTGTTATTCTTTATTGTATGGTGCAAAAGCCGTTTTTACGATGGACGTTAAAATCTTTATCAATTCTACACAGTCGTCAAGCAAACTTTGGGCTTGACCGCTTGTGATGTAACCGGCATCTCTAAGCAGTTCTATCCGATATTCAGTTTCACTGGCTTCTTTGAGGGCAATGTTCATTTTTGTACCGAAGTCTGGTTTGGACAGCCCTCTAATAGCCTCTTTTACATTTGCGCCAATACTTGCACCTGATTTTAGCAATTACCTTCCGATGATGTAATTGCCATTTCTTGAACACAAGTATTTGTATAACTTCACGCATCTTACGGCAAACTCCTTACTTTTTACGGCAACGATATTGTCTTCCTTGTCCTTCATTTGCTTGATTAATATACTGTAAAGAATATCTTACTATGAATAACTTACTATAAAGATTTTACTGCAAAGAATAACTTATTGTAATGGAATTATGAATTAAAAAATCAGCAAATCGAAGGTCGAACGGTGTGGTAATCTTTATGTTCTCCCTGTTTCCCTCTACCGTATTCACCCTCACGCCAAGGCTTTCGATGACAGAAGCATCGTCGGTGAACGTTGCACGCTCAGGCTGGTTGAAAGCCTGCTTGGCGAGCGAAATATCGAAGGTCTGTGGAGTTTGCACGGCACGGAAAAGCTTACGGTCTACGGTGAAGCTGTTGCTCGTGCGGTCGTCGACGTGGCGAAGCGTGTCGGTCACAGGTAGCACCGGCACCGCAGTATATTCCTCACGTGCCATGTCAAAGCAACGGGCAATAACCTCAACCGAGGCAAACGGGCGCACGCCGTCGTGAAACGCGACCACCCCTTCCTCGCCGTCAGGCACCAACGCAAGCCCGTTCCGCGAGCTCTGGAAGCGTGAAGCTCCGCCGTCCGCCACCTTGTGCGGAATGCGAAAAGCATATTCCTCACACAAGCCGCGCCAAATGTCCTGCCGTTCTTTGGGCAAGACCACTATTATGCCCATCTCGCGACTGTATTCATAAAAACTCTCAATGGTGCGCATGAGCACAGGCTTGCCGCCTATAGGCAGGAATTGCTTGGGCATCTCTGAGCCCATGCGCGTACCTTTGCCGCCAGCTACGATAATAACATAATCCATAACAAACCCTTTATGCCATCAGATGTTCATACTGCATTTTCTTTTCCAATGCCTTCACCTCCTCCGCAGGGACAAAATAGCCCAATATGTGGTAGGCGTATGGCAAGGTTGCGGCAGGCCCCTCGCCAGTCGTAACGGTGCCGTCCTCCTCAAACAGAGCACCCGTATAAGTGGTGGAATCGTTGAAATGCTTTTCCCATCCTGGCGAGCATGTGGCACGCTTGCCGTCGAGGATGCCTACGGATGCGAGCACTGCCGGCGCGGCGCAGATTGCCGCCACGCGCCTGCCGCTGTCGAACTGCCGCCTCAACACCTTGCGCACACCCTCGTGAGCACTGAGGTTCTTCGCCCCAGGCATGCCGCCAGGAAGCATGAGCAGGTCGGCATCGTCGAAATCTCCAGCCGTCTCAAACACAAGATCCGCTTTCACGGTAACGCCGTGAGAGGTCTCCACCCACTGACTGCCAGTGACGCTCACCGTCTTTATGTCTACACCGCCACGGCGCAGAATGTCTACAGGCGCAAGCCCTTCTATCTCCTCAAAACCGTTGGCAAGAAACTCATAAACTTTAGCCATAGCAAATACGTAAATAATAAATTATCGCACAAAGATAAGGGAAAAATATGAAAGAGGGAAATATTTTAGTAACTTTGCTGATAAATTTAGAAAAAGCACTGAATTATAACGCCATGTCAGAAAAACGTCTCCGCTTCGCCATCTTCGGCAATGAATACCAGGCAAAGAAAAGCGCGGGCATACAGCAGGTGCTCTCCGAGCTGTACAAGCACAATGCCGAAGTATATATCGACCGCCCTTTCTACAACTACCTGACCAACGGGCTCGAGCAGGAGGTGCATGCCGACGGCGTGTTCGACGGCTACAATTTCGACGCAGACTATGCCATCTCCCTCGGCGGCGACGGCACTTTCCTGCGCGCTGCCAACCGCATCCTTGCCAAGCACACGCCCGTCATAGGCGTAAATACCGGCCGTCTCGGATTCCTTGCCGAGGTGCTGCCGAGCGAGTTTGGCGAAGGACTGGATGAAATCTACAATGACCGCTGCCGCTACGAGGAGCATACCGTCATACAGGCAGGGGCAGAGGAAGACGACAGCTCCGACCGTTTGCCCATAGAAGGCTGCCCGTTTGCGCTGAACGACATAGCCATTCTGAAACGCGACAGCGCCTCGATGATTACTATCCGTGCCTACGTCAACGACACCTTTCTGGTGACCTACCAGGCCGACGGACTCGTCATCTCCACCCCCACCGGCTCCACCGCCTACAACCTGAGCAACGGCGGGCCAATCATAGTGCCCAACAGCGGCAGCATCTGCCTCACGCCCGTAGCCCCCCACAGCCTCAACATCAGACCCATAGTGCTCAACGACACCAGCGTCATAAAGCTTGACGTGGAGAGCCGCAGCCACAACTTCCTCGTCGCCATAGACGGCCGCTCAGAGACGATGCGCGAGGGCACACGCATCGTCATCAAGAAAGCACCCTACACGGTAAAGGTGGTCAAGCTGCAATCGAAACGTTACTTCTCCATACTCAGGGAGAAGCTCATGTGGGGAGCCGACCAAAGAGAATAAGCCACAAGGCGTAAAGCATGAACTGTTGTCCGCATTCATCCGAATGACATTCTTTCCAAATGACATCCTTCCGATTGCAGGGGCGGCCCTGCATCTCCCTCTTCCTGTCTCATTCCGGCTATTTGCAGATATTCATAAACCACATTATAACGCATCCCGCACATGACATTCTTTATAAAACAGCTGTTCCGCCTGCCCAAGTCGAAATATCCAGCCGGCATGATACTGCGCTGGCTGTGGCGAGCCTGGCGCGGCAACCGCCTGCAGGCCACTCTCAATGCCACCATAGGGCTCGTGTCGGTAGGCGTGTCGCTTGCCGAGGTGTGGGCCGTGCAGCACGCCATCGACGTGGCATCCGGCGTTACCAAGGGCTCCATCCCCTGGGCGGTGGCGCTGATGGGAGGCTTAATACTCTGCGACTTTGCCCTGGGTATAGCCGGCACATGGGTGCAAAACATCCTCGGCATCAAGGCGCAAAACAGAATGCAGCAACGTCTGCTCGACCGCCTGCTGCGCTCCGAATGGCACGGCAAGGAGAGCTTCCATTCCGGAGACGTATTGAACAGACTGGAGTTTGATGTCAACAACGTCGTGAATTTCCTCACGCAAACCATTCCCGGCACACTGTCCGTGCTTGCCATGTTCACCGGTGCCTTCTGCTATCTTCTCTCTATGGACACCGTACTGGCACTCATCACCGTGGCAATCATACCCGTGTTCATGACAGTGAGCAAGGTCTACGTAGCCCAGATGCGCAAGCTCACCAAGGAAGTGCGCACTGAAGACTCGCACGTGCAGAGCACCCTGCAGGAGACCATACAGCACCGCATGCTCATAAAGACCCTCGAGAGCGAGACACCGATGGTAGACAGGCTGGAGAAGACGCAGAGCGTGCTGCGCCACAAGGTGGTCAGGCGCACGGCATTCTCGGTGTTCAGCAACCTCGTACTCAACCTCGGCTTCGCCCTCGGCTACCTCGTGGCATTCCTGTGGGCAGCCCTGCGCATGTCGGCACACACGCTCACCTTCGGCGGCATGACCGCCTTCCTACAGCTCGTGAACCGCATACAGAGCCCCGCCAAGAGCCTCACCAAGCTCGTGCCCGCCTTCGTGTCGGTGTTCACCGCCGCCGAACGCCTCATGGAGCTCGAGGAGAACCCGCTGGAGGAACAGGGCGACCCCATACAGCTTGAGCCCCCCTGCGGCGTAAGGCTCACCGGTGTCACCTACGCTTACGACAGCCGCGACGGCGCCGTGCTCCGCAGGCTGAGCTTCGACTTCAAGCCCAGCACCTGCACCGCCGTGCTGGGAGAGACAGGAGCTGGCAAGACCACACTCATAAGAATACTGCTTGCCTTGATTCAGCCGCAAACTGGAAACGCATCCATATACAATGCCTCTACCGCTGCAACCATCTCGCCACGCACACGCTGCAACTTCGTTTACGTGCCTCAGGGCAACACCCTGCTCAGCGGAACCATACGCGACAACCTGCGCCTGGGCAAGCTCTCCGCAACTGATGAGGAAATGTGGGCAGCACTCTGCAAAAGCTGCGCCGGTTTTGTTGCCGACATGCCCCTCGGACTCGACACCGTTTGCGGCGAGCAGGGCGGCGGCCTCTCCGAAGGGCAGGCGCAGCGCATAGCCATAGCCCGGGCACTGCTGCGCGACCGCCCCGTCATGCTCTTCGACGAAGCAACCTCCGCCCTCGACCCCGACACAGAGAGGCAACTGCTGAAGAACATCCTTGCCGACAAGGGCAAGACCGTCATCTTCATAACCCATCGCCCTGCCGTCACCGAATATTGCAGCCAGACGCTCAAGGTAGACAAGCTGTAGACGGGCTAAAATACAAAGCTTTAAAGAGCGGTTACTTGCTAAAATACAGAGTATCATTGAAGGTCGGACAAATCAACATCATATTTCATAGATTCTTGCTTTGTATGCTCAATAAACATAGTCATGTAGATCGGCATATAGAGTATTTTTTCATCCATTTTGATGTTGTCATTGCAGAGCACATAGGCAAGCGGAATGTCATAATTAGTATTTGACATCACATTGGAGAGAGCGTTGTGACGCTCATAGCCTTTGCCTGACTTTACCTCTATAGGCGGCGTGTGTCCACCTTGCTCTATTATAAAGTCAAGCTCTCCCTGTCGCTTGCTGTTGAAATAGTACAAGTCAAAACCACGAGCGTGAAGTTACTCGGCAACATAGTTCTCAAATATCGCTCCATAATTAATGTTGGAGTCACCATTAAGGGTGCGAAACTGCAAGCCGTCGGCATATTGCGCTGCAAGCAGACCGACATCGTTTTGGAACAGTTTGAAGAGGTTCCTCTGTTTTGAGAGTTTCAAAGGCGGTACCGGTTCTTCTACATTGTATGTAGGCAAGGCGTCGCCTGCGTCGCTCATCCACAAGAAGCTGTTCTCATAGCGGCTGAATTTCATGTTCTCATTCAAGCTTTTAAGAATGAACCGCTTAATATGTATCGGTAACTTCCTTCATCAACAAGAAACTTTATAGCCGTAACTATATCCGGCATATCTGAACCTCGTCGAAGAAAATCAATGTTTTGCCCTTAATCAAAGGTTTATTAGTAAATGCGCTTAAACGAAGCAGAATAGAATCGCTGCCTTGTAAAGAAGCAACAATCATAATGCGTACCAATTGG
>CAZEEP010000011.1:29216-105395 GCA_964511295.1 uncultured Prevotella sp.
ACCAATTGGCATACTATTCCCTACCAATTGGTACGCATTGTAATAAAATCCATTTTTCCACATCTAAACAATGCTGTTAAAAAAACCTTGGCGCGTCTCACGACGAACCAAGGGCAAAAATGAATGTTTATGAAAAATAGAAAAAGTATGTACTATGGCCTGTCAGTCCCAGGCATCATAGTGCTTTGAGTTTGTGTTGATGTTTTCACTACCGTCTTCTTCAATCTGTGAGTCATAGTCATCAACGCCAGGAGGCATGATGCCAGCACCAGGTTCTCTGGAAACTGCAATCATGTGGGCAACTTCCATACGGCAAACTGTCACAGACGGACGTATGTATCGTCTCTTTAAATTCTTGTTTCTCATAGCTGATTCTCTACGTTAGGGCTATCTACCTATTGTCATTTTCTTGTTACCTTTAATATAAATCCCTTGCCGCGCTGGCTCCATGCCATACTTCCTGCCTTGCAAGTCATACAACCAATCAGCCTTAGCATTAGAGCTTAAAGGCGTTTGCAATGCGTCAACGCCTGTTGCCGTACCGTTTTCAATGGCTATACTCATGGTCTTAGCCTGATTAGCCGACGAGGGAAACTGCAAGAAATATGCACGGAAAGCGCAAAACGAAGGTTCATGCTGTTTATAAGCAAAGTTGTTCCCTTCGGCATTCATATCATAGATATAATGGCGTGGCAATCCATAGGTGTGCCCTATGAAATCATGCGTGCCGTGAGTCGTGATGGAACTGGCACGCGGCTCAATCGTTGCGTTGCTGCCTGTGAAAGCAAGCGTTTTGCCAACAAGGTTCCAGCTGTCACCCCAAGCATCAGCGGCTACGCTGATGATATAAGGTTTGTTTGCCTCTATCCGATTAGCATACCGAAAGAATACCGTGCCGTTCTCCTCACGTGAAAAATCCATTACCCACACGTTCTTGCCCTTGTCTGTATTGCCTTTAAACCAACCACGACAGTTTTCACCCACAATGCCAGCCACCGTGAAAGGCAGCACTATCGTAGACCAATGGGGGCTGTATCCGTCATTGCCTTCAGTGAAAGTGCGTGAGTAAGAAATATTGTCAGCCGTGAAAGCCACGGGCGTGTCGAAGCCACAGGCATTGTCAGTAAGCGATATGCTTTCCGCCTTAGTGCCAACCACAACATTACAATTGCCCAGACCGTCTGGCACGGAAACATCGCGAGCGAGAACATACAGGCAGTTGGCATTTGCCGATGGAACAATAGAGGTCGCCACGTCTGAATATCGGGCATCAACCCATACGGCATCGTCAGGGATGCTCATGGCAGAACCGTCCAAGATGTAACGACGTGAACCGTCACCATAGCCGACTACAATGCCTCGCCGCGGAGTAAAGGTCGTATCACGTCTCATGCTTCCTGCCGAGATGGTAAGGGTGTATTGCCTGTCATAAGACAGCCCGGAGAAAGAGAATTCAGCTGTTACACTTTTGCCTGCATCTACGCTCACGCTCTTTGATGAGGGTTTTGAATTTACAGAAGGACTTAGGCTTGCCGATATGGAGCCACTATAACTCACGCCCTTGTTGGATAATGTAACCCTAATATCAAGGTCATTACCGATGACAACATGGCTGTCGTCGAAGTGGCGGCCGATGCTCTCTGAAAGGGCTATATAATTGTTGCTTGCCGTAGGATAGATGATATTCGTTCCACCCATGTCGCTCGTGAGCTTGTTGTAACTGCCAACCGACATGCCCGCCCCTGGCGCAACAGCGGTCTGCAAAGACGTAAAGGTTGAGGCATTGCTCCACGAATATCGTGACGAGCTCCACTGAAAGAGTATGCCAGACGTTTCCTCCGAACCTTTATTCACCAACCTGCCATTGTCATACACGAGATAGGCTGACGGGTTAAGCGTTAGCGTCTTTTCTGTAATATTGGCTGTGATATAATGACGGTCACTCCCCTTGTCAGCTTGCCACTCATCCACTCCATGCACACGGCTAACTGGCTTGATTATATAGTCGCCACAAGGCAGTTCCGCCCCCAGCCTCAAGCCATCGAAACAAAACGACTCGCCAAATCCGTCCTTGATTACAAATTCACCATAATGCCTCTCTGCCAACACACGAAGCAACGTGCCATCACTGCCATACAGCCCAACGCCCATATCAAAATCAGGATAATGGGCACGTCCCGTCATAGATACAGGCTCGTCCATGCAGTTGAACAAGGCATTGTAGATATTGACACCAACAAAGTCTTCTGTCCGCTTGTCGCGAGTGTAAGTCTGCGAACCGGAGAAAGTGAAGTCTGCGCAAGTAAGCCGAGGCGTGCTGTCACTATACGGAGTACTTCCTTTGCGTGGCGGCTGAAAGCCGACAACCGCATCAACATAGGTGCTATAAGTCTGAGAGCTGGTAGGATTCAAAGCCGAAAGAAGGAAATAACCATCATAGCTACCGCTCCATCCCCAGTTGAAATGATAATAGTCTCCGTATGTAGTAGAGCCTCCATACCATCCTCCGCCAGATGTCTTGTAAGTGGCATAGCCGTCGCATACAAAACAATGTCCACTTAGAGACGAGCTGTTGACCTTGCACCCGCCGAACACGACAGGGCGGCCTGCGGCAAGCTCATTATATATAAGGTCATCCCACTCCTCGGCAGTATAGTCGTGCCGATAGGCGGCATGAACACCTTTGTCATATCCGAAATAAGTGCGCAGGGCGTAAGGTATTTCCGCCAAATAGGAGTCGGAGCCCCCATAGGCATAATCCATGTGAACGGCACGTCCAAAACGCTCCATAAGCTCCACTGCCGCACTGGATCCGTCACCTCCATCATCCATTTTATTCCATGAAAAGCTGTATGGGGCAGACAAAGCCGAGATAGAGTTATTGTTACTCTTTGTGGAGTAAGCAGGTATATCAACCTTTTGGTCACCCTTGAAGCCTTCCTTCTCATACCAGTAATACATCACTTGCGTCACAGCCGTCGCCACACACCCCGAAGGGCCTCCATGAAAAGAAGTGCCTGAATTGTGTCCCCATTCCGTAGACATCAGCGGAGAGATGGCAGAATGCCTTGCCTTTGCTTTTCTTGGCGCAACCTTTTGTTTTGCGGTCAAGGCTTTCCCTTCCACACCATTGACCATAGGGAGCGACATGATTGCCTGTGCATAACTATCGAGCAGCAAACGGAAAGCTTCAGGAACACTGTCCGTGATGTCATTGCCATTGTCAGACCATCCAAGGATGGCAGGCGTGCGCTTGTCTCCCGAGACTATAACAAAGCCTGAGACGGTATTGAAGACATACAGAGGCTGGCCGTCAGCCTGGAAGCCACTGCCAACTCCGAACTTTTCAAGGCTCATGTTTTGAAATGCTTCCGATGCAGTTTTCACACCGGCAGGCTTTGCAGCGTAAGTGTTTTTGCCATTGGTGGTCAAGAAAGACTCTGCCTCATGACGTGCCTCTGCCTCTGTACGTTGTTGGGCAAAGGACTGCAAGACTGGCAAAACCATAAGGAATAACACAAATAATGTTTTACGCATAGATAAATCAAGTTTTCAAACTTTGTTTTTGACAGGTATTCATGGCTATCGCCTTTAAAGCCCCGTCACATCATCACGACGCAACGAGACAGAAAAGAAAAGTATAAAATCAAATTACACGCCAGTTTTCCCTTTTACTTCACCACAAATTTCTTTCCACCTCGCACATAAATACCTGTAGGCAAATTGCTTGCGTCACTGCCGACATACTTGCCATTAAGGTCATAGATATCATTATTGACGAGTTTGCCGTCAACGGCTACCTTCGTCACAGCCGTGGTGCCGCCATTGAGAGCATGGTCTATGTCAATGAAGTCCATACCTTTAGCTGCTGCCACAGCACTGGATCTCGGGTAAACAAGATAAGCACGGAATGCCTTTAGATTGCCATCTTCTGACAATTTCTTAAGCCGTTGCTTCCCTTCTGCATCTTTGCTACCGGAAACATAAACAATGACATTGCCTTCGCCTACGGTCTCACTCGTGGTGTTGCCATACTTAGAGCCATAAGGTTCAAGCAATGCCGTGAAGTAATAGCCTTTGTCAGTTTTGCTTTTGCGAGCCGAGAAAGCATTGGCTTTTTCCACCTCGCTCTTTTTAAACGTCACATGCGGAGCGAAAAATTCGTTCTTGTCTTCACCATTATATTGAATAAGGTATGGTTTGCCTGCTTTCAACGTAAAAGTTGAACTACTTATGCTCTTGAAGTTGATGATGTTATGTTCCAAGTCAACATTGTCAAACTCTGCTATTACTGCGTCATGGCCGAGAGCGTTGGCGTTTTTCATATTGGCAACAGCCACGTCAAACGGCAAACAGAATGATCCCCACGCGCCACTCTTAAGGCTACGATGCACATATACACTGATTGCGCTACTATGATCAACGATACGGTTGCTCTGAATGGTTGCCAAAATTTGGTCGGGGGCGGTAACCGATGTATTCTCACCAGTCTTTGTAAACAGAGGCTTGTCATCATAAATGTCATAGCGAGTGGTAGAAGTGGAAAGCTTGGAGAGTATGACGGAGCATCGTCCACCCTGTTTATATCCCAAAAGAGAATAAACATCTAAAATTCTCATGTCAATGTAGTCATCATCAGCCCCATTGGACAGGTCTATTGTACCATCTAAAGTTTCTCCTATTGTACCTTCATTAGGATTATAATAATATGTGGTGACGCGTCCATTGCTGCCTTCCCGCGCATAGACGGCCGTTCTACCATTACCATTTTGGGTATAAGCCGGATAGAAGGCTGATGTATAATTGCCATTACTACCTGTTCTCGTAAAATAGTAATAAGCGTGGCCTTTTGCGCTTCCAGATTTGGACTTGACTTCTATAGTCGTAACATAGTAGACATTTCCAGATGTCAATAGGGAAGTGTTCTTAACCGTAAAATGTACCGTTGACTTTCCGTAGAGGAACAGTTCGTTATCAGACTGGGCAGATGTCTCGTCTATTTCAGTCCATGTAGCGTCAAGATTGCTGTGTGCAGGATTAGTCTCTACCTGCGCCAATGTAGTGTTAGCCGCAAGCACCAAAGCTGCAGCAAATAGTGTTCGTAAGATTTTTTTCATGATTGTTTTCCTTTCTGTCTTTAGTTTTACCATCTCACTCTGCCCCACGAGGCATCGTCCCACAGAGAAAAAGACTCTCTCTTAGAGTTTGCATCGTCACCATCACCTTCGTCCGGATCCGTGTTGGGGCCATCTTCAATTACCTTCTCACCATCATTGTAAAGTCCGGAGCCAGCGAGAATTCCACATTGAGACATAGCTATAACCAATGTCTCTGGCCTTTGATAAAGCTTCTTCATTTGCGTTCTCATACTTATTAATCATTAAGAAAATAGTTCAGTATAAGGCAAAAAGAAAGTGTGAGTTAATTTTCGCTTATCTCAACCGAGGCTCTGGACTGCCCAACACAGAATAAGAGAAAATCGCCCACACCTATGGTACGTGTATAAAACAACCCCTACAATCCAATAAAAAAGATAGAGGAAGACATATACAATCAATCCATAGGAGAACGTATTTCACTCACTTCTGTGTTTGGAATTGTCCAGATTCCGGTCAAAAATGAAGTTTTACGCTTCCTAAATGCTAATTATCGGGGATTTCTCCCCCCGACGTGGCAAAGTTAGGAACTTTTTTTGAATTACGTTCTTTTGTGGGCGATTATTTTATGCTTTAAAACTGATAAAAGTTATTTTTTAACAATTCACATTGAGCTTCGGTACAAATTTAGATGAAAAAAGCAATACCTGCAAGCAGAAAGAGATTTTTTTTTTCTGATTTTTGAGTATTTTGTTTAAAAGGATTTTATCAGCAAATTTGCACACTCGCAAAACAAATCGTCCCATATATTTGAGAGAGCGATTAAAAAAGACAATATGACAGAGCCTCCAGACACCAAATACAGCCGATTTACAGTGATAAAGTATAAATATTTTGCAAAAACTTTGAGAAAAATTTGGCGGTAAGGTAAAAACTCCGTACCTTTGCACTCGCAAACAAAGAAAGGGCGTTTAGCTCAGTTGGTTTAGAGCATCTGCCTTACAAGCAGAGGGTCGGCGGTTCGAATCCGTCAACGCCCACAAGGGGTGGATCCCATGACACTTTCGGGTGTTGTGGGATTTTTTGTTATCATCTCCTAAAAATTACAGCTACGTCAGTGATGTATCAAAGATAATTCATAACTTTGCAATTCAAGATAATACGTATTACTTTATAACATGAATCTCGATGTATTGACAGCCATCTCGCCTATAGATGGTCGCTACAGAAACAAAACACAGGCTTTGGCCAACTACTACTCGGAGTATGCCCTTATACGCTACCGCATACGCGTGGAAATTGAATATTTCATCACGCTCTGCGAGCTTCCGCTGCCCCAGTTGAAATCTTTCGACCATAGCATTTTCGAACAGCTTCGCGACATTTACCGCAACTTTGACGAAAAGTCGGCACAACGGGTCAAGGACATAGAAAAGGTCACAAACCACGACGTAAAGGCCGTGGAATACTACATAAAGGAAGAGCTGGACAAAATCGGCGGGCTGGATTCCTACAAGGAATTCATACATTTTGGCCTGACCTCGCAGGACATCAACAACACCTCTGTACCGCTATCGCTGAAAGAGTCGCTACACGACGTGTTCTATCCACAAGTGGAAGAACTCATCGACCAGCTCAAGCAGTATGCCGAAGAATGGAAAGACGTGCCCATGCTTGCCAAAACGCATGGTCAGCCGGCATCGCCTACACGCCTGGGCAAGGAGATAATGGTTTATGTCTACCGCCTCACAGAACAGCTCAACACGCTTAAGGCTTCAAAGATAACCGCCAAGTTCGGCGGTGCCACGGGCAACTTCAACGCCCACCACGTGGCATATCCCGATTATAACTGGCGTGAGTTTGGCAACAAGTTTGTAAGCGAGAAGCTCGGAATGGAGCGCGAGCAGTGGACTACACAAATCAGCAACTATGATTATCTTGCCGCCATCTTCGACGGTATCAGGCGCATAAACACCATCATCATCGACCTTGACCGCGACTTCTGGATGTACATTTCAATGGACTATTTCAAGCAGAAGATCAAGGCAGGAGAGGTTGGCTCCAGCGCAATGCCGCACAAGGTGAACCCCATTGACTATGAGAACAGCGAGGGCAACCTGGGCTTGGCAAACGCCCTGCTCACCTTCCTTTCAACCAAACTCCCTATAAGCCGCCTGCAACGCGACTTGACAGACTCTACGGTGCTGCGCAACATAGGCGTGCCGCTCGGTCACAGCATCATTGCCATACAGAGCACATTGAAGGGCTTGCGCAAGCTCATTCTGCACCAAGACAAGATAAACGAAGATCTTGACAACACATGGGCTGTCGTTGCCGAGGCTATACAGACCATTCTGCGCCGTGAAGGCTATCCGCATCCTTATGAAGCCTTGAAGGCTCTCACGCGAACCAACGGCACCATGACGGATAAAACCATACACGACTTCATACAGACACTTCATGTCAGTGATGCCGTAAAGCAGGAGCTAATGGCAATCACTCCACATAACTATACGGGCATGTAAACAAGACCTACAAAGCCCATCCTAAAGGAATGCGCTTGGAGGAGAATTTAATTTAAACAATAATATAATAACACAAAAGATTAAGGGGTTGTTTTGACCACACATGCCGAGAGGCAGGTATCATCATAAATATCAACCTTAAATCACAAACCTCAAATTATAATTATGTCAGACGAATTGGAAAAAAAGAATCAGGAAACGCAAGACACCCAGAAACAGGATGGCCGTGAGGGTTATTCTCGTCCATCAGGTTATCAAAGAGATTACAATCCGAGTACAGGCCGCACACAGCGTGCCAGAATCCATACAACACGTGCCTACAGCACAGACCGCAGCAAGCCTGCAGAAGACGGAGGTTTCCGCCCCGAAGGCTTTGGGAGCGGCCTTGTAGGCAGCGGTGACACACAGCGCACACAACGCAGTTTCCAGCCGCGCCAAGGCGGTTACCAGCAACGCCCACGCTACAATGCAGGACAGGACGGGCAGGGCTACCAGCAGCGCCAAGGCGGCTATCAACAGCGCCCACGCTACAATGCAGGACAGGACGGACAGGGCTACCAGCCACGCCAAGACGGCTACCAGCAGCGCCCACGCTACAATGCAGGACAGGACGGACAGGGCTACCAGCCGCGCCAAGGCAGCTACCAGCAACGTCCACGCTACAATGCAGGACAGGACGGACAGGGCTACCAGCCACGCCAGCAAGGCGGATTCCAACGCCAACAGGGCGGCTACCAGCAGCGTCAAGGAGGTTACCAGCCTCGTCAGCAAGGCGGATTCCAACGCCAGCAAGGGGGCTACCAGCAGCGTCAAGGAGGATACCAGCCTCGTCAGCAAGGCGGATTCCAACGACAACAGGGCGGCTACCAGCGCCAGCAGGGTGTTTACCAACAGCGTCAAGGATACGACCCAAATGCAAAATACAGCCTCAAGAAGCGCATTGAATACAAAGAGGAACACATCGACCCCAACGAGCCTATACGCTTGAACAAGTATCTTGCCAACGCCGGTGTATGCTCACGTCGTGAGGCTGACGAATACATACAGAAGGGTACCGTGACAGTTAACGGACAAGTCGTTACAGAACTTGGCACTAAGGTGAAGCGTTCTGACGAAGTAAAATTCAATGACCAGCCCGTTTCTTTGGAAAAGAAGGTGTACATTATCCTAAACAAACCAAAGGATTATGTTACGACAAGCGACGACCCACAGCAGCGCAAGACTGTCATGGATCTCGTAAAAGACGCATGCCCGGAGCGCATCTATCCAGTAGGACGACTCGACCGTAATACCACTGGCGTATTGCTTCTTACCAATGACGGAGAACTGGCAAGCAAGCTCACCCACCCCAAGTTCTTGAAGAAGAAAGTATATCACGTGTTCCTCGACAAGAACGTCTCAGCCGAAGACCTTCAGAAGATTGCCGACGGAATAGAGCTTGAAGACGGCGAGGTGCATGCAGATGCAATAGAATATGCTGACGAGCGCGACCATTCACAGGTTGGCATAGAGATACACAGCGGCAAGAACCGTATAGTGCGCCGTATATTCGAGCACCTTGGCTACCGTGTCGTCAAACTTGACCGCGCGCAATTTGCAGGCCTCACGAAGAAAGGCTTGCGCCGTGGCGACTGGCGTTTCCTCTCCGAGCAGGAGGTTGACACGCTACGCAGTGGCATGTTCGAATAAAAAAACTAAACACGTTGCAACCCCTCCATACAGAGGGGTTGCGGATTTTTATAAGCAATGATTATCATGAGTAGCAGAACAAAAGTTATCGATGCACTTCGTTGCACCGAATATGGCAAGGAAATCACCGTAAAAGGTTGGGTGCGTTCACATCGCAGCAGCAAGGCTGTAGATTTCATAGCTCTGAACGACGGCTCTACCATCAAGAACATACAGATAGTGGCTGACCCCTCGAAGATTGATGGCGAAATCCTGAAAAGCATCACTACAGGCGCTTGCATACGTGCCACGGGAAAGCTCGTTGAGAGCCAGGGAAAAGGACAGAGCGTAGAGATACAAGAGCCTGAAATCGAAGTTTACGGCACGTGCCCGAGCGACTATCCAATGCAGAAAAAAGGACAGAGCTTTGAGTATATGCGCCAATACGCCCACTTGCGCCTGCGCACAAACACCTTTGGCGCCGTGTTCCGCATACGCCACAACATGGCTATTGCCATACACAAGTACTTCCATGAGCACGGTTTCTATTATTTCAACACTCCACTTATCACAGCCAGCGATGCTGAGGGTGCCGGCCAGATGTTCCAAGTGACCACGCTCGACCTCGACCGCATTGCAAAGACCGGGAAAGTGGAATACGACAAGGATTTCTTTGGAAAGAAGACCAATCTCACGGTGAGCGGTCAGCTCGAAGGCGAGCTTGGAGCAACCGCCCTGGGAGCAATATATACCTTTGGCCCGACTTTCCGAGCCGAGAACAGCAACACGCCACGCCATCTTGCCGAATTCTGGATGATTGAGCCGGAAGTGGCTTTCATGGACAAGGACGAACTTATGGACCTTGAGGAGGACTTCATCAAGTATTGCGTGCAATGGGCTCTTGACAATTGCCGCGACGACCTTGAGTTCCTCAACAATATGATTGACAAGACACTAATACAGACCCTGGAGCATGTAGCCAAGGAAAAATTCGTGCGTTTGCCATATACAGAGGGTTTCAACATTCTTAAGCAAGCCGCAAAAGACGGTCACAAGTTTGAGTTCCCTATTACAGAATGGGGCATGGATCTTGCTTCCGAACACGAGCGTTATCTTGTGGAAGAATACTTCAAACGCCCCGTTATAATGACAGACTACCCCACCGAAATAAAGGCGTTCTACATGAAGAAGAACCCCGACGGCAAAACAATGCAAGGCACCGACGTACTCTTCCCGCGCATAGGCGAAATCATAGGCGGCTCGGTTCGTGAGGAGAACTACCAGAAGCTTATAGACGAGATAGAGCGCCGCAACATGATGGAGTCCACCTACAACTGGTATCTCGATACTCGCAAATATGGATCATGCCCCCATGCAGGCTTCGGACTCGGTTTCGAGCGGCTCATACTCTTTGTCACTGGAATGCAGAACATTCGCGATGTCATTCCGTTCTCGCGCACGCCAAAGAACGCAGAATTCTAAACGGCTTGTTCCAAGTCATGCCAATGCTATGAACGAGGCTTTAAGAAACAATGTGTATATAGCCTTTAGCTGACTCACATACATCTCATATATTATCTGGTAGATAATAAGATAAAGAGAGTGCTTCAATATGACGCACTCTTTTTTTTAGTTCTTACAACTTAAAAGCCATATCACACACGCCGTACGTAAGAGTTACGTACGCCGTGTGTGAGAGGCTCACACGCCGTGCGTGACAAGCTCGTAAGCCGTACGAGAGAGGTACGTACGGCTTACGAGCTTGTCCTACAGGTCAAAAATGGCAAACGCATAATGTTTAGACTCATTTTTGCCTTATCTCTTAAAACCTTGTTCCTTATCCATTTGATTTATGACCAACAAATACAAGCCAGACTAATCATGCAGTATCAATGCCGACCTGCCGCCGACAACTACATGTCCGCCCTCAATAGTATCGAGACCTTGCTCGCTGATTTTGCCGTCACGGCAGACAACAGTGTACTTGCCGTCGGGTATGGCGACATCGCGAGCGTCCTTATTCCCATTGAGCACTACAATTATGTTTTTCCATTCGTCGCCTCCTGCATTGTCCTTTAGCCGGAACGCCACAAGGCACGAGCCGCCCTCACTGCCGTCTGCGGCAGGCACGGCTACAGGCAAAAACTCCAAGTGACGGCGCACGAGGTCTGCCTTGCCAAGACGAAAGGCAGGATGATGTTTCCGCAAGGAAATGAGCTTGCTGTAATATTCGAAGACCTGCGGATATTTCTGCATGTTTGCCCATGAAAGCTCATTGACACTGTCAGGAGACTCAAAGCTGTTGTGCACACCCTTCTTGTTGCGCAGCATCTCCTCGCCCGAAAGCATGAACGGCACGCCCTGAGAGGTGAAGACGGCGGTTTGGGCAAGGAGGTCAAGCTTTATGAGCTCGTCTGCCGTAAGGTCCGGAATGCTCGTCCTCAGCCTGTCAACAAGGCACATGTCGTCATGACAGCTCACGTAGTTGATACACTGCGTCGGCTCGGTTGCCCACGGCTCCTTGCTGTAGTTTACTTTTGAATAGTCTACCTGCGGATGCGCCGTCATGCCCGTTATGCCCGCCTTAAGGCTCTCCTCGCTGCCGGGTATTCCGGCAAGGAACGCTCCCTTATGGTCATCGTTGAACGGGCCGCGAAGCGCATCCCTCATGTCATCGCAAAAAGCGGCAATGCCGGGCATCCGCCTCATGTTAGCCTTCATGGCAAGCTTGTCAAGAGGATAGGCGCACTGTCCTGCACTCCAGCCTTCGCCATAAACAAACACTTTGGGGTTGATCTTGCCAAGCTCGGCACGCACGGCATTCATCGTCTCTATGTCGTGAACGCCCATAAGGTCGAAGCGGAAGCCGTCGATGCCATACTCCCGAACCCAGTATTTCACGCTTTCAAGAATAAACTCGCACATAAGCGGTTTCTCCGAAGCCGTCTCGTTGCCGCAGCCTGAGCCGTTGCTTGGCTTGCCGTCCTTGGTGAAACGGTAATAATAATCGTGCCACGTCTTCTGAAAATTGCTGTTTTCAAGGTCAAAGGTGTGGTTGTAAACCACGTCAAGGACAACCTTTATGCCTGCCTCGTGCAGGGCTTGAACCATCTGCTTGAACTCCCTTATGCGCACTGTCGGATTGTACGGGTCGGTGCTGTAGCTTCCCTCCGGGACATTATAGTTCACAGGGTCATAGCCCCAGTTGTACTGCGGCTTGTCGAGCTTGGTCTCGTCAACGGAGCCGAAGTCGAACGACGGCAGGATGTGAACCGCACTGACACCGAGTTTCTTCAGATGGCCGATAGCCCAAGGCTCGGTCAAGGCAAGAAACTTGCCAGGATACTTAGCATCGGGACGGGCTATGGAGAAATCACGGAAATGGAGCTCATAAACAGAATTGGGTATAGCATCCACACCGCCCAGTGGTGACGGGCAGGGCGCAGGGTCATTGCCCACTATAGCCCCTCTCCTGCCATTCACCCCGACAGCCTTAGCAAACACGCCCGGCGTTTCGCCACGACCGCAATCGAAAGTATAGAATTTCCCCTTCAGGTCGCCTTTGACAACAGCCGTCCATCGGTTTTCGCCAGCCTGCTTCATCCTTACCGTCTTGACAGGCTTGCCTCCAAGCCCCTGGTCGTAGATGCGCAAGATGACACGCGGAACAGCTGCGCCTTCCTGCACCGACGCTCCCGTCATGCCGTCTACGGCGGCGTTTGCTGTAGGAACGGATGTTGGGGAATTGAGGTAGAACACGGTCTGCGCGGCAGAATATTGCATCTCGTCGAACAGGTTCTGAGCCTGAGCTTTATGCCCCATTCCTATGACAGCAAGAGCAGAAAGGACTATCGTTTTCAATTGCATAAGGGATATGTTAAAGTGCTTTCAGGGAAACGGCGAAACCACCGCCAGGAGCTTCGGTAAACTTCAAGGTGTCGCCTTTCTTCACCGTGCGCTTGGTTATAGTATACGCTTTTGGGTTCTTTTCATAATGAGCGTTCTTGCCATCCGCGTAAATCACGGCTTGGTACTTTCTGCCCTTGTCGAGGAAATCGAGCTTTACGACCGACTGATGCCCGTGCTCATCGCATTTTCCACCAATGAACCAATCGTCCTTGCCTTTCGCCTTGCGAGCCACAGTGACGTAGCGTGCCGGCTCTGCCTCTATGTACTTCGAATCGTCCCAGTCTAAAGCAACATCCTTGATAAACAGGAAAGCATCGCTGTACTTTGCGTAGTTCTCCGGCAGGTCGGCAGCCATTTGCAGCGGGCCCCACATGACCAGGTACAGCGCAAGCTGCCCTACGAGCGTGGTGTGCACATAGCTTGTGTTGTCGCTCCACGTCTTCAGTTGCGTCTCCAACACACCGGGCGTATAGTCCATCGGCCCGCCTTGCAAGCGCGTGAACGGGAGTATCACCGTGTGGTTAGGGTAGCTTCCGCCAAAGGCTTCGTACTCTCCGCCACGTGCCGACTCGTTGCCTACGAGGTTAGGCCACGTGCGGGCTATGCCTGTAGGGCGCGTAGCCTCATGGGCGTCGACCATTATGTGGTGCTTGGCAGCCTGCTCCAATACATACTGGTAATGGTTGTTCGTGGGCTGAGAAAAATGGTAGTTCCCACGGGGGATTATGTCGCCTACATAGCCCGTCTTCACGGCATCGTAGCCATATTTGTTCATCAGGTTAAGTGCCGCCTCGAGATGGCGCTCATAATTGATAGTGCTCGAAGAAGTCTCGTTGTGCATCAACAGGCGCACGCCTTTCGAGTGGGCGTAATCGTTAAGAGCCTTGATGTCGAAGTCGGGATAAGGCGTGGTGAAGTCGAACACATAGTCTTTCCAGTGGTTAACCCAATCCTCCCAGCCTACGTTCCATCCCTCTACAAGCACCTCGTCAAGACCGTTGGCGGCAGCGAAGTCGATATACTTGCGCACCTCCTCGTTGTTAGCTCCATGCCTGCCATTGGGCTTTACCCCGGGCCAGTCTATTTGGTCAAGCTTTATCGACGGGTATTCGTCGGTGTAGTTCCAGCTGTTCCTCCCGACAATCATTTCCCACCATACGCCGCAGAACTTCGTTGGATGAATCCACGACGTATCCTTAATCTTGCAAGGCTCGTTGAGATTATAGATCATTGAGTTTGCGTCAGCCAGCATGTCGCGTGCGTCATCGCTCACGGCAACCGTCCGCCACGGCGACAGGCAGGGAGTCTGCATGTAGCCTTTCATGCCCGTGGCGTCAGGCGTGAGCCATGATTCGAACACCATGTTCTTGTCGTCAAGATTAAGGTGCATGGTGGCATAGTCGAGGCAGGCTGCCTCGTGAATGTTTATGTAAAGGTCGTCCTGCGTCTTCATCTGCAAAGATGTCTGCACGCCGGTAGGCGAGAAGACGGCGACAGACGAGTTTGTCCAGTTGACAGCGTCGTGGAAACGGGAACGAATCTCTGAAAGCTTGCTCTCCTGAGTCTCCTGCTCCTGCGTGTCATAGTCGCCCGGCAGCCACCACGCGGTGTGGTCGCCGGTCATGGCAAACTGGGAGTGTTCTTCCTTTATGACGAAATAAACCAAAGAGTCCTGCTGAGGAAATTCATAGCGGAAACCCATGCCGACATCGTAGACGCGGAAGCGGATGGTCATATGGCGCTTCGTGGCTTGCTGTGAAAGATTCACGGCAAGCTCGTTATAATGGTTTCTTATCTTGCCATATTGCCCCCACACCGGAGTCCAAGTCTCGTCAAAGGTAGAAGTCGTGGTGCCGTCTACGGTAAAGCCGTCCATAAGCGAAGTCTCGCGCAGCCCCTTTGACGCATGCTTGTCCTTGGCAAGCTCAAGCCCGAGGCGTGACGGTTTCACCACTGCCTTGCCTTTATAACTCATCTCATAGGTGGGAACGCCATTGCCCGTAAGCGAAAACTTGACGGCAATATTGCCATTAGGCGATGTCACTGTCTGCGCTTCCATTACCAAAGACATCAGCAGCATCACCACAATAAAAGCAGGTGATTTCATTTATTCTTTTTTTAGTTTAAATCATTTCCAAACACTTTGCCTCGCCATTACGGCGAGGCAAAAGGGAGGTGAGCGTCATCTTCCGCTTTCTGTAACAAGGTCTTTAATGTTCTGTGCAAAGCTCTTGTTCGCCATCAAGTCTTCAATGTTGACATGCATCCGATAACGCCAATAATATTGCGCTATTGCCGGGACATTGATGCGCTCGGCATTGGCATCAGGAAGGCGCAGGCCTTCGTCCATTGCCATCCAGTCTTGTATGCTCAACACGCAAAGCATTGAAGGTGACGTCAGCTGGCGCGAAATGATGTCACGAGCCAACCAGCCCGGCAGCGGATGCGGAGCTGCTCCCTGACGGTAGAGCATGGTGTTGTAATACTCCTGCGTGCGCTGTTGGTCTTCGTCCCACCATTGGCGCATCGTGGGCATGTCATGGGTTGAGAACGTGCACACCGAACGGTACGGGTTGCGACTGAGATGCCCGAAACAAACGTTTGGGTCTTTCGGCATCGACTGTATCTCGAGCGACAATACGCGCAACTGGCTCATCACCCAAGACACGCAGTCAGGCACCATGCCAAGGTCTTCGGCACATACAAGCATGCGTGTAGCCTGTACCAAGACCGGCAGTTTCTTCATTGCCTCGCCATACCAGAACTGGTTGTTGCGACGATAGTAATAATCGTTGTAAAGACGGTTAAAGGCAGCCTTGTCGTTGTCGTAAAGACTCTCGTAGATAAAGTCGTACTGCACGGAAATGCGCGGATGGAACTTGTTCGAGTCTTTGTTGTCTCGCAGGAAAAGCACATCTGAGACAAGTGAATAAAGCCCGTCACGGAAATTCAGTTCGTCTTTGTCCGTAATGCCCTTAAACGCTTTCTCTATCTTTCGCTGCGTGTCATACTCCGGCTTCATCTTATAACGCTCTGCGTCAATACGGTCAAGGTATTTCTGCCGCACCTCATCAGCCCTGTTTTTGAAAACACGTTCAAGAACCCAGTCGGTGATGAAAGGAGCCGTGTACCTTTCTTCATGGAAGTTGAAGCCATAGCCTCTTATCTCGTCAGCCGTCATGCCGAGGGCAGGAGAGAACTGTCCGAGCAGCCCGTGAACAGCGTCAATCGGGATTTCCCATATACGGAAAAAACCAAGCACGTGGTCTATGCGGTATGCGTCAAAAAACTTAGCCATATTCTTGAAGCGGCGCACCCACCACCGGCAACCGTCCTTTAGCATCTCCTGCCAATTGTATGTCGGGAAGCCCCAGTTCTGCCCGTTGGTTGAGAAAGCATCTGGTGGCGCTCCTGCCTGCCCGTCGAGATTAAAGTAGCGAGGCTCGGTCCAAACGTCGCAACCGTAACGGTTCACCCCGATAGGAATGTCTCCTTTCAATATGACATGGTGCTGACGGGCATAGTCGTGCACATCTTCCATCTGCGAGTTAAGGATGTACTGCACAAAATACCAGAAAGCCACCTCTTTATATTCTTTCGTGCAAGCATCGGAAAGCTTCTTGCGGTCGGCCTCGTCCCAGCTGCTATGGTCAGGCCATTGAGAAAAGTCTGCCGTGCCATATTTATCGCGCAGAGTGCAATATTGCGCATAAGGCACAAGCCAACGCTCGGCTTCCTTGAAGAACTTCTTAAAGGCATTAGTCTCCAGCATTTGCCTGCCGTCCTGCTCAAAAAGCAGATGCAGGTATTCTATCTTTGCATTGTTGACACGCTCGTAATCGACTTGCGGCAAGGAATTAAGTTCACGGCGCAGTTCCTCATAATGAAGGTGGGCTTTTTCGTCCTTAAGTTGTGGCAAACGCTTAAGGTTGGCATATTGCGGATGCAACGCAAAAATGCTTATGCAACTATACGGATAAGAGTCTGTCCACGTATGCGTTATCGTGGTATCGTTGATTGGGAGTATTTGCAAGACTTTCTGGCCCGTGGCAGACACGAAGTCTATCATCCTCTTTAAGTCGCCGAAATCGCCCACACCAAACGACTTCTCGGTTCGAAGCGAGAACAAGGGCACCAGTGTGCCAGCCACTTTACGGTTGTACAAAGGAAAGAATGCCTGGTCAAGCTCGTAAACGACTACCTGCCCATGCTCCATAGGCGGAAGCTCAATCATACGGTTATAACCCGTTTCAAAGATAGCATCCTCCTTGTCATTATGATTGATAATGGCAAATTTAAACTCCAACAATCCGCCATGCACCTTGTCGGCATCCAAGTCGACAACCCACTCACTATGATTGTGCTCTATCATCGCAATGCCTTTATCGGCATCCCAATTGCCAACATAATCGCCATTGCCAACCAAGACCAGCTTGCCTTGGCGCAACTGCGGCGCACGCACAACCATGCGCACAGTACGTGCGAACGGCGACGGCTCAAGCCTGCTGAGCTTACGGCCATTGATGCAATCTGTAAAAGCGGAAGTGTAGAGATAGGAATCCTCCGGCATGTCGTTCCAACGGTCATACACTGTATAGCATCCCCCTTGTGCCGCATTAAGTTCAAGGGTATGCATCACTGTAGTCCATTCACGGCGCTCACTTCGCCCGTCGCACTCTACATCATAATAATAAGTAAGTGTTTGGGGAACATTGGGAGAGATATTAATGTCGTATGACCAACGTTTCCCGTCGGTGGTAAACATGCGGTATTTCGTGCTGCCATCGCCATTGACGATGTTGAGTACTATTTCCTCACCAAAACGTGTGCGATAATCTATATTAAATTCTAAGTTCATAGTCTTCGGGCATAATTCCGTATGCGAAGTTAATCAAAAATTATTGTTTTACACATACTTCTTTATACAATTTACAAATTATTTGCGCAAACGATTGCACGGTCTTATTTTTCACCTATCCCTTTTACCGCCAATGCTCCTACTACAAGGCATCCTGCCACCACAAGCATCATGCTGCTCTGATGGCTGCCGACTATCCACAGCACGCCACCGCCACAAGCAGCCGCCACAATCTGTGGGATACATATCGTGCCATTGAAAAGACCGAGATAAGCTCCCATGTGGCCGTAGCCCTGAAGGGCATTGGTGACAAAGGTGAACGGCATGGCAAGCATTGCCGCCCAAGCGCAGCCTATGAGCAGATAAGGCACGAAAAGCGCATATTGATTATGGCAGAAAGGTATGAGTGCAAAGCCCACTGCCCCTATTAGCAAGCTTATTGCATAAGCCATCTTACGGTTGGAGAAACGAGGGAGCACAACAGCCCACAGCACGCTGCCAATGGCTTGAACTGCAAACACCACGCCAACCCAGTTGCCGGCTGCCTGATAACCGCTTGACGCAGCGTCTGTAGCATTCCATACCGTCTCGGCTATAGCTCCATTGCTGTAATTCCACATATAAAGGAATGCTGCCCAACAGAAGAATTGCACAAGGCCTACCTGCCAGAAAGCTTTCGGTGCATGGCGCAGGAGCGTGAACCAGTCGGACGAGCCTTTTTCTTCTACCTCTACCTTCTTTGAGGCACCGTTATATTCTTCGTACTCCTTAGGCGGCCACTCCTTAACCTTTACAACAGTATAGATTACGCAGAGTATGAGAATGGCTGCCCCTACGTAGAATGACCATATCACCGAATCAGGCACCTGCCCACGGGGGCTACATTGGCAATGCCGAATGCCGTGAAGACAAACGGGAAGACATAGCCCACGAGGCTGCCGGCATTGCACAAGAAACTCTGAATGCTGTATGCCAAGCCCTTCTGCTTCTCGTTCACCATGTCGCCGACAAGCATCTTGAAAGGCTGCATCGCCATGTTGATGTTGGTATCAAGAAACATGAGCGATATGAGGCCGAAAACCATTGCCGAACCAACGGTAAGTCCGAATGAGCCTGCATTCGGGAGAAGGCACATGACGAGCACAGATACCGCAGCACCAAGAAACAGATAGGGTATGCGGCGGCCGAAGCGGCACCACGTCTTATCTGACAACGTGCCGACAATAGGCTGCACGATTATGCCCATCAACGGTGGCAAAATCCAAAAATAGCTCAGGCTGTGAGGATCCGCCCCAAGTGTCGCGAATATTCTCGAGATGTTGGCACTCTGCAGGGCGTATGCTATCTGCACCCCAAAGAATCCAAAACTCAGGTTCCATAGTCCCCAGAAACTCATATTCGGTTTTTCTTTCATAGAAGTATGTTTTTGTTCTTTTAATTCAAAGACTTTACAAACTCGTATTATCTTGTCGTTCCCCTTATTACCAGCCTGGTTCTCACCACTCTTTTCTCAACACGGCTCATTGGTATTTCCCCCTCCACCTTGCTTATAAGGATGTTGGCAGCTTCCTCTCCTACCCTTTCACCACGCTGCTCTACAGTAGTAAGCATCGGGTCGCAGGCTACGGCACGCTGTCCATTGGTAAAGCCACAAATGCTGATGTCCTCAGGCACACGGTAACCCATTCGCTTGGCAGTGTAGAGAATGCCTATGGCAGTATCGTCGTTTTTTTGAAAAAGAACGCCTAAAAAGGCAAAAAAATAGCGAAATGGAGCTTTTATTTTGAGTTTCAAGTGGTTGTGGCAGTCGTTGGCTTTAGTTGGCAATGACAAGGAAATGAGGAAAAAGCAGATTGGTGAAATAGAAACGCTTTCAAATCATTACCTCGCAGGAACGCCCTAATAAGCATTTTTAACGGTGGCGGTTCATATTTCCTCATTCTGCGTAAGTTTTGGTTTTGCCATGCAACTCTCATAGTTTAATTTTGCACCGAACAAAAAAATAAGAATTATGAGATGCACTTTCAAGACAGTCTTCTATGTAAATGGAAGCAAGGAGAGAAACGGAATTGTCCCTATCATGGGACGAGTGACAATTAACGGAACTATCGCACAGTTCAGTTGCAAGCAGAGCGTGACCATGTCTATCTGGGATGCCAAAGGCAACAGAGCCATAGGCAAGAGCAAGGATGCCAAGGAGGTGAACTTTGCGCTTGACAACATCAAGGCTCAAATCGTCAAGCATTACCAGCGACTTTCCGACCGTGAGGCGTTCGTTACCGCTGAAATGGTGAGAAACGCCTACCAAGGCATAGGCACGGAGTACGAGACTTTGCTCAGAGCCTTTGACAAGGAGAACGCAGCCTTTGCCAAGCGTGTCGGCAAGGACAGGACCAAGAACACTTACAACAAGTATCTTGTGGTGAGAAAGTACGTTGCCGAGTTCATCAAGTATCAGTACAAGCGCTGCGATATGTCCATGAATGAGCTTACCGAGGAGTTCATCCGTGACTATTGCCTTTACTTGAAAAATGTGATAGGGCTTGCGCAGTCCTCCATTTGGATTTACTCCAGACCTCTGAAACATATCGTCACGGCGGCACACTACAACGGCAAGATACCGAGAAATCCGTTTGCCATGTACCACGTTGATCCAGACCACAAGGAACGTGAGTTCTTGACCTTGGACGAGCTTACTGCCATGACTGAGATAAAGTTGGAAGACCCCAACATGGCATTTGCGAGAGACCTTTTTATCTTTGGCTGTTGGACAGGTATAGCTTTCATCGACATCAAGAACTTGACGGAAGATAACATCAGCATGGTAAACGGTGCTCCTTGGATTATTTCCAAGCGTCAGAAGACAGGTGTGCCGTTCCAAATCAAGCTGATGGATATTCCCATGCAGATTGTTGAGAGATACAAGGCTTTCAGAAAAGACAACCACTTGTTCAATATTGGTAATCTTGACAGCATCAACAAGCGCATCAAGAAAGTTGCTGCAATGTGTGGTATAAAGAAGCGTGTGTCATTTCATGTCTCACGTCATAGTTGGGCAGTTTTAGCCTTAGAGTATGGTATGCCGATAGAGAGCGTGAGCAAGATTCTTGGTCACACGAATATCACCACAACACAGATATACGCCAAGGTGACAAGCACCAAACTTGACCATGACATATCTGTCTTTGAAAGTCGAATCAAGGGGAATTTGCCTGTTATGGGAGGGATGGCATGAAAAGGACTATTATCACCGTGGACGGTAATGGAATGCTTTCCATTCCGTCCAACTTGGAGAACTTGTGGATGAGTGAGGGAGAGTTGGTGGATATGCTTCATGTTACCGCCCCGAAACTCAACTCTGTTATACGAGCTATATATAAAGAAGGCATGTTGTCTATGTCGGAAGTTCTACAAAGACAGGAAACCTCCAAAGGCATTTGGCAAACATTGTATGGATTCCCTATGATTGTTGCTATTTGCTTCCGTCTAACTTCTAATGGCGCAACGCAACTTCGTGATGCCATTTTCAAGAGACTGTACGGAGCAAAAGAGAAAACAGCCATTGTCCTGCAACTCTATGGAGGTACAAACTGTTTTAGCTGAGATTGGTTGCGTCTTTGACGCTTCGGTTATTCACTGTCGTATTGACTTGCTGTCGTACTGATTCACTGTCGTATGGAAGTACGGTTTTAATTTGATAAAGAAGTATCAATACAAAGACGCATGTAAGCATACATGTCTTGATGTCATACGTTTTACATTTTTATCGTATGACATATAAAACGTATGACATGCAGAAATACATTTTTGTTCATCCCGAGGAATGATATTCACGGAAAAATCATTCTTCGGGATTTTTTCGTTTTCAGCCTTTAGCATAAAGAAAATGAGCCGTTCCTTGGAGGCTTTGCGCCTCCAGCCACTGGGCGAACCTCCGCAGTGTTTTCAATGGTATTAGATTTATTCTTGCCAAAATATTGTGTCCATAAAGACACAGCAAGGTATGTTTTGAGTTACTCAAAACCTTTGGAGTTACTCCCCAAAAGTACTTGCTCTAATTAGGAATTTTTACTTCAAAGTCGTAAAAAATATAGTTGTAATCACTTTTCATTCCTATAGAAGGTTGCATTGAATGCAATCTTGCAATATTCTATACTATCATTGCATATCATTGTCTATATTCTCAAGTGTTACTTTGTAGTCAAATTCGTATATAACTCTGGTTATATTTATGGTTGTATCTTCAGTTTCTAAAGTCCAACCATCCAACTCTCTGAAGATTCTTCTATCATCAATTGTTTTTGGAAAAGCTGAAACATCTTCTATATCGTCAAAATTTCCCATAACACTTGGAATGGCTTTCAGCATTTGTTCCAACCAGCTATCTATATTCGCTCGAAATGCGACATCGTAATTTTTTACCTCTTTGTGATTCTTGTCAAACAATTTCCCTTTAGTAACATCGCACACACGACCGCTGTCATCATAATACAAATACTTGGTGATTCGGATTGAATTTTTACGTATTGTAGGATTATACCAAACAATTTTATCTCCATTATAAAATCCAATCTCTTGTATTTTTACAGACATAAAATCTTCACCAATTATACCTTTGGCAACATACTTCTATTTAACATGGGTGTCTATAAATTTCGGTGTGAATGCAACATTCAGCAAACATCTATCTTGATCCTTGACACTTGGATAAATGATGCCGTCATACTTTGAAGACTGACCTGGGAATATTGGCTCTCCTGTATAACAGAAATCATATATAAAATTAGATATTAGAGCAGATGGCAGATATTTTTTTGTATCATATTTATCACCACTATCATTCATAAATATATTTCCTATTTTTCGAAGGTACTCAATTGTATAATGAGGATATTTCCTTTCTGCATCAATTTTTAGATACCCTTTATAGTCTACATCTATTCCCTCAGAAGGAATAATGCGAAACATATTTGCATTTGCATCTTCATCAACGTGCCATTTCGATATATACACCTCTTTTCCTGTACTACTTTCCTTGTCTATTTCCTTAAAGTTTGTCTTAACAGACATTGAGGCATAGAAAACACTCTGCCCAGAAAAATTACATCTCTGTAATGGAGGAAATGAAGACGTACATTTATTTTGTGGTACATAAGAAAAGGTAGAAGGATTTGTTATATCTTCATCTGCTCCTATAGAGTTTCCCATTCTTGACCGATAGACATTAAAACCTCCACCTAAAGGCTGATGTTGGACAAAAGCCATCGGACATTCCTTGTGAATAAATAATTCACAGTATGTTTGCTCATCATTTGTTTCAGCCGAGCAAATATATTCATCTAAATTTTGAGATAATTTAGAAAAAGCTATTTCTGCTCCTTTAGAATGTAAACTTTCCATATGTTGTATATTAATATCTGATAGAAATTTCTTATTAAAAATGTTTTTGATAGTTCGTAAACTTGTATAATTAAACTTATTAAAGCAGTGCTTTCCGTACTTGTACAGCAAGTGCATAAGCTAACCGAGGTGGTACAGCATTACCAACCATTTTATACCCGTCTTTTATGTCTGCATAGATGAATACAAAGCTATCTGGAAAAGTTTGTATTCTTGCGCATTCCCGAACGCTCAAACGACGATAAAGATGCTCGTGTCCTTTTGCAAAAATTCTAACATTTGAACTAATATAAGGCATCTTTGGTGCCTGTGGATGTTGAGGCTCATTTCTTGCCTATGCTTGAATCGTAAAAGATTGCTCATTCCAAGAACGAACACGATTGCGTGCCATATACTTTGCATCATAACTTCCTATGTAGACATCATGATTCTTTCTTGTTGGATGTTCCGACATGACCTTTCCTTCATTGAAAAATCTAGGCTTCTCAATAATATCTCCAATAGCTTCTCTTAAAGTCACTTTTTTGCCAGACATTGCATTCGGGAAAGCAAATGTATTTTGTAGGTCATTTCGTATTCCCACGAAGAAAACCCTTAATCTATCCTGTGGAATTCTGAAGTCTGCAGCGTTTAAGAGTTGATAACTTATTGAATAACCAATAGACCGTAAACTTTCAATTATAAATGTCAACGATTGCTTGTGTTTGTCTTCAAGTATTCCCTGCACATTTTCAATGACAAAGAACTTTGGCTTTTTCAAGTTTACGATCCTGATATACTCCAAAAACAACTGACCTCTTGGGGCTTCAAATCCAAGTTGCTTGTCACCTTCACTCCAAGCTTGACATGGTGGACCACCAATAACACCATCGCAAGAAGGAATGTCTTGGTCTTTGAGTAAGCGCACATCGGTAGTATTCAACATGGTATTTGGGTGATTTTTTCTATATGTTTCAAATATAGAAGAATCACATTCATTTGCCCAAATCACATTGAAACCAGCCCTTTCAAACCCAAGGTCAAGACCTCCACATCCTGCAAATAGTGATATTACATTCATCAATTATCTATATTGATATTATGTTGTTTTAAAGCTTCGATAATGCTTAATGCCACATGGTACGCTAGATTGACAGGGACGGCGTTACCTATCATTTTGTATCCATAATTCACGTCATCATATATGAACTTGAAATCATCTGGGAAACTTTGAACACGAGCGACCTCTCTGACAGTCATTCTTCTATATAGATATTCTTTCCCTTCAACAAATTTTTGCAAGTTCTTTTCTACCTTTATCATTTTAGGTGCCTGCGGATGAAGTTGGCATTGTCTTCCACTCGCTTGAACTGTAAACCCTGGCTCGTCCCATGACCTTACACGATTACGTGACATGAATATTGGCGAGAAAGCACCCGTAAAATATTCATTGTTTGGCACCACGCAAGCATTTCCATTTGTATGGTTCTTTTCTCTTGCAGGTATTGCAGTGTCTTGCAAATCCCAAATAGCCTCACGTAAAGTAGGTTTATGCTCTTGTGGCTTCGGGTATTCATAATCATCTATGTGCAAATCCTTGCGAAAGCCAATATAGAAAACACGGTCTCGGTCTTCAGGTACATCATAGTCATTAGCGTTAAGCATTTTCAAATAAACATCATACCCTGCTTCATCAAACAACTTCATAAATCCACTAACAGCAGTTGCATGTCGTTTGGCAAGCATACCTGACACATTCTCTGCTACAAAAAACAAAGGTTGGGTATCACGCAATATTCTGATATACTCATAGAACAACTGACCACGGGCATCTTCAATGCCCTTTAATGAACCTGCTTCACTCCACGACTGGCATGGTGGACCGCCAATTATGCCTGTCACATGGATGGGAAAAGCATCTGACGGTATATTCCTAATATCTCCCTCAATCAATTTCATATCGGGAAAATTAGCTCTGAAGGTTAGTTGGAAATATTTTTCAAACCCATTAAATTTAATGAGTTTGAAAAAGTTTGTTTGAGCTTAGTAAAAGTCTATAATATCTAAAATTGTGAAGTCTTCTGCATTTGAACTAATAAGATCATATAAACCTTGAATATTGCCTACATGATAAAATATCTCTTCCTCTGTAAGATTTCCTATTTCTGTTTTACGATATGGATAAGGTAAGTCATTAACCCAGTAATCGTCAAGAGAGATTAGGTAGTCATATTGCATATTGTCGTCTTTCCATTCAATAACGACTTTGGCAACTTTTGGTATGCTTTGACGCCTTTTAATGAACATGTCATATTTTTGCTGAACAATTGTTGTTTGCATTTGTGTAAATCAATATCCTATTAATAATATACCTTATTAAAGGGAGCTTTATTCTGTTTGAAATATACATAGTTTCAAGAAAAGTGTATATTCTCTCAAAATCATCATGACCTCTATAAATATTCCTAACGGCTAAAATCAGATATTCAACTTCAAACATCATAGAAGCTTCAAATATATCTTTGAGAAATTGATTGTTTTCGGTTGCTCTTCCTGCTTCTACTTCTATTACTATTTTTCCATCGCAACTTATTGCATCTGCATAGAAAGACTTATCGACAGTATTGTTGTTGCCAAATAAAACAGGAACATCTATTTTTCCTTTGCTGCTTTTGTCTTTTTCTACATTATACTTTAGTTTTGTTAAATATGGCTCAACAGCAGCAAGTACATCATCTGATTTTTTGTTGGATGTTTTTGAATCTATTTCGGATTCTACATTCTTGAATACATTCAGTACATCTTCTATTGGCTTTACTAAACCGATAGAACGTGGAAAAAATTGAAATCTAACCATATTTAAATTCTTGTGATGAAATGAAACTTGCTTATAATTACGCACACTTGGCAAGTGTAGTATCAATAGTTGACTTCGCACTCAATGTATATAATGCTTTTTCTGCAACACTTAATGTGTTCCATGCGTGTTCAGCAGCTTCATAGCTGCTATTATGAATTATTTGTGATTTACGAATAGCATTTATTGCATTCTGCAAAGATAGCAAACAAATGTATTCGTAAGCACGTCCTTGGTCGTTACTTTTGCTACTCATAATTATTTATTAATTCTTTAATGTCAACGTTTAATAATTTCGATATACTAATTATAGATTCTAATGGAGGTTGCGATGTATTAGTACACCACTTTGATACTGTAGAAGGATTCACTCCTAACTGTTCTGCCAACCATTTGCTTGTTCTTTTCTTTTCAACAAGTACTATTTTCAAGCGATTAATATCCATATTATTTTATTTTTGCTGCAAAGATAATGAATTATTCTCACTTTTATTCCAATATGTAATTTTTTAACGTTGTTCTCGCATTCTATTTTAAAGAAATATTGTATTTTCAAAATGAAAAGAGTTGTTTGACAGCAAACGTACGCATATTTCTGAAATTAGAACTATTACCAAATCATTACCTCTATTGAGGTAGAAAGTTCATAATTCGCTCATTTTAAGCTATTCTGCAGTTTTTAGCGTAATTTACAGCGAAAAAAGCATCAGGCATTTCCTCCTGCGACAATATGTCCGGCGTTATAGCCTCAGCGTCAGTACGATTGTCACATATCCGGAAGAAGCGCTCCTCCTGCTTCAAACGTGCTTTCAAGAGAGCATCGCGGTAACCGTTATATCGGTTCTTGGAAATTTCCATCGTCATGGGAGATCCATAAAATGCTATACGGCGGCAACCGGTGTCTATAAGATGCTTGACAGCATTGTAGGCTCCCTGATAATCGTCTACAACCACACGGTCACAATTGATGCCTGTGCAGATGCGATCGTAAAACACGAGCGGCAAACCATGACTGATGAGCTTGTTGAAATGCTCGTATTTGGTAGTGTTCTTGGCTTGTGAGACAATCACGCCACAAACCTTGTTCTCATAGAAACGCTTGCAAAGCAGTTCTTCACGCTCATATTCGTCCATGCTTTCGCCTACCATTATGGTATAGCCACGCAACAAGTCTTCTTGGTCGATTCCCCTGAGAACCGACGAGAAATAAAAATGCTCAAACTGCGGCACTATCACGCCAATGACTTTCAACGGCTTTACGCGGCTGTTGCGCAAGCTCTCGGCAAGCACGTTTGGGTAATAATTGTGCTCCGTGGCATAAGCCTGTATTTTCTCACGCTGCTCCTGACTTATACGCGGACTATTCTTCAAAGCTTGCGATACCGTTGCCACCGAAACTCCCAATGCCTCGGCTATGTCTTTCATCGTTATAGAAGCGAGTCCCATACCTTGTCTTAGTTTCTCTTTAAGATTGCTGCGCAAAAATATGAAAAACTATTGATCTGGACACGAAAAAAAGTCATTTTTACTGACTTAAATCATGCAAACGATTGCACAAGGAAAAAAGATGTTGCGCAAAGGGCAGTAATAAAAGGCGACATGCATCAAAAATACATGCCGCCACTGGTTTTTCAAAAGTTAAATTGCTTAGGCTTAGTTTACTGGAACAATATTCCAACGACCTGTAATGTCATTAAGGTAGAAATCGTAGATGCCAGCCGGAACTGTGATATTCTCACTGCCTGTTGAAAGATAGTAGACATCACCTATTGCCGTGCTCTTGCCATCAGTCGATGTGCCCCAGCTTACGTCCCATCCGTGGTTTGCACGGAACTTCAAACCGCCGTCTGAAGGAATCGTAACGCGTGCATACCAGTTATGGGGAGCGTTTGCCTCCTGTGTCATGTCAACGTCGCCTCCCCAACTGTTGAAATCGCCAATAAGCGACACGTGGGTGTACGCAGCAGGTGCTTGGTTGTCAAGTTTCGTCCATGTGTAGGTATTATCATTCATGTTGACTGTAAGCGTATAATAGCCTTTGGCAGGTGCTTGGAAGGAGTTGGAACTGCTGTTGATGAGAGTGCCGGAAGCCGAGCCGTCGCCATCAACTGCCGTGCCCCAAGCCTTTGCCCAGTCACCAATATTCTTGCTTTCCCAAATCTTCAAGTCCCACGCGCCATTCCACTGAGTGGTGTAGCTGTAGATGTTGCCGCCTTCGGCATAGAGCATGTCCCTAAGGCAAGCATCCGTGTTCCAAGTCGGGTTATTGACGTTTCCAACAATATAGTACATGCTCTCAGCGCGTGTCACGGTGTAGGTGAGGTTGTTCATGTCAAGAGTTACGTTAAACTGTCCCTGTCCGCTTATAACTGCTGTCTGGACGCTGCCGTACAGAGGGTCGCCCTCATAAACCACGAAGTTGTGCAGAGCCTTGTCTCCATTGATCTCACAACCCATCTGCCCGGCATTGACAACATCCCAATCGGTCTCGCTATACCAGCTTCCGCTATAAAACTTAAACCAGTTGTCGCCATCGCCAGTAGTATTGACCGTTGCCGTGTACGTGCCGTCTCCGTTGCTCGTCATCCAAACAGGAGAGTTAAGGTTCCAGCCGGAACCGTTCTCCTTGAAATTGCCAAGAAGATAATAGCCTTTGCTGTCAATAGACGGAGTGGCGTGCGGCGTAACCTTACAAGACACGTCACCTTCTACGTCTGCCACGACGGCATCGCCCGACAACATGTTGATTGACACTGTAGCCTTAACGTCAAGGTCACGGGCTACGGCAGCGCGTGAGTCATTCTGCGTCATGGCAAGTTTTTCAAGGTCGGTAGCACCGACAACAATGTCATTGCCTACCATCGTGCCATTGACCGCCTCACCATTTATAGATAAAGTCTTGAGCGTAAAGCCCGATACGCCGTCATTGCTCGACGACAACGTCACAAGGTGCACCTCGCCGTCCTCGTCGGGCATAACGCTGTTAGCCTCCGGACCGGCACTAAAGCTAACGCCATATTTTACGGCAGCGTCTTCCTTACCATAGGCTTGCGGACTTGCCCAATCGTCATAGTTGCCACTGCACGAAGCAAGTGCTATGCCCGCGAAGGCTGCCATGCTATATATAAAAGTCTTTTTCATTGCTTTTTCTTAGTTTATATTTTTATAGCTCTTGGCTCCATGCTTTTCCGATTGGCAGCCTCATCAGCAGCCAACCAAAAAGCACGGATTTAAAGCCAAGTTACTTCACCTCAGCCGTATTCTGGTCAAAGTTGACATAGAGTTTCTGTCCTGCGCCCACTTGCACAGAATAGTCGGCTCCGATATTGCTTGCCCAGTTGTCCGGAATATCGGCATTGCGCCAGAAGCAATTGCCCTTGTAAATAGAGAACTCGGTGCGCCACCAGTCTATTCCAGGAATCTTGATGTAGGCGCGAAGCTCGCCTGCGCCTGTAAATTCCGGTGACTCCCAATTGCCAGTCTGGTCAGCAGGTGCTTTCAAAGCCCAAGCTGCATCACCGTCAGTCCATGAGCCTCCTGCCGCAGAGCCGATAATGTAGGCTGCGCCCGGGTAAATGGTCAGCGTGTAGAAAATGTTCTTCTTGTCAGCTGCAATCTCACCGACGAAGTGGAGCACATACCAGCCGCCGTTAGCTATTCCGATATTGTGGTTGTCATCGGTCATATCCGATACTCCTGCATTTGCCTTGTCCACAATGCTTGCAAGGCGGTCATAGCCACGCCAGTCGTTGTTGAATGTGCCCCACTTGAAGCTTCCTCCAGCAGGAACGTATATCATGGTGTAGTAGTTTCCAGTGAGTCCATATACAGGAGGCACGGTCTTCCAGCTTGTCCAAGCCGTCTGAATGGACGAGCCAACCACATAAAGATTGTCGAGATATGTAGCGTCTGGAGCCTCATAGGTAGCCTTCACATGAGGCAAAGTGATGACATTAGAGTAAGTCTGTCCAAGATACGGGTCGTTGGTTCCGTCTATCACGGCGCGCAGCCTGAGGTATACAGGCATGTCTTCAGGCACCAATGCCTCATCAGGATTTGCCGTCTGATACATACTCACCACTGCATCGTTAAGCTCGACGGCATCTACTGCCATCTTTGCAGTGGTGTATGAAGTCGAGAGCTCATTATGTGTAACCGTCGTATCGTTGACAAACGCATTGTCAATGGCTACCTGCACATAGTAGCGCACCACGTATGGCACCCCTTCGCCGTAGTTTGGCTGCGTGCAAGTGAGCGTCAGGCTGTTTGCTGCCACAAGGTCGTAAGTATTATTTTGAGCAAATGACGGCGTATTGAGCACAAAGCCCTGCGACACATGGCTCAAATCCAACGTCGGGCTGCTGTCACGATCCTCGTCACACGAGGTTAAGAGCAATGGCAGAGCCATAGCGAGCAGCAACATCAGTTTGAATATATTTTTCATTGAAGTAATCCTTTTAATTATTCTTCGTTCTTCATTATTAACTCATCCCCACTACTTTTGTAGCCTTTATTCTGGGTCATGTTCGGGTTGCTTGCCAAGTCTGTTGCCGGAATAGGATAAACGTTGTAGTGGCTGTCAACGCCAGTACCGCCAGCTTGTCCGCCCTTGAAGTCCCAAAGATAGCGAAACCCTGTGAAGAAGCCAAAGCGCACAAGGTCGCTACGGCGACGGCCTTCAGTATAGCACTCGCGCGCCCATTCGTCAATAATTGTCTGCTCATCAGCAGAAGTTGAAAGCACCGAGCGGTTTGCCCTGAGCTGCAGCGTCTGTATGTCGGCAAGAGCAGCGTCGTTTTGTCCAAGCCTCCACTCTGCCTCAGCGCGCGTATTCCGCCACCAGTACCCATGTAGAACAGCGCGCGGTCATCGCCTGCCTTTGCTATGACATCTCTTGTGCTTATGCCTGCGGCATTGTCTTTTACGATGGCATCGTCTGCGTCTTTGGCAGCCGTAGCGTCAGAAGCAGCCATTGGAATATCACCATTAGAGAAGAACTTCTCCACGAGGTTCTTGCGCGAGAAGTAGCAGCTCCAATAGTTGGAGGTGCCTGAATAAGGCATGCCTGCAATGCGCATAGAGCTCACGAGCATTGTGGAGCCTGAATATTCCCTGGTGTTCTTGCCGTCTTGGCGTATCGGGAAGATAATCTCCTTCATAGCCTGCTCGTTCTCATCGTTGTCGCCCATGAACACTTGCTCATAGCCTGAGTAGCCGTTCTTGGCTGTAGTGGACAGTGCATAAGCGCCACTATTGATAATCTCGTCACAATACTCCTTGCACTTCTGATAGTCGTTGGTCTGCCCGTCGGTGTATTTACGCCGCAAAGGCATCTTCTTTACGGCGTAGAGACCACATATGTACGCCGTATTAGTCACTCGTTTACGCCGTACTAATGACGTAACTACGCCGTACTTACAACCCTCACGCGGCGGTTGTGCCTTCTTGGACAGCCGTGCGTCATCCCGACGCCTGTTTTTCTTCATTTTTTAGACCATTTTCGGCACCCCCTGTTTTTTGTCAATTTTATTTATAAAATCGCAAGCACTCTTACCACCCCCCAAAGCCTATAGCGGAAGACTCCTTACGCATTTTAACCCTCAACCGTCCAATTCTACTAAATTTGAGACGAAAAAAAGCAGTTACATTGTACGTAATAGAAAAAAAAAAGCTAATTTTGCAACTGCAATTCATACACTTATAAATCATTACAGATTATGATTCTTTTCTTCAGGACTTCCAAGGAGAACATCATTGCCACAGAGATTGACCACCAACCAAGCGAACAGGAGAAGCAAGCTCTGAGCTGGCTCTACGGCGACGCCCAGCCTATTGAGGGCGACAGGCTCGACGGTTTCTTCGTGGGCCCGCGCCGCGAGATGATTACCCCGTGGAGCACCAATGCCGTTGAGATAACCCAAAACATGAGCCTGAAAGGCATCGCACGCATTGAGGAATATTTCCCAGTAAAGAGCGAAGATGCCGAGCACGACCGCATGCTGCAACGCATGTATCACGGGCTCGACCAGCACGTCTTCACCATCGACCACGAGCCAGAGCCTATAAAGCACGTGGACGACATTGAGAAATATAACGAGGAAGAGGGCTTGGCTCTCAGCCCTGAGGAGATAGAATACCTGCACAAGATAGAAAAGGAGAACGGACGGCCTCTGACAGACAGCGAGATTTTCGGCTTCGCACAAATCAATTCGGAGCACTGCCGCCACAAGATTTTCGGCGGGTCGTTCATCATTGACGGCGAAGAACGCCCATCGTCGCTCTTTGCGCTTATAAAGAAGACCACAAAGGAGCACCCGGGCAAGATTCTTTCAGCCTACAAAGACAACGTAGCGTTTGCGCAGGGCCCCGTAGTGGAGCAGTTCGCTCCTGAGGATCAAACCACTTCTGACTTCTTCAGAGTGAAGCCGATAGAGAGCGTCATTTCCTTGAAGGCTGAAACCCATAACTTCCCTACTACCGTGGAGCCGTTCAACGGAGCCGCCACGGGTACCGGCGGTGAGATTCGCGACCGCATGGGCGGTGGCACAGGCTCGTGGCCTGTAGCCGGAACTGCGGTTTACATGACGAGCTATCCGAGGCTGGAGAGTGAACCCACCACAAGCCCCTCCCTTGAAGGGAGAGGAGATGCTGCACCACAAGACGGCGAAGGAAGAGAGTGGGAAGCACGCATCCCCGCAAGGAAATGGCTGTACCAAACACCAGAGGAGATTCTTATCAAAGCATCTAATGGCGCAAGCGACTTCGGCAACAAGTTCGGGCAACCGCTGATTACAGGCTCCGTACTTACTTTCGAATATCAAACATCAACAAAAGATACGGCTACAAAACCCGACGGCACACCCGTCCTGCTCAATGGTGGCGCAGCCTCTCAAATCTACGGCTATGACAAAGTGATTATGCTCGCAGGCGGCGTTGGCTACGGCAAGAAGCGCGACTGCCTGAAGAAGGAGCCTCAGCCAGGAGAAGACGTCGTAGTGGTGGGTGGCGACAACTACCGCATAGGACTTGGTGGCGGCTCCGTGTCGTCAGTAGACACAGGCCGCTATGGCACTGCCGTGGAGCTGAATGCCGTACAGCGCGCAAACCCCGAAATGCAAAAGCGAGCCTACAACCTCGTGCGTGCATTGGTAGAAGCCGACAACAACCCCGTAACCTCCATTCACGACCACGGCTCGGCAGGCCACCTCAACTGCCTCTCTGAGCTCGTGGAAGACTGCGGCGGTGAGATTGACATGACCAAGCTGCCCATAGGCGACAAGACTCTTTCGGCAAAGGAAATAATCGCAAACGAGAGCCAGGAGCGCATGGGACTGCTCATAGACGACAACCACGTGGAGCGCGTGCGCAAGATTGCCGAGCGCGAGCGTGCGCCATTCTACGTGGTAGGCAAGACGACGGGCGACGCCCACTTCTCTTTCGTACAGGGCGACGGCGTGAAGCCTTTCGACCTCGACGTGGCTCAGATGTTCGGTCATTCGCCAAAGACAGTCATGAAAGACGAGACTGTGCTGCACCACTATGAGGACGCTACTTACAGCCTCGACAAGATAGACGAATATCTTGACAACGTGCTGCAGCTCGAGGCTGTGGCATGCAAGGACTGGCTGACAAACAAGGTTGACCGCTCGGTTACGGGCAAGATAGCACGCCAGCAGACACAGGGGCAGATACAGCTGCCGCTGAGCGACTGCGGTGTCGTGGCCCTTGACTATCGTGGCAAGGCAGGCATAGCAACAGCGCTGGGCCATGCGCCGCAAGCAGGCATAGCAGACCCGGCAGCCGGCAGCGTGCTGTCAGTGGCTGAAAGCCTCACTAACATTGTATGGGCTCCGGTAGCAACCGACAAAGATCACCCTTATCCTATAGAGAACATCAATCTTTCAGCCAACTGGATGTGGCCCTGCCGCTCACAGAAGGGCGAAGACGCAAGGCTCTATGACGCTGTGCAAGCGCTCTCTGACTTCTGCTGCTCGCTTGGCCTCAACGTCCCCACGGGCAAAGACTCCCTGTCTTTGAGCCAGCAATATCCCGACGGCTCGAAGATTATTGCCCCTGGCACCGTAATAGTAACATCGGGCACAGAGGTGAGCGACGTACGCAAGGTGGTAAGCCCTGTATTGGTGAACGACAAGAACTCGTCTTTATATTATATCGACTTCAGCTTCGACCAGCAGAGGCTCGGAGGCTCAGCCTTTGCCCAGACGCTTGGCAAGATAGGCTCTGACGTGCCAACGGTGAAGAACTCTGAATATTTCGCCGACTGCTTCAACGCTATCCAGCACCTCATAAAGAAAGGCTGGATTATGGCAGGACACGACATTTCGGCAGGCGGACTTATAACCGCCCTGCTCGAGATGACATTCGCCAACGTGAACGGGGGACTGCATGTCAATCTGCACGACGTGGAGCCCGATAGCGACGACATCATAAAGATGCTCTTTGCTGAAAACCCCGGCGTATTAATCCAAGTTTCCGATACCCACAAGCGTGAGCTAAAGCAGTATTTGGAAGATGCAGGCATCGGCTACGCAAAGATTGCCTATCCTATGCCAAACGAGCGCAAGATTGTTGTCACCAAGGACAGCTGGAAGCACGAATTCGACATCGATGCTTTGCGCGACACATGGTATAAGACATCCTACTTGCTTGACTGCCGCCAGAGCATGAACGGCATGGCACGCAAGCGTTTCCTCAACTACAAGAAGCAGCCACTGGAATTCAAGTTCAATACCAGCTTCACAGGCAAGTTCTCACAGTATGGCATCAGCCCCGACCGCTGGAAAGAAAAAAACAGCAAGAACGCTCCTAAGCCAACGGCAGCCATAATTAGGGAGAAAGGCACCAACGGCGACCGTGAGATGGCTTACACGCTTTGGCTTGCCGGCTTTGAGGTAAAGGACGTAATGATGACCGACCTCATAAGCGGACGCGAGACGCTGGAGGAAGTCAACATGATAGTCTTCTGCGGCGGCTTCTCCAACAGCGACGTGCTGGGCTCGGCAAAGGGTTGGGCTGGAGCATTCCTTTACAACCCCAAGGCAAAGGAGGCTTTGGACAAGTTCTACGCCCGAGAGGACACACTGTCTCTCGGCATCTGCAACGGCTGCCAGCTGATGGTGGAGCTTAACCTCATCAATCCTGAGCACAAGCACCGCGCCCATCTCACGCACAACGTGAGCCAGAAGTTCGAAAGCGCTTTCCTCGGCTTGAGCATCCCGCAAAACAAGAGCGTCATGCTCGGCTCGCTGAGTGGCGACAAGCTCGGCATCTGGGTAGCACACGGAGAAGGCCGCTTCTATCTCCCGGAGCCGGAAGACCACTATAACATCGTGGCTAAGTACAACTACGCAGAATACCCCGGCAACCCGAACGGTTCCGACTATAATGTTGCCGGCATCTGCTCTGCCGACGGCCGCCACCTTGCCATGATGCCACACCCGGAGCGAGCCATCTTCCCTTGGCAAAACGCCTGTTACCCGGCTAACCATGCCAATGACGACATAACGCCGTGGATTGAAGCATTTGTCAACGCAAGGAAGTGGATAGAGGAAAAGACGAAGTAATCCAATTAGAATAAAAGGAATTATAAGGATTAAAGGCCATTACAATGTAAACGACAAGTTGCTTGAGTATTTGCCTATAAATCCTTTTAATTCCCCGAACGATGTATAAGAAACTGTTTTTTACTTTTTTCCGCATCGGAGCCTTTACCCTTGGCGGCGGCTATGCCATGATTCCAATAATACAGGCAGAGGTTGTGGAGAAGAACAAATGGATAAAGGAAGACGACTTCCTCGACCTCATAGCCATTGCTCAAAGCTGCCCGGGCGTATTCGCCGCGAACATCGCGACATTCATAGGCTATAAGATACGCGGGGAGAAAGGCGCGCTGTGCACTACACTTGGCGCCATACTGCCTTCCTTCATCATCATCTTGCTGATTGCAATGGTCTTCCGCCGGTTCATGGAGATACACTGGATTGCCGCCATGTTCAACGGCGTGCGCCCTGCCGTAGTGGCATTAATAGCCGTCCCCACTTTCAATCTCGCCAAAAGCGCAAAGATACATCTCGGCAATTGCTGGATACCGATAGCCTGCGCCATCCTCATCTGCGCCCTTAAGGTAAACCCTATATGGATTATCATTGCGGCAGGACTGGGGGGATATATCTATGGTAGAATAAACAAATGATTTGGGAAGTTCAGAAGACGGAAGGACTTTCGTCTTCTGAACTTCAAAAATAGCTATGATATTCTTACAACTCTTTTGGACATTCTTCAAAATCGGGCTGTTCGGCTTCGGCGGCGGATACGGCATGCTGTCACTCATACAAATGGAGACAGTGCACAACCACCATTGGCTGTCAACGGCAGAATTCACTAACATAGTGGCCATAAGCCAGATGACCCCGGGGCCAATAGGCATCAACTCGGCGACCTATTGTGGCTATACAGCCATCCACAACGCCGGAATGGGCAATGCCCTTGCCATACTCGGCTCGTTCACGTCCACATTCTCGCTTGTGCTTCCATCGTTCATACTGATGATACTAATCAGCAAGATGTTTATGAAATACATGAAGACACAAGTGGTGCAAAGCATCTTCACGGGCCTGCGCCCTGCCGTTGTAGGCCTGCTTGCAGCTGCTACGATCATGCTTCTAAACAGCGAGAATTTCGGCTCGCCTGCTGTAAACCCGTGGCAATTCTGCATAAGCATAATGCTTTTTGCAGCAACCTTCGTCGGCACCATGTGGCTGAAGATAAATCCAATCCGCATGATTTGCTACGCCGCGATAGCCGGACTGGTTTTGCTATACTGAAAGACAAAGAAAGAGCTGCATCAAAAAAAAGACTAAATGACTTATTTGATACAGCTTTTTCCATACACTCCTATAAAACATTATCTCCTAAAACTCTATTACGAGAGCCTCCCTCTGCGTCAAAGGTATATTCTTGGTCAAATCAACAGTTTCGCCGGTAATGACATTCTTTGCAGACGTGTGCTTTCCTATAATCTCCGCATAGCGAGAGACATAAAGCTCATTATCTGAACGCTTGCCGTTGATGATGGTCATTACATTCCTGCCGTTATACTGGCGCGCTATGACATAAACGCCCTTATAGGGAATAAACTGCGTCTGCGAGCCCTTTGTTATGACCTCGTTCCCCTGTCTCCAATGCAACAGACGGCTTGCCCATTCAAACATTGCGTTCTCAGCTTTTGTGCGTCCTTCGGCTGTAAAGCAATCGTGCGTGTCGCCGGGGAAGCCACCCGGGAAATCCTTGCGCACATAGCCGTCGGTCACTTCCTTTGTGCCGTTCATAAGCACCTCCGTACCATAGTAGAGCTGCGGAATGCGGTTTATGGTGAGCAGAAGCGCAAGCCCTTGCTTAAGCATCGTAGAGTCTTTGCCCTTGCCAAGGAAGCGGTCGGTGTCATGATTTTCTATAAAAGCAAGCACACTCGACGGATTAGGATAAAGGTAATCGTAGCAAAGCGAATTGTAAATGCGGTTAAAGCCATTCCACCAGTCATCCGTCTCCTCGCGCTTAGCCTTGTCAAGCCTGTCAAAGAAAGAGAAGTCCATCACTGTCTTAAGATAACTGTTCACCTTTGCGTTCTTCGAGTCTTTCTGCCATGCTGCCGTATAAGGCGGCTCAGCCACCCACGTTTCGCCAACTGTATTGAAGTTGGGGTATTCCTTATCAATGGCTTTCATCCATTCAGCCATCGCATCCTGAAAAGCATAAGGATAGGTGTCCATACGAATGCCGTCTATTCCAGCCGTTTCCACCCACCACATGCTGTTCTGCACAAGATACTTCATCAAGTGAGGATTGTGCTGGTTAAGATCCGGCATTGACGGCACGAACCAGCCTTCCGTAGTCTCATGCAAGTCTACCTTTGAGGCATAAGGGTCAAGGACTGGCGTAAGCTTATAGCTTGTTTGCAGATATTTTGAGCCCGTGCTCTTGCCAAAGCCTGTCATAGGGTCGTGCCCGCTGTCCTTGTCTTCAAAAAGCCAGTCCGGCATATTAAACCAATCCTTCGAAGGCATGTCAGCCACCCACGGATGCTCAAAGCCGCAATGATTGAAAATCATATCCATCACCTCCTTCAGACCTTTTGCATGAGCCTCTTTTACGAGCAGCACGTATTCGTCGTTAGTCCCCAAACGCGGGTCAACACGATAATAATCGGTTGTGGCATAGCCATGATAAGTGCTGAAACCATTGCTATCCGGCGAGTTATTCTCCAAAACGGGAGTGAACCAGAGAGCCGTGACTCCCAGCTCCTTGAAATAATCGAGATGCCTGCGTATTCCTTCCAAGTCGCCACCATGCCTTAACGACGGCTTCGTGCGGTCACACACTTCAGTGTTCATGCCCTTCACGACATCATTCTTCGGGTCGCCGTTGGCAAAGCGGTCGGGCATAAGCAAATAGAGGACATCGGCGTTGCTGAAGCCTTTATGGTCTTCGCCACGCATGGCGCGCTCCTTCAATGTGTATTTCACCTTCTGATTGTCAAGCCTAATGGTCATTTCCCCTGCCTTTGCATCTTTTATGTTCAAGTAAACGAACAAGTAATTAGGAGAATCGAGCCTGACTACCGAGTCCACCCTGACGCCAGGATAATCGGTGGTTACGCTTTTTACATCCCTCACGCCCTTGCCATAGAACATAAGCTGCAAAGAAGGGTTTTTCATGCCGACATACCAGTCGGTCGGGTCTACACGCATTGAACTTTTAGCTTTGGGCTTCGAAGTTTGAACTTTCCCTGCCTGAATTGTAGTCATACAGAAAATTGAAATAAAGATTAACAACAGCTTCTTCATATTGATGCTTTTCTTTGTGTGTTTACTCCTTCACTATCTTCTTCCCCCCGTGTATGAACACTCCACGAAGCGGAGTGTTTGCCACTTGTCCGTTCAGATTATAGTAGTTATCGTCAGCCACGGCATTGCCATTGTGCAAGGGCTTTATGCCTGATGCTTCGCCTTTAAACAATTTCAACTCTGAAAGGGCTGACGTAGCGCAACCCGTACGGCTGTCGAAAAGAGGAGCATTGTACCATCCGCTAAGGCTCGTGCCCCTGGCATTGTATTCAGGCCACCACCAGAAAAGCCCATTCACGTGCCCGTGCCTGTTTAGCATGGCTATAAGAGCATCGGTAAATGCCTTCTGTCCCTCGTCAGAATAAGCATATTTACCAGTATAATCAAATATTGTGCCACCCACCTCCCAGGCGTATGGATAACCAGCCTCAACCACCATGATGTTCTTGGCAGGGTAAGCAGTCTCCAAATAGCTTACGGCACCTTCAAGTTCTTCAATAGTCCCATGAAAACAAGGATAATAGCTAAGCCCGATAACATCGTAATCAATATTTGCTTCCGCCATCTTCCGGAAGAAGTTCTCCAAGGCGGCATAATTGGCATTGTCTTTCTGCTGCGACGTTGAAACCCTCTCCACGTGTATTATGACCTTTGCGTTCGGGCATTCCTCGCATGTGGCTTTCGTTGCCTGCTGCAAAAGATTGGTGAAGCGAGCCCAGTTGCTTGCGGAGGAAGACGGGTAACAATAGTACTTAGCCGACGCGATCTCAGCTCCCCACAACATGCCATAGCTTATCTCGTTTCCGGTCTGCACGAAGTCGGGTTCAGCCCCGGCTTCTTTCATCTGCCGCAAAACATCCTTGGTATAATCGTAAAGCTTCTGCCCGAGCCGGGCATCATTTAGCGATACCCAAGCAGCAGGAGTCCACTGCTTGCCAGGGTCTGCCCACCCGTCGGAATAATGGAAATCAAGCATCAGTTTGAAGCCTGCATCTTTTATGCGCTTGCCGAGAGCCTTCACATAGTCAAGGTCTTGGCAAACGTTAGCCTTGTCTGAAGCCGTGTAATCGCTTGGATTTACGAAAAGACGGACACGCATTGCGTTCCAGCCTTCCGCCTTGAAAAAGCCAAGCACGTCTGTTATGGCAGAACCTGCGTGAGTGTAATAGGCCGCCCCGGCTTTTTCATATTCCGGCAGAAGCGAGATGTCGCCACCTACGTACTTTTGCGCAGCAGCATGCACAAAGCCGGCACAAAAGGCAAGCATGGTAAAAATATATCGTAAACCGGTCATGGCAAGGGCTTTTAAACTATCAGGGGAATTCATTATCTCACTACTATCTTACGTCCTTGATGGATGTAGATGCCCTTCTGCGCAGGCTTGGCGGACATGCGCACGCCCGAAAGGCTGTACCAACCATTATCTCCATCTCTCTTTCTGTCGACGGCTATGTCACTAATATCGGTGATTGTAGACGTGAGGTCAGTAACGGTGTACTTGCAGCCGCTCTCTGTGCTCAGCTCATAATATTTGTCTTCAGATATAGGGCCAATATCCACAGTCTGCTTCAATCCGTTGCCCTGGTCGAAAATGATATTAAACGAATAGTCGGCACTCGTAATGTCAAAGCTCTGGTAATACCAAGTGTTGCCATTTGCATTTACCGTTGCCGTCACCACCTTCCCAGGCCATACGCCATTGAGCTGGGTATTGTTGCCATCGTTAGCCCAAGCATAGAAATAGACAGGCGTAGTCCAATTCGGGTTCTTGAAATAGACGGTTGCCTTGTATGCTTCAAACGGCTTTATGACATACTCCCGCGTTTGTATTGCGCTCACCTGCCCATTCTTAAGCAAGCCTACTTTCAAGGTGCAATCAGAAGCAATGTCAAGCTGCGTGCCGCTTGCTGCCTTTGTGCTGCTTGCGGTTGGCTCAGAGCCGTCGAGAGTGTAAACAAGCTGCGCGCCTGTCGTGGCAGACACTGCCGTGAGGGTAACCTTGAAAGCCTCGGCATACTCGCCCGAAGCCTTGTCAGCCCACGCCGTCTCCATGTCATTGCCAAGATAGTAGGCGTAATTGTCTCCGCTCAATATCTTCGTGTAGCCTTTCATAAGCGACTCGCTCCACGCCTGGCCTATCATGACAACAAGCTTGCCGTTATTGCCTTGAACGGCGTTGGCATAATAGCTTGGCATGGTCGATGAGCTTGCAAACGTAGCATAAGAGCTCGTATTGGTTATGCCGGCAAGCTTGCGGGCATAAATCATGCTTTTTATGTCCTGCTTGTAGGTCTTCCAATGAGGCAGGAAAACACACGGCGTGCCCGGCATTGCAAGCATGTAAGCATTTGCTGCAAGTATATGGTTGCGCAACGGGCCGTTACTGCTGCCGTCTGCCCTGACCTGCGTGTCATGGTTTTCAACAAACGTCACGGCATACTGGCGGTAGTCGGCATCGTGCACAAGGTTATTGGTGCTGTTTAGCAGCCTCCAGTCGTTGCCGTCCACTGCATCACGGACATTGTACTTAAACTGAAAGTCGAAAGCCGCGCTCTGCTTGCCCGTAGCGTTAATCCAATTCTCGATGGTGGCATTGCTGTCCCAGCATTCGCCCACAGAGTACTTAACGCCTGCCGCTTTATTATAGTCGCCCACATGGGAGCCGTTGAAACCTTTCACCATGTCATAGCGGAAGCCCGTGTATCCAAGGTCGTTCAGGAGGAAGTCCTCATAAGCCTTTACTATTGCCTGCACGTTCTGGCTCTTATGGTCAAGGTCGCGCATGCCGCCCCAGTCCTCTCCTTCGTCGTTATTGGAGCTAAGTTTCACCCCCCTCTTTATCGGCTTCGGTCTTTGTTGCTCCTCCATCGTCGTTTGCCGTAATGTCTGTAGACTTAAACTGATAAGTCACACCCTTGTAGGTCTCAGCCGGGAAGCCGAACCATCCGTTGGTGTTGTGGTGGTTTATTACCACATCGGCTATGGTGCCAATGCCGTTTGCCTTAAACGTCTTTATCATTGACCGCAATTGAGCCTCGCTGCCGAAACTTGAATTCTGGTCGAAATAATAATAAGGTGTATAGCCCATAACGTTATAAGTTTCCAGGCACTTGCCACTCTGCGGCACCCAAATGAGGTCGAAATAGCCTTTAAAGTCGGACACTTGGCTTTCAAGGTTTGTCCACTTCGTATCAACGTAAGAGTCCCAGGAAAATCCTTGAAGCATAACGCCGCCATAGTTGGCAGGCCACCCCTGTGCCCTCATGCCTAAAGGCATGGCAAGCAAGGCTATAAGAATATGGTAGAAATATTTCATACGTAACATATTTGTTATGCCGCAAAATTACGCAATATCCACCGTTTGTTGTTGCATGATTTAAATCAATTTACAATTATTGCTGCGCAAACGATTGCATGGTAACAGTCGTGAAGGCAATATGACAGGGAATAGGTCAGGTTCACGCACGCCGTACGAAGCATCCACATACGGCGTACGTAACACATACGCACGCCGTACGTACCATTCACGCACGCTGCGCGTAGCACCCTCATACGGCAGACATACTATACGTTCACGCCAAGCCTGCACATAAAAGGGCACAATGCCTAAGTTGCCCGAACAAATGAAGAAACAGCCGTTTTCCCAGCCGCATCACGCAGATACAGTGCTTAAATGTGCGGCTACAACAGTCACCCAGCCTGGTGAAAACAAATCAAAAGATTACAAGGCTGGCAACTACATACTTACCATAAAACAGCAAGCACAAAAAAGCAAGACTTTTGAAACAGGCTGTGCCAAAAGACCCATATCCTTTTCGAGATCTTTTGGCACAGCCTCTTTAATTTATAAGCCGTTCATAAGCTTTCCTTCCTTTATCTTAAGCTCGGGGTAAGACTTTTGCAAGTCTGCCGTCGCTTTTTTTACCGTACTTCCACCCGACGTTGCAAAAGTTATTATTGTCTTGCCTTTTAGCTCAGCACGATTAGCATCAACAAAAGTATTTATAATTGTCGGAGCCGTATACCACCAAATAGGAAAGCCTATGTAAACAGTAGTATATTGTGCGAGGTTTCCCACTTTGCCATTCTTTATAGCAGGACGTGAACTCTTGTCTTGCATTTCTACCGTGGAACGCGACTGCTTGTTTGTCCAGTCCAAATCGGCATTGGTATAGGCCTTCTCCGGCGTTATTTCAAAGAGGTCGGCACGATTCTGCTTTGCCAGTGACTCAGCGGCATGCTTTGTATTGCCAGTAGCAGAGAAATAAGCCACGAGCGTCGTCTTCTTGTTTTCCATGTTCCAATTTCCTTTCTGTTTAGGCTGCGAGCAAGCCGTAAGGCTTACTGCCATCAGGGTTGCCACAACTGCGATAATGTTTTTCATAGCTCTGTTTTTATGCTTTTATTACACAATGTTTCTTCTTTTGTCCACGATGCAAAATTAATACTTTATTTCTTCCGGCGCGTTATCTTTTTTCCATTTCTTTTTACCATTAATACAGAATTGCTTCTCGCAAAATACGCATTAGTAATTTAGCAACAAATATACGACATGAATTTGTAAATATAAGGCAAATAAATCAAACAATTAGACAGTAACTTTGCAAAAGATTACAATAATATAAAGTTCCCAATAAATGAAACAGAAAGACATCTATCTCCTATCAAAACCAAGATACGAGATACTTGACGGACTACGAGGCGTTGCCGCCTTGATGGTTATCCTTTTCCACTGCTTTGAGACTTATATCCCGGTCTTCGGCACTCAGCACATCAACCACGGTTATCTTGCCGTGGACTTTTTCTTCGTCCTCTCAGGCTTTGTCATAGGCTATGCTTACGATGACCGCTGGGACAAAATGAGTACCTGGAACTTTTTCAAGCGCCGTCTTATACGATTGCACCCAATGGTAATAGCGGGTACTGTCTTTGGTGCCTGCATGTTCTTCTTCGGAGAAAGCGATTATTTCCCAAATATAGCAAAAGTGCAGCCGTGGCAGTTCTTCCTATGTCTGTTTTTGGCTCTATTGATGATTCCGGCAAGTCCAGGCCTCGACATTCGCGGCTGGGGCGAGACCAATTCTTTCAACGGCCCTAACTGGTCGCTGACTTTTGAATACATCGGCAACATTCTCTATGCCTTCATTTTCCGCCGTCTGCCGACAGCCGTCCTCGGACTGCTTTGTGTAGCAAGCATATTCCTGACGCTCAATCTCACGCTCGGTTGGGATGTGTTTGGCGTGTTTCCTGCACCTAAATACGATGTCATCGGTGGTTGGAGTCTCACTCCTGACCAAATGCTGATAGGATTCAGCCGCCTGCTTTATCCATTCCTCTGCGGTCTGCTTATTTCGAGAATACTGGCCAAGCATATGACTAAAAACAACCCGAGCGGCAGTCCTCTTGTCGTGCGTGGCGGTTTCTGGTGGGCATCGCTGATGCTTGTAGTTCTTTTTGCAATGCCGCAGATTGGTGGCAAACCAGGCATTGCCGATGGCCTGTATCAAGCATTTGCAATAATAATAATATTCCCTATCGTAGTCCTTATAGGCGCAGGCAGCAAGACGACAGATCCCAAGTCAGCAAAATGGTGCGAGTTTCTTGGACAACTTTCATATCCTTTGTATATCGTACACTATCCACTAATGTACATGCAAATGGCATGGGTTTCCACCCACCCCGTGGCCCCCACTTGGCACCACATTGCCTTAAATGCAGGCATCGTCCTTGTCTCAATAGGAATAGCCTGGGCTTTCCTCAAGCTCTATGACGAACCTGTAAGGAAATGGTTAAAGAAGAAACTTTATAAAACTGTACCTGCGAAAACAAGAGCTGGGTATTAAACGTGACTTAACAGGGCGGTGCGCGATGCATCACCCTGCCATTTGCTGTTTATACTGCTTTGGTGAAAGCCCCGTTGCCTTTTTAAACACTCGACTGAAATGCCCAATATCATTAAAACCGCTTCTATAACAACATTCAGCAATGGAAGTATAGACATCTTTAAGGGCAAATTTTGCGGCTTCTATCCTCAGCCTGATAAGGTAGCTTATGATTGTCTCTCCTGCCTGCTGCTTGAAGTATGTACACATTGCGCTCTTGTTCATTCCTACATATTGAGCGAGATGATCTAAGTTCACATCTCTTTGGAAATTGCAATGAAGCCAAGTCTTGATTTTCTCTGCATTATTGATAGAGGCAGAAAAGTGTCCCACCTTTTCAACATCTTTGTAGCGGCGTATTTCAGAAAGGATGGATAAGAGAATAGAAATACGCATCTCAGGCGGCTCTTGCTCCATTTGCAGCAATTGCCGTCCTATTGCTTCATTATTCAACTTTATCGATGTTTCAAGGCTTTCATACCAGTTGACAAGGTCTGAATATTCAGGGAATATATTTACCAACAGTCTGAGAAAGCTATCTTTAAAGCAGACAGTTACGTTCTCTATCATGCCGTGCTTGTTCACATCTTTGGAATCAAAATCCCATTGATGAGCCATACCAGGCAAAACCAAAACTATTTCTCCTGAATTGAAAGCTTCTTTATTGTCACCCAATATACGTGTTCCGCTTCCAACTATTATATACGACAGCTCCCACGTTTCCTGGCAGTGCAATGAAATCTGTTCTTCAGGCACTACCTTTACATGGTCATAAATGACAGTAGGTATATTATTGACTTTGTATTTCATTTTCCCATATTGTCTTAGGCGCAAAATCACTTCAACTTTTCCGTTATGCCAACAAAATTTGCGACCTTTGATGCTAATAATTAGTATAATGAGGTTTTACATTTTTGACTGACTTGCAAAACTTGAATTATCAAGCATACATATTAATAATACAGGGCACTCCGATGAAGTGCCCTGTATTATTGCCTTTAGTTGCAGCTTGCAAGCTACATTACACCTATCCAGCGCAATATGTCATTTAGGTTTGCAACTATCATAAGCAATATAAGAATGGTTATGCCGACATATTCCGCACGAATCATGAAGTTCTCTGAAGGCTTGCGCCGCGTTATCATCTCATAGAGCAGAAACAGCACATGGCCGCCGTCGAGAGCCGGAATAGGCAGGATGTTCATGAAGGCGAGGATAATGCTGAGGAATGCCGTCATCATCCAGAACATGTGCCAATCCCACGTGTCCGGGAAGAGGGAACCTATAGCCCCAAATCCGCCAAGGCTCTTTGCGCCGTCGGCAGTGAATACATACTTCATGTCGCTGACATATCCGGAGAGAACGTCCCAACCATACTTCACGCCAGCCGGGAAACTCTCAAGGAAGCCATAGCTCACATGCGTTATCTTGTCCTCATACATTTTGCCTAAGCCTGCAACGGCAAAACCAAGCTTACAGTCGGGAGTGAGGATGGCTGTAACAGTGTCTATCTTCGCTACCGGCGCATTCTTGCTTATCACAAGCTTCACCGTGCGCAGCCTCATGCTGTCCCTATGGCTGTTTGCCGCGGCAAGCTGGTCACTGATGACACCAATCTCCTCAGTAAACTCATTATAAGAATCTATGCTTTTCCCATTGATGGCAAGCAACTTATCACCTTTGCGCATGCCTGCTTTCCACGCTGGAGTCTCTATCATATCCTTGCTATCCTCTGTAGCCGGCATCTTTTGCAGCACAGTGTCAGCAACGGCTGGAGTGAACGGGCGCACAAACTGTGGCGTAACCTTCAGCATGCCAAGCAGGTTTATATTTTCCGGCAAGTTGATACGCACCTTCTTACCGCCACGCATAACGTCACACCATTTGGCTTCAGAAAGGTCACGATAGACATCAACGTTAAAGTCCTTGAACGGACGTATGTCTGTGCCAAGAAGAATGTCATGGTCACGGAAACCATACTGCTTTGCCTCTTTGTTAAACTTCATACCCGTTGACATGTCGGCAAGGCGAATATAGTCCTCACCCCAATGGAACATTATCATTGAGTAAATAAAGAGCGCAAGCACGAAATTCACCGTCACGCCACCCACCATTATTATGAGCCTCTGCCAAGCAGGTTTTGTGCGAAATTCCCAATCCTCTGGCGGACGCTTCATCTGCTCGGTGTCCATGCTTTCGTCTATCATGCCGGCTATTTTACAATAGCCGCCAACCGGAAGCCAACCCATGCCATACTCGGTATCGCTGTTCTTTGGCTTGAAACTGAACAATTTGCCGCTCCACTTGCCAATGCGCACGTCAAAAAAGATGAAAAACTTCTCCACTCTCACGCCGAAAATCTTGGACGCAAGCATGTGCCCGCCCTCATGAAGCAAAACGAGAAGCGAGATAGAGAGGATAAACTGAAGGAGTTTTATCAGAAATACTTCCATTTATTTCTTCGAAATTTATGATTATTTTAATTCTTTATTATTGCATGGACTTTGAAGCCTTAAACTTCAAATGAGGCAATCTTCCTTGCCTCGCTGTCCGTTTCCAAATACGTCTGTAAGTCGGGTGTCTTGTCAAAAGTGGCTTTTTGCATTGTCTTTGCAATGACTTCCGCCACACCGTAAAACGACAGCTTGCCCTCACGGAAAGCGGCATTGGCAACCTCATTGGCTGCATTAAGTATGCACGGCATGTTGCCGCCCTTGCCGATTGCCTCATAAGCAAGGCAAAGGCAGGGAAAATTATCCATGTCAGGCTTGAAAAATTCAAGATTATGCGTCTTGAAAAGGTCAAGGCGACCGCCTTGCAGGTCAAGCCTTTGCGGAAAGGAGAACGCATACTGAATGGGCAAACGCATGTCGGGAACTCCCAACTGAGCCTTCACGGCACCATCCTTGAACTGTACCCCGCTGTGTACCACGCTTTGAGGGTGAACCAGTACCTCTATTCTGTCGGCAGGCACGCCAAACAGCCAGCTTGCCTCCATGACCTCAAAGCCCTTGTTCATAAGCGTAGCCGAGTCGATGGTTATCTTTGCGCCCATTTTCCAAGTGGGGTGCCTAAGAGCGTCTTCAGCTGTGACACTCCTGAGCTGCTCCTTAGTGAAAGTGCGGAAAGGGCCGCCAGAGCAAGTGAGCAGTATCTTGTCTATCTCGTTCATATCTTCCCCGACGAGACTCTGGAATATTGCGCTATGCTCTGAATCTACAGGCAGCAAATCAACATGATACTTTTGAACGAGGTCAAGAATGAGCTCGCCTGCCACGACAAGCGTTTCCTTGTTTGCAAGGCAAATCTTCTTACGTGCCTTTATTGCATGAATTGTAGGCTCAAACCCGGCAAAGCCAACAAGGGCGGCAAGCACAGTATCAATTTGCTCACCCTCCACTACTTCATTAAGAGCCTCACGCCCGGCATAAACCTTTATGTCGGGACAATCGACAAGCAAAGCCTTAAGTTCATCGTAATGAGCCTCGTTGGCAATGACCACCGATGCAGGCTGAAAACGCCTTGCTTGTTCAGCAAGCTTCTTGACATTGTTGTTTGCCGTAAGACAATAAGCCTCAAAGCGGTCAGGATGCTGTGCTATGACATCAAGGGCCTGGGTACCTATAGAGCCAGTACTGCCAAGGATACATATCCTTTGAGGCTTGTGATTTGAGATTTGAGATTTATGATTAGTCATCTATATCAGTTTTCTTTAATTATGACGGCGGCTTTATAGCGATGCGGCAAAAGCTTTATGGTAATGCGATAAAAGCTTTGAGGCAACACCAGCCTTTATCCGAGCGAAAGCAAACCTTCTGGTATTGTCATCGTTATAGTGTGTTTTCCTTTGTCTATATCGCTTATAAGTTCCTCGCTTACAGGCAGGAGCAATTCCCTGCCATCTTTTGTAGTAACCTCGAGGAGGGCATTGAGAGTGGAATCATCAACAGCCTCCACTGTCCCTACTGCCTTTCCGTCAGACGCATTTATGATTGTGTAACCAATAATTTCGGCTTTCGAAACCGTCTCAGTAGTCTCGTCATTATCGGCAAGCGAGCGTGGGAAATATACATCACACCCCGTCAGCTCAGCTGCCTTTTCCTCTGTGTCTATGCCGGAGAATGTCATCAAGGCTGTTTCGTCTGACCTGAAGCGATACTCATCCATGAAGAACGGAACGAGCAGCCCTTCTATCTCCACAAAGAGATATTCAGCATCAACACGGTCGAAGACATCGTCGTCGAAGTGGAACGAAAGCTCCCCTTTTACACCATGCGGCTTACCGAGAGTCCCTATGCGGAAAACGTCATTTCTGCTAATCATTCCTCCACCCTCTTTATCTTTGCGCCAAGCCTGTTCAGCCTATGCTCTATGTCTTCATATCCGCGATCAATCTGCCCAATATTCTCTATGCGGCTTGTGCCCTCGGCAGTCATCGCAGCTATGAGCAAAGCTATACCGGCACGTATGTCGGGACTTGACATTCGCCCAGCCCGCAAATGTATGCGGTGGTCAAGTCCAACCACTACGGCACGGTGTGGGTCGCAAAGGATAATCTGCGCCCCCATGTCTATCAGCTTGTCAACGAAGAACAAGCGGCTCTCGAACATCTTTTGATGGATAAGCACGGTTCCACGGGCTTGTGCCGCCACAACCAAAAGAACCGAAAGCAAGTCAGGAGTCAAGCCTGGCCAAGGCGCATCGGCAAGTGTCATTATGGTGCCGTCGATAAACGACTGAACCTGATAGTGAGCCTGGTGCGGTATTACGAGGTCATCGCCGTCTACCTTCACCTTCACGCCAAGGCGGCGGAAAGCGTCGGGTATTGGGCCAAGGTTGCGCAACGACACATCTTTTATCCTCACTCCGTTGCCAACCATTGCTGCCATTCCAATGAACGAACCAACTTCTATCATGTCAGGCAAAATATGATGACGTGCGCCATGCAGATGGTCAACGCCAACAATAGTTATCAAGTTGCTGGCTATGCCGGAGATATTAGCACCCATGTGGTTAAGCAGATGGCACAATTGCTGGATGTAAGGCTCACACGCCGCATTATAGATGGTTGTGATACCCTTGGCAAGCACAGACGCCATAATGACATTGGCAGTCCCGGTCACAGAAGCCTCGTCAAGAAGCATATACGTACCCTTCAAGTGCGTTCCCTTTATCTGGAAGACGTTGCGCATCTCGTCATACTCAAACTTAGCCCCAAGGTTTTCGAAGCCAAGGAAGTGAGTGTCGAGCCTGCGCCGGCCAATCTTGTCGCCTCCTGGCTTTGCCACCGTAGCCTTGCCAAAACGGCCAAGCAAAGGGCCTATCATCAGCACGGAGCCGCGCAAAGCTGAGCATTCCTTAACGAAATCCACACTGTCAAGGTAACCAAGGTCGAGATCATCGGCCTGGAACGTATAGTCGTGACGCGTATTCTGCGTCACCTTTACCCCGACTTTCTGAAGCAACTTTATCAGATTGTTCACGTCAAGAATGTCAGGAACGTTGGCTATACGTACAGGCTCACTCGTCAAGAGCGATGCACATATCACCTCCAAGGCTTCATTCTTAGCCCCCTGCGGCTTAATGGTTCCCTCAAGCTGATGCCCGCCTTCGATGATGAAAGATTCCATTTACTTTCTTTTTCTCTTCTTATTGTTACTGTTATTGCTGACAAAATCACGATTGTCAACTTTCTCAAACGTGAAATGGTTTAAGTCAAGTTGCACATTTCCGTCGGTAAAGCGCGCCATGTCATCAGCCACCTTCTCGTCGTCGCTCAAGCCATGTCCCCACTGCACGAGGTCACGCTTCATCTGGTTGGCAGTCAGTTCAATTAGCTCATCACGCTCAGGCCCGTGTTCCATGTCCTTAAGCTTGTCAAGCAATTCAAACACCATCTTGCCATAGTGGCGCACGGGTATCTTGCTCATGGGATACTTCATCGGCTTCGGCTTGTCATGTATCACCCGGGCTTCCGACACGTCTACCGGCCAGTCTATATCAAGCTTGAAGTCGCTTATCAAAGCCAACTGATCCCACAGCCTCTGCCTATAGCTGTCGTTTTGGCGAACTTGCGGGTTCATACGCTCCATTGTGTCCACTATTGTCGTCGCACAACGCAAACGCTCCTCACGGTCAGGCAGCGTCATGCAGTAGTCCACCATTTTCTGAATCTCACGGCCATACTCGGGAAGAATGAGCTTCTCGCGCTGGGTGTTATAATCAAGTCCTGGGATATTCATAATAATTTCCTTGGAAGTTTTGCTACAAAGTCCTTTAAATAAAACGGCACGAAATACGCCACGTCCTCAAACTTCTGCTCCGCCATACGCTTTTCGGCAAGCGGCAACATGCCTTTTGCCAAAGGCTCTATGCCTTCTATGAAGCGTGCGTTAGGGTGGTTTATCACGTCTTTGCACTTCATGGCCCCGTCGCCAAAGAAGTAAACAGGATGCTCGTCAAGAAACTCCTTGTAAGTGTTGCCGTCAACAACATCGGCGTGTATGGGGCGCACCTCGTACAAGGCTCGGTCGAAGATCTGGGCATATACCTCCATTCGCCTGGCATCGAGCATCGGGCATAATAATCCGTCTTCTTCCTCTACCATTTCATGCAAAAGCACAGGCACGCACAATATTTCAAGCGTCGGCACGCCAAGCAATTTTATACCACGGCCGTAGCATATACCTTTCGCCATAGAAACACCAATGCGAAGACCAGTGTATGAACCCGGACCACAACTCACGGCTACTGCATCCAACGGAATAGCGTGGTTGTCAGTAAACGAGAGAGCCTCGTCAACAAACGAGCCAAGCCGCTCTGCATGGTTGGGGCCACTGTGGTCTTCCTGCTCGAAGATGATGCCTCCGTCCTCGCTCACGGCCACCGAACACACGTTCGTGCTCGTCTCAATATTCAATATGCAAGACATATATGATATTATTATTCTTAATAAAGTGCAAATTTACCTCTTTTTCCCCCATTTTTTGTACTTTTGCAGAAATTTAACTTGAAAGTAATCATGATACTATCAATGACCGGCTACGGCAAGGCTGTTGTGGCCTACAAAGACAAAAAAATCAACGTTGAGGTAAAGTCACTCAACAGTAAGGCTCTTGACCTTTCTACGCGCATCGCCCCACTCTATCGCGAGAAGGAGATGGAAATCCGCCAGATTATCGCAAAGACTTTGATTCGCGGCAAGGTAGACTTTTCCATTTGGATTGAAAAAGACACCATTGTCGACGCAACACCTATTAACGCTTCGCTTGTGGAAAATTATTACAAGCAGCTGAAAGCTATTTCTGAAAAGGCAGGAATACCTGAACCTACCGACTGGTATGCCACGCTGCTCCGCCTGCCAGACGTTACTACGAAAACAAACACAGAGGAACTGTCGGACGAGGAATGGACGGCAGCATTGCAAACAATACATCAGGCTTTGGACGCTCTCGTAGCTTTCCGCCGTCAGGAAGGCGCAGCACTGGAGAAGAAATTCAACGAGAAAGTTGACAACATTGAGACTCTGCTGCATAGCATTGAGCCATACGAGAAGATCCGTGTTTCCAAAATAAAAGAAAACATCATTAAGGGACTGGAGCAGATTCCAGAAGTGGAATACGACAAGAACCGACTTGAGCAAGAGCTTATATACTATATAGAAAAGCTCGACATAAGCGAGGAAAAACAGCGACTTGCCAACCATCTGAAATACTTCCGTGAAACAATGACCGAAAACCAGCCCAACGGCAAGAAGCTTGGCTTCATAGCACAAGAGATGGGACGTGAGATTAACACTACAGGCTCTAAAAGCAACCAAGCCGAAATGCAGAACATCGTGGTGAAGATGAAGGACGAGCTGGAGCAGATAAAAGAGCAAGTGCTGAACGCACTGTAAATCCAAATTCATAATTCAACAATTCATAATTATGAGTGAGAAAGGAAGTCTACTTATTTTCTCTGCGCCTTCCGGCAGTGGCAAAAGCACTATCGTGTCTTATCTGATGAACAAACACCCGGAACTGAACTTGGCGTTTTCAATAAGCGCAACTACACGCGCCCCACGAGGCACTGAGAAGAATGGGGTAGAATACATTTTCTTGACAGAAGAAGATTTTCGCAAGAAAATTGCTGACAATGAGTTTCTGGAATACGAGGAGGTTTATCCAGGCAGACTATATGGCACACTGAAAGCTCAGGTGGAGCAGCAATTGGAAAAAGGTGATAATGTCATCTTCGATGTTGACGTGAAAGGCGGATGCAACATTAAAAATCACTATGGGCAGCGCGCGCTGAGCGTTTTCATACAGCCTCCTTCAATTGACGAACTACGCAAAAGGCTTGAGCACCGTGCGACTGACGCGCCAGATGTAATAGAGCAACGGCTGGCAAAGGCTTCCTACGAACTGACTTTTGCCAACAAATTCGACAAGGTTATCGTCAATGACGACTTACAAAAAGCGGAAGATGCAACTTTGGAGGCGGTGAAAACTTTCTTAAACAATAAAAGCAACCATAAAAGCCAATGCTCAATGCTCAACACTCAAAGCGTATAGGCATTTTTGGCGGTAGCTTCAACCCAATTCACACAGGCCATATTCACCTCGCAAGGCAAATACTGCAAAAAGCATGCCTTGACGAAGTGTGGTTCATGGTGTCGCCGCTAAACCCTTTCAAGAAAGAGGCAACCGACTTACTTGACAATAGCCTGCGCCTGCAAATGGTTCAAAAAGCCCTTGAAGGGGAATACGGACTTAAGGCTTCAGACTATGAGTTCAACCTGCCCAAACCTTCATATACATGGAGCACGCTCAAACATCTAAGCGAAGACTACCCATCATGCGAGTTCTCGCTGGTAATAGGCGCAGACAACTGGCTTGCCTTTGACCGCTGGGCAAAGCCGGAATTCATTCTCTCCAATTATAAAATCATAGTATATCCACGTAAGGAATACGCCATTGACGAAACCTCACTACCACACCAAGTAACGCTTGTAAACACAGAGCTTTACCCTGTGAGCAGCACAGAGATAAGACAGCGAGTGAGAAATGGAGAAAGCGTCAAAGGGCTCGTGCCTGACTGTATAGAAGATATGGTAAATCAGTACTACCATACTAACTAAAGTAAGCTCTTGATGGCTTCAATTAATATTTTTGTCCCAACATTTTGCCATAAAGTGGAATTATGTTATTTTTGCAAAATAATAGCTTAGCTTATCGCAGATGAGAATAATCAGACGTATAATGCGGCTCTTCATGCTGCCATTACTCAACAACGCCATATTCTTTGCCACAATGTACATCCTCGGTGTACTTTGTAGTGCCCTCACATTGCCAGACACCAAGGATGCCCATCTCTACAGTAACCTTTGGCTTGAGCTTTTCCTTGACCTATACGTAGCATGCGCTGTACTTACGCTAATCCCAAAGAAAATACGCGTATGGGTTCGCCGCTTCTTATATGTGATACTCTATAGCGTCGCCATAACCGACGTTTTCTGCTTTTGGAAATTTGGCTCAACTATAACACCATCAATGCTCCTGCTCGTAGGCGAAACCGACAGCCGTGAAGCTGGCGAATTTCTCAATACTTATCTAAACTTCGGCATTATCACCTCTCCCATTGGTTGGCTTCTGTTGCTTATAACACTCCACGCAGGGGCAACGATAACCTTCCGCCTCTATACCAAAGCAAAGCAAAAGGCACTATCAAAAGAAGAAAACACTGGCATCCAACAAAAGAACTGTTTAGATGACTTCATTTCAGCAGTCAACTCTCCGTACCATTGTAACAAGCTTGGGATTGGCCTGTCAGCATGCGTAATGGCTCTGCTAATATGGAGCATTTGCGCAAGCTGGAGCAACAAGCGAGGCATGACACGCCTCATGACTGCCGACACCATAGGTGCCGTTGAACATATACTGACGGAGAAAGACCACGGCGAGTTTTACCTGCCTATCTACCGTCTCGCCTTCAGTATATACAGCAACGAACTTGCATCGCAACAGATAGAAAAATGTATTGAGGCTTCAAGGAAAGTCACTGTTGACTCGTGCAGCTACCGCTCGCCAAACATAGTGCTAATCATAGGCGAAAGCTACAGCAAGGCTCACTGCCAGCTCTATGGCTACCCCGTAAAGAACACACCAAGGCAAATAAAGCTTGAACAAACTGGCATGCTCACAAAGTTCAGCGACGTAGTGACATGCTGGAATCTCACGAGCTTCGTGTTCAAGAACATACTGTCAATGCATGTCGTAGGGCAGAAAGGCGAGTGGTGCGACTATCCTCTTTTCCCTGAGCTTTTCCGAAAAGCAGGATACAAAGTAACCTTCCTCACCAACCAATTCCTTCCACAGGCAAAGCAAGCCGTCTACGACTTCTCCGGCGGCTTTTTCCTAAACAATCCCACGCTTAGCAAGGCTCAGTTTGACCTGCGAAACGACAAGCTCCATAAGTTTGACAACGGACTGATAATGGATTACAACCGCTTTGTGAAGGATGGCAATATAAGCCTCAGCAAAGATAGCACGCCCAACCTTATAATATTTCACCTCATAGGCCAGCACGTGAGCTACAACACACGCTATCCCAAATACCAGACGCATTTCAATGCCGACGACTATGCGGAAAGCCGACCCGACCTGAACGCAAAGAAGCGCAAAATCGTAGCCTACTATGACAATGCTTGCCTGTACAACGACTCTATCGTAGACGCAATAGTGAAGAAGTTTAAAAATGATGACGCCATCGTGATATATATGCCCGACCACGGCGAGGAGATATATGAGCCAGGACGCAACCTGCTGTGCCGCAACCACTCGTCGGCAGTTGACTGGCCAATAGCCCACTACGAATTCGAGGTGCCTTTCTGGATATGGTGCTCTCACAAATATGCTGTTAAGCACCCTGACATTTTCAAAGCTATAAAGGACGCAAAAGACCGTCGCTTCATGACCGATGCTCTGCCACACATGCTGATATGGCTCGCCGGCATAAGTTCTAAGGATTATCATGCGCAGTACAACCTACTTTCACCAGAGTACGACCAGATGCGGCCAAGGATATTGAAGAACTCCGTAGACTATGACAAGCTGAGGGAGGCTCACGAAGCTTCACTTAAAAACAAAGAATAATTATTGATGAATTCAGACCTCTTGACACGCAGTGAGTGCAATGCCCTTCGCGGCCTTGCAATTATAGGCATATTCCTACACAACTATTGCCATTGGCTTAACCCGGTGGTGAAGGAAAACGAATATCAATATTTTCAACGCAACGTAGACTGGCTCACACAGGTTACGACAAACACCGATACGCTTCTCCCAGCCCATATCATATCGTTTTTCGGACATTATGGCGTGCCTATTTTCTTGTTTCTCAGTGCTTTCGGATTAGAACAAAAATACACAATGCGCCCCTCCAAACCCACTCTCCAAGCAGACTTGGAAGGACGCTCGTGGTCGTTCATACGCTACCATTTCCTGAAACTGTTCAAAATGATGATTGTGGGGTTCATCAGCTTTACCATCATAGATGCGATTACCCCAGGCTCATGGCATTACACAGTTGAGCAGATAGCAGGACAGCTATTGATGATAAACAATCTCCACCCTGAACCTGACCACAACATTTGGCCCGGGCCGTTCTGGTTCTTCGGACTGATGCTTCAACTGTATATTGTCTATAGGCTGGTGCTGTATAAACGCCACTGGGGATGGACGGTAGGACTCATGGTTATTTGCACGGCGGCGCAGCTGTTGCTTAATCCTGAAGGCGAAGCACTTAACCGCTGGCGATACAACTTCATGGGCGGCATGCTTCCTTTTGGGCTCGGACTGCTGTTTGCGCGCTATGGCGAGAAGATAATGCTCGTCAGGATGAACTTCGGATCATTGCTGATGTGCTGGGTAGTGACATCTTTCTTCATTATTTCGGCAAGCGAAAGCTTTTACACATGGGTGTTTGTGCCCGCGCTTATATGTTATGCGTCAGTATATTTCATAAAGGTTGTTGGCCAGCTGCCATTGCCGCGCCTTGGCAACATTGCCTATAAAACACTTGAATGGATGGGCGGCATATCAGCAGCTTTGTTCATCATCCACCCTGCCATACGCAAGATTTTCATTCCCGTGTCACGCCACGGCGACATCTATGCCGGACTGTTCCTCTACATTATAGCAAGCATCGGGGCGGCATGGCTGATAAGAGAGGTAATGAAGAAAATACCAAACCCCAAACTATGAAAATCCCCGACATAGAGCTTGCCAACATATCCCGCTTCCGCGGACAACTGATGGGCATTGCCATGCTCATCATCATCCTGTTCCACGTAGACCTTGCTCGTACCGACGCTTTCTTCGGGCTGCGCCGAATGGGTAACATTGGCGTAGACATATTCCTATTTCTCAGTGGTATAGGACTATGGTTCTCATGGACAAAGGAGTCTTCATACAAGCACTTTTATTTCCGCCGCCTGATACGCATCTACCCGGCGTGGCTCATCATAGCCTGTCTTTACTATATACCTCGCATCCATGTGCACGACCTCGCGTCATTCGTCAACCTGGTTGGTGAGATAACCATAAACTGGAACTTCTGGCGTTTCGACGAGCTTAACTTCTGGTACATTCCAGCCATTATGGCCCTGTACCTGTTTGCGCCTCCCTACATGGCATTGATACGCAAGCACCCCATATACCGTTGGCTGCCCGTAGTGATGATTATGTGGTGCGTACTGGTTCAGTGGGTGACACCCATACACGGTACAGTAGGCCATTTGGAGATATTTTGGAGCCGCGTACCCATATTCTTCATAGGCATAAACATGGGTGAGATAGTAAAGCAGAAACGCACCATTGAGGGGCAGGGCATCTGGCTGCTGTGGATAATGTTCCTCATGACCTTTGCCTCGTGCTTCTTCCTTGAGCAGGTGCGCCACGGACAGTTTCCACTGTTCGTTGAGCGAATGCTTTACATACCGCTAACAATCACTTTCATATTGCTGTGCAACAGGATGCTACGCCGTTTGCCGGCATGGGTGAACGGTGCGTTGGCGTGGGTTGGCGGATTAAGCCTCGAATGCTATCTCATACACATACACTTCGTGCTCGATTACCTCCCCAAAAGTTGGAGCTACTGGCCGACATCCCTCGTATGCATTGCCATAACGTTGCCTTTGGCATGGTTGCTGATGAAGGCCTCAACGAAGATTAGCCGCAAACTGTCGGCCATTGCACATGTTTAGTCAGCGTTGTCTTGCCCGTGTCCTTGCCCCAGACCAGGGTTGTCTTTCCATCGTTTCAGGTGTGGGAAGTATTGCTCCATTTGTTTCTTGGCTTGCGCAGGGGTGTAGTTCCATCCCGAAGCTGCGTTCATCTGGTCCAAGAACTGTAGGCAAAAGTCTATCATTTGGTCCATAGTAAAGTCTTGTGTGAACTCCCCGTCCTTGTAGCAATAAACACAATAATCGTCGTTGAGGCTTCCGTCGGCGTTTGTGCCCTTGATTTCATTGGACAGCGGCATGCCGCAGCTCTGGCAAAAGTGTTGTTCCATAAAAATGTTTTGTTTGGTAGTTGATGTGTTTTTAGCATGTCTCGGAAAGACAATACCCTTTATGCTGCAAAAGTATGGAAAAACGATGATAAACTGTTTGCATGGCATGCCCTTTTCCATTTATTTTACGTAATTTTGCAAAAAATACAGAATAAGCTTATGGCTAATGACAATCCTGCGACAATGGGCAAAGCCAAGGCGTGCCTGCGCCTGCTGCGCTTGCCACAATGGATAAAAAACTTCTTTGTCTTCGCGCCGATACTGTTTGGCGGTTCCTTGTTTGACCTTTCGGCACTCTACAGTGGCTTGGTGACGTTCTTTGCGTTCAGCTTTGCCGCATCCAGCATTTACTGCTTCAACGACATACACGATGTTGCCGACGACCGCCGCCACCCGGAGAAATGCCACCGCCCCATAGCGTCAAGCGTGGTGAGCGTGCCACAGGCCTACACCCTCATGTTCGTCATGTTCACGTTGAGCATGGTAATGAGCGCGATGCTTAGTATCGGAACAACGCTGGTGATACTTTTCTACTGGTGCCTTAACCTCGCCTATTGCGCCAAGCTGAAGCAGTATGCCATTATCGACGTTTGCGTCGTGGCTTTCGGCTTTGTGTTGAGGATGCTTGCCGGCGGCGAGGCCACAGGCATAGCCTTGAGCAAATGGATTGTGCTCATGACGTTCCTCATAACGCTGTTCATGAGTTTTGCCAAGCGGCGCGACGACGTACTGCGCATGGAACGCACCGGCGAGGCACCTCGCAAGAACACCATCCGTTACAATTCCACTTTCATGGACCAGGCGCTCACCATAACGGCTTCGGTCACGCTGGTGTGTTATATAATGTACACCGTAAGCCCCGACGTGGTGGCACGGTTTGGCTCCGACAATCTGTACCTCACGAGCATATTCGTGCTCGTAGGGTTGCTGCGCTACATACAGATTGCCGTGGTTGACAAGCGCAGCGGCAACCCCACGAAAATCATCCTCTACGACCGTTTCATACAGCTTGACGTGCTGGCGTGGCTGGTGACATTCGTCTTCATAATATATTAACCCTTCTTTGCCAGGCACATCATGGAAAGAAACGACAAATTGCGCAAGGTCACGGTATTCGACTTTGACGGCACGCTCACCTCCGCCGACACGCTCTTGTGCTTCATACGCTACGCCAAGGGTCTGCCCCGGTTGCTGCTCGGGCTTGCGCTGTTCGCCCCGTTGCTTGTGTGCATGAAGCTGCGCCTTGCCGACAATGGCAAGACCAAGGAACGCCTGTTCGCATTCTTCTTCAAGGGAATGGCAACAGGCGAGTTTGATGCCCTGTGCGACAGGTTCGGCAACTGGAGCCGCCACTTGCTGCGCTATGGTGGCAGGGAAGCCGTGGCGGCTGCTGTGGAAAATGGCGACCGCGTTTTCATAATCAGCGCAAGCGTGAGCAACTGGGTGATACCTTTCTTCTATGGCGGAAACATGGAATACGCCGCCGCGACTACTCGGCTGATTGAGGTCGTTGGCACGGAGGTTGAGGTTCATGACGGAAGGCTCACGGGGCGTTTCCTCACGCCAAACTGCTACGGGGCAGAGAAAGTGCGGCGATTGGCAGAGGCGTTGCCCGACCTGAAGGCCAACCGCGACCGTTATCACGTGACCGCATACGGCGACAGCCGTGGCGACAAGCAGATGCTTGCCTTTGCCGACGAGGGACATTTCATGCCTTTCAGATGATGCCATGCCCTGCGTTTGCGGCCGGGCAACGGCATTGGCGATAAAAAACATAGCAATGGGAAACTTCTTGAACAATATTTCTGGCGACCGTCGTCGTAAGCTCGGCGAGATGGTGCGCTTTGGCATTGTTGGCGTGGCGGCAACGTTGCTGCAGTATGCCATTTATTATGCGCTTGTGCAGTTTGTTGCCGACGGCATGCCGGCCGCACGCCAACACTTTTGGACAAGCGTTGCCATGACCGTGGGCTATGCCCTGAGCTTCGTCTTCAACTTCTTCGCCTCCACACGCTTCACCTTCCGTGTCAAGGCAAACGCCAAGCGCGGCGCAGGCTTCCTGTTCAGCCATTGCGTAAACTATCTCTTGCAGATGCTCACGCTCAACCTCTTCCTGTGGGTGGGCGTGCCAAAGGCTTTGGCACCAATACCAATGTTCTGCGTCTGCGTGCCCGTCAACTTCCTTCTTGTGAGGTTCTTCCTGAAAAGGTAAGGAAGCCATTCTTAATTTTCATGAATGGCCAAACGCGCTCATCCCAATGCAGAGGCGGCTCTCGTGGCAGTCCCTGCATTGGGGCTAAGACGGATATTCATACTATTCTTTAGACGGCATTGCCACAATAACACCATAGGGTAAAGGCGTTTTTATTTTTTCTTGCCCTTTGGGGCAGTATATGGCAAAAAAACACTACCTTTGCCAGCGAAAACCATCAATTCCTCTATTTATGGCAAATCAGGAACCGATCAACGTGGCGATATTCGTATCAGGCAGCGGCACCAATTGCGAAAACCTCATAAGATATTTCAAGGACAGCAACAAAGTGAACATAAGCCTCGTGCTCTCCAACCGAGCCGACGCCTACGCTTTGGAAAGGGCACGGAAGCTTGGCGTGCCAACGACAGTGGTCATGAAAAAGGACTTCAACAATCCCGACATACTGTTGCCTCTGCTCAAGCAGCACGGTATAGACTTCATAGTGCTCGCCGGCTTCCTGCTGATAATACCCGATTGGCTCATAACCCTCTACGACCATCGCATGATAAACCTGCACCCGGCATTGCTGCCAAAGTATGGCGGCAAAGGAATGTACGGACATCACGTGCACGAAGCTATAAAAGTTGCCGGCGAAAAGGAAACAGGCATGACGGTGCACTGGGTTAATCCGGTGTGCGACGGTGGGGAGATTATTGCCCAATACAGCACACCACTGTCGCCCGACGACACGCCCGACGACATAGCCGCCAAGGAGCACGAGCTGGAAATGAAGTATTTTCCAAAGGTGATTGAAAGCCTGCTCTTATGAGAAATCCTTTCGGCATATTCAAGATAAGGCGTGATGAGCGACTGCCTGCCGCAGGCGCGTTGCTCTACGTGGTGTTATGGAACGCGCTGGTGGTGTGGACATACGCCGGCAAGTCGTTCGAACTGAGCGACAACTACCGCAAGCTTTTCGCCAAGCTGTTCCACATATCCGGCTTCGACCCTATATCGTACATCGTCATCTCCAACTGGGGCACAGGATACAACATATACCGCCATCCGCTGCTTGCCTTCTTCATGTACATCCCCAACCAGCTCAATCAAGGGCTGATGGCTCTCACGGGGTGTAACTGGGCAACGGTTGTCATGGCTCTCATACTCGTCTTTTGCGGTTTCTACAGCTTCATATTGCTTTATCGCTCGTTCCGCGAAATCATAGGGCTGCAAAAGGTTGACTCATGGCTGTTGGGCTGGCTCACCTTTTCCTTCGCCTACGTCATAGTGGGCATAAGCGTCCCCGACCATTTCGGCCTGTCCATGTTCATGCTCATCCTCACCCTTTACGTGGCAGGCAAAAAGCTGAAGGCGCACCGTCCTTTCACCAAGTGGCAAACCGTATTGTTCTTCATTGTCACGGCAGGCGTATCTCTCAACAACGGCATAAAAGTGTTCCTCGCCGGCCTTTTTGTCAACGGGAAGAAGTTCTGGCGACCCGCCAACCTGGTTCTCGCCGTCATCATCCCGTCAGTCACTATATGGTGCGGGGCAAGACTTGAATGGAAATATTTCGAAAAGCCCAATTACCTTGCCCGCAAGAAGGCAAAGGCAACGAAGGACAGTACCATGAGGGCACGGATGTACGCAGCTTTCCGCGACACCACCTCCCTGAAGGATTCAGCCGCCATTGCAAAGGCTTACAATCAGTTGCTCAACAAGAAGATTGTGGCAAAATACAAGCGCGACCACAAAAAGGCATGGAATCTGCACAAAGGCAAACCCATAGACAAATCCGAGTTCGGGCAATGGACCGACATCAGCACGCCGCGCTGGCAATCGCTTGTAGAAAACATTTTCGGCGAGCCCATACAGCTGCACCAGGACTACCTGCTGAAGGACGTACTCGTCAACCGACCCGTCATCATAGAATACCGCTATTGCTTCAACTATATCGTTGAAGCAATAATCGCATTGCTTTTCATAGCAGGGATATGGTGCGGCAGGAAGTCGCGCTGGCTATGGCTTGCGCTTTCTTTCTTCGGCTTCGACTTGGTAATCCACTTTGTATTAGGCTTCGGACTCAACGAGGTTTACATCATGTCGCCACACTGGCTTTTCATCCTTACCATCCCGATGGGCTATCTCGTGCTTCGCTCCGCAGGCACACGCTGGCTCAAGCCGCTTCGCGTACTGTTGCTTGTGCTCACGCTGTATCTCGCGGCGTGGAACGGAATTCTCTACGCCGGCTATCTGTTGTAATCCAATCCCTCAACGTTCTTCTTTACATCGCAACGACAATGCGTACCAATTGGTGTGTTAATCCATACCAATCGGTCTGCTTGTGCGTGGCAATTGACACACTCATCCGTACCAATTGCCACGCATCACGACTGCGCCGAAAATTCATTGCCGTGAAATTCTAAAAAAGGATAAATAAAAACGGCGGAAGGGTATGACCATTGCCGATTTAAAATAATAATGGTATATTTGCATAGTCTTAAACGGCAAGGAGGAAAGGGTGTATGCAAAATGACAGCCATACGTATATAGCCATCGACCTGAAGAGTTTCTACAGTTCGGTAGAGTGCGTCGCAAGAGGTCTTGACCCCTTGACGACCAACCTTGTCGTCGCCGACATCAGCCGCACCGAGAAGACCATCTGCCTTGCCGTGTCGCCGTCGCTGAAAGCCTACGGGCTTGGCGGCAGGGCAAGGCTGTTCGAAGTGGTGGAGAAGATGCATGAGGTCAATGCCGACAGACTCAAAGCCAACGGCTACCGCCCGTTCAGGGGCAAGACAAGCTCTGCAACAGAACTGGACAAGCACCCCGACATGGAGGCCGATTACATTACCGCCACGCCACGCATGGCAGAATACCTGCGCGTAAGCAAGAAGATATACAATATATATCTTAAATATGTTGCGCCGGAAGACGTGCATGCCTATTCCATCGACGAGATATTTGCAGACGTAACGCCTTACCTGTCTTCATACAAGATGACGGCTCACGAGCTTGCCATGACCATGATAAAAGACGTGTTGGAATCCACTGGCATAACGGCCACGGCAGGCATAGGCACCAACATGTATCTCTGCAAGGTGGCAATGGACATCGTGGCAAAGCACATGCCTGCCGACAAGGACGGCGTGCGCATAGCCGAACTCGACGAGATGAGCTATCGACAGAAGCTGTGGGACCACCGCCCTCTAACCGACTTTTGGCGTTTCGGCAGAGGCGTGACTGCAAGTCTTGCCAGGTTTGGGATAGACACTATGGGCAAGCTGGCACGCATGTCCATCAACAACGAGGAGTTGCTGTACAAACTATTCGGGGTAAATGCCGAGCTGATTATTGACCACGCCTGGGGATGGGAGCCCGTGACAATGAAGATGGTGAAGGCATACCACTCGGCAACCAACTCTATAGGCAACGGGCAGGTATTGCACTGCCCCTACACCGTGGACAAGGTACGGGTGGTAGTGAAGGAAATGGCAGACAGCCTTGCCTTAGAGTTGCTGTCAGGGCAACTCGTGGGATCTTACGTCCACCTGACAATAGGCTATGACAAAGACAGCCTTGCCGATCAAGCGACACTTGCAAAGTATCATGGCGACATATCCACAGACTGGTATGGCCGCAAGGTACCGAAACACGCCCACGGTGGCATGAAGCTCGCCGACCCAACGTCCTCGTCAAGGCTTATAACTGATGCCGCCATGCGCGTTTTCGACGAGATTGTCAACCCTGCACTTCTTGTCAGGCGCGTGAACATCACTATAGGCGACGTAGTGAGTGAGCAGAGAGCGAAGGACAGGCAACCGGACCCGGTTCAGCTCGACCTCTTTACTGACTATAAAAAACTGAATGCCGAAAAGGAAAAAGAGAAGGCTAAATTGGAAAAGGAGCGCAAGCTGCAAGAAGCTTCGCTGAAGATAAAGCGAGCCTTCGGCAAAAATGCGCTGCTGAAGGGTCTTAACTTCGCAGACGGGGCGACACAGAGAGAACGCAACAACCAGATAGGAGGGCACAGGGCGTAATTTTATAAATCTTTTTCACGCCAAGTAGTGCCTTTCTCGGAAATAATCTGTATTTTTGCCGCCAGATCTCAATTGACAACAAACTCAAAACTATAAACGTTATGAAGGTACATGAATATCAAGCCAAGGGATTCTTCGAGCTGTATGGCGTGCCAGTGGACAGGCATTTCCTCTGCCGCACGCCCGACGAGGCTGTGGAGGCTTACCGCAAGCTTGGCTCGGAAAAAGCCGTGGTGAAAGCCCAGGTGCACACCGGCGGACGTGGCAAGGCAGGCGGCGTGAAGCTCGGCAGCAACGAGGAGGAGATACGCAAGAATGCCGAAGCCATACTCGGCTTGAGCATCAAGGGCTACACCGTAGACCGCGTGCTCGTATCAGAGGCTGTAGACATTGCTTCTGAATATTATGTCAGCATTCTCGTCGACCGCCGTACTAAATGCCCCATGCTGATGCTCTCGCGCTCCGGCGGCATGGACATCGAGCAGGTGGCAAAGGAGTCGCCTGAGAAAATCGTGAAGATTATCATCGACCCAACCATCGGAATGGCAGATTTCAAAGCCAATGAGGCTGCATGGAAGCTGTTCGACGACAAGGCGCAAGTAAAACAGGCATCCAAAATATTCAAGGCTCTGTACAGGCTATTCATCGAAAAAGACGCGTCGCTTGTAGAAATCAATCCCCTCGTACTGCTTAAGGACGGCACGCTGAAAGCTATCGACGCAAAGATGACGTTCGACAACAACGCCCTTTTCCGCCATCCTGACGTGAAGGAGCAATTCGAGCCCGACGAGGCAGAGAAGAAGGAGCAATGGGCAAAGGAACACGGCTTCAGCTACGTGAACCTCGGCGGAAAGATTGGCTGCATGGTCAACGGTGCCGGACTGGCAATGGCTACGATGGACATGATAAAGCTTTACGGCGGCGAACCCGCCAACTTCCTCGACATCGGCGGCTCGTCAAATCCGGAGAAGATTGTGGACGCCATGAGCCTGCTCCTCAGCGACAAGAATGTCAACACCGTGCTGGTGAACATCTTCGGCGGCATAACGCGCTGCGATGATGTGGCAAAAGGACTAATAGAGGCTTTCAAGACTATCAAGACCGACATTCCTATTGTCATACGCCTTACCGGCACCAACGAGGCAGAGGGACGCGAGATTCTCAAAGGCACTCATTTCACCGTGGCAACCACAATGGCTGACGCAGGCCACAAGGCAGTGGAACTGAGTAAGAACAAATAGACACCTCCACCATTATGAGCATATTAATCAACAAAGATACGAAAGTCATTGTTCAGGGCATCACCGGGCGTGACGGCAGCTTCCACGCTGCAAAGATGAAAGAGTATGGCACACAGGTAGTAGGCGGCACTTCTCCCGGCAAGGGCGGACAAACGGTGGACGGCATTCCTGTGTTCAACACTGTCAAGGACGCTGTTGCTGCAACCGGAGCCAACACATCCATTATATTTGTTCCGGCCCCGTTTGCAAAGGACGCAATGCTTGAAGCCATCGACAGCGGCGTGAAGCTCGTGGTTTGCATCACTGAGGGCGTGCCGGTAATTGATGCCGTTGAGGCGCAGAACTACGCGCGCGTCAAGGGCGTGAAAGTTATCGGCCCCAATTGTCCGGGACTCATCTCGCCGGAAAAGAGCATGGTTGGCATCATGCCTGCAAACATATTCAAGAAGGGTCATACAGGCGTCATATCGCGCAGCGGTACACTGACCTACGAAGTGGTTTATGACCTTGTTGCCGGCGGGCTTGGCATATCAACAGCCGTAGGCGTGGGCGGCGACCCAGTGGTGGGCCTCTATTTCGAGGAGCTATTGCAAATGTTCCAAGATGACCCCGATACCGACTCCATAGCTATGATAGGAGAGATTGGCGGAGATGCCGAGGAGCGTGCGGCACAATACATCAAAGAGCACGTAACCAAGCCCGTGGCTGTGTTCATCTCCGGCCGCCAAGCCCCTCCGGGCAAACAGATGGGCCACGCCGGCGCAATCATCTCCGGCGGCTCAGGTTCAGCCGAAGGCAAAATCAAGTCATTGGAAGCCGTGGGCGTGCCCGTGGCTGACGAAACCCGCTTGCTGCCGGAATTGCTGAAACGGCAAATAAAGTAAATAGTGAAAGTGACTGCATGAGCAGCCAACACCGCTGCTCAAAGCTTCTCATCGCCCCCTCCCCCAAAAGGGAGGGGGCGATGTCTTGCCATGAGCGAGGGCAGCTTCTATTAGAAAAGCCATTCAAGCTCAGCTGATGCTCATTTCACCCCTTTTATTAGAAGGAGAAATGAACAGCCTCTCATAGTTTGAAAAGCGATTTCAGTATCTTATAACCCTGCCTTCCTTTGTTTTCCTTGGCTCTGCCTGCTCATGCGCAGGATAGCCGAGTATGCAGATGCCTACGCCTATATAGCCATCAAGACCAAGCTCTTGCAGCAACGCCTTGCCTTCGGGCAACTCCAGCATTTCCTTCAGGCGGTTTATCCAGCATGAGCCCAAACCGAGTGCCCACGCGGCGTTCTGCATGGCACCAATGACAAGGGAACCGTCTTTCACAGGGTTGAGGTCATGCGAAGGCTTGCCGTTGCTGTTTGGCGCAGCCACAACCAGACATGCGGTAGGAGCGCCGTAAAACGGGTCGCTGTCTGTGTCCATGATTTGAGCGTTGAGCTTCGAGAGCTTGGCAAGCTTCTCAGGTTCCTGCACAACTATTATCTTGGTTTCTTGCAGATTCATTGCCGCAGGGGCATGAAGTCCGCAGTCAATAATGGTTTCAAGTTCGCTGTCATTGATTTGTTCTTTCTTGTAAGCCCGACAAGACCTGCGGGTCATAAGCATTTCAATTGCATCCATATTTTACTTTTGTTTTTAATGATTATCCGCCATTCGTCCAAATTAGTCTGGAAGGGTGATGCGGACGGCCACGAGTGCCGCCACCGTATTAGGTATTTGCAAATATAGTGTTTTCCAAAGTAAAGCCCAAAATATTTATATTTTTCTTGTGAATAATTGTAATCTTTTTCCTCTATGCCTGTCTTATATACAGAACAACAAAAGTATAATCAATTAAAACATTACAGTTATGGAAGGAAATCTTATTGGCTTGGTAAGCTCTACGCTCGGCATCCTTTGCGGTATCATTGGAATAATCAGCGGAACAGTATCTTCAATAAAAAAGCGGAACAACGAAATGCGCATCCGCGAGAGCATCATCGAAAACCATATCGACCTGGAAACGGCGAAGATTCTCGTAACGCCGGAGACTCCTAAGACAAATAGCATGTACGCCATCCTTTACAGGGGACTTGCCCTGCTGGGCATCGGCATCGGCTACCTGTTTGGCTGGTTGCTAAATTTGGACAAAGACTTCGCTATATTAGTCTTTATGGCCGCCGGCTGTGGATTGGGACTGCTAACTTCTTTCTTTGTTTCATACCATTTGGAACAGAAGAAGCAATAGGGACTGCTAAGTGACAGGAAGGTAAGCATGGAAGACAAAGAATTGATAGCACGTATCAGGCACGGCGACAGCAGACTGTTTGCCGCCGTTGTCAGAGACCACTCTGCAGCAATCTTCTCTAAGGTTCTTTCGCTTGTCAAACGCAACGACTTGGCACAGGAAATAACCCAGCAGACGTTCATCCGTGTCTACTCACGGCTTGACGACTGGCGCGGGCAAAACCTTTCCTCTTGGATAACTGCTATTGCCATGCACCTTGCCCTAAATGAGCTTGACAAGGAAAGGCGGCATAGGACAGAGGCAATAAATGAGAACAATGCCTGGCAAGACAATGAATATTCAGAGGAGCGAGAGCTGATGTTGCAAAGCCTTGAGGCTGCAATAAACGAATTGCAGCCCGACGACCAAGCTATCGTAAGGCTGCATTATTATGAGAAAAAGAAAGCGGAGGAGGTTGCCCGCAAGCTAAACATGACAAAGAGCAACGTGCTCGTGCGCCTCCACCGTATTCGTGAACAACTTAAAAAGAGATTGAACGATGGAAATGATAAATGACGAACTGCTTGACAGCCTGCTTGATGAGGCTTCAATGCGCCAAATGACTGTCAAGCAAATCAACGACAACGTGGTAAAAGCGGTTCGCAAGAAAAGCAGGAAAAGCAAGTACAAGAGGATGCTGCGCCTTTTGGCTTTATGCTTTGGCGTGCCTCTCCTCCTGCTGACGCCTCTTTCTGTTTACCATTACATTGGCAGCACTCAATTCCCGTTAGTGACAATTGCCGTAACTGTCGGGCTGTTGTTTTTTTACATTCCCGTCGTTATGAGGCTTAATGAAGTTTTCAAACAGCCGATAGTATAATTGCCCACATTGTTTTCAGCATGCGTTGCCTTGATATGGCTTTGCCTTATCGCAGCTTTTCAAAGCCCGTTCAGGCTGTACCTTAGTGCGCCTCGAGCCAGTTGCCGCCCCATCCTGCATCAGCCACAAGGAGCACCATGAGCTTTGTGGCGTTCTGCATTTCCTCTATTACTATCTTTTCCACCTGGCTTGCCTCATCGGGAACGACGGAGAAGTTAAGCTCGTCGTGCACCTGTAAAATCATCTTCGAACGGATGCCCTCAGCCTTGAAGCGTTGCCAAATGCGTATCATGGCAATCTTTATGATGTCGGCTTCGCTGCCCTGTATGGGCGCGTTTATGGCATTTCTTTCGGCGAAGCCACGAACGGTATTGTTCTTCGAATTGATGTCTGGCAGATAGCGGCGACGGCCGAACATGGTTTCGGCATAGCCTTTCTCGCGAGCCTTTTGCTTGGCTTCCTCCATGTATTGATGCACCTTGGGGAATGTTTTGAAATAATCGTCAATCAGCTGGCGCGCCTCGCCTGTAGGTATATCCATGCGCTGGGCTAAGCCAAAGGCGGTTATGCCGTAAATGATGCCGAAGTTAGCCTGCTTTGCTTTCTTGCGCTGGGCATCGGTTACCTGCTCTATCGGCTCTTTCCAAATTTTTGCTGCCGTGGCACGGTGAATGTCAAGACCTTCGCGGAAAGCCTCTATCATGTTCTCGTCGCCCGACAAGTGAGCCATTATGCGAAGCTCTATCTGGCTGTAGTCAGCCGAGAACCAGCGGCATCCTGCATCGGGCACAAAGCATTTGCGTATCTCTTTGCCATCGTCTCCGCGCACAGGTATGTTCTGTAAGTTGGGGTCGCTGCTTGACAATCTGCCTGTCGCGGTGATGGCTTGGTTGAACGAAGTGTGTATGTGCCCCGTGCGCTTGTTTATCAGTTTAGGCAAAGCCTCTACGTAGGTGCCAAGCAACTTTTTCATTCCACGGTAGTTCAGGATGTCGTCAACGATAGGAGCCTTGCCGCGCAGTTGTTGCAGCACTTCCTCTGAAGTCACATACTGCCCTGTCTTTGTCGTCTTCGGCTTGTCCACAAGCTGCATTTTGCCAAACAGGATGTCTCCTACCTGCTTGGGCGACGAGATGTTGAATTCCTGCCCGGCTTCCTCGTAAGCATGCTTTTCATACTGGTTCATGCGCTCGGTGAAGACGCGCTGCGTCTCCTTCAGCGAGTCGGTGTCAAGGCACACGCCGTTTATCTCCATGTCGGCGAGAACCTTTACGAGCGGCATCTCTATCTCCCAAAAGAGCTTTTCAGCCCCTGCTTCTTTCAGCCGTGGCTCAAGCACATTCTTAAGCTGCAGGGTTATGTCGGCATCCTCGGCTGCATATTCATAAACCTTCTTCGGGTCAAGGTCGCGCATGTTCTTCTGCCCCTTGCCCTTGGCTCCAATCAGTTCTTCAATATGCACTGTCTGGTAATGGAGCAATGTCTCTGCCATATAGTCCATGTTGTGGCGCAACTCAGGCTGTATGACGTAGTGGGCAAGCATGGTATCGAACATCTTTCCTTGGATGTCAATGCCGTATGAGCGCAACACCTCATAATCATACTTTATGTTCTGCCCAACTTTCAGAATGTCGGCGTTTTCATAAAGAGGTTTAAAGACATTGGTATATTGCAAAGCCTCGTCACGGTTAGCCGGTATGGCGACATACCAAGCTTCGTGTTCCTTGATGGCAAAGCTAATGCCTACGAGCTCGGCATCAATGGCATTGGTCGACGTTGTCTCTGTATCGAGGCTGACTGCCGGGCATTGCATGAGTTTGGCACAAAGCCCTTTGGCAGCCTCAATATTATCAATGAGATAATAATCGTGCTTTACTGTCTTTATGCTCTCAAGGCTTGTGCTGTCAGCGGCTTCAGGCTCTGACGTAGTGCCGGCAGGAGCATTGTCGGCAAAAAGGCTGAGCTGTTGGGCAACCGGAGCTGCCTTTTTCTCAGCCTTGCCAAGGAATCTGTCGGCAAGCCGCTTTGCCTCTATATCCTCAAAAACATCCCTCAGCTTTTCCTCGTCGGGCCGTTTCACCTTCAGAGCGTCAAGGTCAAGGTCAATAGGAACGTCCGTGCGGATGGTGGCGAGAAACTTCGACATCTCTATGTCGTCGTGCGCGTTCTCAACCTTTTCCTTCATTTTGCCCTTAAGTTTGTCGGCGTTTGCAAGCAGGTTTTCGGTGCTGCCAAACTCGTTTATCAGCTTCACCGCAGTCTTTTCGCCAACGCCCGGACAACCCGGGTAGTTATCGGCAGAGTCGCCCATAAGCGCAAGCAGCTCAATGACCTGTGCCGCCGACTTAATGCCGTATTTCTCCTCAATCTCCGCCTCGCCTATCTTATCGTAGCCTCCGCCGTGGCGCGGACGGTACATGAAGACATTCTGTCGGATAAGCTGCCCGTAGTCTTTATCTGGAGTGAGCATGTATGTCTCAATGCCTGCCAACCCAGCCTTTGTTGCCAAAGTGCCTATCACGTCGTCAGCCTCGAAGCCGTCAACCTGCAGAATAGGTATATTCATGGCTTTTAAAATCTCTTGGATGTAAGGCACGGCGCGGCGTATGTCCTCAGGTGTCTCCTGTCTCTGCGCCTTGTATGGAGGGTAAGCCTCATGACGGAAAGTCTTGCCGTGGTCGAAGGCTACCCCGAGATAGACAGGATGCTCCTTGTCGAGAATTTCTTTTAAAGTGTTGCAGAAACCGATTATAGCAGAGGTATTGAGGCCTTTGGAGTTGATAGTAGGGCGCTTGATGAAAGCGTAGTATGAACGGAAAATGATGGCATAGGCATCGAAAAGAAAGAGTTTGTCCATTGCTAAAGTCTTATTTTTTCCGTAAAATTACGAAAATATTGCTATAATATCAAACAAAATAACTAATTTTGTATCAAATATCAGCACGTGATGGATTATATATCAGCGATTAGGAAACCAATAGCTTCTGAATTGAACGACTTCATAGGGTTGTTCAACCAATCTTTGTCCCATGCCGACGGCCTGTTGCAGCAGGCTTTAGACCATATCCGTCAACGCGCAGGCAAACGCATGCGCCCTATGTTGATATTGCTCATGGCAAAAAGCAAAGGCAAGATTACCGACGTGACGCTGCACGCCGCCGTGGGGCTTGAGCTTCTTCACACGGCATCGCTCGTCCACGACGACGTAGTGGACGAGAGCGCAGAAAGGCGCGGGCAGGCTTCCGTAAACAAAATGTATAACAACAAGGTGGCGGTTCTTGTGGGCGACTATATCCTTTCCACTGCTTTGCTGCACATCAGCTACACCCACAATGAAGTCATAGTGCGCTACCTTGCCGAGCTTGGAAGGACGCTTTCGAATGGCGAGATATTGCAATTGTCCAATATCAATTCGAAAGACTTTTCCGAAGATGCCTATTTCCAAGTCATTAAGCAAAAGACGGCAGCACTGTTTGAGGCGTGCGCCGCCATTGGCGTACTAAGCGCAGGAGCCGACGAGGAGGAGATTGACAACGCCAAGACCTTCGGCAGAAACCTGGGCATTATATTCCAAATAAGAGACGACATCTTTGACTATTATGACCACTCGGCAATAGGCAAGCCCACGGGCAACGACATGGCCGAGGGCAAGCTAACGCTGCCTGCCATCTACGTGCTCAACACCACTCAGAATGCCGAAATGCTGCAAATAGCCCATAAGGTGAAGGACGGAACGGTGACGAAAGACGAGATTGCCCGCCTCGTGGAGTTTACCAAGGCAAACGGAGGTATTGACTATGCCGAGAAGCGCATGTGGGAACTGCATGCCGAAAGCATGGCTCTGCTTGAAACCGAGGTTGAGGACGGCGAGGTCAAAGACAGCCTTAAGGCTTATCTCGACTTTGTGATTGAAAGGGAAAAATAATTCTTATAAAACTCACGCGGCGTGCGTGCCATGCTCATACGCCGTATGAGCGCGGTACGCACGCCGCGTGATACTATTACGTACGCCGCGTGAGGGACTCTCGCACGGCGCATGTATGCAGGGCGGCCTTAATCCTTAAGAACTTCGTCCAGCAGCGTGTTCCAAAGTCTTGACGTTCCAAGGCGTAACATCTCGTTGTTGAGCCACTTCTCGCCAAGCACTTCCTTCACGATTGTGTAATAAGTGACGGCATCATGAACGGTGTTGATGCCCCCTGCTGGCTTAAGGCCAATCATTATTCCAGTCTCGTCATAATACTCCTTTATTGCCTGGCACATCACGTAGACAGCCTCCGGCGTGGCTCCTGCCTTTTCCTTTCCCGTGGAAGTCTTGATGTAGTCGGCACCCGAATACATTGCCAGTATGGCGGCTTTCTTCACGTTCGACAGGTTTCCGAGGTCGCACGTTTCAAGAATGACCTTCATGGGCACCTCGCCGCAAGTCTGCTTCAGCTCAGTGATGTCGTCGGCAACGCCTTCATAGTCCTCAGAGAGGAATTTGCCCACTGGCAGGACTATGTCTACATTAGTAGCTCCGTCCCCTATGGCAAGAGCCGTCTCGGCTACCTTTACCTCCATGAATGTCTGTGACGAGGGGAAGCTTCCGCTCACTACGGCAATCTCCACACCGTCCACCTCAAGCGTGTTGCGCACCAAATGGGCAAAGTTGGGGTAGACGCATATTGTAGCCACATGAGGCAGGTCGGGGTAGTCGACAGCAAACTTGTTTACCTTTTCAACCATCGCAAGGATGCTTTCCTCGGTGTCTGTAGTGTGCAGCGAAGTCAGCTCCACGCTGCCAAGCAAGAATTTCTTCACTTCGCGATTCACGTTCTCGGGCACTTTCTCTGCCTCGATTTCCTTTACCGCATAGCGCACTTCTTCCTCGTTTACGTTGAGGTTATATTTTGAGAAAGCCTGGTCTATCTTGCTTTCGTTCATAACCCCACGACTCTTTTGAGCCTGTATCTGCTTGCTTATTTGTTCTTTTATTATTCCCATTATTGTTTGTTTTTATGTTTAACTCTTTGATTAAAAGCTTATTTCAAATCGAACCAATCCGACACTATTTCCTGTCCCTTCTTGCCGAAGCAGTTGCATGGGCGCACGTGGAAGCGGGCTTTGCGGCCTGCCGGTGCCTCGTTTTCGCCAAACACACACGTCACCTCGCCGCTGTCCTTGTTCTCTCCCAAATAGAAACGTGGTGACATTACGCGCTTGGTGCAAGCCATGCGGTACACGTCCTGGTCGTGAAGTTCTATGCCGACCTCAAAGTCGAACGCCCTCACGCCGTTGCGCTTTTTCAAGACATTTGGGAAACGAGCGGTGGTCTGCATCTGCTCAACGCCATAGCGGTCTTTGCCCTTGGCTCTGGTCACAGTAACTTTGTCGCCTTTCAGGAATTGTGGCACAGGCGCATGTTCGGTGCGATATTCAAACGACAATGTGCGGTCGCCGGGTGTCGGCAAGGGGATAATCCAGTTGTCACCCACGCTTTCGTCATAGACAAACTCGCGCCGCTCAATCGTTATGCTGTCGTCATAAACCGTCACAATCATGCCCTGCTTGCCGTCGTTCTGGTTTATCGGGCGCATCTGATAGGGCATCTTCTTGTTTGTCTCGCCCACTACATAAGTGTTCTCGCGCCCACCCAGCGAAAAGGTGTAGCTCAACGATGATGTGCCAACGCTTGTGAACGCGCCCTGCCATATTGTGCGCTCGTCATTCAGGATGGTGTGGGAATGGCCGGAGAAAGCTATGCAGTTGGGGAATTGGCTCAGAGCCTTTGTCGATGCGCCGTCGTCCTGCCCCCACGCCCACGACCCTCCACAAGTGTTCTTGGGGTGTGGATGCTGGAAGTAGAAGAACGGCTTGCTGCCCGACAACTCGCGCCTGTGGGCTTCGAGAAACGCCGGAACGCCATGATTGCCTTTCCAGTCCTCCCAGTGTGCACCCACAAACTTATAGCCCCTCACGGTTTTAATGTATATGGGCTTGTATGTCTCGTGCCAGTATTTCTGCCAATAGGCGGCGCGCTTGTTTACTATAGCCTCCCGCGCTATGACCTCGTCGCGTTGTTCTTTTGGCAGGAATGCTATGCAATTGCTGTATTTGAAACCTTCCATGTCATGGTTGCCATAGATGAACAGACGCTCCACATGGTGACCGTTAGGCAACCTGTCCTTTGGGAACACCCTGAACCACGTGTCTGCAACGAGCTTCATTTGCCGTTCAAGTCCGGTGTCTGCAATGTCTCCGGCTATAATCACCCCGTCTACATTGCGGTCGCGGAAATACTTGAGTGTTTTTTCAAAAACAGGTATTTCGTTTTCTCCACGTATGTGTATGTCGCTCAGAACGCCTATGGTGAGCTTTGGCACCCCCATCAGGCTTATGCGTGCGGCAAAGGTCTTCGTGTCTACAACCATTGCGCCCGCAATGAACGCGCTTGCCTTAAGAAAGTCTCTCCGGTTCATTAATGTCGGTTATTTGTCTTGAACTGTTATTCTTATGGTCGCGAACTGCAATCTTGTCGTTTAGAATTATCGTAAAAGCAACGTCATCTCAGCTTCGGATTTTCCTTGTGGCGTATAGCGTCACGCTTTGTCTTCTTCTCAATGCTTTTCCTGAATTCCTCTGTTAGGTCGACTCCCGTCTGGTTGGCAAGGCAGCACAGTACCCACAAGATGTCGGCCATCTCCTCGCCAAGATTGTCTTTTTCACCCGGTTTAAAGCTTTGGTCGCCATACTTGCGTGCCATGACGCGGGCAAGCTCGCCCACTTCCTCCGTAAGCACCGTCATGTTGGTCAGTTCAGAGAAATAGCGTACGCCATAAGTTTTTATCCACTCATCTACAGAGTCTTGCGCTTCTTTGATTGTCATGTTCCTTGACATTGCAGCATTAATGGAGTTTTATTTAATGTGCTTCAAGCAATACTTTCTTTGCATTTCAAACGCAAAATTACGATTTTTTTTATTCTTTCAATATGAAAAACGGCAAAACAATCTGCTTTCTTCAAAAAAAAGTGTAAGTTTGCAGCTT